>NZ_CP138858.1:4069535-4726803 GCF_033878955.1 Coraliomargarita algicola
CCCAGATCTGGTTTCTTCGCGGCCGGCGGAGGGGAGTCCGATTCGCATCTGGGTGGCCGGGTGTTCGACTGGCGAAGAGGTCTATTCGCTCGCCATGCTTTTTGATGATTACATTCGTAAGAATCGTCTGAATACCGAGTATAAAATATTTGCGACGGATATTGATGGAAATGCCTTAATTCGGGCGAGCGAGGGGAGTTACCACGTCAATATATCAAATGAAATTTCGAAGGAGTATTTGGAGGAGTATTTCGTCAAACAAGGAGATCGCCTGCAAATCATTAAACGGATTCGTGATCGCATTGTTTTTTCAAAACACAATCTTAGCCAGGATCCTCCTTTTATTTCGATCGACCTAATTAGTTGTCGGAATCTTTTGATCTATCTTAATAATGATCTTCAGGACAAGGTCTTTCAGGATTTCCAATTCTCTCTTAATTATAATGGATATTTATTCTTGGGGAGCAGTGAGTCTTTAGGGGAGCAGTCCAAGTTCTTTGAAGAGGTGGATTCGAAGAATAAGATATTTCGCTCAATCGTGGAAACCAAGCAGGTGCCGAGTCGATTGCGGGATGATGTCTTCCCGAACTCGGTTACGCGTGAGTTAGGGCTACGGGAATCCGCCGATCCTCAATACCGTTACCGGGATAATCCTGATACTGGCTTTTATAAATATCTAAGTAAGCGTTTTAGCCCATCCTCTGTATTCATTGATAAAGAGTATAATATACTATTCATCAAAGGGGACGCTGGTGAACTGTTGCAGCACAGAGAGGGGGCTTTCAAAAATAACCTGTTGGAGATGCTCAGTCCCGAATTGGGGACGATCATAAGAAGTAGCATCCGCAAGGTGATTAAGACGGGGGTCGACGTCCGTATCAATAAGGTGACGACGAAGAAGCACAGCCGCTCGATTTCTTTGGATCTGACCATCAGTAAGGTGAAAGTTCAGGGGCAGATTGCCGAAATCTACCTGATACATTTCAGCGATGAAACTGTCCCGGTCAACGATGTCAGTGTGATTGATAATGTCCCGCTGGATGAAGTGTCACAGCAACGTATCGATGATTTGGAGGCAGAGCTCAGCACGACGAAGGTCGAGTTGCAGAATGTAGTCGAAGAGCTTGAAACGAGTAATGAAGAGCTACAGTCCTCGAACGAGGAATTGATGGCTTCAAATGAAGAATTGCAGAGCACCAACGAAGAACTTCAGTCGGTTAATGAAGAGCTTTACACGGTTAACTCCGAGTTGCAGGAGAAGAACCAGGAGCTGCATGAAATTAATAACGACATGAACAATCTGTTCGAGAGTACTGAGATTGGAACTCTCTTTTTGGATCGTGAGCTCAAAATTCGGAAATATACTAAGCCTTTGACGCATCACTTCTCTTTGACGGATAAAGATATTAGCCGCTCGATTCATGGTTTTTCAAGTTCGTTTGGTGAGCAGGTGAAAAATGCGATACTCGCGCGTTCGGTCGAGGCATTGGATGAGTTGAAAAGCTCCGAAATGGAAGTCGTTGATTCCTCGGATCGGCATTTCTTATGTCGTATCAGCCCTTTCATTACCATTGATAAAATGATCGATGGAGTCGTGATTACATTCATTGATATCACCGAGCTGAAATCAAAGGAAAAAGCACTTTCTGAAAGTCATGAAGAGTTGGCACTCGCACAAGGAATTGCCCAGCTGGGCAGCTGGAGTTTTAACCTCGAGAATGGTGTGATTCTGTGGACGGATGAATTATTTAAAATGTTCGGGCTCGAACCCGGCAGCACGCCGCCGTCTTATGAAGCTCAGGAGGGCTTTTTCAGTAAAGATTCCTGGCTGCGCTTGACCCAGGCGATTGAGCACACACGCGCCACCGGAGAGCCCTATGAAATTGAGCTCGATCTGACCACGGCGAGCGGTGAGGAAGTTTGGATTTGGGCTCGGGGGGCAGTCGAATACGACGCAAATAAGCGAGCGATTTCTTTGCGAGGTGTCGCGCAGAATATCACTGAGAGAGTGAAACTTCGGGATGAACTGATTGCACAAAAGCAGTTCCTGGATCGGGTGAATGAACTATCGCCAGTCGGTATTTTTGTGTCCAATCACAAGGAAGATCGCTATCAGTATTTCAACGATCAGTTTTCCAAGATTCTAGGTTTTACGCCTGAAGAGGTGGAACGTCTTGGGCGTCGACAATTACTCATGTGTGTCCACCCGGATGATCATGAGGCCTATCAGGCGCATTTGGATGAAGTCATTAAGGGTGGACAGCAGTCTCAATACGATTTTAAGTATCATAGGAAAGACGGAGTGACTATCTGGTGTCGCTCTGTAAAGTGCGTCTTTGAAAGAGACAGGGCTGGCAATGTTCTCAGTTATATCGGTGTTATCGCAGACATCACCGATGAGAAAGCTGCTGAAGGTAAGCTCAAGGAGGCCATCAAGGCGGCTGATACGGCCGCGATCTATAAGGATCAATTTCTAGCGAATATGAGCCATGAAATCCGGACGCCGCTCAATGGGATCGTCGGTTTTTCAGAAATTCTGCGCGATGATTCCTTGGAACTGAAAATGAGGCATGAATATCTCGATATCATTCAGAGCTGCTCGGATCAATTGCTCCGTCTTATCGATGATATCATCAACCTCTCTCAGATCGAGGCCGGTGAACTGAAACTGGAGATGAAAGAATGCAAACTCTCCAATGTGATCGATTCTCTGAAAACGACCTTTGATAACCTCAAGCGAAGAAAGAATAAGGAGCAGATCGAGTTCAAAGAAACGGTCTCTCCAGAAGTCAGGGATATCATCATTGAGACGGATGCACATCGCTTGCAACAGGTGTTGATCAATCTTCTGAGCAATGCCTTGAAGTTCTCAGATGAGGGTGTGATCGAGTTTGGATATAGGCAGCTGGGAGACAGTATCGAATTTTTTGTTCAAGATCAGGGGATTGGGATTTCTGAGGATCGAATGGAGGTCATCTTTGAGCGCTTCGAGCACCTGGAAGATATGGTTAAGAATTACGAGGGCACGGGCCTTGGGCTGTCCCTATCCCGTGGAATCGTTCACCTGATGGGAGGCAGCATGCATGTCGAATCGAAACTTGGCGAAGGATCGACCTTTAGTTTTCGCATCCCTTATGAGCAGCCGCTGATCGCTGCTCCTGAGCCAGTCGAGCCAGTGGTTGATGTGGATGAAAAGGCGATTAAAAAGCTGAAACTGCTTGTGGTCGAAGACGACAAGATGAACCAAGCATTCTTTAGTGCATTGTTGAGCCGAATCGGGGTCGATTTCGTGATGGCGAGCGATGGTCAGGAAGCTGTTGAAATGGTGAGGTCTCAAGGCGGCTTCGATGCCATTCTTATGGATATCCGTATGCCAGTGATGAATGGTGAAGAGGCCGCTGCTGAAATTCTGAAACTTGATAGTAATGCCAAAATTATCGCGCAAACGGCGAATGCCATGTGCGATGATGAGACGAAGTATTTGGAGCAAGGCTTTTGTGATTATATCACCAAGCCGATCAATGCGGAAGTGCTGAAGCAAAAGTTATTGGCGTTGCAGAGTCTTTCATCAGGCGCTGGGGCTTAGTCCCCGAGCATTCGCCTATTTAGAATATCAGTCAGTGTTTCGCTTGATCCGTGTTTAGGGCGTCTTCAGCAGTTTGAAGAACTCTAGTTCTGGGGCCGTTTTTCTGCTCGACCTTAAACTGATCACGAAACTACATGAGTCTCACACCCTCTGCCCTGACTACTATGCCCCACGACCCCAAGGATAATGAAGATCTCTCCGGAGTGCTCGAAGCTTCGCCGGCGGAGCAACACTACCGTGTGCAACAAGATGCTGAGCGCGACTCGGATGATCATTCACGTGAGTTCGGCATGCGGCAGAGAGTCGGTTTAGTCGTCGGCCCTCTGGCGTTTTTGATCATGTTGCTGCTACCTACACCAGAGGGTATGTCGTGGGAAGCGCAACGGGTGGCGGCTGTGACACTATTAATGGCAACTTGGTGGATCAGTGAAGCGATTCCAATTCCTGCGACGAGTTTGCTGCCCATTATGTTGTTTCCTTTGTTAGGGGTGATGTCGACGGGACAAGCGACTTCGGGCTATGCCAATCACTTGATCTTCTTATTCATGGGTGGATTCATCATTGCTTTGGCTATGCAGCGTTGGGACTTGCATCGACGTATTGCCCTGCATGTGATCCGAGTGACGGGATTTTCACCGGGACGATTGGTTTTTGGTTTTATGTTAGCGACTGCTTTGCTGTCGGCATTTGTGTCCAATACCGCGACCACTGTGATGATGTTACCGATAGGTATGGCTGTGGTGCAGCAAATGTTTGCTGAGGTGAAGGCCTCGGGGCGTGAAAATCGTGAAGCAGGTATGCGTGCGCTTTCACTTAACTTGATGTTGGGCATTGCCTATGCGGCATCGATTGGTGGCATTGCAACGTTGATAGGAACTCCACCGAATACCGTGTTGGCGAGCTATTTGGCCAAAACCTACGACTACGAGATCACATTTGCCAAATGGTTGATGGTGGGCGTGCCCCTTGTTTGTGTCTTTCTTCCATTAGTCTGGATTTGGCTCACCCGTGTCGCGAATCCGATGCCGGGTGTGGAGATCCCTAATGCGAAGCAGGTGATTGATGCAGAGCTTAAGGAGATGGGGAAGATGCAGGCGGGCGAACGCTGGACCTTGTTTGTCTTTTCTCTGACTTCGTGTGGATGGATTTTTCGTCCTCAGTTGGCAGCTTTATTCCCTGAGCCAGGAATGATTAAAGATGCAAGCATCGCTATCGCGGGGGCGCTGATACTCTTCGTCATTCCTGTGCAATTCAGTAAACGTATCTTTGTGATGGATTGGGAATGGGCGGCGAAATTGCCATGGGGCGTCTTGATTTTGTTTGGAGGCGGCCTCGCCCTGGCGGAGGGCTTTCAGGTCTCGGGCTTGGCTAGTTTTATTGTGGGACAGATTACCATCTTTGAAAACCTTCCGATTTTCGTGGTGGTGCTTTGTGTGACTGCCTTGGTCATTTTCTTGACTGAACTGACTTCGAACACGGCGACTTCTACGATGTTGATGCCTGTGTTGGCTGGCATTGCAATTGGTCTGGGGCAGAGTCCGTTGATTCTCTTGGCACCTGCCGCGCTGGCGGCGTCTTGTGCCTTTATGTTGCCGGTCGCCACGCCTCCGAATGCGATTGTTTTCGGCTCGGGACATGTGACGATCCCGCAGATGGTGCGTTCGGGCTTCGCGCTCAATATCATTGGCATTATTTTGATTCCTCTCTGCCTCTACTTTTTGTTTATACCAGTTTTTGAAATCGTTTTGGGCAACTTACCTGATTGGGCGCAATAGAGCATTTAGGCAAAATACTAGCATTGGCGGGATATTGTTACGCCGTTGGTTGATTGAAGGCATCGGAAAATTTAAGTCGGCGGTTCTTCAGGCGTGCATTTCTTCAGTTTAGACATTCACTCTCTCGCATGGACGAAATTTTACGCACAATCCCACACCGCCCACCGTTTCTCTTTATCGACGAGATCGTCGAAGTTCGCGAGGACGGCGCCACCTGTAAGCGCACCATTCGTATGGAGGAGCCGCAGTTTGAGGGGCACTATCCCGGCAATCCCATTATGCCCGGTGTCTTGCTCTGCGAGGCCTGCTTCCAGACCGGCGCAATTTATCTTGCTAAGCAGATCGAAAAAGAGGGCCGCTCACTCAATGATGTCACACCTGTGCTCTCGCGCATTAGCGATGCGCGTTTCAAGCAAATGGTGAAGCCAGGTGACGAAATCACCATTGAGGTGACGATGGACGAGACCGTGAGCCGTTTCTTCTTTATGAAGGCCAAAGTGCTCAAGGGCGGCAAGCCAGCTATGACCATTAAGTTCGCGCTGGCGATGGTCGAGGGGGAGGGGAAATAATATGAGTTTCTTAAACCTAGAAAATAAACGCTTCCTCGTGATGGGGGTGGCCAATCGTAAGAGCGTCGCGTGGGCGATCACTAAATCGCTGGAAGAGGCGGGCGCTGAGGTCATCCACAGTGTGCGTTCCGAAGCGCGCTTGGAGAGCTTGCAAAAGCTGCTCGGCGATCGGAAGGCCTACATCTGCGATGTGGAATTTCCCGAGCAGATCACCGCGTTAGCCGAACAAGTCGCGGCCGACTACGGCACGCTTGACGGTATCGTGCACTCGATCGCATTTGCCAATTACTCCGAGGGCTTTAAGCCCTTTCACGATACCGTGCGTAAGGATTTCCTGCAAGCCACTGCGATCTCCGCGTTCTCTTTGGTGGAAGTCGCTAGCGCCTTTAAGCCGCACCTCAACAACGATGCTTCTGTGGTGTCGATCGGCATTTCGTCCACCGATGTGACCGCTGAGAATTATGGCTACATGGCTCCGATTAAGGCGGCCCTGGAAACTTCTTCGTATAATTTGGCCAAGTCCTTTGGTGCTGACACGCGGGTGCGCTTCAATACCGTCAACGCGGGCCCGCTCAAGACCAGCGCTTCGGCTGGGATTCCTGGCTATTTGGAGAGCTACCTCTACGCTGAGAAATTGACCTTTCGTAAGCAGAACCTGACCACGCAAGAAGTGGCTAACACTGCGGTCTTTTTACTGAGCCCCGCTTCCAGTGGCATTAATGGGCAAGGCTTGGTGGTGAATGCTGGTATGGATCGCAATTACTTCGATAAAGAAGTGGTGAGTCTAGCGATGCGTCCGGAAAAGAAATGACGTGACTGGCGTCACGTCGCTACGGAATCGTGTGCCGATAATTGGTGTAGCGATGCCGCGCGAGCGGCGTCTTTTGCGGTTGGGTGCGTTCGCTTGGACGTGACTGGCGTTACGTCGCTGCGGAATTTTGGTATTTGTGGTATTAAATTTCTTTTATTAGGTTCTTGACTCAACAACCTAAGTTAAAGAAAACGCATTTACATTTTAATCACACCCGCTTACATGGCGGCTTCATTTATGTCCACACCTGAAAACATCCATACTGAATTTCACCGCATGCTAGGGCGCGACGCCAAGGAGGCGCAGCTGAAGCAGCGCGGGCATGTATTTTGGTTTTACGGGCTGTCTGGCTCGGGCAAGAGCACTTTGGCCAACGCACTGGAGCGCAAACTGGCAGAGCAGGGCTTCATCACCAAAATTTTGGATGGCGATAATATTCGTAGTGGCCTCAACAGTGACCTCGGTTTTTCCGATGCAGATCGCCAGGAAAACATCCGACGCATCGCTGAAGTGACACGTCTTTTCCTGGATGCGGGCATCGTCGTCTTTACCTCTTTTATCACGCCTAAGCGGGAACTGCGCGCTGCTGCCCGTGAGATCGTGGGCGTGGACGATATCACCCCCGTGTATGTTGAAGCCTCCTTCGAGACTTGCGCAGAGCGCGACGTGAAAGGGCTCTATGCCAAAGCTGCCGCGGGCGGAGTTAAAAATTTCACCGGTAAGGATTCCTCTTTTGAAGCGCCTGTAGCGGGTGATCCTGATTGGACGATTACCACCGATAACCAAACCGAAGAGGAGTCGCTGAACCAGCTGCTGGAAAAAGTCCTTCCTCTCATCAAAAACTCTTAATTCCTCTCTCGATCGAGGCACCATTTTCGGGCTACATCCTAATTCCTAATTTTTAATTCTTTTAAGTATGGCTAAAGACTACACAATCACTCACCTCAAACAGCTGGAATCCGAAGCGATCTACATCCTTCGTGAGACTGCTGCTCAGTTTGAGAAACCTGTTCTCCTTTTCTCTGGTGGTAAAGATTCCATCGTGATGGCCTACTTGGCAAAGAAGGCCTTTTGGCCAGCGAAACTTCCGTTTCCACTCTTGCACGTGGACACGGGGCATAACTTTCCTGAAACGATGGACTTCCGTGATAAGTTCGTCGAAGAAATCGGCGCTGAACTACATGTCGCGTCGGTGCAAAAAGCAATCGACGAGGGCAAAGTTGTCGAAGAAACGGGTCCTTACGCCAGCCGCAACGGTCTACAAACTGTCGCCTTGCTCGAAGGCCTGGAAGAAGGTCAATACGATGCCGCACTTGGTGGTGGCCGTCGCGACGAGGAAAAAGCACGCGCCAAGGAGCGCTTCTTCTCGCACCGCGATGCTTTCGGTCAGTGGGACCCTAAGAATCAGCGCCCTGAGCTCTGGAATATTTTCAACGGTCGCAAGCAACACGGCGAGCACTTCCGCGTCTTCCCGCTCTCGAACTGGACGGAGATGGACATCTGGCAATACATCAAGCTGGAAAACATCGAACTGCCTAATCTCTACTTCTCACACGAGCGCGAGTGTTTCGTGCGCAACGGTGTGGTGATGGGAGTGACTGACTTCATGGAGCTGCTCCCTGAAGAGAAGGCCAATGTTAAAAAGATGACTGTGCGCTTCCGCACTATCGGGGATGCGACCTGCACCGGCGCGGCGCTTTCTACCGCGGCGACACTCGACGATATCATCGACGAAGTCGCTGCCGCTCGCCAAACCGAGCGTGGCACACGTGCCGATGACAAACGCTCTGAGACCGCGATGGAAGATCGCAAAAAAGAAGGGTATTTTTAAGCGACGCTTAAGAATACAAAGCGTAGTGGGGTTGCTTTAGCGCCCCATTCAGAATCAGTCATCATTTATCATTCATTACCAATTTCTATCATGAGCGAATCAGAATCATCAGCCGGCTATCTTGACATGGATCTCTTGCGGTTCACCACCGCGGGTTCCGTCGACGACGGCAAAAGTACACTTATCGGACGCCTCCTTTACGACTCCAAGGCGATCTTCGAGGATCAACTCGAAGCCATGGAAAAGAGCTCCAAGTCGCGCGGCGACGAAAACGTCAATCTCGCACTGCTCACCGACGGTCTCCGTTCCGAGCGCGAGCAGGGTATCACCATCGACGTGGCTTACCGCTACTTCGCGACACCCAAGCGCAAGTTCATCATCGCCGACACGCCGGGCCACATCCAATACACCCGTAATATGGTGACGGGTGCGTCCACTGCGAATCTTGCGATTCTTTTGGTGGATGCGCGTAAGGGCGTCATCGAGCAAACTTGTCGTCACGCTTTTATCGCTAACTTGCTACGCATCCAACACATCGTGGTCTGCGTCAACAAGATGGACTTGGTCGACTGGAGCGAGGACACTTACAACGGCATCGTTGAGGACTTTAAGAAGTTTGCTTCCCGCCTCGATAACATCGTGGAGATCACTTTCATTCCTGTCAGCGCATTGCTAGGAGATAACGTCGTCGATAAGTCCGAGAACATGCCTTGGTATCAAGGCCCGTCGATGCTCTACCACTTGGAGACAGTTTACATCGGTGCTGACGAGAATCACGTCGAAGCGCGTATGCCCGTGCAGTGGGTGATTCGCCCGCACTCTGACAAGTGGCACGATTTCCGCGGTTTCGCGGGGCGTATCGCGGGCGGTGTCTTTAAGCCAGGCGATGCTGTCAAAGTCATGCCATCCGGTTTCGAGTCGACCATCAAAGCGATCCACACTATGGATGGCGAATTGGAAGAAGCCTATGCGCCGATGTCTGTAGCCATTACGCTCAACGACGAGATCGATATCTCGCGTGGCGATATGCTAGTGAAGCCTAACAATGCACCCGAGCCACGTCAGGATGTGGACGCGATGATTTGCTGGTTCTCTTCGACTAAGAAGCTCGCGGGGCGCGGTAAGTATATCTTGCGTCACACCACTAAAGAAGTGAAAGCAATCGTGACTGAGGTGAAGTATAAGGTGAACATCAACACCTTGCACAAGGTCGAAGACGATCTCATCTTTAACCACAACGACATCGGTCGTATCTCGCTACGCACTTCCGCACCATTGATCGCTGATAGCTATAAGACCAATCGCATTAGCGGTAGTTTCATTCTCATCGACGAGCAGACCAACGAGACTGTTGCGGCTGGTATGATTATCTAGGCAGAGCTTCAGATCCAAGTATTTATCAAGGTGTCATTCCGTCAGGAGTGGCACCTTTTTTTGTGGCGTGAAGCAGGTGGACAGGCTGGAGACAGGCGGGGCGCCTGTCTTGCGGGCACAAAAAAACCTCACAGAGGTGAGGTTTAAATGGTACCCAGAGTGGGGGTCGAACCCACACTCCCGAAGGAACCAGATTTTGAGTCTAGCGCGTCTGCCAATTCCGCCATCTGGGCACATTTGAAAGGTTGTGAAGAAAACAGCTTGTTCGCTGAATGCAAGTACTCCTTTTCAGATTTATGACGATTTATTTCAAATCATACCGAGATCCGTCCTGCGAAGCCTTCCAGCAAGCTCAGTTCTCTGAACCGGGGGGCGGAGCCAAAGCCCGTATCCTCGGTTCTCTGAACCGGGGGCGGAGTCAAAGCCCGTATCCTCGGTTCTCTGAACCGGGGGCGGAGTCAAAGCTCGTATCCTCGGTTCTCTGAACCGGGGGGGCTTTTTACTGTGCGCTAAAACGAAAAAGCGTGGTGCTCTTGAAAGTTTCTCCTGGCTTTAAGATCGCGTTGCCCATTTCAGGGAAGTGGATCGAATCCGCGTAATCTTGTGTTTCTAAGCACAGTGCGTGCATGGGTTTGTGGTGTGCGCCGCCCTTGCCAATTTCAGGGCCCTCCTCGGAGAGGGATAGGCCAGCGTAGAATTGCACGCCGGGCGCGGTGGTGAGCACTTCCATTATGCGGCCAGAATCGGGCTCGATGACTCGCGCCGCCAGTTTTGCCTGAGCGGTGCGACCTTCATTGAGGAAGAAGTGTATATCCGCATTGCCTACTTCCAATGTCTTCAGTGAGCCGAGTTGCACGGGCTCGCGGTAGTCGTTGTAGCCCGCCACCACAGGATCGCGGCGGCCGATCAGGCTGCAGTTCTCGTCGACTGTAGCCACGCTATCAGCCAAAATTTGCAGCTTGTGATCGAGAATGTCGCCTTCGCCACGCAGATTGAAGTAACTGTGGTTGGTCGGGTTGAAGGGAGTGGTGTGGTCGCTGCTGGCTTCGTAGTGAATCTCCAGCGCGTCATTATCCAGCAGGGCGTAAGTGACTGTGCAGTGCACCTCGCCTGGAAAGCCGTTGTGGCCGTCCGGATCGGTGAGTTGCAGCTGTAGTTTTTGAACGCCAAAGTCTTCGATGATTTCTGCCTTCCACAACATGGTGTGGAAGCCTTCGGGGCCGCTATGCAGATTGCTGATGCCCTCGTAATTGGCTTCCAGCGGGTAGGTCTTACCGTCCAATTCAAAACTCGCACCACCAATGCGGCCGGCCACACGACCACAGATGGAGCCGAAGCAGGGATGCCCCGCAAGATAGTCCTCGAGCGAGTCCTTGCCCAGCACCACGTCGGTGAGTGCTCCTTCGCGGTCGGGCACATTGAGCGATACGAGGATCGCTCCGTAGTTTGTGACTTCCGCGCTCAGGCCGTTCGCGTTCGTGAGGGTGAAGAGGTCGACCGCTTCACCCGAGGGGAGTGTGCCGTAGGGAGTGGAGGTAATACTCATAGGCAAGTAGCAAATTCCGATGCCTAGATTGTGCAATGAAATATGTGGAGCGAGCGGCTGCTTTTCAACGCGAGGTCTTCGGGTGCGTCGGGATGACGCCACTGGCGTGGCATCGCTACAGAGCTGTGTTCGGCGGAGGTCAACGGTTGTAGCGAACTCGCGCGAGCGAGGTCTTCGGTGCCGTCGGGAGGCGCCACTAGCGTGGCATCGCTACAGAGGGTGTTCGGCGGAGGTCAACAGTTGTAGCGAACTCGCGCGAGCGAGGTCTTAGGTGCCGTCGGGAGGCGCCACTAGCGTGGCATCGCTACAGAGCTGTGTGCGGCGGAGGTCAACAGTAGTAGCGAACTCGCGCGAGCGAGGTCTTTGGAGCCGTCGGGATGACGCCACTGGCGTGGCATCGCTACAGAGGAGTGTCCGGAGGAGGTCAACAGTTGTAGCGAACTCGCGCGAGCGAGGTCTTTGGGCCGTCGGGAGACGCCACTAGCGTGGCATCGCTACAGAGGAGTGCTCTGAGCCTAGCGGAACAGAAGCACAGGAATCTTGACCGTGCGGATCATGGAGGTGGTGGTGCTGCCGACGATGAACTGGCGAATGCTGGAGTGTCCGTAGGCGCCCATTACCAATAGGTCGATGTGGTCTTGGGCCACCACATCGCTGATGATGGATTCGGGCTCGCCATCGCGTTGTTCGATGGTCACCTCATAGCCGGCAGCTTTGAGCTTGGCCTCGGCGGCTGCCAAGGAGGCCTCGATCTTGGCATTGCCAGAGCCGACATAGAGGAGATAGGCGTGCATGCCTTTCAGCAGGGGCTCGTTGGCGACATAATCGACCGCTTTTTGTGCACTACTGCCGCCGTCGTAGGCGAGCACGAAGGTGTTCATCTTATCAAACGCTCGCGAGGCCACTAAAACCGGGTGTTGGCAGCTGCGCACCACGCGCTCCAGGTTACTGCCGAGGTGACCTTTTTCAAAGTCGGCATTGTTGCCGCGTTTGCCGATCACGACGAGGTCGGCGTCGCGCTCATACTTCGAGATCTCGTCGCTCAGTTTGCCGTGCCATTGATCGGCTTGAACTTGGGCGACGCCGGCTTGTTTGAGGTGAGTGGTGGCATCTTCCAAGATCGCTTGTCCGCGCTTTTTCGCGATTTTGGCTTTGGCGGCTTCGAGTTCGACTAGTTCATTGAGCAGTGCGCTGCGTGCGCCCAAGCCGATGCAGCCACTGTAGTTCGCGGTGGCTGGTTTCTCGTGGTGCGGGTTCAGCATGTGGATCACGTGGATCGATGCGCTGTTCATTTGGCGTGAAGCCCATGCCGCGTGATCATAAACGCTGTGTGAATACTGGGAACCGTCGGTGCAAGCTAGTATGTTAGGCATAGGGATCAGAAATTAGGAGTTGGGAATTATGAATTAGGAAATGAGACATCCTAGTGGCCGCCTGCCGCATCTTCTGCGCCGGGCTTGTCGTGTGTGGCTATTTTTAGAACGAGTGTTTTGCTGGCTTCGTTCAATCCGACGATCTCTACTTCAGTGCCTTCGCGGCGGAATTTCAAGACAACTCGGTCCAAGGCGCCGACGGCGGATAAATCCCAGAAGTGCGCATGCGTGACGTCGATTGTGACATGCTCCAGCACTTCATGGAAGTCGAAGGCATCGGCGAAGGTATCCGCTGAAACGAAAAAGAGTTGTCCGACGACGGAGTAGGTGCGCTTTTTCTTAGAAACTTCCAGTTCGGAGGAGATCTCGAGGAGTCGCGATACCTTGTAAGCAAAGAATAGCGCGCTGAGAACGACGCCGATACCGACGCCGATCGCCAAGTTGTGGGTCACCACTACGGCCACGACTGTCGAAACCATCACGATGCTGGAGGTGAGGTGATTCTTACGCAGCCCTTTGATGGAGGACCAGTTAAAGGTGCCGAACGAGACCATCAGCATGACCGCTACCAACGCCGCGATCGGAATTTGATTCACCAAATCACCTAGCACAAATATGAGAATCAGCAATACGATCCCAGAGGCCGCGGTCGATAGACGACCACGACCGCCTGATTTGACGTTGATCACGGACTGCCCGATCATAGCGCAACCACCCATGCCACCGAAGAAGCCGGCCACGAGATTGGAAATGCCTTGCCCCTTACATTCGCGATTCTTGTCACTTTCGGTGTCGGTAAAGTCGTCCAAAATGCCCGCAGTCATCAGAGACTCCAGCAGGCCGACCACTGTCATCGGAATTGCGTAGGGCAGAACAATCATGAAGGTTTCCCAGTTCCAAGGCACATCCGGGAAGAGGAAAGACGGCAGGGAACTCGGCAAGTCGCCCATATCGCCGACGGTTTTCAGGCTCGTATCCAGGCCCATTGTGATTGAAACCGTGGTGAGTACGATGATGCAAATTAGTGGAGACGGCACTGCGGTGGTTAAGCGCGGAAAGCCGTAAATGATGACTAAGCCCCCCGCGACCATCGCATACATGATCCAAGTTTGCCCCATCATCTCATTGACTTGGGTGATGAAATAGAGAATCGCGAGTGCATTGACAAAGCCGGTGACCACCGATTTTGAGACGAAGCGCATCAGATCCGCCAATTTAAAGACGCCGCATAATATCTGTAGCACCCCCGTCAACAATGTCGCGGCCAGTAGATATTGCACACCATGGTTGGCGACCAGTGAACCAATTAACAACGCAATCGCGCCAGTTGCTGCGGAAATCATTCCCGGACGACCACCGACAAATGCAATGGTAATCGCGATGCAGAATGACGCGTAGAGTGTGACTTTCGGGTCCACACCCGCGATGATGGCAAATGCGAGGGACTCCGGGATCAGCGCAAGCGCCACCACCGTGCCTGCGATGATGTCGCGGCGCGGATTCGAGAACCACTCTTGGAAATATTTGTTCTGTGTCATTGGTCGTAAAAATAGAAAAGCCAACAGAGGGCTGTTGGCTGGGGAAAGCGAAAGTTTGCCTGTTAAGGCTATAGATCGACGAAAGGGCAAGTCTTTCTTGCGCGGGCGCGCTACGCGCGCAGTGGGAAGTAGGGAGCTTTTTTTTGCGGCGGCTTTGGCGTTGGGCCTGATCTGCCAGCCTTGCTCTGGAGGGACGGATTGGTCGGACTGCCTTTGGGCGAATCATTCTGAAACGCATGCAAGTCTTTGAGGCCCGGCGTCCGCGCGCGGACACGCCATGTCTTTATAGTACCACTTCTAAGAATATATGATCTATAAGCTTGGCCTTTGCGTAGCCTCGAAACTTTGTTTCGGGGAGCGATCGGCATCGCCCCGGTTCCTAGAACCGAGGTTACAAAAGATATATATTAGGACCAAACTTTTTTCGAATTGGTATAAGTAGACACAAAAAATCCCCAATGCTGTTTTACGGCAAATTGGGGGATTAATAAATGGCGGATACGTCTCCGGTCTCCCTGCTACGCCAAAGTTTTCCTCCTTCGCTCCTCGAGCTACGGCGGACGTGCGCTAGCTACGTCGCACACGGAAGGCGGGATTGCTTTGCCATCTTCGCTTCGCTACATCGAACCCGCGGCAGGTTCGACTCCTCGACTTCTCATCGCCCTTTTGGCGACTACGTCTTAAAATGGCGGAGAAGGCGGGATTGGTGGCTGCGCCATCGCTTCGCGATCCTCCTTCGGAGGCCCCTTCTTCAGTCGCTGCGCTTCTTACATCGAACAAGTTCTCATCCCTTATTCCGGCTAAGCCGGATAATTTGTTTTGCGGAGCAAAATGGCGGAGTAGGCGGGATTGAATTACGAACACTTTTGGAATGATTTTCAGCGGCGTCAATGCTGTTTCAGTGTAGTATTCAAGCTAATTCCACTTGTTGTCCTTGTGGGATTGATTTGGGCAGAAGGCGAAGTTTTTGCTGCCTATGGTAATGCGGTTGAGTGTGGGGCAGCTTGTCGAAATTGTTCCAATCGTTCCACTTCCGCTCGATCTGGGCTATCAGGCTATTCTTCTGGTAAGGAAATATGTTCTGAGATTGAGCCTTCATCAAGGCTTCACCCGTAAACCGTGGCATTACAGGTCATTAAGTTTGATATGATAGGCGCGAGTTTTTCTTAAATTATAAGACCTCTGCTTCGATCCCGATACGGGCCAATCAGCTGTAACCGCTTCAACGGGCTATTGATTAACTACCCTTTTATCCTTTTTAAGATCGCCATCGCTACAAAACTCCCAGCGAAACTATGATCTGAGGAGCCGTGTGCGCTAATAGCGCTAGCACGATCTCGACCCCGGATCTTTGAGGGAGTGACTTTTTTGTTTAAATTGATGGGAGAAATGATGCATTTGGTAACAGTGTTACTGTTACGAATGGTCTCTTTGTGAATAGGTGTTCCGTTAGTTCTCAACGGAATATTTTTTAGTGCTTTGCGATGGCTTTATGCGCGATCTGATTCAGGCTACTTCCTTCAATCCATGCGCCAGCGGTTAACATCAAAAGTGGTTCAAGTGGTTCCCCAACTTCGTGAGTTAAGCGAGCGCGTACGAGTAGGTCGATAGCACCTTTTGCGATTCGAGCCGTATTTTGATAGATGCCAGTGATGGGGCCATTTTTATCGCGCACGGCTAGAGAGACGAAGCCGTAGGCTTTATCATCTGTTGATATATAGTCGATCCAAGGATCCCAGTCTGCGATGATGACATCGGGCTCGATTTTCTTTAGCCAATTCGAGAGGCCTTCCGAACTTGGAGTGGCGGCATGCCAAATGTGTTTGTGGGGATATTCCCATGCGAGAAAGGCGGCCGTGTAAGCGCGGAGCATTCGACGTTCCACATCGCTACGAACCAGTAGGCAGGGATTTTTATAACCACGGCTTTGAAGGATTTCCAGCGCTTGGATCATCGCGTTATAGTGACTGGCCTGGGCTCGGTGAAACTTGGGTTCGCGTAGAGAACTTCCGATGGTGACCGCGCTGAGTTTTTTCCAATCTAATTTTGGAGCCTCGATTTCCGCAGCGGCCGGTGGCGTGAGAATGACACCCTGTATATTTCGGGCTTCAAGCATACGGGATATGACTCGAGGCGGCATATCTTTGGTCAGGACAAAATGATCTATGCGCCGACCATGTAATTGAGCACCTTCATTTAAGCCATGGTAGATGTCCGCTTCGAACCCGTGTCCGGAATCGATATGCTGCCAACGCTCCGGCCACCAGATGGCCGCGAATGTTTCCTGGTAGTTGATCGGACGACGGCTGGCAAAGCTAGTCATCAGTTCGCTCACCATTGTATCTGGAGCATAACCCAGCTCTTTGGCGACTTTGAGAATTTTCTTTCGAAGTTCCGGTTTAATGGATGCGTCTTCTTTAAAAGCGCGAGAAACCGTCATTCGAGAAACACCAGCCACTTCAGCGAGGTGGCGAAGAGAAACAGCCTTTTTTTTAGAAGGGGCAGACATGGTGTAGTTGTGTGACAGTAACACTGTCGAGGCAATTCATATTTGGAGGTTTTAATCAAATTGTTTGAATCTGCGTAAACCTCCAGAAAAAAAAGTAATCTGCTAATTCGCTTTGGCAGCTTTCCCCTAAATCATGTCTGAGTTATTATTATTAATGAGAAATTGCTTTGCGTTTTCTCGATTCCTTCCCATCGCGGTATGTATTCTGCTTTCAGCTTTGTCAGTCGGCGGATCGACTCTGGAGATTCGTGCGAGTCGCGATGCATTTATTCGGGCCTCACAGAGTGCTGCCAATACCAGTAATGAATCCAATGGCATTTTCATTGTAGGAGATACCTTAACACCGAATGACTATTTGAGAGGTCTTCTAAGCTTTGATACGCGGCATTCGGCATTAGTGGGAACTCAGATCAATAGTGTTCAGCTTATTCTAACCATTAGCTCAAGAGATTTAAGCAACGGGGGGAGTCTCCATGACTTAATAGACCTGGATCTACATGGGCTGGATGTGGATTATATTGAGTCGGAAGTCGATTGGTATCACCGCAGCAACTCAGATTTATGGCAGAATGGAGGAGGTGATTTCGGTGCCTTATTAGATCGTGTTCAGGCGAACCCGGCGACAGTTGACGAAGAGGACGTGATTGTATTCAGCAGTCCCTATCTAACGGAAGATTTTATAAAATCAATAGGAGGAGACTATGCGCTTTTGCTCAAGCTCCGTATCGAGAATCAATTACGCTCGGTTTTTCGTTTTTGCTCAAGGTCGGCAGCGTATGAATTACAGCCTGTATTACTGGTCGACTACACGCCTAGTGAGATCGTTGTGCCAGTGCCCGGTCACTTGGAGCGTCCGGATAGTGCTAGATATTCACTCATGGCTGGTGGGAGATCAGTCGCTGTTAAGGCCGAGCGTTACAGTTTTGATGTTGCGATGTTCACGATGGGGGATGGGGTAGTGGCAATTGATATCGAATGTGCAAGTGATTTTACGAGTTATACACTGAAGCCGGATCGGTATGGTCTTGAAGTGAGTCGTTCGGGAAATCGGCTTCATTTTCAAATTGAGAGCGCTCGGAACATGGTTTTGCAGATTCCGGGGCGCACACCTCTGGCAATCATCGTAACTCCGTTGGAAAGAGGTTTGCCCGATCCATCGGATCCTGACGTGCGCTACTTTTGGCCTGGCATACAAGACGTGGGGGTGATACGGCCACAAAGCGGTCAAACGATCTATTTTGCGCCCGGAGCTTTAGTTAAAGGACGTATTGAAGCTAAAGGTGTGAGTGACGTCCGGGTTTGTGGGCGTGGTATTCTTGAAACGGCTGGTTATTCGGTGCGTTCTGAAGGGGATGCTGGAATTCTATTTGAAAATAGTGAGAACATCATTGTGGAGGGCATCGGCGTGCGTAGTTTTTACACTTGGTGGCAAACGCTGTATTTGAACTGTCGGAATGTGGAGGTTGCTCACTCGAATATTTTCGGGATTGGGGTGAATACAGATGGCGTCGATATTGATGCGGTTAAAAATTTTGTGGTGCGTGATAGTTTTATTCGAGCGGAGGATGATGGACTAGGCTGGCACTCGCTGAACGCGGCTGTGAACGGAGAGAGGATCACCGAAAATGCGATCGCGAATAACATAATTATTTGGAATACAGGTGCTGGAAACGGTATTCGCATCGGAGCATCCATGGAGGCGCAGTTGTGGCGGAATATTACGATTCGAAATGTCGATATACTTCAGCATGCTGGTGCTGGTATTTATAGCGATTACTCCGATTGGGCGTGGATGGAGAATTTGCGTTTTGAGAATATCGTTATTGAGAAAGCATCCAAGCCAATTGATTTTCATATTGGATCCACCATTTATAGTAATTCAACCGGTTACTTGAATGAGCGTGGTCATATGGATGGGCTAGTGTTCGAAAATGTAAAGATGAACGGTGGAACCATTCGGTTGGCGGGTTACGATGCGACTCACCGAATCAATAACCTTCGGTTCATCAACTGTGTGAATGGAGGCGAGGCGGTTGCGGGCTTATCTGATATCTCGGTTAATGCCTTTGTGACGGATATCGGTTTCAATGAAGATTTGACTCCTTATCCTGTATTGCATCCCGGGAGTCTTGTTGTCGCTGATTTGGAATCGGTGATTGCTGGTGGCGTCCAATATATTGAAGATAATACAGATGCAGTTAAAGGGCGTCGACGTGTCTATATTGCAAATTCAATAGGTGATTCTATCGAGCATCTTTTCTCGGCCGATGAAAGTGGAAGCTATCGCTTGAAACTCAATTTATGGCATAGCCCTGGTTCGGCCCGAATTCATGTTTTTCTGAACGATACTTTGCTTACAACTATAGAATTGTATCAGAGTTTGGAGGCTGAACGGAGTCTGGATCTGGGGAGCCAAAATCTGCATTCCGGCGAGCATTACCGATTGCGAATCGAGATTGATGGGCGACATTCCAGTAGTTCTGGATATGCTGTGCATTTAGATGAATTGAAAGTGCTGAACGCCTTAGAGGCTTGGAGAGATGACTATTTTGAGAGTCGTGCGCATCTCGTTTCTGCGAGGAATGAGATGGATGCGGATGGAGATGGCGCTGCCAATTTATTTGAATATATGCTGGGGACTCACCCGTTGAGATGGGATGACTTTAGTTTACTCAATCAAAAAGTAGAATCCGGTGCGGAGTTCACCTTTGAGCATCCGATTCCGGCTTTGCTGGATTGTTCACTTGAGGTTTCTTCGGATCTTATGGTTTGGGATGTGATCGCCTTAATCCGTCGCGGCGAGAGCGCCTGGGGGCTGGAGGAGGTAGGTGAGAGAACATGGCCGGAGCTTGCTTTGCAAACCGATCTTTTGAGTGCCAACACCCGATTAAAGGTGGGGGTGAGTGTCTTACCAAATTCGTCGGTAGATCAGATTTTCTATCGGGCACGTGTGGCTGAACCGTAATTCTTCGTTGGCTGGGGTCGATATAGTATGACGGAATGCATCCGTGATACTTTCGAATAAAACAATAACTAATCGAAATGACATTTTCTTATCAGTCTGAATCAGGGCGGAAAACGAGTGGCAATAGATTGAAACTATCCGGATTTGCCTCCAGATTGTAAATGATTAGTAGGAGTCGATCATCCTGGTCGACAATGAGTTTTCTGGCGAGGCTTCGCTTCCATTCTCCCTCACGGCTGAGTGAGGCGACCAATATGGGTTGGTAGTGTTTGTCGGGCAGGCTGAACGCTTTGACAGCTGATTGCCCAGGATCGATAGTGAAGTTGGTTTCGTCTAATTTGCACGCTAGGCGTGTGGTGGATAAGTTATAAACCAAAATGCTCCCCAGAGGGATAGTTGCGGGGGAGGTTTCGATGGAGAAAATTTTGTAGCCACCGCTGGCCAAGGGGAAAAAGAATATAGTTAATTCCTTGGTTTTTTGGGGGATTTTTAACCGGCCTAATTCAACACGTGCTTCGGGGGCGGCCATCGCTGTGCCAGCTTTGTAGAAAGTGAGTGTCTCCGGGCCGCGGTAATTCATTACACCTGTTCGCCGGTCATCCAAAAGTTGGAAACTGCGTTCACTTCCTTCTCCGCTCTCCAAGTAGGCGACTTCCGGCGGAATGTAGGTGCTGTTTGCTTGGATCTGGTTTGACGCTTGGTTTTGACTACTGTTTGCGGCCAGCGGGGCATGGTTCGGCCAGAGAAACGCTTGGAATTTCATCTGGACGCTTGGAGCTTTTTCTTGCCCCGGAAGCGAATGGCCCAGTAGAAGTGTGAGGAGAATGAGAATAGAGTGAATCGTTTTCATACGTCGGAGTCTTCGAGCCAGTGGAAATCAAGGATCACAAAGCGACGTCCAAAGCTCAGGTTGGTTTGGGTTAACGGAGCGTAGCCCTGCGCGCTCGCTTCGGCGGCATCATAGGGAGTTTCCGGAGGATTATTCAGGCTATCTACATATTCAGGGATACGCTGAATAATGGCTTCGCAACGTGCGCTGACCGTTTCGCCAGTGATAGGGTTGATGGCTTCACCGTAGGCGCGCACTCGAAAAGTGTCGGAGCGCGCGGAGAGGGTGCTTCCCATGCGAGCGAGTAGATCGGCTTGACTGAGCCAACCGGGGAGGTTTTCTGTGCGCCAGCCGCTTTCGGCCTGAGCTTGCATGCCGGTGATGCCTGTGTTTTGCGCGGCTAGATTTACATTTTGCTGAAGGCCTGAATTGACTCCCGATTTATCCAATGCCGCGGCTAGGGTTCCCTGCAAACGGTAAGCATCCGTATTTTCCGAGTAGGTTCCGTCGGTGTCCGGCATCCGATTGATGAAATGGGCCAGGCTGGCGAAGGGACCTCGCAGTTTGATCTCTTCGACAATGGAATCGGCCAGAGCGTCAATTTGGGCAGGATCGAGAGTTCGATAGCCGATAAAGGTTGCTGTGTCCTGACTATCCGGAGTCACTCCCGGGGGGCCGATTGGAGTGTCGATCCTGAGTATCGGAGACTTCGGATTATCAGGGTCAGCAACGTCGAATGATCCGTCGGCGCGTCTGACATTGCTGTCATAGAACGTCGCAAACATTGCACGCCAAGCTTCGACAGATGTGCTGTTAATATTGAAGGCACCGTTGATTGCGAGATCTGCTGCGGCGACGCGTTCTCCTGATCGAGGCGTGTCATTCTGCACGACTTGAAAGATTCGATTGTTTTCCGGCGTATTTTCGGGAAGGGTTCCGGGAAGTGTGGAGAGGAAATATCGATCCCAGAGGGCCGCATTCAATTTATAGGAGTAGTCATGATGAACCCCTTGGAACTGATATATGGCATCGTAGCTACTTGTGCTCCAGACACGATCGACTTTATTTAGACTTATCGATGGGTCTGCGAGACTATTGCCTACCGCGTAAGCTGGGATGTTGTTGCCAAAGCGCGCATTACGAACTCGAATTTTCAGCCCGTTGGCAAAATACGGATCTGTGTTTGTAGTCAGATCGTTGTAGAGTGGCGCGTGCATAAACTGCCCAATTGAATGCAGGTCAGCGCGATCCGGAGCACGTTGAAACAGAATGGTTCTTTCGGCGTCGCTCTGGCTTTCAGAATAACCGACCGTAACATTATCGTCCAGATCATAAGGCGCGAAACCGACATCAATAAATGTACCACGTCGTTGCATACTTCCGATGAAAGTCGGGTTGAGCGTGGCGGCGTTTTCTACCCAGGTTTTGGGCATCGTAAAGGTCAGAGGGTTCGGCCCGTGAATCAATGCACGGGGATTGTGGTTCGCGAGCCATTTCCGCGTATTCGGTTGGAGGTTGGCGTTTGCTTGGTCCCATACTGGCTCGTTGTCGACGAAAGTATGCAGGATTTTATATGCATAGGCATTGGAGGTATCGATAATGGGCGTGTTCGCGGGTGGAGATGCCTGCATGGTCTCATAATTTCCTTGCCAATCCTGTCCTACTTTTGGGTGGTCGGTCATATAAACGGCGATCTGAATCGGTTCAGCATTCGGGCCGGTGCCTTTTGCGAGTTTGAGTGCGTGCGTGCGGTAAGCGCTGTATTGCCCACCCCAGCGATAGGTCTCTGGGGTCTCCGCCGGAGTGTAATGTGCTCCGATGTCGAAGTGGAAGCCAAAGCCCGGATGGTAGCCTCGGGAGAGCGTGGCACCCGTCGGACTGGGATTCATTCCAAAGGTGTAAGGTGTCTGCGCACTCGCACTGAAAACAATGGCTTCCCCGGGTTCTAATCGCCCGCTCGTGAGGTAGAATGTCGCCGGGTACGGTTGCTCGATTGGGAAGTGAGTATTGTTTCCCTTTATCAGTGACCAACTCCTCCAGAGAGAGATAAAATTTTCAAAGTCGCTTCCGTTCATTAGCGTCCGGCCGAACGTGAGTGTATAGGTCGCACTCTCCAGTGGCGTGTCGTAAGGATTCCACAGGGTTACGGCCGGCAGCATATTAACTCGGATATTACGGTTGCCAGTAGCGTCAGCTGGATCATAGGTCGGAATCCAGTATAATTGGAAACCGGTCACGACCGGATAGACGCCGGCGACTTGAGCACTGGAGGCGTGTATTGGGAGTTCACCGGCAGCATTGGGCTCGGTCCGAATCCACGAGCGAAGCTGTTTCCAATCAGGTCCGCCAGGGTCGGCGGCACTCGCCGAATGGTTGTCCTGAGGCGCGAAAATCAAGCCGGTGGGTTGATTGGAAGTGTCGTAGAGCGCGCTGGTGAGATCCAGTTTGAGGCCTCCCAAGAGCGTGTTGGAAAAAAGTCCGAATCCGTGGAAGGTGAGATCGTGGAAGTGCTTGCGTATACTCTGATTTGCAGCATTCCCCAGTTGCTCCTCCAGAATTTTAAAGGATGAGGACGTGTGTAGCTTTCCTGTCTGTTCCTTGGTCAATTGTGGCAGCCAGTCCAGATTTTGAATTGCGCTCAAACCGAATTTTTGAGCAGAGAGCGTGCTGTTCGCTGTTTGCGGCGGTGGTGCTATATTGACTTTGGCTTTCACTCCTTCGTCGCCCACCCAATAAGCAAAACGGCTCACGGTGTCGAGGTAAGTGTCAATGTCGACTTTTCCGGCTTCTACTTTTGCGCTACCGTTAATGAGTTCGTTGCGCTTCTCTTCAGCAAATACGGAGGCTCCTAAATAGGCATCTGCTACGCCGTAGGTGTGTGAGTCCGGGTATCCGGAAACCAACCACTTGCTGAAGGTCGTTTTGGGGAATCCATTTGAGTCTTTGAATGTCCGCCACACTCCTGTCCAATGCTGGCGGCTTTGTTGTACTCCATCAGTAGTGAGAATTCCAGCTTCAGCGTTGTAATCGTCATTGTCATACGGATCTGTGTCGAGCCGAGAGGCCGTTGCGCTGATTCGTTGGTCTGGGCCCAATTCCTTCTGTATGTCGCCGAATGCAACCTGTAGTCCCAGTAGTGCATTTTGCTGGGCTAGCGTCATCATCTGGTTCAGGTCGGCATTCTTTGTTTCGATCTGACTCATCGTTGTCAGTGAGAGTGATAGCAACACAATGAATGCCATGAGTGTCAGTGCGATGACTAGGGCGAAGCCTCCCTTGTCTTGCGAAGGCATGCAGCTTGATCTTGCATAGGTATTACTATTTTTCGTTTTCTTCATCATCTGAAAGGGGGGGAGTTGGGGTGATGGAAATGATCTTAGTATGGATATGCTGACGAGGAATCAAAAGTGGTCTGATACTGTCACAATGTTGTCGCCATCACCGCTGTTTAATTGTGATGATGGTTCGACTGAGTCATCTCTGAACCGGGCAATAGAGGGCCGGCGATTTCTGTGAGGCAACACACTCGCAAATTATTCGCGCGAGGGCGCTCGCTGCTACTGGCATTGTATAGACAATTTCGGAGTATTGACTAAGGCGTTGTTGGACTCTCGTCGAATTTTGCCGCGTACCGGATCTCATGCGATTGGGCGAGTTGACTCACCAATTATTAGCTTCACTGGTATTCGGTCTGTGACTGGATGGTGCGGCGGACTGTCCGCTTTTTCCCCGTCCAGTAACTCTAACAGGCGCTTGGCAGCCCGGCGCCCGATCAACAATGGGTTTTGAGCGATTGTCGTCAGCCGTGGGCGCACGCTCGAAGCGACTCTGAGGTTTGCAAATCCAACCACCGAGACGTCGTTTGGCACGGACAAATTGAGATCACGTGCTGCGGCAAGCACGTCTAAGGCGACCCAGTCGTTAAAGGCGACGATGGCTGTCGGGCCGTTCTTTTCACTAAGAAGGCGTTTTGCGTGGTTGTAGGCTTCTTTGGTTCCGTAGTGCTCAATATTATACATCCATTGTTCGTGAACGATGAGTCCATGCTTTTGCATCGTACTCCGAAAGCCATCTAACCTCGCTCGGCCCGTACTCGTTTCGAGATGGTAGAGGTTTGCGATGTTTTTATGTCCGAGCTTGATGAGGTGTTCCGTTGCTATCTGGCCGCCTTCGTAATCCTGACTACCTGTGAAGTCATAGTCCTCCACGCCAGCGAAGACCTGATCCACAACGACGATTGGTCGTTGAAAGCTTTTCAATTCTTGTAAGTAGGCGTGAGTTGGCTGATCCGCTGGTGGGAACATCAGGAGTCCGTCGACCCGTCGTTCGGCAAAGGTTCGGAGGACAGTTTCCCCTTCATGAACGCAAAGATCCCAACTGATGACGATCGGGTCGTAACTGGCTTCATAGAGAACCTCAAGCATGCCTTTGAGGATGCTCCCCACGAAGTCATCTTGGAAATCGTTGCACGTGAGTCCGACTGTCATACTGCGTCCACTTTGGATCGCATGGACCAGGCGATTCGGGCGATAGTTCTGCTGTGCTGCGACGTTAAGGATCCGCTGCCGAGTCACCTCGGAAACGCCAGGCTTGCCAGTGAGTGCTTTGGAGGTTGCGCCTACGGATACCCCGCAGATGCGGGCAATTTTAGCTAGGGAAGACATTATAAATCGAAATGAATAGGAGAGGAGGGATATAGAAAATACTTTCTTTGAGTTTTATCATCTTAAGCTTATGAATAAAAAATAGTTATGAATCAAGTTGTATTATTAAAGAAAGTACTTGACCTAAAATAGAGAAAGTATTTTCTCTCGTTCTGTTATTGCTTATCGAAGCTCTGTTTTGAGCTCTATCTTACCTCAGCCTTATGTACCCTATGAATACCCTGAATTCTTCCATTTGTTTCTCTCGTTTCTCGCTAGCCGGGATGATTAGCGTCATTTTTGGCATTTCCGCTCTGCCGTCTTTCGTCCATGCTGAGCTGCTTGATTCCTGGACTCAGTATTCTGGCAGTGTCAGCAGTGGTCTCAATACCGCCAGTCCGGTATTGGGCAATGGGAATGCGGATTCCGAGTCTGCCGACAGTCAGACTATCTACGCCAGTTCGTCCATGTCATACACGCTCGCAGACGTGGGTGACACCGTCACATTGTCAGCTGGAGTCACCTTCACCGGGATGGTTTCTCCGCAGTCGGATCAATTTCGCTTCGGATTCTATGACGTGAACGGGCAGCCTGGTGCCACCGGATGGCTGGGCTATTATGCGACGAATTCGGGCACAAGCACCGGTCCCACCTACAGTCGTTTGTGGGAGCGCGATAATCCGAATACAGGTAGCTTTGGCAGTGGGGCGGGGGCCTCGTTGCTCGCCTGGGTAAACGCTAGTCCATCCAATACCGCTTTTGAGTCCGGCACTTATAGCTTTTCGCTGTCGGCAACTCGAGTTGAATCGGGATTAGACCTTAGTTGGTCGATGATCGGGACTGGCTTAATCTATTCTCTTTCGGGAACGGTTGTGGATACGACGCCTGAAAGTTATGTTTTTGATCGCGTTGGATTCTTCACTGGTGGTGGTTTGAACGCCGATCAAGTAGCTTTTTTAGATGTTGATCTTACTTTTTCTGCCATTCCCGAGCCCGCTTCGACGAATTTCCTTCTAATGATTGCCGCAGGATTATTCACTGTCGGGGCACGTCACCACAAGATGTTTAGCGACGCCTAATGCCGCGCGAGCTTTGCCTTAATCTCATGAACCTTTCTATCATTTCCAGGCGAGCGACTTCTCGGCACGCGTTTACTTTGATTGAACTGCTGACTGTGGTTGCGGTAGTTAGCATCCTTGCGTCACTGGCTCTTGTGGGGATCAGTAGTGTCCGCGATAAAGCGCAGACAGCTCACTGTGGTTCAAACATTCGTCAGATTCAGTCGCTTGCATTACTTTGGGCGCAGGATAACAATGGCTGGGTCCCTCAAGCGATGTGGTTTCTGGAAGATATTAACCAGAAGCGTGTCGGTGCGACTAATCTGCGCTCTGTTGGCTATACGGACAAGCTCGGAAAATGTCCATCGAGTGAGGTTCTCGCTCCGAATTACGGGATCAACAGCAAACTCGTCCAGGGGAGTCCGAGTGGCCAGCAATGGGGCAACAATTACAGCCAGTACTATGAGCACGGTCGTTATAAATACTCGCAGATTCAGGCCTCAGACACAATTGTGTTTGCGGAGACTGAAAAAGTGAAGAACTGGTCTTTCGGCGGTGCCGCAGCATATATGGCAATCAACGTCGACTCGAACAACACTCTTGGTTCCCGTCATAGTGGCAAAGCTTGGGTTGCTTATGCCGACGGGCACATCGAACTTCAGTATCCTGCCGACATTGCCACCGACTTAGTCTGGAACAAGGGGATCAACGAGTAGACCAGACGACTTGAAACCTCTTTGTATCCTTCCATGAACATTCTTTCTACAATTCGTCGTTCGCATCGTCTTAGTTTGGCGATCACTTTCACATTCGTCGCCGTCGCTGGCAGCTTGCAGGCAAAGACGGACCTCTTCCCGGAATTGCTTGCTAAATATAATTTTGAGGGCTTGCCTTCTTGGGTCCCAGGCTGGGGCGCTGGTCATGGAAGCACTTATCAGCCCGCCACGGGTTGGAGAACTCCCTTTCGTGTCGAACTGGATGCGGATGATCCGCACTCTGGAATGCACGCTCTGCGCATTGAACTCAAGGAAGCGTCTGGCAAAGAGAAAATTGTCCATGCTCCTGCAATCAAAGTCGCATCGCCTTCCGGCGATTCTTCTGAGGAGCGGAAGATTTGTATCCATCTCCACGTACGCACCCATGGTCTGGTTGAGAATGGTGTTGGGATTCGCCTGCTTGAGCGTGATGCAGAGAATACAAGCATCCGCCTGCTCGATAACGAAAAGTCACTTGTCCATGTTCCGAATTCTTCTGAATGGGTTGAGCTCAACGCAACGGGCACACTCGACTCCCGTACCGCATCCATAACGCTGATGATTGTCGCCTACCAGTCCGAGGTCCCCGCGACCCTCTGGGTGGATGATATTTCCGTGGAACTTTTGACGACTTCCGAACTTCGCTAAACATACCATGAAATTAAGCTTTTTACTCACCTCATTCCGTCTGGCGACGGCGACTGTATTCTTTGGAATGCCCGGAGCATTCTCGTTTGCAGCGGAGCAATCCGAGGCCCCTACGTTCACTTCTGAAGCCCAGGGGAACATTTTTACGGATATAAATGGAGCGATGACTCTGCATCTGCCGACAAGTATTGTCGGGGGGGAGATTGTCGCGCGTAATGAATTCGGAAATGTTGTCAGCACATTTTCTCTGCCCGAGGAGGCCAACGAAAAATTCTCATTTTCACTGCCGGGCAAGGGCTACTATTCACTCACGGCAGAGCTGAAGCTTGTTGATGGATCCTCAACTCGTGCGGAGACCACGTCGACCGTTGTTGGTCCGCTCATCCCAGACGCGCTTCGCATGCAATCCCGTCTGGGTCTTTGGACTGTGCAGGGCGATCCGGAACTTGTGCTTGCCGCCGGTGCCCGCTGGAACCGGCGCATGATCTCCATTCATACGGTCGGCGAGGAACTGCTTGATGCGGAACCTCCAGAGGCGGAACGGGAACTCTTTCACGATAGTCCGTTCACCCAGGTCGGCGTTATGTCTTTCGGACTTCCGCTTTGGCTGATGGAACCGACGGAAAAGAAAAAGAGCTTTGGAAATCCCCTCACAAAACCAAAGGATTGGGGCCAACTGAAAGAGCTTGTTTCCGCATGGGTGCGTCAGCATGAGAAACATTTCCCCGATTACTTTGAGATCTACAATGAACCTGAATGGCAGTGGGCGGGAGGGACCAACGCCGAACTTGTCCGCGTGCTTGCTACCATCGCAGATGGAATCAAAGAAGTCCGCCCGCAAACGAAGGTTCTGGGTCCCGGTTTTTCCTCTATTCGCATCCAGGACTCTGCTCGGCTCGATCTTGTCACCGCCAACGAGGAGGGCCTCTTCGATCACCTCGATGGGCTTGTCGTGCATGCCTACGTTGACGGCTCTGCGCCTGAAGAAGAATTCATTCAACGTGTCATCGAGTTGCAAGAATTCCTTCGCGAGATCGACCGTCCCGATTTTCCCATTCATCTCACCGAGTTCGGCTGGACCTCGGGTAAAGGCACTTGGCAGAAACCGGTCGACGAACTGACGCAGGCGCGCTATGCCGTACGGTCTCTCACCCTCCTCGCCGCACTCGGGGTTGAAAACGCGACTTTTTTCTGTCTCCACTACAAAGCGGCCCCGAATCCAGGCGAGCGCGGTTTTTCGCTCATCCGCGATGATTCCACCCCAAAGCCTTCCTTCGCTGCTTATGCCAACGTTGCCCGGTGGCTCGCCGGCGTACGTGGTTTAGGTAACTGGTTGCGGCTTACGCCCACGACTCACCTCATCCTCTTTGAGAAAACTGATGATACTTCGGTCGCAGTTGCATGGGACACAGAAACGACGCGAACCATCGGTTTGCCGCTCGTCACTTCCCGTCGCGAGGATATGATGGGGCGCCCCTTGGATGCCGATGCCGACGAACTGGAGGTCTCGCCCAGTCCTATTTTCCTCGAATTCTCAAGTGCCCAATCTCCTGAGATTAAAATGTTGCCCGCTCTGGACGTCATGCGCGGCGGCGATGACACAGTGCTTTCCGGTAGCGATGCATGGATTGCTCCCGCGCCGCTGAAGGTCAGGAATGGACGCCTCGCCGTGCCGGCCACAGCCCAAAATGGTGACTATCTCCTCCTGACTGAAGCGGACGGCGAATGGATCGGGCAACCGATTCGGGTCATTCCTCCGCTTCAGGCAACCGAACCCGTCCTCGAATGGCCCACCGAGGTAAATGCGCCAAGACTGACGACAACGGTCACCTCGCACGCAGACGGGCCCGTGACTACGCGCGTCGCGGTCGCGCTTGAAGACACTCGCGACCGCTTCCTCAATCCTCCGGTGATTCATCCCGGCGACATTCGTCGCCTGAGCGTTCCGCTCGAAGGCCTAGCTCCTGGCAAGCGCTATCGCGGCCAACTCGCTGTAGACACTCGCCATGAAGGCCGCCGTGATGTGGTCACGCGTCCCCTTGACCTGACGCTGCTCGCCGCCTCTCCAGTGGCGCATGGATCAGAGCCCGATTGGGAGCGAATCCCCTCGATTGATTTCACCGACTGGGATCCATTTGGCGGCCCCATTGCCCGTGAGGATTGCTCCGCTACCCTTCAAGCGGCTCACGGCGCAGAGGGGCTTTATCTCCGCGTTGCGGTTCGAGACGACGACCATTTGCAAAATCGCTCCGGCGAAGAGATCTGGTCGCAGGACGCCATACAAATCGGGCTGGATCCTGACTTCGAAAAGAGTTGGGAGGCGAACGATCTCTTTGGGCTTAAAGGGCACCGTGTCTTTGAATACGGAGTTGCTTGGGACGGCACTGATGTCATGACTTGGCGATGGATTTCCTACGTGCCGGAACTCCCTGTGGGCGAGCCCGAACCGCGCATCGATCTGCGTGTGGATCGAGTGGATGATCTCACCATCTATAACATATTATTTCCCTGGTCTACGCTTGGACTTGACAAGCCAATGGCAGCGGGCTCGGCCATGGGCATTTCGCTCTCGCTCGCTGATGCCGATGCCGGAAAAAAAGGCCGTCGCGCACTCCGCCTTTTTGGTGGCATCGCCGAGGGCAAGGATCCGGAAAAATATGGCCCGCTCTGGCTGCGTTAAAATAGCTCCTTTGCTCCAACATTCCTATGGCCTCAGCATGAAGATATTCCAACACAATCCCATCTCTCTCATCTTGCGAACATCCGTCTTCGGATTGTTCATGCCAGAGCGGCTTTCCTTGAGGAAATCCGCCCGACGATTCGTTACGACGGTGTTTATGTTGTGTTTGATGTCCTCTCTCCGGGCGGACATCGCAGATGACATGGTAACAGCTGAAATCTCATGGCGTGCTATGAATTTCCTTCAATCCCATCCACGCTGGGATTCTTCGTTGAAATCCGAGCCTACTTTAGCCACGGTGCTTAAGGCGTTGAACGCTCCAGACCCAGCGGTGCCACCTTTTGCGCAGACCATTACCACTGTCGCTGGCCTTTCCGCGATCTCCTCTGGTGGCATTTATTATCTGAACGGCGATTTCGTTTTGAACGCGCCCCTCAATATTCGATCCAACACGACCGTTTATCTGAGAGGTTCGTTGATGCTCAAAAATCAACCTATGGTTGACGGATGGGCTACGAACGCGGTTGTTGACATTAGCGGCGTCAATATCCGACTTATCGGACTTGGTAATGCTGAAATAATTAGCGATCACACGGCGAGCGGCTTCTGGGTATATGACGCCACCAATGTTCTGATTGAAGGCTTTGATATCGCTTCCACCGAACAGGCCTTCACCGCTCGATGGAACGTGAATAGTGCGGTGTTTCGAAATAATTATTGCCACAAGCTAAGCCACCGGGGCGTACATACCGTGGCTGGCGGGGACTCGGGACACATTGTGATCAAGCACAATTTTATAGATTGGGCCTCCGACGGCTATGACTTTGATTACGTTTCCACCAACAGTATAGCTTTTGAGAACGTGATCGTCGGCACCAGCCGCTGGGTTGGCTACATGGAGGAAGGAACCCAGAGCAGTCGTTCCGTCTGTAATCTTGGCGTCATGGCAAAATGGTTTGGAGAAAGCTATATGATGGGTATCTGTGACAACGGGACCACTCGCCGGACGTTTGAGCTCACCGACCGTCTGACGGAAAATAATTATCTAGTGAAAAACGTGGTCTATGGACCGACCGTTGCCTATACTGGTCGGGCGGACTATTGGGCATTGCCAGGAGGAGGCGACATTGCCGCGGATGCCTTTGGTCCGATCTACATGTGGGGAAATACCGGGTACAACTACGCGAGCCAGACCGGGTACATTGATTATTCTGGGCACCCAAACCTGCAGCCCGGAGTGCCGAAGATTGCGGATCCGAATGCACCGGAAGTCAACGCCTACATACAGCAGACACTCGCGGTGATCGAAGCTGTAGAGGAGACCGTGGGTGTACCCCGAAATCTTTCCGCGGAGGCTGACACTTTTGTGTGGGACGCTGCGCCGACGACGAACTATGGCACGACGACTAGGCTGCTGGTCAAGGATGTCTATGGTCCGGGGTATGATCGGGTGGCGTACCTGAGGTTTCCCCTGGATTCCATGACGTCGCTGGTGAAGACGGCGACTCTTAAGCTAAGAGTGGTTCAGGTTGGCGGGGAGGGTGTGGGTGACCGCACGGTTGAGGTCCGTCAGCTAATCGATGATACGTGGACGGAAAACGGCGTCACTTGGAACAACCGTCCGCTTTCCACCGGCGCGCTGATTGCCACGATCACAGATGCCAGTATCGTTGGGCAGACGTACTCCGTCGACGTGACCGATTACGTGAATGCTCGGTACTTTGCAGGGGAGAAGGTATCTTTCGTCCTTGTCCAACCTGCGTCCATAGGTAAGGGCGCTCACTTCGGCAGCTGGGAAGATCCGGTAGCCGAACCTATCCTAGAACTGCAATAACACCGATTTCTCAATGCGGTGAGCATCCGCCATGCGGCTTGTGCCACTTCCTGCGCTAACTTGTATTTTATGTCCGTTTCAACTCGTCAAGTTCATCTCGATTTTCATACCTCGCCGTTCATCTCCGATGTTGGCACCGAGTTTGATGCGCATGCTTTCGCTGCGACGTTCAAACGCGCTCGGGTCAACAGTGTCACGATTTTCGCCAAATGCCATCATGGTATGTGCTACTACCCGACAAAGACGGGGAAAACACATCCCGCGATTGGCGACCGCGATCTCCTTGGTGAGATGATCGAAGCCCTGCACCGGGAAGACATTCGTTGTCCCGTCTATACCCCGATTGCCTGGGAGGAGAACGTCGCGCATCTTCATCCGGAATGGTTGCAGATGCGCGCTGACGGAACATTTGCTCGTTGCAATAATGTCGACCCCGCCCGTCCACCGCATCCGGGTGGCTGGCTTTTCAACGACTGGGTGAATCCCGACTTTCAGGATTACATCGAAGCACATGTGTGCGAACTGTTTGAGCGCTATGGTTCGCTCGACGGTCTCTTTTTCGATATCTTGTTTTATGATCACCTCGCGCATTATAGCGATGCTTCCCGTGCTTACCGCAGACGTCATGGTTTTGCTGCAGATGACGCAGAGACCTTTAAGCGCTTTGAATCCCACGCGCAGGCTTGTTTCGCAGAGCGATTCAGCAAGCTTGTGAGGGATCTATCGCCGAAGAGCACCATTTTTTACAATACGCCATTCGACGTGTTCGTCGATGGAACGGGTGGACGGCAACGACTGTCACATTGCACGCACATCGAGATCGAGTCGTTGCCGTCTGGTTTCTGGGGCTACCACCATTTTCCCCGACTTGCGCGCGGTGCGGGACGCTGGGGCAAACAATGGATCGGCATGACCGGTCGCTTTCAGCGGATGTGGGGGGACTTCGGCGGCATCAAGCCACAGGCGGCACTCGAATATGAGTGCTTTCGCTCGCAAGCCCTTGGAGGCGGGAATTCGATCGGCGACCAACTCCCTCCGCGCGGTCGTCTCGACGCGGCGGCCTATGATTTAATTGGTGCGGTTTACGCTCAGTGTGAAGCTGCGGATCCTTTCTATCAAGGAAGCAGCGAGATTACGAATCTTGGGGTGATTTCCGCCAATCATCCGAAGAAGGATCTTGCCGAAACCGGCAAATCCGACGAAGGCGCAATTCAGATGTGCGAGGAAGTGCACTATGAAGTTTCTTTGCTCGACGACGCGTCCGATCTCTCAGTGCATAGTGCGCTTATCCTGCCAGACGACGTGGTGGTGACCCCGGTACTCTATAAAAAATTAAAAGCTTTTCACGCCGCAGGTGGACAGTTGGTTCTCTCGTTTCAATCAGGCTGTGACGCCGCGGGCCATTGGGCACTCGATTTTCTTCCACTCACTTTCGAGGGGAAGGTTGAGAAATTCCCAACGTACTGGCGTGCCCGTGAAGCTTTCTGGCTGGAACTCAGTGCGAGTGATCGCGTCGTGTACTCGCAAGGGCTCAACGTGAAGCATGGGAGCGATGTTGAGGTTCTAGTGGATCGCGTACTTCCGTATTTCAAGCGCACCGATCTCACCTTTTCGTCGCATTTTCAGACGCCACCACAGGCCGATTCGGACCGCTTTCCTGCTGTCCTTGCGGGGGAAGGTTTTATCTATTTCGCTGATCCCATCTTCCGTGAATATAGGCAGACGGGCAATCAGGCCGTGCGTGATGTCTGGCGCCGTGTGCTCCGTGATCGCGTTGGTCCGCCGCCCGTCGGCGACGGCTTGCCCACGACGATTCTTTGCGCTGCGCGTCGCCGCGAGCGTGAGCTGCTCATTACACTGCTACACTATATCCCGCTTCGAAAAGCCCTGGAGATTGATGTTTGCGAAGAACGCATAAGTTTTGCCGACGAAGTCCTGCGCCTCCAATCGAGTGCGAAAGAAGTCCGGATCTTTGGTACAGATGAAACCCTTGCGACGACCGAAGACGGCACTGGATGGGTGCTGCCGTCAATTAAAGGACGCCTGTTGCTCGAAGTCCCGGATTACTTCTCAAGTTAATCAGTAGCGTGCGATTTTCAGGATCAGACTGTGACCTGCACTACCCGCGCCAGCTTTAATGAAGAACTCGTTTGCTCCTGCTTTCAGTTGGACCGGAGAAATGCGGCCGCGGATGTGGACCGTCGAATATTATAATGCGCTCGCCGTTGAGCCACAACTGACAGTAGTAATCGACGGTGATGGAAAGGAGGGCCTGACCGCCCGATCCACCATCGAATTCCGTTCGGGCGTAGACGAAGGACGGTTTCTTTTCGCCTATGAGCGTGCGAAAATCCACGAGGTTGCTCTCGGCGGACACAGGTTTCCATGTGAAACGATCTAGACTGAAATTCGCGTCGCCGGGCTCGGGAGCGAACTTTGTAAAGGTATCGGCCCGCGCGTCGATCGGCATCTGCTCTTTTGGGTACGATAATGAAAAAGGTCCCGTCCAGCTCCAGGCGTCCGCTGGCACTGGGACCAAATTGAGATCGCGTAGCACCTCGGGAGTGAACGTGCCTTGTGGACTCGGCTCACGCGTTGCCTGTGTCTCCCCTGCCAGTAGAAGATAGCCAAGGGTTACGGATCCGTTGCGGCTAGGGTCGATTTCGCTTTCTGCGGGCAGGACGACATTCAGCATGTGCTCGCGGGCCGGCAGGTCGACTCCGGCGAGGAGGTAGGAGAAACCATCGCGTGTATTCGCATATACATGACTCGGTACGGAGTCGTCGACATTGACCAAGAATGAGCCATTATCCGTGTCTCTTGCGTAGAACAGGCCAAAGGTTGTCCCACGGACGGGGAGGCGCAGTGCAGTTCCCGGCGCCTCTGCGGTGATTGCGCCTTGGAAGAAACGGCCCCACCAGGCAGAGGGCGGTGCTCCTGTTTTCCAGTCTGGGGTGATATATGCTTGGAGCGGTACCAAGCGTGCATCGAGCAACAGAGGCTTCGTACTGAGGGGGGGCGGTAGAGGAACGAGGGGTGTTGCAGTCGCTCTATCCTTGCTGCGTGCGCGGTTGAGTAGTGGGCGCAAGGTATTGCGCAGTGTTTCCGCGTAGAGCGCGTGCCCCGCACGGTTTGGATGAACGTCATCCGAAAATAACACATTCCAGTCCTCGCCATGTTCGGATAGGTGGGCCTCGACCGCGGCCTGCATGTCCGCTTCCACAAGACCGTAGTGGCGGGCGATTCGGCGATGGCGCTGTAGATTTACGCCCCTGCGGGCGGCTGCTTCCACTATGACAATGGCCGGAGGATGCGGCAGTGATTTGAGTCGAACGACCAATGTTTCCATGTAGAGAATCGCCTGTTCATCGGTGAGGCCGCCGTCATTGACGCAATATTCGATCACAACAAGATCGGGTGCATGTGAGATGATATCGCGGTCGATGCGGAAAATTCCCAGCGAACTGCCGGTGCCGCTCATCCCCGAGTTCACTACACTGATTTCGCTTTTGGGGAATTGCTCGTCCAGCCAGTCGCCGATCCAGCCCGAACTGCTGGCTTGGGTGATTGAGCCACCAATGGCGACATAGCGAAGCGGTTCGCCCTTTGTTGCTCTAGAAAATGCGGCGACAACATCGCTCCCCGGTTCCTGTGAGGCAACGACAGTACAAACACATCCGATCCAGGCGAAAAAAAGTGAGACCCAGTTGCACGAATATATGGGAAAATTATTAATAGAGAAGGGCATAGATAAGTTATATGTTGGCGAAAAGAGATCAGGAAGTAGTCTTCTCTAAAATTATGGCCCCGCAATATGTGTATCGAAGTGACAGTAACATATCGTCCATTGTTGTCTCTGAGCTATTGTGATAATTGAAATCAGAATCACTTCTGATTAGTTTTCATCAAACAGATTTCTCCTTATGTTACTCCACATATCTACTTTAAAAAGAATTTTTATCTGTGCCGTCATGTTGTGTGGCGTTGCATCCAAGTCTGTTGAGGCAGAGACGCTAGTGTTAAGGTCGGTTTCAGATGGCTACATCCGCACGACACAATCAGCCAATTTGGCAAATAACGAAAGGAATCATCTCTTCCTCGTTGGTGATACGGCGCAAGTAGGTGACTATCTCCGGTCGGTGTTGACGTTCGATTTGAACCGACCGGAGCTTGTCGGAGCAAAGATTATCAATGCCGAACTAGTCTTGGAAGTGAGTGATCAGGACAAAGGTGCGGGCAGCAGTTCCTCGACCGTGGAGCAACTCAATCTGCATGCCTTGGACCAAGTTTTTGATGAATCAACAGTAGATTGGATTCGATTTAATCGGGAGAGCAAATGGAACCGTCTCGGCGGCGATTTCGGACCGAGTTTGGCCTTGATCAATGTCAACGCATCCGAGGCTGAATCTGGGCGGATGTTTACTTTGGGTGGAAAGGCGCTTGCTGCCGCTGTTCAAGCGTCCATCGGAGCAAAGGGGGCATGGCTGCTGAAGCTCGCCGAGGAAAATCAGAATCGGAGTATTTTTCGTTTCAAATCCAGCAAGAGTCGATTGGTGATCGATTATGAGCCATCACCGGCAGTGGCGGCGGCAGTCGCGGCTTTACGGGAACCACTGCCGGGACAGCCCGGAATTCCAGTCGAGGGAGTCACCCCGGTGCCCGGGTATCCGGAGGCACCGGAGAGCTCAAATTATTACTTGATCGCTGGTGGGCATTCAGTCGAGGTGAAGTCAGAACCTTATGATTTTGACGTCGTTATGTTCACGATGCGCGATGAGCCTGTTTTGGTCGATGTGATGGTGCAAGGGGACTTTACGGAGTTCAGCGTCAAACCGGACCGTCACAATTTGAAGGCAACTCGGGTGCAGAATGCGATTCGGTTTACATTGGATGAGCCTGTGAAGCTGGTGGTGCAGATTCCCGGGCGGAAGCCGCTGGCGATTATCGCGACGCCTGAAGAAGTGGATGTGCCTTCTCCTGAGGATGCCAATGTCCTTTATTTTAAACCAGGCGTAACTTATGCGGGTGTGATTCGCCCTCAGAGTGGGCAGACGGTTTATTTCGCGCCAGGCGCACTGGTGCGGGGGCGGATCGAAGCCACTGCAGTTCAAAATGTGAAGGTCTTGGGACGTGGAATCTTGGATACTTCCGGATATGCGCTGCGCAATAAGAAGTTACACGGTATTTTGTTTGATCATGCGGAGAATATCAAGGTTGATGGGATCGGTGTCCGCAGTAATGACACTTGGTGGCAAACGCTCTTTTTAAACTCAATCAACGTTGAGGTCTCGCAGATGAATCTCTTTGGTATTGGTGTGAATACCGACGGTGTGGATATCGATGCGGTGAAGAATTTTGTGGTTCGTGACACTTTTATTCGAGCGGAAGATGATGGTCTCGGCTGGCACTCGCTGGATGCTGCGACGAACGGCGAGATTATCACAGAAAACGCCTTGGCAGAAAATGTGGTGATTTGGAATACAGGAGCGGGCAATGGTATTCGGATAGGTGCATCCATGGAAGCTCAGCTTTGGCGTAACATTACAATTCGCAATGTCGATATTTTGCAACATGCTGGTGCTGGGATTTATAGCGATTTCTCGGATTGGGCTTGGATGGACAATTTGCGCTTTGAAAATATTGTGATTGAGAAGCCTTCAAAGCCGATTCGATTTTATATCGATGAAACTCGGTACAGTAACTCAACCGGATATTTGGATGAGCGTGGTCATTTTGACCGATTACTGTTTGAGAATGTCCGGATGAATGGCGGTCAGATTCGATTGAGCGGATATGATGCCACGCATCGCATTAACGGAGTTCGATTCAATAATTGTGTGAATGATGGCATTCCGGTCGATTCGCTTGATCAGATCACGGTCAACGATTTTGTGACAGATATCGATTTTAATAAGCCATTGCCGCCAGAGCTGCCGGTTGCAGAGGGAACTTATGAAGCTGAATACTGTGAATCACGAACGAATGGTGTGCCGCAGTATATAGCCGACATGCCAAATGCGAGTCATGGGCGTATCCGGGTTTTTGAGGCCCGTGGTGCGGGGGATTTCATTGAGCATGACCTCACGGTGCCTTCTGCTGGTGAATATGAATTCGCACTGCTTGTGCGGACATCTCCTGAGGGCGGCCTCGCGGAGCTTAGCATTAATGGAAAAGTGATTGGACCGAAAATCGACCTGTATTCTTCCCGTCCGGACTTTCGAGTCGTGGACTGCGGCGAACTGCAATTCGGTTCGGCTGGCTTGCTGGAACTCCGACTTACATCGACCGGTAAACATGCTCGTAGTCGCGGCTACCGGATGGAACTCGATGTAATCCAACTGAAGGTCAAATAGTTTTTGCCGTTGCACCGTTGGGTGATGTCGTCGTGTGACAGTAACTCTTGGCAATATGTATTCATGCGCTATTTCGGCGCGCACACTTAATATCAATTAATTACCTCAACCCCTTTATGTTAAAAATGCAGAATATGAAATTTCCTAAACTCAGTGCTCGTTCTCGCCACACATGTCTTAGTGTTGTGGCTTTTCTTGCCGGTTTTTGTGTGACTGCTCCATTGTTGGCAGACCGCCTCTCGATTAGCGAATCGCAGTTAGAGGTGAAGCGCTCCGATCAGGTAGAGTTGGGTGAACTCGGTCGAGGCCGCTTGCATTTGAAGCTTGATGATCCTTCCTGGAATGCTGGTTTCCGTTTGTTGCCTCCGGAGGGAGCGACTGCATGGGATTTTTCATCTGCTAAGGCGATTGCTGTCGATGTGGAGAATTTGTCAAAGGATAAGCAGTTGCGGTTGACGATGCACATCTCCAGTGGGGAGAAGGAAGCGAAGGACTATCAAGAGATTAACACCGGCATTGCCTTGAATCCCGGTGAAAAGCAGACGATGCACTTATTCATTCCGCATGCTACCATTTATCGTTCGCCAGAAGGAGTGCCCGGTCCAAAGGTCGTGGACTCGACGGCGATTCATTGGATCGATTTTCAGATGCAGTGGCCGTTTGAGGGCTCTCAGCAGGGTTTACTCGATTGTGAGATTTCGAACATTCGTCTCGTCAGGAGTCCTGATACGCGCCATCAGGTAAATGAGGAAGATTTCATGCCTTTTATCGATGAATACGGCCAATATATTCACGATGATTGGAAGGAGAAAATTCACAGTTCGTCTGATTTGGTGCGTGCATACCAGAACGAACTGGCTGAACTTAAAAAGTCTGAGCGTCCCGCTGAGTGGAATGAATACGGTGGTTGGGCGAATGGGCCAAAGTTGAAAGCTACCGGCTATTTCCGGGTCGAGAAATACCAAGGTAAATGGTGGTTTGTGGATCCGAGTGGTCATCTCTTCTATTCTCAGGGGATTGATGTTTTACGGACACACACTGATGCCACTCCGGTGCGGGATCACGCTGAATGGTTTGACTTTAGCACCAAAGGTCAGCGGGAGCTTCCTTTCACTGATTGGAACCTGCGTAAGAAATACCAGACCGATGATTACAATGCAGCTTTCTTCGATGTCCTCACTCAGCGTTTGGAACATTGGGGAATCAATACGATCGGTAACTGGGGACATGAGGATCTCATGAATATGGGCAAGATGCCGTATACTTTACAATTGACGGACCACGATACGAAGCTGCCTCAGTTAAAGGGGAGTAAGCTGAAGTTTTACGATGTATTTGATCCAAAATACATTGATGCGATGGAGAATTTAATTAAGGCTGCAGGCGAGAAGTCGCCGATTGTTCTTAAGTCTCTGACCGATCCGATGTGCATCGGTTACTTTATCGACAACGAGTTGAACTTTGGTAACCGCGGGCGTCAAATGCTCACGGATGATGTGCTTCGCTGCCCTCCGGGACAAGCTGCCAAGCTTGAGTTGCAGAAAGACCTTAAGTCTAAGTATGGTTCCATCGATGGATTGAATAAGTCGTGGGAAACGAATTACGCTAGCTGGGATGCGTTTCTGGAAAATCGCGAAGTTCCTGAATCGAAAGGATTTCGTGAAGATTCGAATGTATTCTTCCTCAAGGCAGTGGATCAATACTTTCGCCTCAGTCGTGATGCGATTAAGCGGGTGGCACCGCATCGCCTTTATTTAGGTTGCCGTTTCATCGGAACCGACTCCGTGCGTCGTGCGCTCTTTGAAGCGAGTGAAAAATATTCTGATGTTCTTACCGTGAATATCTATGCCCATGGGGTGGCGAATCTTTGGGTTGAGGCTTTTCCGGATATGCCGGTTTTGATCGGAGAGTTTCATTTTGGTATCTATGATCGCGGAATGTTTGCACCCGGACTCGCCCCGGCTGGCCTAACTCAAGAAGAACGGGCCTTCGCCTATGCACGTTTTGTGCAGGGAGCGCTTACTCATCCGAATATTGTCGGCACGCACTGGTTTCAGTTTCGGGATCAACCTCTGACCGGACGTTGGGACGGTGAAGGTTATGCCATCGGTTTTGTGGACGTCGCGGATACACCTTATGAAGAACTCACCCGGACTGCCCGAGAAATAGGGGAGAACATGTATACTTACCGTCAAACTGGAAAGCTTGTGAATTCGATGAAATGAGTCTACTCTCCTGGGGTCTACCCTTTGATTCCTACTCTACATTAAACAGAAGAAGGTTAAATTATGAAATGCCCCGCTCAATTGCATGCTTCGCCTTTAATACGTTTTCGTCGTCGTTCTTCACTGGGGTTTACCCTGATTGAACTGCTCGCTGTGATTGCAGTGGTCGCGATTCTTGCGGCAATTTTAATTCCGACCTTTGGGAGTGTGCGTACAAAAGCGCAGCAAACTCAATGTGCCTTTAATCTGAGACGGATCGGTGAAGCGATTTTATTATACGCGAGTGAAAACAATGGAGAACTTCCTGGGCGGGATGCTGGTTTGTATGGTCAAATCAGTGCCCAGACGATTATGCGAACAAAGATAAACTGACACTAGTCACTTATTTATTGCCATATTTTGAGATTACAAATGGGGAAGGGGATGTTGAAGTCATGGTTTGTCCGGCGAGTGAGGCTGCGTTGGATTCAACGCACGCGAGTTATCTGGCAAACAACGCAGTTTTATTGCACGATGGTCAGACTGGGCGTCCTTTCGGGAAGAGTTACGGGGCAAAAGGTCTTTTGCTGAGTCAACTCGCGAATCCTTCTGATGCGGTCGCCATGTTCGATCTCGATGCGGATATATGGAGAACTCTGGGGAATGCCAGTCCACAGAACACTCCGACCGAACCTGTGCATGGGGCGACACGTAATTTTCTCTATCTTGATGGTCATGTCAGTGCGATGCCTTTAGACTATGACCCGAGGGCGACTGCAGTTCAGTAGTGGGATGCGACGAACCGGCATATTTCTTTAACACTTTTCACATTAGCCTTGGATTTACCTTTGTTGGCGAGTGATTCAATGAGTGAGTTTAGTAGGGCTGAGCAGTCTCATCCCCGCCTGTTTTTTAAAGCAGAGGATTCTCAGATATTTCCCGCACGTGTCGACTCAGACTCGGTGATGGCTGAATTTGCTCGTTATGTGATCGAGGTTGCTGACTCGGTGTTTCCTCAACCGCCACTAAAGCGTGAACTGGAGGGGCGCCGCTTACTGGGGGTGTCCCGTCAGTGCTTACGTCGATTAATGTATTTGAGTATGGCCTACCGACTGACTGGCCGCGATGTCTATGCTAGTCGAGCTGAGTCTGAGATGTTGGCTGTCGCTGGCTTTGAGAATTGGAATCCGGACCACTTTCTAGACGTCGCCGAAATGACGGCAGGTATGGCTATCGGTTATGACTGGTGTTATGACGCGCTGGAAGAAGTGAGCCGAGGTAAGATCCGTGATGCGATTATCCAACTGGGACTAAAAACTTCCGTCGACGAGGATATGTGGTGGTTGAGTTATCCGAATAACTGGAACCAAGTGTGTCATGGAGGATTGGTCCTAGGTGCATTGTCGGTCTTTGAAGATACGCCGGAAATCTCTTCGAAGATCATCTCCCGTGCTTTCCGTAACGTAGATAATGGGCTTGGCATGTATGCTCCCGATGGAGCTTATCCAGAAGGGCCAGGATATTGGGCATACGGGACGAGCTATTCTGTGATGATGATGTCCGCACTCGAAAGTGCCCTGGGTGCTGATTTTGACCTTCCTCGTGCGCCGGGTTTTTCTAGAGTCGGCTGACTATATTCTACATGCGGTTGGCCCGTCTGGATGGTTTTTTAATTACTCCGATTCGGGATCGAATCCGGGGATCCGCCCTGAACTATATTGGTTCGCCCAGAAAGTGAAGCGCTCGGAATTGATTTGGTGGAACGAGTGTAATCTCCGGCAACATAGCGAAGGAAAGCTGAGCGTGTTAGGCGATGATCGTTTGTTGCCTTTATTATTGCTCTGGCGAAAAGCAGATGAACAAAGCACGGAACCATTGGCACTTAGCTGGGCTGGAGATGGGGTGAACCCAGTGTCCTTTCATCGCTCCAGTTGGACGGATCGAAATGCATCATTTGTCGGCTTAAAGGGCGGCTCGCCCGGAGCCAGTCACGGGCACATGGATGTCGGGCAGTTTGTCATGGAATCTGATGGAGTTCGTTGGGCGGTCGACTTGGGCTCGCAATCCTATCATGAATTGGAGTCGGCTGGTTTAGATATCTGGAGCGATGATCGTTGGAAAGTTTTCCGTTTCGGAAATATGAGTCACAGTGTGTTGGTTGTGGACGAGGCGCCTCAAGTAATCAATGGGCAGGCGCCGATCACAAGGCATCAATCGAATGAGACGTTGAAGTATTCGGTCATAGATACGAGCTCGGTGTATGCCGGTCAGCTGAAATCGTCCTCACGTGGCGTCGCTCTTTATGCGAACGGGAGCGTGCAGATCGAGGACCTGATCACAATAGAAGGCCGTGAAACAAAGCTTTGCTGGTCGATGGTGACTTTAGCGGAAATAGAGGTTCTCGATGCCTCTCGGGCTCGGCTGAGTCAGGATGGAGAGGCGCTCATGGTCGAGGTTTTCGCACCGTCCAATGCAGTGCTTGAAGTGGTTTCGATGAAGCCAACGCATGCCTATGATGCGCCGAATCCCGGCGCAAAGCGACTTTGTTTCACGCTAAAGGTGCCTGCTGCGGAAGAGCTCAGGATCGCAGTGTCATTAATCCCCGAAACTGCGTCACCTGTGACGGGCGAGCGTCTGCCGATGTCTGATTGGTAGTGGGGCGAGCCGTCCTGTTTAGAGGATACTGTTTGCTTCAATGACTTTGCTAAACCACTTCGCGCTGAGTTTCGGTGTGCGGGTTTGTGTGGCGTAGTTATTGTAGACAACCCCAACTCGTCGCTGATAGCCATCCATCCATCCATCCATCCATCCATCCATCCATCCATCCATTCGTAGTTATCCATGAAAGACCAAAGGAAATAGCCTGCCACTGGAACGCCATCGGTAATCGCCCGATGTAGCTCTTTGAGGTAGTTGCGGACATAGTCACGTCGATGGAGATCAAGCACTTCACCATCGACCGGTGGAGCATCGTCGTAGCCGGCACCATTCTGCGTAATGACGACTGACGGCACTTCGTAGATCTCGGCTACATGGCGGGCACACCAGTAGATTGCCTGCGGGGCATGGGCTAGCCATTCCGCGTCCGCAGTTGGGTAGGAGGGGGCATCGGTAGGATTTCAAAGGCAGCTTCGTCGTTTGCACGTGCAAACTTCCCGGTGTAGACATTCAGTCCTAGAAAGTCGGTGGGCTGACTGATCAGCTTGAAATCCTCATCTTCATTGAGCTGCATTGTCACCGACGGTTTTGTCGTAGGCTTCGGTATATTGTCCCCGATAAAGTGGTTCCAAAACACGGGAGTTGATTTCGATAAATGCCTGGCGTGCTGCGGCAATATCTTCGGAGGTTTCAGCCCAGGGGATGATTGGGATCGGGTTGTCAGTGATGCCGACACGTGCTCCGTGGCCTCCATATTGCCGCACGGCCCCGACGGCTTCGCCATGCGCGAGTAGGGCGGTGTGATAAGTTTGGTTGACGACTTGCTCCGACTCTTTGGCTCCCGGAGCTTTGGTGCCGTTACCATATCCATCCTGTGTGAAGCAGAAAATCTCGTTGATTGTGATCCAGTTTTTAACGCGATCACCGAGAGATTTGACTAAAGTGTCTGCGTAAGGGCCGAAGGCATCAGCGGTGCGGCGATCCCGCCAGCCTCCGAAGTCTTCTTCTAGGCCTTGCGGTAGATCGCAGTGGAACATCGTGACCCATGGGGGCACACCATGGCGCAGGCAGGCATCAATCAGTCTGTTGTAGAAGTCGATGCTGAGCGGATTTACAGAGCCGCGCCCTTTGGGGAAAATACGTGGCCAGGAAATCGAGAGACGGTAGTTTTTGGCGCCGAGTTTAGCCATTAACTCGAGATCCTTTTCGTATAAATGATAATGGTCGCAGACGACGTTGAGCGTGTCTCCATTCAATACTTTACCGGGGATGCGGGCAAAGGTGTCCCAGACGGAAGGTACCTTGTCGTCTTCGAAGGCAGCCTCCTCAATTCAGGCGAGACAGCTGCGAAGCCCTATTGGAAGTCCTGAGGGGAGGTGAGTGGTCGAACCTCCCCTCAGGATTTACGTCGTGGCTGTAGAGATAAAAAAGGTCTGCCGTTTGACGCCGACAGGCCTTTTGAAAGTGATTGAGTTAGAACTCATTTGCGACGACGTACAACGGCGAGTGAGAGTCCAGCAAGACCCGTCAAGAGTGCAAAGATCGATGGTTCTGGAACCGCAGTGTAGTCGATCGATAGAACGGGCGAGAAATCCGCAGTGACACCGCCACCGATCACTGGCTCGTTGCTAGTTAGGCGGAAAATACTGCGGGTTCCGTCAACTTCGCTTGGATCTATTGCCAGGATGAAGCTAATCGAGCCACCAATCGTATTCGCAATGGCTGTATCTAGGTTGCTTCCCGAGAAGTCCAGGTTAGTTCCTTGTGCATCAGAACCGGGATTTCCTGTTGTGCTGGCAATCAGATTGTCTAGGTCGCCGCCAGCGGTTGTCCATGGACTATTCCATGTGGCTGATTCTGTGAAAGAGGTGTTGGTTTGAAATAGGTTCAGTGTAATGGTTTCATTCGCTGACTTGCCAGCCCCAGTCTCATCACTGTCATTAATTGTAAATGTTAGTGTTGCGCTGTTGATCGTTGCACCAACCAGCTCTGTATAGCTGGATAAATCAAATGTCAGCATTCCACGTAATTCGTCGCCAGCAGTTGCAGTGTCACCGACAAGAATCAAATTTGTAGAATTTTGGGCATTATCGGCATTTGAGCCAGAGCGAATATAGTCGTCGACTGTTGTCCCAATCTCAAGAATATCTGCCGTAGCAGCCAGTGGAATTACTGCCGAAGCGAGCACCAGGACAGTGAGAGTGTGTGTGTGGGATGAGAATTTCATATGTGTATGTTTTTAGAAGTTGATTGTTTTCGGTTAAACATCGCTACCTTCGCAGAAGAAATCATGCGATAACAGATTAATGTGAATGTTACAGTCACACTTTAATTGAGTGGATGGATTTGATTTTGTGACAGTAACGTATGTGCGGAGGTTCAGTCGGCGGGGCAATACAGCCAATTGTCATTCTACGGCTCCCCGAATACTGTCATTTTGATGGGATGAGGAGGCCTCGAACTGAGTGAAACAGTCTTATATGAGCGATACCCACCCCACCCACTACCACAAAGCCAAGCCATGGCAAATTTTAGCTTTCTCAGTTAACGATACCGCAACCAATGCGGGGCTGTGCACTATCGGGACTTTCTTAGTGGTGATGATGACGGATAATCTGGTTTTGTCCGGCTTTGTCGCGGGGATCATTATGATGTTGGTCCGGGTTTTTGATGGTATCACTGATCCGATCATTGGGACTTTAATTGATAATACAGTGACCCGATGGGGGAAGTTTCGTCCTTTTCTCCTCGTGGGCTCGATTATTATTAATATTGGGATTTTTCTTCTCTTTGGTGGCTTTGTTCATTTTGAGAACGAGTTGCTTCAATATGCATGGATTATCGGCAGTTACATTTTTTATATCTTTGGGTATACTTGTCAGACTGCTTGCACGAAGTCGGCTCAGGTGCAGTTGACGAATGATCCAGGGCAACGCTCGACTTTGGGCTTTCTCACTGCGATTATTTCGACTGCTTATTGGTCTCTCTTTCTCGCTTTTGCGGTTAAATACGTGGATAGCTTTGAGGGTGGCTTTTCAAATCCGGATGGCTATCGGGTGATCGCAGTGATCACTGTGGCCGTGAATGCGGTGTTGACTGTTTGTTCCATTCTCGCGCTCAAGGATCACGACCGTCCTGAGTGTTATTCAAAGGAAGTGAAGAAGGAGAAGATCAAAGTCACTGCGATCTTCAGTTTAATTAATGGAAATCGGCCTTTGCAAATGTTGGTGACGGCTGCGGCGACGAACAAACTCGCTAGTAATCTACAGGGGGCGGCAGCCGTGTATTTTTATTTGTATACGGTTCAGAGTCTCGACATGCAGGCTAAAGTTTCGCTCTTGGGATTACCTGCGCTCTTTATGGGAAACACCTTGGGAGTGATCGTGGCGCGGCGTTATGATAAGAAGGTGTCTTTTCTTTTCGGTACTTGGATGGGGCTGATTTTCGGAGTGCTCATTATTGTGGTCCAACCTTTTGCACCTGAGCAGGCGGTGCTCTTTTTGGCACTGATGCTACTGGTGAATGCTGGCACGGGTATCTCATATATGAATATTATACCGATGATTGCCGATGTGGCGGACTATGAGCATTGGAAGAATGGCCGGTTTGCTCCAGGCTTGGTCGGGACGACTTTTAGTTTTGTCGATAAAATGGTCTCGTCGATCTCCGGCTTACTCATCGGTGGCGCGCTCTCTTATATCGGATATACGAAAAACATGCCATGGTCCAGCGAGGCCTATTGGGCCTTTCTCCTTGTCATGTTGGGCGTGCCGATTCTGGGGCATGTTGCGTCCATTATCGCTTATATTTGGTATCCGATCGACAACGCCTTTTACAGGAAGATGTATGATGATCTTCAGCAGAATAAATCAGTTTTATGAAATACAATGCTATCCAACTCAGTTTACTTTTATTGCTCAGTTTTTTTACCGGGACTGGTCTTCAGGCCGCGGATGAACGCACTGCATTTACGCAGTTTTATGACCGTAGCCCGACTAAGTATGCCGGCGATATGCGTCGATTTGACCAAGAGGTGCAGGCGCCCGGTGGCATTGTTGCAGTTGGTAGTTCGAGTATGCGCATGTGGGGGAGTATCCAGCGCGACTTGGCTCCGTTGACAATCATTCGCCGTGGTTTTGGCGGGAGCACTTTTGATGATGTGCTCTACTCGGTCGATACACTGATTCTGAAAAGCCGACCTCGGGCTGTGCTGATCTATGAGGGAGATAACGACCTCGCTCACGGAGCATCGCCACAAGTTGTGGCCGATTGCTTTCAGGCTATCGTTCGTGAAGTGCATGCCGATCAATCGGAGGTGCGCTTCTATGTCATGGCCATTAAACCGAGCCTTGCCCGCAAGAATCTCTGGGGGCGTATGCAAGAAGCGAATGAGTTGCTGAAAGGGATTTGCGAGTCAAACCCCTTGCTGACTTACATCGATAGCTCTTCGGGGATGTTGAATCTCGATGGCACAATACGTCCGGACATTTTCAAGAGGGACAATCTGCACATGAATGACCGAGGCTATGCGGTGTGGGCCGAGACGGTGGCACCTGTCCTAAAATCAAGCGAGTTGGCTTACGAATGAGTGGTGGTCTGCTGTTCATGGATATTTTAAAATGAAACGAATTCTATTCTGCTGCCTCTGTCTGGGAGTTCTGATGAACTCAATGCTTCAGGGCGATATGACCGGCACGACACGGGAGCCGGATTTTCGGGCTATTTATAAAACAGTCAATGGGCGCTCGCTTTGGCTGCACTGTTTTGAGCCACGGAACGCCGCTTCAAGTGAGCGGCCCGCCATCCTCTTGGTACATGGCGGAGGCTGGACGCGTGGCTATCCGGCTATTTTCTTTCCCATGGCGGAGCGACTCAGTGCTATGGGATTTGTGGTGGCTTGTGTTGAATACCGATTACTGGATACCCACCAGCATGGGTCTTCGGTTTTTGATGCAGTGGCGGATGTACAGGATGCCATGTCTTATCTACGGATGGATTCAAAGCGACTGCGGATCGACCCGAATCGGATTGCCATTGCCGGCGCGTCTGCCGGGGGGCATTTGGCGATCGGAACGGCGCTTTTTGAGGATTATCGAGAGGTCACTCGGTCGGCCTCATTTCGACCCGATGCAGTAATACTTTTTAATCCGGTGATCGATACTTCGGAGGCTGGTTATGGTCACGCAAAACTCGGTTCTGACTGGCAGACGCTCTCGCCGCTGCATCGGGTGCACTCAAAGATGCCACCGACCTTACTCTTCCATGGGCAGGCGGATGGGACGGTGCCATTTGCCGGAGCGCGTGCGTTTCAGGCCAGTATGCTGGCGCATGGCAATACTTGTGACTTCTTTCCGAATCAGAATGGCAATCATGGTTACTATCGAAAGAGCCCCGTGTATGAAGAAACTTTGGAGGCAGTGTATGCCTTTGCCCTGCGTCAGGGATTACTCGCAAAGCTCTGAAGCGATGTGCGCTACTGATGGGCTCTCAATTTACAAGGCCTGAACGAGCCACTGAATGCTTTCAAAGTCACTGCTGGCCTGCGGAACAAACAGCCCTTGATGCATGAGGACATCGCCGCTGACCGTGTATGAATCCCCGTCAGCCCGGACGCTGTATTTTATTTCTGAGGACAGGCCTTGTAATTTGAGGCGGCGCGCGGGTGCATTGGGTTCATTCAGCACAGTGACGTGTGTGACGAGGGCCTCGTGCCTGTCTTCGGAGACGATCATCCATGCGGCTTCCTGTGATTCGTAGGGGCTTTTCAAGCGGTAGAGATCGCCAGAGATGAGCAAGGGACGAACCGTTTTGTAGAATTCGATCTGGCTGCAAACCTCGGATTTCTCTGCTTCCGTTAAGGTGCCTAAATCCAGTTCGTAGCCGAAGGCTCCGGTGCAAGCGACATGCCCCCGAGTGCGCAGCGGTGTCGTGCGGCCGACCTGGTGGTTCGGCACTGCCGAGACGTGAGCGGCGATTGTGCTCAAGGGATAGGCTAAGCTGGTGCCGTATTGAATCCGTAGGCGGGAGATCGCATCCGAATTATCACTGGTCCATATTTGAGGCATGTAAGCCAGGATGCCCGGATCAAAGCGCCCGCCCCCTCCCGAACAGCCTTCGAATAGAATGTGGGGGAATTCTTGATTGAACCGGCCCATGATTTCGTAGAGCCCCAAAACGAATCGGTGGGCCGTTTCCTGTTGTTGAGTGGCGTCCAAACGAAGCGAACCCAGCTCAGTTAGATGGCGGTTCATGTCCCATTTGACATAGGTAATCGGGACCTCATAGAGGATTTTGGCGATACGCGCATAGATCGCATCACGAACTTCGCTGCGCGAAAAATCGAGCACCAGCTGGTTTCGGCTTTCGGTTCTGGGGCGATCGGGCACATGGATGCACCAATCCGGATGTGACCGATAGAGTTCGCTGTCGGGCGACACCATTTCGGGTTCAAACCACAGGCCGAATTCAATGCCTTGAGCTTTGACTTTTTGGGCGAGATTCTCGAGTCCATCAGGTAATTTATTGTGATCGACGACCCAATCGCCCAGAGAGGTGCGGTCATCATCCCTGTGGCCAAACCAGCCATCATCCAGGACGAATAATTCGACGCCGAGTTCGGCACCACTGGTTGCGATCGATTCGATTTTATTGGCATCGAAATCAAAATACGTCGCTTCCCAATTGTTGAGCAGAATTGGGCGAGGTTGATCACGCCAGGCGATTGGGAGTAAGTGTTGACGATAAAATCGGTGCATCGCCCGCGACATGCCTCCCAGTCCATCGGCTGCGTATGTCATGACAACTTCTGGTGCTTGGAAAGAACTTCCTGGTTTTAACTGCCATGTGAAATCGAAGGGATTGATGCCTATTTGAGCGCGGACGCATTGAAATTGGTCCTGCTCCACTTGAGCGAGAAAGTTACCGCTGTAGATCAGATTATAAGCGTAGACGGAGCCATCGGTTTCATTGGCTCCCTTTTCGGCAAGTGCGAAAAATGGATTTTGCTGGTGGCTGCTGGTGCCACGTTGACTGGAAATTGCCTGGACACCCGGTCTTAGCGTTGAGAAATGTGCATCCCGCTCACGAATCCAGGCCCCGGATAATTGAACGAATTTGTAGTCGGAAAGCTCCGCGTCGAAATCGACTGAAGCGGAGAGTGCTCGTCGAATTTCCAGGTTTTGGTTTCCCTTGTTGAGAATCCGTGCGGATCGCGTGATGATCGGATGTTTTGGGAAAACAGTATAGTGCAGCTCTACTTGTAACTGAAGCCGTGCATCTTCCAATAAGATTGTCAGCGTTTCGGCATCTTCAACGCACTCCACATAAGTCGATGGCAAGCCTTCCAACTTGGGTTTGCCTTCTGAGATCGTATGTGAGTTGTAGCGGAGCGACAGAATTCGAGAGCCGGTTTCAGGCTGGAAAATTTCGAAAGCAGGCTCTCTGAAATCCGAGTTTCCATAAGTTGGAAATTCTTGGGGAAGTGTATCCAGACTGATGCCATTCGGTGCACCAGCAAGGTTTGGTGTATAGCCGCGCTCTTGAATCGGGACAGAGCTCGGACCGGTACCCGACGTTGAAAGCTGCGGACCCCAGTAAACGTGTTGGAGGAGACCTTGTTTCGATACTTTGAGCGCGTAAGTGGCGTTGCCAGCTTGCAGTGAAAATTGAGATTGCGTGACGTCGTAATGGATGTGCATGGCGGTCGAGTATGAAAGAGGGCGAGTGAAGATAAGCTCTAGGATGTGATTCCTGCGATTGTTTATTTGATTCAAATCCGAAACAGGAGCGAAGTAAAAATATCCCGCCATGTGACAGTAACAAGCCTCTGGCGGTTGTGGATTGGGTTGGTGGAACCTCTAATTGTGACCTTCAGATTGAGTTACTGGTTTCGCCTTCTCGAAGTCTTCCATCCCATTCGCATCTCCCCTAATCACAATGCTTCATTGTATATCTGATTTATGGCGATGAAAATGGATTCAACCACGAGGTTTAGTGCCTCGGCAAATCAAGACTCAATCCTCTCTGTTTATGCTCTCAATTGATTACTTTGTGCTCGCTATTTATCTCGCCGGAATTTTCGGGGTGGGGCTATTTTTGTCGTCTAAAAACAAGAGCTCGGCGGATATGTTTGCCGCCGGCGGGGAGTCCCCTTGGTGGACTTCCGGACTGAGTTCTTTTATGACGATGTTCTCAGCGGGAACTTTTGTTGTCTGGGGAGGGATTGCCTACCAGCACGGGTTAGTCGCAGTCGTCATCAATCTTTGTTATGGTGTGGCTGCGTTGCTGGTAGGTTTTTTCGTCGCGGGGCACTGGAAGCGAATGGGGGTGAAGACACCGGCCGAGTTTATCGAACTGCGTTTCGGCGCTTCTGCGGTGCAGTTTTATACGTGGGCGATGATGATCTTCCGGATTGTTGGAGTGGCGGTGTCGCTCTATTCATTGTCAATCGTCCTGGTGGCGATGATGCCACTGGCGGATGGAAACCCTTTGCAAGATCCGACGACGGGTAATCTCTCACTCATGTGGGCGATCGTTATTTTCGGTGGGATCGTCGTGATTTACACCATGGCCGGTGGACTTTGGGCGGTGCTGATGACGGATGTCTTGCAGTTCATTGTATTGAATTTAGCCGTGCTCTTCATCGTGCCGCTTGCTTTCGGCCAAGTCGGCGGGGTGAGTGCCTTTTTAGAGAAAGCTCCCGAAGGATTTTTTGCCTTAACCAGTGATAAATACACGATGTTCTTTCTCGTTGGTTGGGTGGTGATCCATTTCTTTATGATTGGAGCGGAATGGGCTTTTGCTCAACGCTTTATCTGTGTATCGAGTGAGAAGGATGCGAAGAAGAGCTGTTTTTTGTTTGGAGGACTCTACCTGTGTAGTCCCATACTGTGGCTCCTGCCGCCGATGATCTATCGCACCATGGATCCAAATGCGGATCCGCAGGAGGCTTACATTCTGGCCTGTCGGGCGGTGCTTCCGGCCGGGATGGTGGGACTGATGGTCGCTGCAATGTTTTCCGCGACCGCGAGTATGGTGAGCTCACAGCTCAATGTGTTTGCTGGTGTGCTAACAGATGAAATTTATCGTCGGGTCTTTCGACCGAGTTCGAGCGAGAAGCACCTCGTGAATGTTGGGCGTCTTTTTACCATCGCCTTAGGGGCTGTGCTCATCGCTGTGTCGCTTTTAATTCCCTACTTGGGGGGGGCGGAAAAGGTGGTTGTCGCAATTACCAGTTTGATGGTGGGGCCTTTGCTGGCACCGACGATTTGGGGATTGTTTAGTCGGCGTATCGGGATTCGCGCGATTTGGATGACGGTGGCGATCAGCTTTATTTTAGGGCTGATTCTTAAACTTGGGCTCGGCGCCAATGGTTGGTTGCTTTCGGGATCGACCATCGCGTTGGCTGAATGGATTCAAGCGAATGGCACCACCGTAGATCTCATCATCGGAGTGCTCATTCCTGTTAGTATTTTGACCACTATGCATTACTGGCGTGGGGAAACCTCGATTGGTTGGATTCGTGTGCAGAAGCAGGTCAGTGATGTGATTGCCGCCGGTAAAGTGACCGAGGCCAGCGCCTTGCCCGCCATCATCGTGGGAGGCTGTTTGCTGGTCTGCGCGCTGCTCATGTTTGGGCTCATCCCCTTTAATGAGTCGGGGCATGGAATCCTCGCGGTCTTTGGAGCAGTGCTCCTGTGCATTTCCGGTTCGATCTTTCTCTTTATTAAAACTCAAAAACGACGAACTCTTGAATGATTATTTCTGAACCAACATCGGAGCGTGCGCTCAAAAAAATCCAACTTGAAGCCGACCTCACCATCGTGGGCGGGGGGCTTGCAGGCACCTGTGCGGCGATCACTGCTGCGCGTGAAGGAGTCAAAGTGGTCTTGGTTCAGGACCGACCTGTCTTAGGTGGTAATGCCTCGTCCGAGGTCCGTCTCTGGGCCCTTGGGGCGACTTCACACCAGGGGAATAATAATCGCTGGTCCCGCGAGGGCGGAGTGATCGATGAGATTGCTGTTGAGAATCTGTGGCGCAACCGCGAAGGTAATCCGCTTTATTTTGATTCCTTGCTCTTGGAGAAAGTGAGAGCCGAGCCGAATATTACCTTGTTGCTGAACACCGCGATGGTGGGCTTGGACAAAGATGGTCCGGACCGGATCAAAACGATTCACGCGTTTTGTAGTCAAAACAGCACGCTCTACGATGTGACTTCGCTACTCTTTTGCGACGCATCCGGAGATGGAATTGTTGGCTACTTAGCGGGCGCGGCTTACCGTGTCGGTGCTGAAAAGGCGGATGAGTTTGATGAAGCGTTTGCTCCCGCGGAAAGCTATGGTGAGTTGCTCGGGCACACCATTTATTTTTACGGTAAGGACACGGGCGAACCGGTTAAATATGTGGCTCCGGACTTTGCATTGAAGGACATCAAAGCGATCCCGCGTCATGATCAAATCGAAGTGAAGCAATATGGCTGCGCGCTATGGTGGCTGGAATATGGCGGCCGTATGGATACCGTGCACGACACCGAGGAGATCAAATGGGAACTCTGGAAGGTGGCATACGGCGTATGGGATTACATCAAAAATTCGGGAAAATTTCCAGAAGCGGAGACTCAGACCCTAGAATGGATCGGTACGATCCCTGGAAAGCGGGAAAGCCGTCGCTTTGAAGGCGACCTGATGATGAGCCAATCCGATATCGTGGAGCAAAAGCGTTTTGACGATGCCGTCTCCTTTGGAGGTTGGGCGATTGATTTACACCCGGCAGATGGCCTGTATAGTGCGGATTCCGGTTGTCATCAGTTTCATAGTAAAGGGGTGTATCAGATTCCGTATCGGACGATGTATAGCCGCAATGTGGACAACCTCTTTACTGCAGGGCGTCTAATCTCGTCTTCGCATGTCGCTTTTGGTTCGACTCGTGTGATGATGACCTGTGCTCACAATGCCCAGGCGGTCGGGATGGCGGCGGCGATGTGCCAAGAGGGCGGCTTTAATCCGCGTGACTTGCTCGAGAAGGATCAGATGCAGGCTTTGCAACGTCGCTTGCGGCGTTCGGGACAATATATTCCGCACCTTGAACTGCCTGAAGATCGTGAAGACTTGTTTCACTCCGCGCAGGTGAAGGTGTCCAGCGAGGCTCAGTTAGCAAGTTTTTCACAGTCCAAGCATTTGGCAACGATGGACTGTGCCCGCGCTTTATTGCTACCCGCTCAGCCGGGTGTCTTGCCGGAAATGACTTTTTACTTTAGTTCGAAATCGGATCAGACGCTGGAGGTGCAATTGCGCCGTTCGAGTCTCGCAGGTAATTATACACCAGACGACATTTTGGAAACGCTCTCTCTTTTGATCCCGGAAGGCGAAGCGATGGCAGTGACTGCCAAGTTTAGTGCTAAAATCGCCGAGTTCGAGTATGTTTTTGTCTGTCTAATGGCATGCCCGGGAGTGGAAATTGTTCAATCCGAGATGCATCACACCGGAGTGATGCCTCTCGTGCACACAGCCAATAAAAAAGTGGCTAAGGATGCGGTGCAAAGGCCCCCGGTCGGTGCTGGTTTTAACTGCTTCGAGTTCTGGTTGCCGGAAAGGCGTCCCGTGGGCAAACTTCCTGCGGTGACTTTTAACCCGCCCTTGAGTTGTTTTGGCGCGGACCAATTGCGGAATGACTACGCGCGTCCATTTATTCAATCTAATGCCTGGATGGCCGATCTTAGCGACGAAAAGCCAACACTTGAATTGATCTGGGATGGCCTCAAGAAAGTTCAGAAAGTCGTCATCTTCTTTGATGTCGATTACGATCATGCCATGGAGACGGTCCAGTGGCATCATGCGGAAGATGCCATGCCTTTCTGTGTGAAGCATTATCGTCTGTATGCCGGAGTGGGCCAATTATTGGCCGAGGACTGCGAAAACTATCAAGGGCGTGTTGAGTTGAATCTACGCGAGCCAGTTGAAACGAATCGATTGAAATTAGAGCTCTTGGATACTCATGGAGCCCCTGCCTCGATCTTCTCCATACAAGTGTATTCAGTCTAAATAATTTAATGATGAAATTTCTAAGTATCTTTATTTGCCTCATGAGTATGTGTGGAAGCTTACATGCGAGCCCTCCCGTAGAAATCACTGTGCTTGCCTTAGGTGATTCGATCACCGAAGGCGGCGAGCACTTTGTTTGCTACCGAAAATTTCTTTCGAAGATGCTAAAGGCCCAGAGAATGCCATATACATTTATCGGCCCAAAGAAAGATAGCGATTCGGCACATGCGGGGTATAGCGGCAAAAACACTGCGTATCTTGCTTCAATTATTGAAGATGTTTATCGGCAGTATCCCGCCGATGTCGTCCTGCTGCACTCCGGACATAATAGCTTTAGCAAAGACAAACCAGTGCCGGGTATTCTACGGGATACGGATTCTATTGTGCGTACGATTATACAGATCAATCCAAGAGCGACGATCCTGATCGCTCAAGTGATCACAGCAGGGAAGCTACCGAAATATGATTACATTCCTGAGTTAAATAAAAAGTTGGCCGATTACGTGAAGTATTCGGAATTTGCCGATAATATGGTGCTGGTCGATCAAGATAATGGATTCGATTGGACGACTGACACCGTGGGAGACAAAGTGCATCCTAACGTGAATGGTGCCAAGAAAATGGCTGCCCATTGGCTTGAAGGGATCAAAAATCTCAGTAACTGAGTTGCTGATGTGCGTTTCGAGCGTTTCACAAGCTCTCCATTGTTAGTGAAGTAGACCTTGTCGATATCCTAGATCTGCGGCGATAGTTTCTGCACGAAAACCAAGCATTGGTTTGAAGACTTTGGTGCTCTTGTCTTCGTTTGGGAGTTGGGAGTTTCGTGTGATTTCGTGTCCTGTATGGAAGCTACAGTTTGGCATACACGGGGGTTGTATAAAGCAAGTCGCCTGCGATGTGCAAGAAGATGCCGCCTTAAAGTATTTTATATTACAAAAATACTCTTTATCTATTTCTCGGATTTCCGCACTGCACCATGTTTTTGGGCTCAAACCGTATCTTTAGATTTTTTGCTCGATGGGACGTTGGCTTTTATTGAACGGATGTTGGTCTGCTAGTTTGTCGTTCGATTGTAAACTTTATACGCTTTACGTGCTTTTCTGGTTGTTTTTATAATCATATTTTTGATATCTTACAACTTGATGTTCTTCAATGATAATGAAACTGACGTAGATTTGCTCCAGTATGAGCCGATTGCCGTCTCAGTGATTGCTCTCTTGGATAATGCTGGTAACGAGCCCATCTCGATAGGATTACACGGAGATTGGGGGGCTGGTAAATCGAGTGTATTAGCTATGGTTCAGGCGAACCTAGCATCTAAGAAGAAGACGCTTTGTCTTAAGTTTAATAGTTGGACTTTTCAAGGCTTTGAAGACGCTAAACTGGTGCTGTTAGAGTCTCTGATTAATGGGATCCTTGATGCTCGCCCAAAATCAGTGAAAGTCAAAGAGCAGGCTAAAGGTCTATTGAAGCAGATTAATTGGTTAAAAGTCGCAAAACATGCTGGAGGCTTGGCGTATAATGTGGCTACGGGACTACCATCACCACAGCAAATTGGAGGTTTGTCGAATTTTGCGAAATCACTTTTAGCAAAGGGACACGACGCTATCACGACGACTGATATGGATGCGATTTTGTGCACCGCAAAAGAACTGGTGAGCACTCCCGATCATAGCGCTTCGACAGTCCCAAGCCAAGTCCATGAGTTTAGGCGAGATTTTACGACGCTGCTTGATGAGGCGGGTATTGAGAAGCTGGTTATATTAGTCGATGATCTGGACCGTTGTTTGCCCATCACAATTATCGAAACTTTGGAGGCGATACGGCTTTTTCTTTTTGTTGAGCGCTCTGCTTTCGTGATTGCGGTAGATGAAACTATGGTGGAATACGCCGTGAGGCAGCACTTTCCCGATTTGCCCGGAAGAATCTCGCCGCAGGTTTACTCTCGTAACTATTTGGAAAAGCTCATTCAGGTGCCTTTCCGCATTCCCGCCTTGGGCTCATCCGAAACTCGGACTTATATTACTTTGCTGCTGATCGAGCAGCAATTGAATGCTGAAGAATTTGCGCCATATCTTGAACTTGCCCGCAAGCTATTGATGATGCCTTGGATTTCAAATGGCTTAGACCGGGCAAAAATCGAAGAATCCATTGGGGATGTGCCGTCTAAAATCAATTCGTCATTAACTCTGGCGGCTCAATTAACGCCTCTACTCACAGCGGGAACAAAGGGTAATCCTAGGCAGATCAAGCGTTTTCTTAATACGCTTATATTACGAGAATCAATTGCCGAGGCGCGTGGATTCAATAAGATGATCAAGCGTCCGATTCTTGCCAAGCTAATGCTGCTCGAAAGGTTTGCGCTGGATGAATATGAACAGTTGATTGCGATGATTGCTACATCACGTGATGGTAAACCCGAGCAGATAAAAATGCTGGAAAAGGGTAATACGAAGCGGGGAACTTTGGGTGATTCCGAGCCGGTTGCAAATTGGTCGAAAAACCCTACCGTTCAGCAATGGCTCGACCTTGATCCAAAGCTAGGAGGCATTGATTTACGACCGTATGCATTTGTCACTCGGGATAAGCGGATGTTCTCTGGCGTCAATGGAGGGCTGGGAATACATGAAGCGCTTTATGAGAAGCTAAAGGGGGGCGCCCTGAGTGCGAGTGGTCAAAGAGAGGCCGTTAAGAAGTTGGTCGATGCGGATGCGCGCGCGATTTTTGACACACTGAGAGAAGATGTCCTGAAAGAATCCAGTTTAGCATCTAAGCCTAACGAGATGGAGGGACTTATTTTGTTGGCGGAGAGTCATCCGAACTTGCAATTGCCACTCATTGACATTCTGAAATCGAGAACTCCGTCGGATCTCGGAGCATGGGTTGTCTCTGGCTGGAATAAGGCGTTTTCGTCGGAACCTGCCCAAGCTGCGTTTAAGCGGTTATACAAGACTTGGATGAATCAAACTGAGAACAAAGCACTCAGGAAGAGTGCGACTGCGACGGCTAAAATCAATAAAATCGAGACTTAGTTATGGGTACTTCTGCAGCTTCATCTGGGCCAAAGAATGATTCGCCTCTGATTCCAACTTGGTGTGGCGAATTGCCAGGCATCGATGGGCTCGATCCTATCGATGTGCCAGAAGGTGGTTCCGATGAGCCTAATGGAGAGGGGAAAGCTGAGCTACCTCCAATTTCTTTGCCGCCTGATGCAAAAAGGTTTCGGGCACCTCGCGCGAGTCTCACTTCTTTTTCTCGCACTGGGAATAGCAACACACTCAATCGTGCGTTAAGTGAGTATGTCGGCAGTGCTAGTGGGGGAGCACGCACTGCCGCGCACCGAATGGCAGGGCCTCAGCGCACGGCCAGCAAGATTCTTTCTTTCGCTCAGGCTGTGGCTTCTGTGGGAACGCCTGAAGCACTGAAGCAATTTGGCCTTAAAGACTGCCAAGGAAAACCAGTTGATGAAATACTCCCTTTACTCATCGATGCCCTCTGTCTTGATCCCGGTGGCTCTATTGATGAAGGGATTGCAAGGGATGCTCTGGCGGATGCAATTGCAGATCTTAGCGAGCAAGGTCTGGATATGGCGGATGAGTTTTCTGAGGAACAGCTGCGAGAGCTCTTTATTGGCTTTGTTTCGAATTCGATAAAAGATCGGGTTATCAATGATGTTGGGGTTAACTGTCTTGCCGTACCTGATGATACACTCGCAGTCCAAGGCATTGAAGCAACCCTTTCAGCAGTCATATCCGGCTGTGTCAGGGATGCTGTCGGTGGTCCACTTTCTGATTTTGGCAGTATAGGCAGCCAGCAGCTCACTAAAATCACACATGAGATTTACGAAGCTGCATACCATTTGCTCGGGCAGCTAACAACAGAATAAAATTATGTTCCGCCATCACATTGTCTTTCAAATGAACAATAAGGATCGATTTCAGGTCACCCCAGATGATCCTCATTCGGTAGTATCAAATGTCGATTTATATGATATATTAGGATTACTAAATTTTGGTATCCAGAATACCATAGATGCGGTAAAAGAACTTGCCCTAAGTCCTTCTGAAATTGCCTTTGATTTGCTTCTGCTGGGTACTGCTGTAATGGGAGTGGATACTCGTATCTCTCGCGCTAAGAATGCTCAAGATGGATGGACGCGGGAGATCTTTTTATATTTCCCCGTTAGCGATCCGGGTTTGTGGCAAGCTCAAGCTGGAGCACTGAGTGGAATGCTACATTTCTTGACTGGGGATCGTTGGTGTTTTCAGTTTAGACCTCGTCCGAAGGCCAAACAGATAATCGTCCCTGTTTCAGATAAATTCAACTTGGCTCCTCGTGACTGTGTCTCACTTCTTTCAGGAGGTTTGGATAGTTGTATTGGGGCAATTGACTTGCTCACCAGTGGTCGGGAACCTATTTTTGTGAGTCATTATTCGGATGGAACGACCAGGACATATCAGCGAATTGTATTAGATGCACTGAAGCAAAAATATGGTAAATCTAGCTTTGATTCTTTGCGGGGGAATTTAGGTTTTCCACGAAATATATTGCATAATGGTGGGGATGAGGGGACTCAACGTTCTCGTTCTTTCCTGTTTTTCTCGCTTGCCGCTTACGTTGCTGATGGGAGCAGCGGAGACACCCTGATATATCTTCCTGAGAACGGCTTGATCTCCTTAAATGTCCCTTTGGATTCTCTTCGACTTGGGGCGCTCGGTCCTCGGACCGCTCACCCTTACTATGTCGCTCGCTGGAATGAACTGCTAGGTGCCATCGGCCTCAGCGGAAGATTGCTCAATCCATATGCAACCCAGACAAAAGGGCAGATGATTCGCGATTGTAAAGATCTCCATTACCTTAAAGAGCTGCTACCGCAAACGATGTCTTGCTCGTCTCCGGCTAAAGCTCGTTGGGATAAGCACGCTCCTCGTCACTGTGGTTATTGCATGCCCTGTTTAATCCGCAGAGCTTCTACCCTGTTTGGCTTAGATTATGATGGTGATACTACTGAATATGGGGTTGAGCTAAAAGGGCAGGTGTTAAATAGCAAGAAAGCCGAGGGAGCGCACGTGAGAGCCGCAAAGTCAACAATTGCTAAACTTCAGGCGAATCCAAAATACGCGAGATTAGCTATTTTCAAATCTGGTCCATTGACTGATGTTGGCGACCAACTGGAAGACTATGTTGCAGTCTATCAAAACGGAATGAACGAAATCGCGGAACTTCTCAAAACAACCAATAGTCGTCCCATATGAGCGAACGTCCGATAGCTGTAGACTTTCACTGTCATCTCGACCTCTATCCAGATTTTGAAGAGATCATAGCTGAGTGTGAAAAGCTACGAGTCTTGACGCTAGCTGTGACCACGATTCCCGCAGCGTTTGAGAGGAACCTTCAGCTCACAGAAAATCTTAATTTTGTTCGAGCGGCACTAGGGCTTCATCCGCAATTGGTAGCCGAGCGTGGTCATGAGTTTGAGTTGTTTGAACGGTTGCTTCCCAAAACTCGATTCGTGGGAGAGATTGGCTTGGATGCAAGTCCAAGGCATTATCGTTCTTTTGAGAAACAGCGGGAGATATTCACTCGTATCCTTCAATCGTGTGCTCAAGTCGGTGATAAAGTCTTATCCATACACTCGACCCGAGCCACAAAGCATGTCCTCAATGCTCTGGAGTGCAATCTCAATGGGACTAACGTAGGACCAGTATTGCATTGGTTCACCGGTTCGTTATCTGAGATGAAACGGGGAGTTGAGCTGGGCTGTTATTTCTCTATTAATGGTGAGATGTTGTCTCGCGAGAGGCATGTGAAAATGATACGAGAGATCCCCATTGGTCGCATCTTGACAGAGACTGATGGTCCGTTTGTGGCGACCGCTGGAGACGTTCCCGTGCGTCCGTATCAAGTGGCTTCCACCATCGAAAGATTGGCTGATATTGTAGGGCTTTCAGAAAATGAACTACGCACACAAATATTTCGTAATGCTGAGACCCTCTGGCAATAACTGAATCGACCAAAACGAAGAAACATACTATGGCCAAAAGAAGAACCTCCATCCCTATCAAAATTAGACATATGCTTTTCGACGAAGTTGAGAGTAGGTGCCCTAACCCTAAGTGCATGACGAATGGCATTTCAGAATTGGAGATTCATCATCTTGATGGAGATCCCAGCAATAATGACAATTTAAACCTTCTGGCGATCTGCTCGAACTGCCATACTCGGGCGGAGAAAGGGCTCATTCCTACAGCTGAACTGGATCTATGGAAGCGGATGCTTACCTATGGGTATCACCCTCGGTTGGTGGTGGCAGAAACGAATTCTACAGGGAAGGTCATCAGTGAAGTCAATTTCGGTCAAATGGCTGAGACTATTAATAACACTTATGAATCAAGCAAAGCATCGAAGGGCTCGATAATTCTGCCCGGCAGTATCGGTAGCGACCCAAAGCGATATAATTATTTGGAATACTTGATTGCACGACTTGCCAAGTGGCGTAGTGCGGGGAAGAGCTATGGTCAAAAGCGGCCTGGGGGCGTTCATCCAGGCGTTGTCAGGAAGCAGATACAGGACAAATGGGGAGGCCTGCCGAAGGATTTGCCGCTCGATAATTGGGAGTCGCTAGTGGCTGAACTCAAAGACAAAATTGAATTAACAGCACTCGGGAAAAACAAAATAAAGAAAGGCCAGTCGAACTTCCACTCATACGAAGCGCATGGACGAAAATAATCTTTGTTAAATTTGTGAGGTATTAAAAACAATGAGACTTTCATCCATAAAAATACGAAATTTCCGAAATTTTTCCGATTTTGAGGTGCAGTTAGGGCGATCAGCCGTGATTCTTGGTGAGAATCAGATTGGTAAGACGAACTTGATCCATGCGCTTCGTCTGGTGATGGATCCCTCACTGCCGGATAGTGCCCGTCAGTTGAGGCATGAAGACTTTTGGGATGGTGCCAAACCATTAGACGAAGAATCTCATATTCAAATTTGTGTGGAAATTTCAGATTTCGAAGATGATGAGGACGAGCTTGCGATACTTGCGGAACATCTCGTTGAGCCTACTCCAATGGTAGCTCGACTGACATACGAGTTTGGCCCGATTCCTGACCTCGGGCGTGAGCCTTGCAATGAGGAAGACTTTGAATTTGTAACCTATGGAGGAGATCGTCCTGAGAATCGATTCGGCTATGAACTTCGAAAGCGAATGCCAATCGAAGTGATGAGTGCGCTCAGGGACGCAGAAGGAGATCTCGCGCGGTGGAGTCGCTCACCTTTGAAGCCGCTGCTTGATCAAATGAAGTCTGAATTGGAGCCCAGGGAGTTGGACGATATTGCAGATGCGGTTACCAGTGCGACCGATCGGATTTCAGAACTGGAACCTATTCAAGAACTCAGAATCAAGATCAATAGAACATTGAAACGAATGGCTGGAGCAAATCATGCGACGGAGATGGACCTCGGTTTTTCCGCGACTGACCCAAATAAGCTGCTTCGTTCCTTACGATTGCTTTTCGATGACAAGAAAAGAGACATTTCTGAAGCAAGTTTGGGCACAGCTAACGTATTGTATTTGGCTCTGCGTTCTTTGGATCTGGAGGCGATGGTGGATGCTGGTAATCGCGAACACACATTTTTTAGTATCGAAGAACCTGAAGCTCATTTGCATCCCCATTTACAGAGACTTGTCTATAAAAGCTATTTACGCCCCCGTTCACCAGAGAATGTAAGTGCTCGGGATGATGAAGAGGGTGGGGGAAAAATCGTAAAACGCGTTTCTTATCTGATGACTACTCATTCCGCTGAAATTGCTAGTGTAACGCCGGTCGAGTCGTTGATTTTTCTGCGTAAGAATGCTGAGGGAACTTCTACCATTGGTGTCTCCGGATCATCGATTCCGTTGTCTGTTCGAGAGCGCGATGATATTGAACGCTACTTGGATGTTTCGAGGGCAGAAGGCTTATTCGCGAGAGGTATTTTGCTTGTGGAAGGAGACGCTGAAAAGTTTCTAGTTCCGTTGCTTGCTGCAAGAGCTGGCTATGATCTGGACGCATTGGGAGTGACTGTGTGTTCAGTTGCAGGTACGAACTTTGTGCCTTACGTGAAGTTCTTTGGACCTCACGGGCTCAATATTCCAATGGCTGTGATCACTGATGGGGACCCCTATGGAGACGAAGATTCGTATGGTGACGAAAGGGCAGTGAATCAGATACTCCCCGCACTGTTGGGAGAAGAGGAAACGCCGACGGACTTTGACGAATGTTTAGGGATTTTGGGAGAAAACGGAATTTTCCTTAATGAGTATACCTTTGAAGTCGATCTTTTTGAGGCAGGATACTGCTGGAGTATTTCGAATACGATGAGAGATTTATGCACCGTGAAAGCGGCGGTTAATCGCGCAAGAAAGAGAGCGGAGACGAAAGAAATGACTGACGAAGAGGTTTTTTTGAAAGACGTGGGGTACGTCGGGAAGGGACGCTTTGCCCAGCGTTTGGCTTCGTATATTGCTCATTCAAAAGTGAGATCGTGTCCTAAATACATTCTCGAAGCAATTAGGTATGTCGTTGAATAAAGCTAAATATACCGAGGCAGCAAAGGAGTTTGAGTCGAATCGTCGACAGCTCGCTGCGTATGACTCGAAAGGGCATTGTGTTGTGCTTGCTGGACCTGGAAGCGGGAAAACAAAGGTCTTGACGACCAAGTTGGCTCGAATGCTAGCAGAAGATGTTAAAACGCCGCACGGGATAGCGTGTATCACCTACAGTAATCAATGTGCAAAGGAACTTAAGAAGCGTCTGGGAGCATTATTGGTCGAGCAATCCGCTAGAGTATTTATTGGTACTATGCACTCGTTTTGTTTGCGTGAAGTAATCATGCCTTACGGAAAGCTTGCCGGGTTGCCGTTGCCTCAGCCCTTGAAAGTGGCTTCTGTTAGTAAGCAGCATTCTTACTTTACTGAGGCCTTCTCTAAAATACACCCGGATGAGAATCCTAAGTATCGTAAGACTGCCTTCGACGAATTCAGGCGAATTGTTCTAGATCGAGCGTCGGCTGATTGGATAAATGATGACGGAGTTGCGCCTGTTATTGTGGAATATGAGAGGCTGATGTTTCAAGCTGGCGAGATTGATTTTGATGCAATGAGCCTGTATGGTCTCAGGCTTATCCAAGAGAATGAATGGGTAAGGAAGGCACTCAAAGCCAAATACCCAATTCTAGCCATCGATGAGTATCAAGATCTAGGAGTGCCGTTGCACGATATGGTCAATTATTTGTGTATAGAAGGGGGAATCCGTCTTTTTGCCGTGGGTGATCCAGACCAGTCGATCTATGGTTTTACCGGTGCGCGTCCCGCATTGATGAACGAACTGGCGGATGTGGAGGGTGTTCAAAGGGTTCGGCTTAGGCTCAATTACCGCAGCGGAAAGTCTATCATCAATGCGTCAACTGCGGCTCTGGCAGAAACGCGCGACTTCGAAGCGTCCGACGATAAAGAAGGCGTTGTGATTGATCATAAGTGCATTGGCGGATTGGATGAGCAGATCTCGTTGGCAATTAATAATCTAGTGCCTGAAGCTTTAGCTCGAAGAGAAGGCCGTAGGTTAGGAGATATTGGAGTGCTTTATCTTGATCGACACGGTGGAGCTGCAGTTGCCCATGCTGCTAATCAGGCCGGCGTTGAGTATGTAAGGTTCGATCAGGGAAATCCGTACCCCAGGACACCAGCGACAGGATGGTTGGAAGAGTGTGCCAGTTGGTGTGCAGGGGGGTGGAGGGATGGTGAACCTCCGCTTTCCAACCTCTTGTGGCAGTGGCGGAGTTTTTTTCCGCAAATATCAAAAGAAACTGAGATTAGACAATTACGACGAGGTTTGGTATCTTTTCTTTACTCAAATAGGGGGGCAGATACTCGCTTGAGGGATTGGATTAAAACTTTTGGTGATGCTGGTCTATTCACTATGATTCGTTCTGAGCCAACGATGGCGGATGAGGTTGAGTCAATTCGTGCTCTCTATGAGGTATGTAAAGATGGTCAGCCCTTGGCGGGATACTCGGTTGCAAACTTTGGAGGTCAGCATATTTCAAAGGATCGCTTAAACCTGACGACTATACATAGTTCTAAGGGGTTAGAGTATGATGTCGTGATAATGCTGGGGCTTGAGGCCGGTAGAATTCCGCGGTACAATGCAACGGAGCTTCAAATAAAAGAATCGAGGCGCTTATTCTATGTGGCAATGACGCGAGCGCGGCATGAAGTGCATTTGCTTTGGTCTGGTTGGTATGAAGGTGCTGGAGGCAGGATTTTTCGGAATGGGCGAAGTAGTTTTGTCGACGAAGTGATGAGCGATGTGAAAGATTGAGTTTGTTGAGATTATTTTAGTCGCGCCTTAAAAAGCACTATGCGGCTCAGAGAGCCGAGTAAAATTTGTTTTGGAGGTGTAGGTTGCATGATTGCAAGTTATGCTCGCGCCATAAAATGAGAGCCAAAAGAAGCTCGTTGATCCACTTCTTGAGGTTCCAAGCAGCTGCGGCGAGTCCGAGGTTCAGTTCGGCCCCAAGTGCTCCTTTTAGGAAGCATCGAGCCATTCGGTAGTCACTCTTGAGGTGGCCGATGACCGGCTCGATCACCGCCCGCCGGCCGTTGCGTTTTCGTTGTTTGCGCCGATGATACGCACTGAGCTTTTTGCTAATCTTTTCGGGGATAACCACCTCGGTCCCACTGACGTTTTTACGGCCGCGATAGCCCTTGTCCACTAAGACGCTTTCGAAGGTTTTTCCGGTCATAGACGAGGCCTGTTCGAGAGCAGGTTCCAAGGTGTCTCCGTCGTAGAGATTTTCTTTAAAGCTGACCGCCGAGACGATCACGCCGCTGTCGCGTAGCATCGTCACCGAAGCCTTCCTTCCAAACTCATACTTCTTGTGTGCTTTGCCTTTGGCGATGCACAGAACCTGCGGATCGTGACGGGAATAGACCTTGTTCTTATCGTGGCGCTTCTGCCGGAGCACACGCTTGATCAATGCAAGTTCCTCTGCGTAGAGCAACTCACCGCAAGAGCCGACATTACGCTTAAAGTCACGTAACAAGCGGCCTGCGATCGTTTTGATTTTACGGCGGCACTTCCTGCGCTCCTTCACCAGACGGTTGCTTCGAGTGCGCAAACGCGCCAACAAGGTAGGCACCGTTCGCACATAGCTACGACGCCAGGAGACTTCTTCTGCCTCACCCATACGCCAGAGCTTCTCGATGCAATCCGCATGCAGGCGCGTATCCGTAGGGAACTTAATATTGGCTTCTTGAACCGTCGTGTCAGCCACCAGTTCTTCTTTATTCGCCACTTTATCAGCGTGCAGTTCTACGGTCATTTTGAAGATCTTTTCCACGCTTTCACCGCCAATGCGATTACGGAAGTGAACCAGCTCACTTGGCTCGCACGGCAGCTTCCACTGGAGGTAACGTCCTCCGCAAAAATATTGCATGTAAGGATCGCGTGCCCAGGCCGCGCAGACTCGTTCGTCGGATAGATTCTCCAACTGCCTTAAAAGCAAAAGCCTCGCCATTAAACGTGTCGGCAAAGCCGGACGACCAATCTGGCTGTAATAACTCTCGAAGGCTTCTTCCAGCTCATTCCAAGGCAGCTGATTGGCCAACTTGTAAAGTGGCTGACGTTGATCGAGCAAATGCTCCAAATCGTGTTGGAAAAATTGAGCGGATTCGGCGGAGCGGGTCTTCGGTTTCATTAAAATGACCAGTTTTGTAGCGTTTAAGCGAGTTTACTGGTCGATTCAAACAAATACATCTACCACATCAATTTGATAAACAATTTGATACAACTTTTTAAGGGGCGACTGAATTAGTGTAAGGGGTTCAACTGTAGGAACTGTTCTGCTTCCGGAAATTAGATAAAAGCGTACTCCCTTCACTTATACGATCCGTTCTGTGCTGATGCGCTTTGACGGCCTTTTTATCATTTCGGAATCTCGTCCTCTTGAATAAACAAGTCCAGATGTTTTTAGTGGTTTTGGCGGGTTGGATCTGTCTTCGCTTAAGCTACGCCGAGACAAGTAAACCGAAGCAGCAGAAGGTGATCGAGTATCCTCTGGAGGAGAAATTCCAATTTTGAAACAGCAGTTCGAATCGACGGGTAAGAAGCTCCGATTGGGCAATCATCAAAGCCGTAATCTGGCGAAGCGTGGCAAGGCCATGGCCGAAATCGGGAGGGTTTTGCAGAGTTTCATGAGTGTCGCGGAGTCCGAGTTGAATTACACCTGATATGCTAACTCCAGAGACATGGTTCAAATTTTGGAGCAGTTCTCATACATTATCAATACGGCGGAACATTACCGCGAAGTTCTCGGGGAAGACTCTTCGATGAACCGAAAGGTGGTTCGTGAATTTAGCATCTCAGGCTCCGCCTGAAACTTCAAACATTGGATTTTTGCGGCTTCGCCGCAGACATGTAGAACGTTGATAATGGCAATGATCCCAACTTTTTGCGCTGATGCATTCTACCCCGCAATCTGCGGGGTAGAATTTTTTTTGAGAAATCTCTTTCTTTGGCTATGCGCGTTCATTACGATGTAGTATGCAAGAGCCAAATATTACATTCACCATACAAACCGTCGCCGTCCGTGACATTCTGGCCGACGACTATTTTCAGCACCGGGTGTCCACTCATGACAAGAGTGTGTCGGATCTCCGCGAGAAGATTCGCTCGGGTGTCAGATTCGATAACGTTGACCTATTGGAAAAGCCTGACGGCAAATACCAGATTATCGCTGGTTTTCAGCAGACTATGGCGACCCGTCTTGAGTTGGGCGAGGATGCGACGATCCAAGCCCGAGTCTACTGCGGGCTGAGCAAGGCCGAGGCCATGCGCATTTCGGTCTTGTCCAACAAATTCAATGGCACACCGTTGAATCGGAAAGAGCGTCGTAACGCCGTGCGTTGCTTGCTCCGTGAGGATCCCCATATGACGGATGCCGAAATCCATGATCTGACGGGGGTCTCCCTGCGCACGGTGGCATACCAGCGGGGGCAAGTGCCAGGTGCGGAAACAACTGTCCGGCGCGGTCGGGACGGTAAATTCAAGTCGGCCAAGCCGAAGAAGACAATTGCTGGAAATGAAGTGGCGAAAGTGGAACCACAGCCGATTGAATCCTCGGCTAAAGAGCCTGATCGGCAACTTGTATTCGGTGGCGAGTTTCTCGAACCTAAGGCGCTTGCGCAGGACGAGAATACGCACATATCCTCGGAGAAAATCGAAATTCCGCAGTTGGATAAGGGAGATATTGGATCTGTGCCAGAGCTATCGACGCTGTCAAAAATCTGTCGTATGCAGGCGCGCGAATTGGAGCGGCGTGCAGATTTTATCGAGAAGCTCAATCATAAGTCGTTCTTCACGGAGGCTGAATTGGAACTAATCCGCTATGTGGCGGAGGACGCTGAGGCTCTGGAGTCTGTGGACTCTCCGCATTGGGATGAACGCTCGGAGCAGCTCAAAGCGGTTTGTATCTTCATCAGCGGATTGCTCGCCACTGACAACGAAGAGCTTCAGGTGGTCTCGTGAAATTGCCGATTGGTGAGCGCGCTGAAATCCAAATTCAACCCAAGTGTTATTCTCCTGTTTCAGGGCGGATAATGTTGATTTTGAGAATGCCGCCACGGTTGGGCGACAGATCCGAGGCTTCAATCTCGTTGAGTTCTGCGGCGTGGTGTTGAGTGATTTCGTGGTAGATGCCCACTATCCCGCGCCCTCCAAGTTGAACAGTGGTGAATCCAAAATTGAGGGTGATCCAATCGCCTGCGTCGGACTCAATATAGCTGCTCTCTAGCAGGTAGGCATAAGCGAAGGACTGCCGCTGTTGATTCTTATAGATTAGAGTGAGCATCGGGCTACGTCCGGTGCGGTCGTGGCGTTTTTCTGATTTTATGTGTTCGTTTTCTGTGTTCATAGGTCAATATCGATTGATGTTTTTGGGTTGGTCTCTAAGGAAAGAGAGGGGGCTGCGGATTGTGTGGGCTCAGGTCTAGGTGATTCTGGAGCTGTTCTTTTTGTTGGGGCTGCCAGTGACTTGCCGAAATTATCCAACCACTGATGGGAATAACGTGAGACCTTCTGAATATTGCTCGGATTCTGCCTGCGTAATCTCGCCTGAACATCCCAATCGTAGTCATGTGTTGATTTACGTGAGCAGGAGCGGCTGATAGCCTGTTTTAACTCGCTTATATCATCGGTGAAGATACGGAGTCGCTCCCGGCCACGGCTGCATGAAACGTAAAATTGCTCAAGGCTGGCCGCGGGAAAACTCATGGCAGATTCGGCTATGTAAACATCATCCACGGTGCGTCCTTGGCTCGAATGGGATGTTACGCAGTAACCGTGGTCGATGTGCATGAAGTCCACGGGAAGGATCTTGCCACCTTTTAAGCGAATGTCGCCATTGGCTGCGATCTCTTCGACTTCGTCGATTGTCCCGTTCAGGATCCGACTGCCATCGCGGGCCTTTCCGCTTTTTTTGATTTGGATTTTGTCGCCTCGCATCAGGAAGAGCCCCTTTTCTTCGTAGAGATTGAATTTTTCGGACTTGGTTAAATCCAGAGGAAAGTGCTCGCCCTTGTGGTTCTCGACCCAAACTGTTTTTCCTTCGACTTTGACTACCTTCGCGCGCTTGCCAATGGGTAGTTGTCGGTTGCCCATGTCGGCGTGGGGTTCAACGACTTGTCCGGGCTGGTAATTGAACGCTCGGGACAGTTCGGCGGGATTGTATTGCAGACTTTTTAGTCTCTGATAATCCGTAGATATACCCGTGAGGGTATTTTTCTTAATCATATAGCGCCTGATGTACTTGGTGACTTCCGCCGCCTCGCGATTGGTGGGGGAGACCACCAGTGCCGTGCGCCCTTGGAGCTGGGAGCTTATATATTGGACGGCTAATTCTTTGGGTCGATCCACGTCGGTGATTTCCTGAATGGAGTCCAAGATATCTAGCTTCTCGAACGCTTCGTCGATTTCGCCGTTGGCTAGATGTTTAACTGCATCATTATAAGTAGGGTCTTTTTGGCGGAAGATTTGATCCAATTGCGCGGGGCGCAGGCCACCATGGGTTTCGAGGATTCGGAGTGCATCGCCGCGCTCCACGCCCGAGTGCTGTCCTGTGTCGCCCGTCAGGATGAGGCGGCAGTTTTGTCGCCTTGCGATGCTGGCTAGTTTTGCCATTTGCTTGGAACTGAGAAGGCCGGCTTCGTCGATCCAGAGCACACAGTCTTGCGCCTCTGCCTGTAGGGCTTCGTTGACAAGAAATTGCTGGATCGTTTCAGAACCTTTGAAGCCCTCGCTTCGCAAGACTTCGACAGCACCGTGACTCGGAGCAAATGGTTTTACGGTTTTTCCTGATTGTTCGATGGCTTTGACGATCCGCTGCATCATGGTCGTCTTGCCAGTGCCCGCTTTTCCTCGAATTCCCATTACTTGATCATGTGATGTTAACACATGCCTGTAGGCGAGCGTCTGCTGGTCGGACAGCCCCTGTGCGAGTGACATGTCAGGCTTGTTCGCGAAAGCTTCACACCGCGTCCGTCCTTCGCGGGCGAACTTGATAAAGTAGCGCTCTTCTTCCCGCACCTGTTTGGTGGTGCACCAGGTGCGACCATCTTCGTCGTAGGTGAGCAAATCGGATTCTTTGGAGATTCGCTCGATCGTCTCGAAATGTGCATCGCCGTAGGAGGCCTTTATCGCTTCGGCTATGAGCTGACGTTTGTCCATTACCGATTTCGTTGCGAAGTGCTTGTTCTTTGCGTAATTAAAGCCCTCCTGCGCGAAATGCTGCGAATCGCTTTCGAGGTCGTATTGTCTGATTAAGGACTCCTGAATTCTTGCGCTGTGGTGGCATTTTTGGACGGCTACAAATTCTTCGGGCGTCAGCCGTTTTCGCCAGATTTCCTTTAACTCCAACTCGCTTAATTTTTCGGTATCCTTTTTCAACTTTCGAGTCCGCTTTCCAAGTCGTGCGGCCTGTCTTCCCGATAGCTTTTTACCGAGCAGTTCTTCCTCCCCCTTGCGTGCCCGTTTAATGTCTTGGGAGCGTTGAGAAAATTTATCGATTACCTCACGGGGAATGCCCGCGATTTCCCATCCGTCGCCAGTTTGCTGAATTTGATAGCCAAGCTTTTGCAGGCGGCGAATGAGCCGGTTGTGCATACACTCTTGAAAGTAGTTGGCATCGCGTTTGATGTCGCCGAGTTGAGCCGCTTTCCAGCGCTTTTCAATCGGGTCGAAAGTTACATTAAATACGACCCCGTGACAGTGCAGGTGAGGGTCTGGCAAAACGCGCCCGTCACGCTCGGTCGGGCGGGAATTTTTATGCGTAAATTGTGCGCACAATAAATTGCCCGTCGAACGGTTGATGTCTTTGCCCTTTATGCGTACGCGAGTGAGAGCGTCTTTTTCGATTTGTTTAAGCGTGTCGGCGAAGGCCCCTTCCAGTGCTAGTTGTATGCGATGGTCACCCGTGAGGGCGTGCATTACTGAGACGCTTTTCGGTGGGCCATAACAAAGGTCGTAGCCAACCCGCCGTTTCTTGTTTTTGCGGACTGTCAAAGGCTCTCCTGTGGCGGGATTGATGTGGTCGCAAAGCGCCGCGAAATCCTCCCGCTTGACGATTCCCTTGAGCCCCATCATTTCGGCCACTTTACCGCTCCAGATGCCTGGCTTGTCTTTCGAGCCCGAATAGTAGTCCGCACGGTTACCCGCAAAGTAATATTCCTTTGCAGCCTCTGCGGATTCTATGGGAGTGATGTCGAACATTGGCTTTGCTCTCATTATACTGAAAACGCAGTGAGGAATGCAACTCGTGTGGATGGCCGATATTTAGCGAGTTTCGGCATGCTGTGGTCGGCTTCGCCTCCAATTGGAATAGATTACTTAGACCCCTCCCCTTAAGCTTCGCTAAGGTTGACGGGGTGCATTCCTTAGCCTTCGGCGGGTAAGTTGACGGGGGAAGCCATTTTGGGTTATAATTAAGGCATCACCACTAGATACCATGCCACGCAAACTAGGAATTTTTAAACGCTTTCAGACCGAGATACTGGATCTGCTTTCAGGGGGCATCGGTTACACCGAAATCGCCGCAATCTTGAATGAAAAGCACGGAGTAAAAACCACCAAGCAGAATCTCGAAAAGTCGCATAAACGGCACCTCAAAGAAGAGTCTAAAACGGCACCTAAGAAGGTAAAGAAAAAGACTGATAAAATAAGGGTAATCAAGTCCCCTGAAATACGCCTGAATAACCTGACTGAAGAGGAGCGAGCAAGTCTATGGCAAGGGGCAGGAAATTTGCTGCAAACCTATGCTTACCGTAGGCGTGTAGGAGATATAAAAATGAGCCTTGAGGCTTTACTCGATTGCGAGTGTGCATCGGAACGTTTTTCTGCATCTCAGATGTATCAGATCCGGTCTTGGAGCAAGGTGCTTTTCGCCATCCATCCAGAGACCGCGTTGGCTACTTTCGAAGACTGTTTTAGGCAAGATTTCGAGAAGTATCGAAAGGCTGTGATGAAGTCTCTGGAGGTAGTCAAGGATGAGCAGCTTTATAATGTCCATGAGTCCCTAGAAATACCCTTTTCTGAGGCTGTAAACTACCTGTTTGATTCGGAAACTATAGGCGGCGAAACGATCACTCTTAATGATCAATTCGAAACAGCTGTTCGCGCATTGAGAGCAGGCAAAAGTTTAGACGACATGGATGAGGAAAACAGCTAGCCATCAACCAGTCTTTATCGTCGCGAGCATGCCTTGAACTTAAAATTCATGGCTAAAAAACACCTAACTAAATCAGACTACAAGCGCTGGCAGTTTTGCCCCACATCGGCCTTTCACGGATGGCGAAAGTGCCCCTCTAAAAGTGAGGGCGACGGCTTTCTAAAATACCTAGCGAAGGAGGGCAAGGGTGTCGGTCAACTAGCACAGCGTCTATTCGCCGATGGGCGTTTGATTGATGAATCCAATTCGGAGACTGCAAGCAGTATCACACGGAGTGCTCTGAAGTCTGATTCGATGACTTTGTTTGAGGCCTGTATCATCCACGGTGAATTCCTCTCTCGACCCGACGTTTTGATACGTAAAGGCGATACACTTTACGTGATCGAGGTGAAGAGTAAGATCGGCAAGCTACGCTGGCATCAGGAGGGCAAGATGCTCATTAACATGTATGGTGATGTGCGTGCGGGGTACCGAGAGATTGTTCACGATTTGGCCTTCCAAACTGTGATCCTGCAACGAGCGTTTTCGCAGTATACCGTGGTGCCGTATTTTCTGTTGCCGGAGGAAACAACTCAGGCCTGTGAGGAGGAGGTCGCTATATCAAAAACGACTCTGGAGTCTTGTATGGAGAACTCTGGCGAATGCTCAGTTAAGCAGCGCCGCAAGCACTCGATTCTAAAATTCTTTGATGCTACCGAAGCGATCCATAAAATTGTCGAAGAGGTTTCGCAGTCAATGGATTCAATGGCTGCGGCGTGGCATTCAGGCCAGCGACCAGAACCCACGTTGAAATACCGTTGTCGAAACTGCGACTTTAGGCTCAAGGACGGACGCAACCAGGACGATGGTTTTCATCAATGCTGGGGGGCACTGGCCGACCCCGACCCGCATCTGTTTTCTCTATATCAGCTCTACAGTCTGAAACAGGCCGAAAATAAACAGGCGCTGTTGGCGGATCAAAAAATCACAGAGGGTAAAACATCACTCTTCGATGTTTCCGATACAGAATTGCACGGTGAACATCAGAACCGGCAACGCATCCAGTTGAGGTGTCAGCGCACCGGAAAAGAGTGGATAGATCCGCACTTGGGCGAAGCAATTAACCATCTAGATTGGCCGATTGCCTTCGTGGACTTCGAGACGATTTTGATGACCGTGCCGTGGTATGCGGATACTCGACCAGGACAGGTGCTTCCGTTTCAATTTTCAGCTCATATACTCCACCGCGATGGACACATCGTACACCGCGAATGGCTCAATGTGAGAGATGAAATTCCGACGCTGAAATTCATACGGCAACTCAAGTCTGCCTTAAAAGGTGTGGGCAGTGTTTTGGTCTATACGGATTACGAAAACCGCATTCTAAAGGAGGCATTTGAATTTCTGGGACGGTATGGGCAGGAAGCAAAGGGGGAACGCGCTTGGATCCATGAACTGCTACATTCTGGACGAATCATTGACCAGCATCAATGGGTCTATGATTGGTATTGTCATCCTGACATGAACAGGACGAGTATCAAAGTGGTCCTCCCCGCAGTGTGGCAGAACAATCAAAGCCTTCACTGCCATCCGTATTTTAAGAGATACTATAATTCGAAGGACGGACAAATTGTCGATCCGTACAAAACCCTGCCTGACGCCACGATTGATGGTCAGCCCTTCCCGGTGCGTGAAGGTACAGGTGCCATGCAAGGATACCGTGAATTCATAAAGGGAAAGGGGGCCTGTTGCCCTGAAGCCCGGGAGGCACTCGCTGCTTTGCTCACAAATTATGTCACCCTCGATACGGCAAGTCAGTGGATCATTTTCGAGCATTGGCGATTACGCTTGAACTTAATCTAACTCGAAGGAACAGCGTTTAAGATCGATACTCAATAAAATTGAAGATTTCCGTCAGCGCATTCTTAGCAAGTTCCTAAAATCGTGGTATGCTACGGTCTTTCTCCTCTTAGACTGTGCTAGTTGATTTGGGATCACTAGAAGTCGGTTGACTCAAGCCTGAGTCGCTTCGATGTGAGCACACGTAAAAATGAAGAGGGATGGTAGCGCCCAACTCGTCTCTATCCACCTTGGAACTAAAAAATTAACAGTAAAAATGCTGTTTCTTGAAACAAAAAAATAGATCCAATTATGCCTAAAAAATACACTCCTAACGTATCGCGCCAAGTCGCGCGACAAATTAAACGCAACCGCGCACGCAATATTCCTCGCCTGAACTCTCTTAAAGAGTGCATCGGCTGCATGGTCTGTGGGAAGGATGACATTCCCGGTGAAGATCTGGACGGTCACCACATCGACGAAACTAGAAAATACAATAGTCTGTCGAAGCTGTGCAGTCGGCGTTGGCTGCGTGTTGTAAGCGAAATATTTGGCATTAATAGAGATCAGCCGCACGGCGGAGGACCGATCGAATTCGTGTGTCGTCGCTACCACCATGAGAGACACGAACTCGGCGAGCAGGATGCCATGACCTGCGTCGAGCTCGAAAAGAAAGGTTTTATCGAACCGTGGAAGGCTCCCTCCCGAAAACCTAAAAATAACAAACGTTAAAATTAACCTAAAATATCAAAATTATGAAACAAATCATTCTACACACATTCACCAAAGCTGAAGTTGAGGCACTCGACTTTAAGCGTTTCGACGCGCTTTTCGGACATTGGCCTCAGCTGTGGAACCACGAACTGAGGGATAAATTCGACTCATTGGTTTTTATGGTCGATGGCTATAACGATCGTACTGAGGAAATTTATTGTATTCCCGAAGTGCGTCGATTCTACCGAGAGTTGCACAGACGCTGGCCATGGTGGACGTTTTTCCTCTGTAACGAGAACGCGAGTATGGCGGTTGCCTACCTTTGTCTGATAGATGAAGTCGGCACCTACAAGCGAGATACTAATCCTATGTGTGCGGCCAGCTTCGACCCGCGCCTCATTTTGGAAATTTTGCATCACGATTTCGGGCGCATGAATTATCTTTGGTCAATCGCTAGAATGTCAGATGAGGCCAATGATCAGCGATCCGATGACATTCTCAAACTTTTCAAAGGAGGTGTCAGCCATGAATGACCCACTCATTAATCTTAAATGCTTCGAACCTGCAGGATCAACATTGGACTTTTCTGAGGATGATTTGCTGGGGCATACCCTAGCCATCGGCGGGTCAGGTTCGGGTAAGACCTCACGCTTGATTCACCCGATCATATCGCAATTGGTTCAGGTTGGCGGTGCTAAAGTCGGTATGTGTATATTGGATACGAAGGCTGACGGCTCTATGGAAGCTGCGGTCAGGCGTGCTTGCTTCGAAGCCGAGCGTGAAGACGATTTAGTGGTTATTAATGGCGAGGGAAATGCTCATCTAAATATCTTCAATGATATGGAGAATGGCGGCCTTGAATCGATTGATCGACTGACCTCGCTGCTGGGATCACTCATACCACGCGACGAACGAAACAAGTATTGGGAAAATACCTTTGAGGCATTGATTCGGCAAACTTTGCGGTTAATCCATCTTTCGGAAAATATTCAGTGGGATTACAATACGCTTGTGAAACAATTAATCCGTTATCTTTTGCTTCATCAGCTCAGAGACATTGAGTATGTTAAAGAAATCGACGCGTTGAAAGATCAGCGCGATGATCACGATCCGAGCATCCAGTTGATTGTCGACGAAGTCGTCGCTACTCACAAAATGTGGGACACGCTGGATCACCGAACTCGATCCATACTCCAGAGTATGGCGGCCACACTCGCGGGCCCGATGAACAGCGAGACGGCGTTTCGGTATTTCGATGGAGGCGCTCCCATCGATATATCCACTGCTGTGAATGAACAGAAGATCGTTTTGATCAGCATAGATGGTATCCGACATCCTGAATGTTCACGATTGCTCAGCCGCTTTGCAAAAGGCTTGTTCTATGAAGCGATCTTGGAGCAAGAAACTCACCGGACTGGTGAGCCCATCGCGGGATTAATCCTCGACGACTGGCCGATTTGTGTCACTGCGGGAACTGGCAACCGGTATTCTGATATTGATGCCTTGGCAATGATCCGCTCAAGAGGCGGGTTTGTCGTAGCAGCCACACAGAGTCTCGCGGCCTTGGATGTCTCGATTGGTAAGCCCTCGCGAGATGCCGCCTTGGCCAATTTCGCCAATCTGGTCTTTTTCCGTGGCAGAGACCCCGAGGTTGATGCGATGGCTGCTGCGTATCTGGGGATGAAAACCGAAGTGCTCACTGACACCACGATCTACGAAGGCCAATCTCCCACTATAAGGCGTCATCTACCATCTAAGTTTCTCAGGCAAATCCGAACGCCCGCTGTGCCACCAGGTGCCATTGCACGACTCGCCACTGGTGATGCCTATGCCATCGTTGGATCCAGCATTTACAACGAAGCGCTAAGTCTAGTCCCACTAAAACAGAACCAAAATATCCCATGGTGAGAAGAATTAGGAGAAAGTAATAATCTATATGAAAAATGAAAACATAAGCTTCTGGTGTCTGCTAATACTATGCACTGCGGCATCACTGATACCTGTATATCCTCCGATTCTACTGCTCTGGCTTTGTGTCGCATTGATTTGGTTTCAGCGATATGGGCCATCTTGGTATCTCCATGATTTTGATACTAATGAAGATCATATCTTTATCATAGATCTAGTCATCTGTCTGCCACTAGTCGCGGTCATGATGCTCGGCGTTTTTCTGGAAGAGATTTACAGGAAACCAAAATGAAAGATTTCCCGTTCGGCCTGAGGCAGGCTCAAGCCATCAGCCTTATGTCGCTAAAGAACAACATACAAAACGAATCAAATAACATGAACAAACCATCAAAAAACTATCAGTCCGACGAAGAAACTGCGCACTATGTCGCACTCAATCAGATGAGCGAAGAAGATCTCAAACAAGGAAACCTTGCCTGTACTGACTACCTGATCGAATACCAGCGCGAGCTGGGCATCCCAGAATACGCCCCGCCAAATTCGCTTTCGATAGTTTTGGATTCATTACCCACAATAGGCAGTTCGCCGACGATTAATCAGCAAATGGTTGAGCTTTATCACGCCAGCGGATTGGAAGTCCCCACAGGATTGTTCGATTTGCCACTTTACTGGGCAAAGCCATTTTATGAGCTCATGCGCGAGACGCACTGGCCCGCTTATCAGAATTGCACGATCAAAGATGTGTTTGGATGGAATTTAGTTCTGCGCTTTGGTGGTTACCTGCATATTCAATTTGAGAGCCCACTACCTCACAAGGACTCGCATTGGCCTGAAGTCGGCGAGTTCATCGTTGAATTACACCGTCGTATGGAGCCGGGCCCTCACACCCCTGAAGGCCGGCTTTGTGAATTTTTGGTCTAATTGGTTGAATCAATGCTATGGAGCCCTGTCGAGCAATCGGCGGGGCTCTTTTGTGTCTGCACACCGCAAACATAAAAAGTATGTATCCAAAACTACTTGAAAACGGTGTCCTGCAATATGATTACGAAAATTACCAAGCATGGCCTAACCTTAAGCCGCTCGGCTCAAAACGAATTGGTGGACTCTGGCGGGCCCATTTCCTGCAGGACGCGCTATGCAACGATGATCTAAGCTGCGCGGCGTGGCGCGCGCCGATACCGCCAGTGATTTTAAAGCTTTTGCAACGATTTACCGAGTGTCACGTTGAGTTGGCTGAAATGGCGCAGGCCATGCCTGAATATTTCCTATCCTCGGCGGCAAGGAATCCAGCCATGACCTTGCTGGCCGCGACTTATTGGTGTTATCGGCAAACCCAAAAAAATCCCTCAATTACGGAGCGCATCAGCATGTGGGGGACTCTCGATTTAGATCAGTTGCTTAGCTTTGCTCGCTTTCCGAATTCAAAAAGTTTCATCAAAACTCTTTCTAAGATACCGATCGAGCATGCCTACACCTATCAAATTCAAAGCCTAAGAGAGCTCTGGGCAATTTCCTCGAAACGACGTTTGTTGCAACACTTGCCAACTATCACTGGCGAGAACTTTTGGCTGCTGACTTGTTTTCCACCCATCCTAGACCCTGCGATTCATCGACTTGCCGCAATAGAGCCGCAGTTTGAAGAGTATTCAATTCGGGAGATTGTCAGCGAACTCGCCAACAGGCGCGAAATGGCCTGCCTGCAACACTGGCCATACCGAAATTGTCTCCATTCGTGGCCGCAACTACTGAGGGCGTATAACAAATTTCTACATAAAACGAACCATGTCCTAGAAACCTTTGCTCAGCCACCAATTGATGGCGTTGAAGATGAAGGCTTTGAGATTATGCCGCTTAAAAGTCGCACGGCCTTGCGACGTGAGGCCACGGAAATGTCGAACTGCATTGAATCATTTGCGGTTCAAATAGGGTTATCAGAAAATTACGCATACAAGCTTATACTTCCTGAGCGTGCCACCGTTTTGATCAAGTGTGACCGCAGGCAGTGGCGGATCGAGGAAGCGATGATTGTGGCGAACGCGCGAGCAGTGAGACCCGAAACTATGAAGCTCCTGCGCAATTGGATCCGAAATTACTGCCAAAACTAAAATTTGCGAAAGCAATTATGAAAACAAATACAAAATATCAATACCTCTCCGACGCTTCTATCCGCGTCGACAACCTCACGCTACGGCCCTGGCCTGATTTTACTGTGATCGGCGATAATACCGAAGCAGCCAATCAAATAGTTACTGAGTTGCTAGAATCCAAGGATACCTTCGCCCTATTGTGGCGTGGTAAAATCCCTAATCAAGTCTTACAAATGATACACAAGTATCCGCGCTGCTTGTGGCGCGACATGCTTGAAGTCTCTCAGCTACACCCAGATTATTTCACGCAGTGGAGCCAGCACTGCCCGGCACTGATCGCTTTGATGGCGGTTCACGAGGCTGAACGTCAAACTGATCGCGACCTCGACCGTATCCGTGCGTTTTACCGTGGACGCAATGAGCGTCTAAAGATGCTCGGTCTTCCTGCCACGCGGGAGGTTTTCCGAATTTTGTCCAAGGTACCCGTTGAAGATTGTTATCCGCGCCAACTCGAACAACTTCAAGCGGCCGTTCAAGACAAAGCGCGTCGAAGACTTTTGCGTCATTTGAATACGATTACGACCGAGACCTTGGACACCCTTCAATTGCCACTCGAATATCTGGATACAAATCTCCTCAATCTGCGAATCAACGACATTACGCCGCCACTCGACCTTTCAGTTTCGGCTCTAGTAGAAGAAATTGCGCATTATCGTCATGTCACTCGCAAGCTTCCATACTGGCCATTCCAAGGACAGCAGGTTTCGCTTCGAAAACTGCTTCAAACCAAAGAGTCGTTGGAACTACGTTTAGCTTTGGGCGAAGACTGTAAACGCAAGCGACTCCCCAAGCCGCCACTGGCCACAATAAAATCGAGTAAAGTTGAAATCCAAGCACTGACCTCTGTGCGAGCACTTTGGCGTGAAGGCGATGAAATGGGAAATTGTGTAATGACCTACGCCAAATCGATTCTCTCGGGTATTCATTATGCCTACAAAATGCTGTCACCTCAGCGAGCTACCATTCTTTTAGTTAAACGTGAGGAGAATTGGTACCCTGTAGAGGTTCGCACCTACAAAAACGAGTATGCAGGTGCTAGAGCCGTCGATTTGGTGCACGCATGGACGGGAACTATCCCCACAGAAAAGGAGGTTTCAGATGACTTCCCTTTCTAATGATTTCAAACGTAAGATAATCGCACCAATTGAAGCTTTATTCCAGGAAGCACTCGAAGGAGCTAACCCTCCAATCGTGGCAGGAGGACGGAATTATCAGCCGCCGCCAGCGTTCGACGCTGTGGGGGCGGACTTGCTTGAAGCTGGCTCACCAGATCTAGAATCGCAAGCTGTGCAGTCAAAAAATGGTCAAGTCAATGAGATCGCTCTCGAAGAGGCACTTTATGCAATCAATGGGCTGATTGGCTTACAGTCTGCTAAGCGATCCATCCGTCGTTTGGCAGACTTCGCCCAGATTGAGTCCCAACGTCGTCGTTTGAAATTGCCGCAATCGAGAGTCAGTTTTCATTGCGTCTTTTCAGGGTCACCCGGGACGGGGAAGACCTCGTTCGCTCGATTATTGGGCAAAATCTTGAAAGCTCTGGGACTTCTGGAGAGCGGACATACCGTCGAAGTTGACAAGTCAGGACTCGTCGGCGAGTTCCTTGGGCAAACGCCGATAAAGGTTGAGCGCGTATTCGATGACGCCGACGGTGGCGTGCTCTTTATCGACGAAGCCTATTCGCTGAGCCATGACAAAGAAGATCTCTACGGTCGTGAGGCGATTGACACCATCGTTAAGCTGATGGAGGATCGGCGCGACAGTGTGGTCGTCATTGTCGCTGGCTACTCGCAGGAAATGCGGAACTTCATCGCTTCAAATCCAGGGCTACGTTCCAGATTTAACCGCACTATTCGTTTTGACGATTTTGACGAGATCGAATTACTCGCCATCCAGAAACAGATGCTCCGCAGTTGTGGGTTTGACGCCAGCGACGGCTTCATGCTGCGAAGTGAACTGCTTTGGCAAAAGCTGTATCGAGAGCGTCTGACGGGAGATGCCAACGCCAGAATGGTTCGCAGTGCGCTAGAGATAGTTCTCGAAAATCAGGCGGGACGCTTGATGCGCATGCCCAAGAAAGAACGCCATGAACTCTGCGAACTAGAGCCAGAAGATCTAGACGGCGTAGAATCACAACTGAGGGAGAGCCAACATGACCGAGCGTAGAAAGATCCACCGCAATAGTCAGTCCGATTGGATGGATTCGCTACCACCCATTCTACTGGATCGTATCCGACTCTGTTCCTTTGAACGGCAAGTGCCACCTGAGATTCCACTCATGGTGGCTTTGGCCGCCATCGCAACGAGTGCAGGCCCAGGTATCGAAATCGCTTCTGGAATTCGGCGAACTACCCGAGCCAACCTCTTCGTTCTACTGGGCGTGAGTTCAGGTGTTGGTAAAAGTGAAGTCTTTCGCGACATGCTGGAGCCAGTTCTTTCATTTGAGGCCGCCCTGCACCAATGGTGGGCGGAAATTCCTGCCGTGAAAGCACGCGCAGGCGAAGAGCTACTAAAAGCGCGTGTCTCTGGCATGAGAACCGAAATTCGTAAGCTACATACCGGTCGAGTCATGCAGATCTTCAACATGCTGGAGAAAGCCGAACGCGCTCGCTCAGCCTGCGGCGCTTATCGTGAACCGCCCTGTCTCTTGGCTGACGACTCGACTTCGGAAGCTCTCGCGCAGATCATGTCTAGATCAAAAGAGAGCATCTCAACAGTCTCGGCGGATGCGCGGTATCTGTTGAAGCGACTTGGTACTCCCGATACGAAAGAAGAATCCTTCTTTTTAAAAGGCTACAGCGGAGACCTTGCCCTTACCAATCGCGTCTCCAGAAATTCTGTCAGACTACGTCGACCGTGCCTAACCACGCTCTTGCTGACGCAAGGCGATGCCTACAGGACTTTCGTGCAAAAGGCCGTGCTCAATCGCTCCGGTTTACTCCCTCGTTTCCTGCATGCGCCCATTAAGCAATCCGAAAATCCCCATCCTCCAGTCGATGGCAGGCGAATCGCCAGTATCCGCAGCAGTTACAGTGAAAAGTTAAAGGAAATATTGGAGGCTTATCGTTTTGAAGCCAGCGCAACATTGGTGGAGCCTTCTTCTTCGGCCCAAAACTTCATTTCAAAAATAGAAGAGGAGTGTCGTGAAACTGCGAAAACAGACGAAAGCCTGTATGGCGAAGTTCTTCGACGGCGAGCCGAGCAAACTTGGCGTGTGGGACTCTGCCTCCACCTCGCACGACATGGTAACGCTGCCGCCTTGCATTCGTTAGAGCTGAACGACGCCGAATCGGCGGCTCAAATCATCAAATACATGGAGGGAGCCTTCGATGAAGACCCCACCGTCGAGTGGTTTTACGTAATTCTGTTAAATCGAAGAAACATGCCCATCGGCAGAGCATTAGTCAGTCGCGGGAGTGCAACCTCCACGGTCGTGCACGCCCGTGAGGTTTTCAAGCCCGCCATTCTAGCGAGCGCCACAGGTATCATTTGCATCCACAACCACCCCAGCGGACACACTGCGCCGAGCCGTGCGGATATTCAAGTTACCCGAAAACTACGCGAAGCCGCTCAAATCATCGGTATCGACCTTGTGGATCATATGATCTTAGGCTATAGCACAGATTACTATAGCTTTAGCGAATCGGGATTCATTTAAGAATATACAAAGTGAATTCGGATTTTCCCAAGCTCAGTAGATTAAAGCACAATTCCTTCCCAATCAAAGGCCGACCTAATGGAGGTGGAATCATCGCTAAAATGCGGTGACTCCACCTCAGAATCGTAAATTAGTGCTTTTTTCGAGTTGAAATAAAAAAACACTCAAATCTAAGTTTCTAAAATTTTCGATCTGGGTATAACCTTAATGTGAGGGCTTCGGCATACATTAAGGAGAATCAACGGATAGAGCGTATTGGCCAACTTTTGGCCAAAGCGCTCGTCTTGTCATCCTGCGCACCCCCTGAACTAGTCGCCACTCAGGTTGAAGATTGTTCAAGCCAGACTGCCCCCATCCTGACTCTCTTTGATCAGCACAAGGTCTTGGGTATGTCGGAGATCATGGATCTCGCGGACATGAGTCGTACTACCGCCCATCGTCGCCTCCGTGAACTCGTTAAAGCAGGTAAGCTTATTCCGCAAGGTAAGGGGCGAGCTACGCGGTATCACTTGCCCAAACCCCTGATAACTAAAAAATCGTGAAAAAGTTATCAAAATACAAACAAGCGTTAAGGACAATCGTTCGAGTTATTATCTACTTGCGTGTCAGCACCGAGGATCAGGCGCGTCGTGAGGATAATTCGATGGGAACGCAGGAAGTATTCTGCGAGCGCTTGATTGCACTTAATGAGGGCAAAGGCTGGATGAAAATCAGGGTGATCAAGGATGCCGGTTATTCAGCCAAGAATCTCAAGCGTCCTGGCATTCAACAGATCATCGAAGCAATCAACGCTGACGAGGTGGACGTCGTAGTTATCTACAAGCTGGATCGTTTAACTCGCTCAATGCGTGATCTCTACAAGCTCTGGGAAATTATGGAACTCCATGGAGTCGATTTTGCTTCCGCTACTGAAAGTTTCAACAGCAGTACCCCTGATGGTCGTGCCGCTCTGAATCAACGCATGACTTTCGCTCAGTGGGAGCGAGAGATGACATCTCTGCGTCTAAAGGATAAGTATACAGAGGAGGCTAGAATGGGCCGTTGGCATCGAAGCATGGTTCCATTCGGATATGAGTCTGACACTTCAAATCATACTTTGAACATAAATCCCGCGGAGGCGAAAATTGTAAAGGTCATGTATCAACTGGCTGCCGCTGGTAAGGGGTTGAAAGAGATTGCCGATCACGTCAATGCACTGGGATCCACATCGAAAAAACGCATTTTCAACAAGGGCCGCGACAATGAGCGCGAAGTTGGTGGTCGCAAGTGGACGGTAAAAAGCGTCCGTAATCTAATCGAAAATCTAAAATACAAAGCCGCCACGCGTGACAATGTTGGCAATGAGTACCCCGCGCTTTGGGAGGCTATTGTTACTGATAAGTTGTGGGGACAGGCGAATCGTGCTCTGGAGAATCGACGAGAGCAAGTGGGACGTCCACAAGCATCGCTAAATAAGCACGAACTTGTGCTCAAAGGGCTAATTGGGTGTGGTCACTGTGGCTGCGCATTATCACCCAGAGCAGGAGGACGCAAGTTGCCGGACGGCTCCCAGCGTGCCTATTATTGTTGTCAAAATGTCATCGACTTTGGCAAGAACTCATCGTGTCAGCTACGCAATCTGCCTGGTGCCGATTTTGATCAATTTCTTGTTCGTACTATCGGAGCTTTCGCTCAGCATCCTAAAGTAATCAAAGCCACGCTCCGGGCTGCGCTGGAAGAGAAAAAGAAATCCGTACGTCCGCTGCGCAGTCAACTGCGCGAGGTGACGCAACATCTGACAGAATTGAATCAAGAAATTAAGAACCTGCTGAATTTGGCTCGAAAAGGTCGCGGAGCCTTTTCCAATGAACTCTATTCTGAAGCGGATGAACTCACGGCGGAGAAGCAGGCTGTCACCTCGCAGCGCGAACAGATTAAAGCACAAATCCGCTACAAAGAGCAAATCGTGTCTAACGAAGAAGTTGTCGCGAAAGCGTTGAGCAATTTTTCAAAAGTATTCTACACGTTGACGTTTACTGAACGAGAAGAATTGATTGGTTTGCTTGTCAAGTCACTTAAAGTTTCACGCCTGGATCCAACGAGCAACCAATTGCCATGCCAAGTTAACGCCGAAAATGTGGGGCGTGCGGCCAAATACTATCGAGTTGAGATTGAGTTTTTTATCCAAAGTGTCTTCGGAAGCCTTCCTGAGCAGGCTGGAAACCCCGATTTGGGCTCATCCGGCTACGATCAGGTATCTATACGAACCCGAATGCACTCCACCTTTGTAATTGGTCTGATCGGTCAGGACTGGAAAACAGGAGCCTTCCTCGTGCATCCTTTTCAGTTGGAGAAACAGTCTCAGATGATTTCGCGAAAATTGCCCAATTTCCGGATTCGTCGTAATCGTCACCTCCTCGAAACCGCGATTGACTGGATGTCCATCCTCACCGAGCGTAAATATCTGACCCCTCAAGATATAGCCCAGCAAGTGGAACTGACACCGAGACGTATAAGGCAAATACTCGATCTGACATGCTTACAGGGGGGGATTCAGGAATTTGTTTTGAATCTGCCTCCAAAGAAAGCTTCGAAATTGCTTTCCGAGAGAACTCTCAGGCCACTTTGTCGACTCACACGCGAAGAACAGTGGGCGCGTTTTGAAGTGATTCTGAAGATTCAAGGTTTGGCTTAAATGAGTCTCCTGTAATTAACCTCAAATTTATCAGGGAAGGGTATATCAACTTATATTCGAATCAGGACTGATATGGCTAGCAAGCGTTGTTTCTAGAATCGTACTGCGTTGACGGTGCCTTTTTCGTCTGCCCTAATCTGGTTATAATTAGATTTTTTAGCAACTTTTAGATTATGGACTGGGAAACAGCACTCACTACAATTGTATCCGCTTCAGCTTTTCTAAAAAAGCCGATTGAAAATGCTTTTACAAAGGCGGTTCTTGATGGCTACGGAGCCTTGCGTCGTTATGTTGAGAAGCGCTTCGAGAAGGAATACGACGTGATCGATGCGCTTGGCAAGGTTGAGGCTAAGCCAGAGTCTCAGGCTCGGCAGCAAGTATTGCTAGAAGAGCTTCAGCCTCATGATGTAGCATCTGACCCTGAACTCATTAGCCTTTTGAAGATGCTGGAGAAGCTATTGGAACAAGCTGGAGCGCCGACAGAGCGTCATGTGAATATCACTCAATCAGGATCTCGGAATCGACTTAATTACGCAGAGGGGGATATCAATGTGGTCGAAAATAAGATATTGCGCCCAAATGTGCAGCCAAACGAAACTCATATTACAGAAGATCAAGCCACGCAGATTAATGAGAAGATCGTTGAGATCTCCAAAATCGACGAGAAGGCGGGCAAGGGTAGCTCCTATCAGGAATTGTATGGTGTGATGAGAAAAATGTTTAGGTGCACGAGTTATAAGATGCTTCCTGTCGAAAGGTTTGATGATGTTGTAAATTGGCTGAATCAAGAAGCAGGGAAGCGTACACGGTCACTGCGGCGTTCGAACAATGATGAATGGAGGACACAAAAGTATCGTGTGATTCATGCCGCCAGAAAAACTCTAGAATGGAGTGATTCTGAGGTGAAGGAATTTGCCGCAAACGAGTTTGGCTTGAAAGCAGTACCAAAGTCATTGAAAGAGCTAAAAGAGCGCCAATTAGACAAGCTTGCGGAGAAACTGCGTTACCGCTCACGACGCAAATAGTGAATGGTTGCCCCAGCTAGCTGGTTCCCCTGAAAAAGCAATATGCTACTTCGCAGGCGAGCCAAAGATCCCGTGAAAGGCGGAATTACGAACACTCCGGAACCAATTCTATGTTGATTGCTCGATGCAACTTGTTGGCTTTCAGTGAGTAAGGTTCAATTTGAACCTTTTGGTTCCGATCGTTCGTAATTAGGTGAAAATGGCGGAGAAGGCGGGATTCGAACCCGCGGAACCCTTTTGAGGTTCACTTCTTTAGCAAAGAAGCGCTTTCGGCCACTCAGCCACTTCTCCTTACCAGACCGAGGAGACAATCTCCCCGCTGGCAGAGTTCAACCCTAAATTTCGATAATATTCAATTTTTTATGCGGTCGCGGATTTGGGCTGTCCCTGACGGTCTTTGGCGATCAACATATAGATGCTGGGCAGGAAGAGTAGGGTGAGCACACTACCGATGGCCATGCCGCCTACGACGACGAGTCCAATGGAGTTGCGGGCTTCGGCACCGGCACCTGTCACGAGCACGAGTGGGAAGTGACCGGCCACGGTCGCGACGGAGGTCATCAGCACGGGGCGTAGGCGCACCTTGGCGGCCTCGGTGATGGCTTCGAGTTTGGATTTACCTTCGCGTTGCAATTCGTTGGCAAATTCGACAATCAAAATGCCGTTCTTGGCGACCAGACCAATCAAAGTGACTAGTCCGACTTGTGAGTAAATGTTGAGTGTTGTGGTCATGCCATTGGTCCAGAAGGGCACGCCGGGCGCATTAATCTGCATGGATGTGAAAATCAGCGCACCAAACATAGCTAAGGGTCCTGAGCCTAGTAAGATAATGAAGGGGTCGCGGAAGCTGTTGAATTGAGCGGCCAAGACTAGAAAGATCAATAGTAGTGCGAGTCCGAACGCGGGCAGGAAGGTGTTGCCTTCTTTGCGCAGCTGGCGGGCTTCGCCGGAGTAATCGTAGCGGTAGCCTTCGGGCATGAGTGCGTCGGCTTCTTTTTCCAAGAAGCTGAGTGCTTCGTCCAGTGGGCGTATGGCGATGCCGCTCAGCTTGACAGCGTTGAATTGCTGGAAGCGATTGAGTGAGCGGGGCTGGGCGCTGTAATCCAGATCGGCTACGGTGCTCAGTGGAATGAGTTCTCCTTGGCCGCCGGTGATGTAGATGTCTTGCAATTGGTCGGGGTTGAGGCGGGCCTCGCGTTCGATTTGCGGGATCACCTTATAGCTGCGGCCACCGATATTGAATCGATTCACATAGCCGCCGCCGACCATGGCGCCGAGGTCGGCACCGACCTGCCGTAGGTCGAGCCCCAGCGCGCTGACCATGTCGCGATTCACGGAGAAGCGTGCTTGTGGCTGGTCGATCTTGGTGTCGATGATGGGCGGAAAAGCGAACATGCCGCTCATGGTGGCCTTTTGCTGTAGTTGCTGGGCCACTTCCAGAATCTGTTCGGGCTCTGCGGTGGAGAGCAGCAGGAAGTTCATTGGGAAGTTTTCTGCGCCACCGGGCAGTGGGTCGGGTGTGGTGGCAAAGAGGTTCACGCCGGCGATGCTGCCGAGGCTTTGTTGCACTTCAGGCAAGACTTCGAAGGCGTTGCGCTCACGCTCTGTCCAGGGGGCGAGCACCATGCCGCTGAAACCACCTGCTGGGGTGGTGAGCTGGAAGGAGTGCCGCGTTTCGGGCATCGAAAAGAAGATCTCATTAACGCGCTCGGTGTAGCGCAGGTTTTCATCGATTACCTGATTGGCGGGCGCATCCACGATACCGAAGATGACACCTTGGTCCTCCTTGGGCGCGAGTTCCTTGGAGGAGAATATAAACATCGGCACGCAGAATAGGGTGAGCGCGAGCCAGGCTCCGTAGATGACCCAGCGATTTTGTAGGGAAACGGTCAATACAGCACCATAAACGGAGCGGATGCGTTCAAAGCCGCTGTTGATCAGCTTGGCCAGTCCTTTGTGTTCGCCGGAAGTAATGACCTTCGAGCACAGCATGGGGCTGAGTGTCAGCGCCACCACGGAGGAGACGATCACCGCACCCGATAGTGTGAGTGCGAATTCCTGAAAGAGCGAGCCGGTGAGTCCGCCTTGGAAGGCCACTGGCAGATACACGGCGACCAGAACTAGCGTGGTGGCGATGACGGGGCCGATGAGTTCGCGCACGCCTTGCAGCGCAGCGTTGATCGGGTTCATGCCTTCTTCCAGGTGACGTTCGATGTTTTCCACCACGATGATGGCGTCGTCCACCACGAGCCCGACTGACAGCACTATGGCCAGCAGGGTCAGCAGGTTGATGGTGAAGCCGAATACTTGCATGAGAAAGACGCCTCCGATCAAAGAAATTGGGATGGCCAGCACCGGCACCAGCACCGTGCGTATGCGCCCCATGAAAAGGAAGATGACCACCATCACGATGATCAAAGTCTCTGTCAGGGTCGAGATGACCTCGCTAATCGACTCTTCGATATAAACAGTAGAGTCGTAGCCGATCTTCGCTTCCAGGCCGGTTGGCAATTCCGCGCGGATCGAGTCCAGCTCATTTCTGACTTCACGGATCACGTCGACCGTGTTGGCATTGGGCAGCACTTGGATGCCCATGAAGACTGCTTGTTGGCCGGAAAAGCGAACCTCAGTTTCGTAATCTTCACCGCCCAGTTCGACTTCGGCGATGTCGCGTAAGCGGACGATGTCGGTGCCTTTGTTTAGAATGGTCAGTTGCTCGAAGTCTTCGACTGTATTGAGGTCGGTATCGGTGGTCAGATTGACGCGCACCAGGTTGCCCTTGGTTTGCCCGACTGCCGCGAGATAATTATTGGCGGCGAGTGCGGTGCGCACTTGAGTGGCGGTCACGCCGAGCGCAGCCATGCGCTGCGGATCCAACCAGATGCGCATGGCAAAGGTGCGGCCACCGAGGATTTCGGCTTCTTGCACACCTGTGACGGCGGAGAGTCGCGGTTGCACCACTCGCACCAGGTAGTCGGTGATTTCGTTGGCTTTCAGGATGTTTGATGTGAAGGAGAGGTAGGCTGCCGCGCGCGCACTGTTGGCCGATTCGATGTTAATGATCGGTACCTCCGCTTCTGGAGGAAGATCGCCGCGCACTTGGTCTACCTTGGAACTAACTTCCGCCAAGGCTTTGGTGGAGTCGTAGTTAAGCTCCAAGCGTACTGTAATCGTGGAGAGGCCCTGTGCACTGGAAGAGCTGATGTAGTCGATGCCGTCTGCCGTCGCGATGGCGCGTTCCAAGGGTGTAGTTATGAAGCCGCGCACGAGGTCCGCATCGGCACCTACGTAGACAGTCGATACCGTGATCGACGCGTTCTCGCTCTCCGGGTATTGGCGCACCGTGAGCGTGCTAATCGCCTGCAAGCCTGCGATGATTATAATCAGCGAGACCACCAGCGAGAGCACGGGGCGCTTAATAAAAATGTCTGTAAATGCAGTCTGCATGGCAAAGAAACGTTACGAGTTGTCGACGGCTGGAGCCAGTTGCGCTTGAGGCTCGAGATCGTTGTTGATCGTGATCGCCGCGCCGTTGCGTAGCTTGAAGGCACCCGAAGATACGATGCGTTCATCGGCTGTCACTCCGTCTAGCACACTCACAAAGTCACCGCGTGAGCGGCCGATGCGGATAAACTTCTGTTTGACGATTAAGCGCTCACCGCTGCCGTCTTCATTTTGTTGAGATTCGACTACATAGACAGAGTTGCCATAAGGCGCGTAGAGTATTGCAGTTGACGGAATCAGCAGCACCTCCTCAGTCTGTTCGGAGACCAGTTCGATGTTGACGAAAAGGCCACTGCGCAAGAGCGATTCAGGATTGTCGATGGTGCCTTGGAGCGCCACAGAGCGGGTGCTGGGATCGATCACCGGACTGATCGCTGTAAGCTGGCCGACAAATGTTTGCTCCGGATAGGCATCGCTGGTGACATCCAGCTTCATGCCGGTATTGATTTTAGATAAGGTCTTTTGTGGCAAAGAGAAGTTCACGTATACTTGCTCGTCCGCTTCTAGGCTGACGATGGGCGAGCCCGTTGGCACGTATTGCCCTAAGTTGATTTGGCGAATGCCGACACGGCCATCAAAAGGGGCGACAATTGTCTTACGGTCGATGAGTGCTTTCAGGTTTTGGATTTCCGCTTGTGCACGTTCCATGTCCGCCGCCGCGCGATCGAGGTCGGACTGCGGCACATTGCCGCTCTGGCGTAAACGAGTCGCGCGCTCAAACTCTGTTTGAGTGAGTTGCACGGTGGCTTCAGCCGCGCGTAGCTGTGCTTTCTCCACATCGATATCGAGTTGCACCAGCAGATCGCCCGCTTTCACTTCTTGACCATTCTCGAAATTGATTGAGTCAACGACGCCCGCGCTTTCGGTTTCGATTAAGATGCCACGCACCGGTTCAATCGAGCCGACGGATTTATATCGAGTCTCCCATGTGTCTGTGCGTGGTGTCGTGACTGATACCGTGCTGGGAGGAGGCCCCCCGTTTTTGCCCGCCTCGGCCATCGCACTAAACTGCCCGAGTTTAGTGATGACCAATCCCGCGAGGATTGCGCCGACGCCCACAATGATGGCGATTATAAATATAATTTTCTTACCCATACTCTTAGAAATTTAAATTATCAGGCACTCACGTAGCGGTGCGGGCCTATACAGAATGCAAAATTGGAGAAGACAAACACTTGTTCGAAAATAAATGAAAAAAAGTGAAAAACTCAGTTGACGAGTTCAAAAAAGGCTCCCTTAATCCCGCCTTTCTCAACAGTGGCCGGATAGCTCAGTCGGTAGAGCAGAGGACTGAAAATCCTTGTGTCCCCAGTTCGATTCTGGGTCCGGCCACCATTGAGAGAATATTAAGTCGCCTCGCTTAATTGAGCGGCGACTTTTTAATTTTCAGCTCAAACCTCGTTTGAGTTCCATCTGCTCGGGTGGTGAAATTGGCAGACACGCCAGATTTAGGTTCTGGTGCCGTAAGGCGTGAGGGTTCAAGTCCCTCCCCGAGTAGTTTGATTGAAGCGCTCCGATTCTTTGGAGCGTTTTTTTTTGCACCCAATCCTCGTCGCAATGCTAATTGCGATATACCGGGGGTGCCAGGATGCGGGGGGCTACGATCTGTCTTGTTGCTGGGAATAAAGTGATGGTGTCGGGGTCTAGTCTGCGATAATACTCTATTTGATCTGTTTATAATTATGTTGAAAGTAAATCGTGGTCCTATGTCCGTCGCTGCGCCGAGTTGGCTGGGTGTTTTGGAGGCTAAGCTGCTTGGCGAGCAGGTTCCTATATTATGAATGCGGAGCATACGATCGCGCTGTGGCTTTTGGCCTTGGTCTATATGGGGATCATTTGGTGGAAAGCTCCTAAACAGGTCAGCGCGTCTGGCTTCTTTAAGGGGAAGCATGCAGATGGTAAAGATCCCTCCTTTGGCTTACTGATCGCGAGTGCGGCGATTTCTTGGATCTTTGCTAAATCGATCGTCAACGCGGCCGACCTTTCGCAGGCCTTTGGCTTCTGGGGCGGTGTGGGCTATGGCGTCTATTACTTGAGCTTTGTGGTCGCAGGTATTGCGTTTTATCTGATTCGTACCCGCACTGCCTATACATCTTTGCCTGCTTTTTTACGCGGTAAATATGGCTTAGTAGGCATGCGCCTGTTTTTGTTGGCGGTGGGAATTCGGCTCTATAACGAAATTTGGTCCAACACCAAGGTGGTCGGCAGCTTTTTTGGTCCGGAAGGAGGGAGTCAATATTGGCTGGCGGTGCTGGTTTTTACGGTCTTTACCGTGATCTATACTTGGCGCGGCGGCCTGCGCTCCAGCCTGCTGACCGATGCATTTCAAATGGTGTTCGCTGGGCTGTTACTGGCGATCACGCTCTTTGTGATTTCACCGCCTCTGATTCGGGAATGGCCACCGGCGACACCGGATATGACAGGCTCGGCTTTGACCTTTGCTTTGTTAGCTTTCTTGCAGATCTTTAGCTATCCCTTTCACGATCCGGTCATGACGGATCGCGCCTTTATTACGAGTCCGCGGACGATGTTGAAGGGCTTCATTGCCGCAGGACTGCTGAGTGGCGCTTTTATCGTGTTGTTCAGTTTGGTCGGACTCTACGCTCGTTTGCAAGGAGAGGGCAGTGGGCCCGCCGTTTTGAGTGTTTCGGCTGCGCTGGGCTTGCCGATGTTGCTGATTTTTAATGTGATGATGCTGACCAGTGCGGGCTCCACTTTAGACTCCACTTTTTCCAGTGCGGGCAAGCTCAGTATTTTGGACTGGAAGTCGCGCCAAGCGATCGCGCCGAACAGTGTTCGACGAGCGCGCGGGGTCATCGTAGCGCTGGCGATTTTGGGTAATTTGCCACTACTTACAATTTACATGGGCGATCAAATTGGCCCTGCGGTGATTGCAGCCACGACCATTAGCGGCACCATGGTGATGGGCTTGGCACCGATCATTTTGCTCAGTTTTCTACCTACCAGTGCTTTGAATTTTCATTTAGCCTTTTGGCCGGGCTTGATTCTTGGCGGCCTGCTTGCTTTTACGCCCAGTCTTTTTCCTGCATGGGCGGCGGTGGGCTCTGGTAAATATGCCTTGGCCACGGGTGTGAACCTCTATGGTTTAGGGCTCTGTACTTTTGGCTTTTTTATGGGTAGTTTATATACGTACGCGCAGGGTCGTTGACATGTTGCGAGTTATCAAGGCTACCAGACGTTATTTGTGTTCTTGGTTTTTTCGTTTATGAACTCGTAGTTACGCTCAGTGCAGCCGCGGATTTGATCGGCATTGCTTTGAACGAGCTCTACAACCGTCACGGTATTATTAGCTTTTCGAAGCACAGATGCGGGGCAATAGAGACGTAGCTGAGGACCAATGTTCCAATAGCGACCGAGGTTCACGCCATTTACGTAGAGTGTGCCTTTGGTAAATTTACTCATGTCGATGAAGGTGTCGGCCACCTGATCCAGTTTGAATTCGGCGCGGAAAATACCGCCTGGCATGTTGTCGTTCGGGCTGGCCTTGGCCTTGCTCACGGTCGTGACATCCAAAGGAATTGGAGTGACTTCCCATCCGGTGATGGGCTTGCCATCCAGCAGCACCGGTCCGTAGAGGCCCTTGCGGTCCGACTCCATCGTGATGCTGAAATTGATGTGTCCCATGGCTTCGACCCAGATTTCCAAGGTGCTTTCTTGGCTACGTGTTGGAATCATCATTCGCTTTTGATCGTCTTTGTATTCATCGCGGCGATCGACTGTGCGCACCAATTCGCCATCGACGAAGACGTGTCCATAATCATGGAAAAAAGTGTAAGTGAGTTCGGCTGCTTCGCCGGCCGGTATTTTGGCTCGATAGATCGCCATGCCCTGATTTTGATCGAACGACTCGAAGTAGGGCGGCGTCTCAAAGCTGCCCTTGAGGGATGGGTGACTCAAGGTCTTGACCGGTGCCACATACTCGAGTGTGAACGGTGCAATCTCCATGGTGGGGATCGGTGCGGGAGCGGGGGGAAGTTCATCGTTGTCGATATACTTCATGATGAATTCCCGATATTCGTAATATTCTGGAGTTAAGACCCCTTGCTCCCCTACGGGGGCACCAAAATCGTAACTGGTTATACCGGGCATATAATGATCGGCGCCTTTGTTTGCTTTGCCGTTGCCTCCTGCGGTGAAGCCGAAATTGGTGCCCCCGTGGAATACAAATATGCTAAAAGAGTGGTTGTTTTTCAACAGCCAGGGCAGCTCTCTTTTGATTCTTTTGGACGGTGCCCAGTTACCTTCACCCCAGCGACGCAGCCAGCCTGGATAGCTTTCGGAAGAGAATACGGGGACGCCGGGGTTGATGCGTTTTGCGGTCGCCAAGCCTTTGTCAGAATTCAGGGGGTCCAGTCCTGTCGCGACTCCTGGCAGAGCGACGCCGCGCAGGTGTTCCTCGGTGGTTCCATCCGCAGTAGAAAAGGGTCCGAAGCCCTGTTCGGTCCAGAAATCTTTCAGCCATTGCATGTAGGCGGACTCATGTTTGCGATCGTAACTGCCATACTCATTCTCCAGCTGCGTCAACAGGATGGGGCCGCCATGTTTAAGCAGTAGAGGTTCAAAGATTGGGGCAATGGCTCTGAGGTAACGCTCTTGATGATGCATGAAGTTGGCATCTTCCATGGTGCGCAGTTTGGCATCGGGGTCTTTCAGTAGGTAGGGAGGCAAGCCACCCAGATCCCATTCGCCGCAGACATAAGGGCCCGGGCGGATGAATACCCACATTTCCTCTTCCGCGCAGATACGGATGAATTCGGCGATGTCTCGATTCCCAGTTTTGAAGTCAAAGCTTCCATCGGGCTGCTCAAAGCCGTTCCAAAATGTATAGAGGGAAATGGTATTCAGTCCCATCGCCTTCGCGCACTGAATACGATGTCGCCAGTATTCACGTGGAACCCGCTGCGGATGGATTTCGCCCGCACGAATTTGAAAGGGCTGTCCATCCAGTAGGAACTGTTCTCCGTTGGGCCCGCCAAATGTAAAGCTGTGTGGCTGACCATCAGGCTTAGGTTCCGCGGCGGAAGCGAGGCTTGCAAAACAAGCGATTGAAAGTGCTAGTCTGAGTAATCGGCTAAAGTGGACCATCATTATATTTCTTATTGTAGGAACGTGGGGCTAAGAGCTCGCTTACGCTGCATGAGTCCGCTTTCTGGATCTAGTTTCAAATCATAGCTTGTGCGGTTACGTAACTTTTATGCTTTCTGACGCAATGTTGAATGAGGTTACTCGATGATGAATCATGCTGGCTCACGAGCAAAGGACAGACTCGCTGCACGGTCGTGCGAAGCAGGCTTACCGTTGCCATACAAACAATCGCCGGCGGCCCGGCTAGCTTCAGTGGGATTTTTCTCGATCCCTCGAAGACTGAGCCTTCAGATGCTTTGGAGCTCTAAAGTATCTCCGGCCTTTAAGGGAAAGACGAGTAGGTCGCCTTCGGTGGTGTGGGGATAATTGGACTTGAAGGGGGAGTTTTTAAATGGATTTCTCAGTCGTAAAGTCGAGTCGGTGGTGGCGGTGATGGTTACTTCGATCGTCTTACAATTTTTACGTTTGGCGGAAACAATGAAGCCGCCCTCGGCTCGAAGGTCTTTGAATGAGCTGTCCCTCCAAGAATCGGGCACGGCGGGGAAGATGCGCACTTTATTCCCCCAGCTTTGAAGGAGCATTTCCTGGACGGCATCCATGAAGAGGAAATTGCCTTCGAGAGTGAAGGGGCGGTAGACCAGTTTACTGAGTCCGGATCGGGTTTGGTCACCATTGACATGGAAGCCATTGCGGGTGACAAAGCCGCGCTCAAAATCGGACAGGAGGCGGGCGGCATCATCTGCGAACCCCGCGCGCGCGGCGAGCGAAGCTGCCCAGGTGAAGGAATACCCGGTCCAAGCTCTGCTGCCGTTGTCGATGATCTGACGGACGGTGGCGCGAACTTGTTCCTTTTCTGCCGAGCCTTGATCGATATTAAGAATGCCCAGCGGGTGGATGGCCAGGGCGTGGGAAAAATGGCGATGACTGTGTTTGAATTCGATGCCTTTGGAGATCAGAAGTGCGTTGCTTTCAGCAGACACTTGGAGCGGCGGCATTTGCTGCAGGAGAGCCTCCCATTGGTTGAAGTCATCGGTTTTGTCAAGCTCCTGGGCCATCTCTTTAAGAGCCAGCAGACTCCAAGTGAGAAGCGCCTGATCGAAATTTGAGTTCGGGGTGAGGTATGCGCGCATTCCCCCTCCATTCCATTCCGGACTGGAGGAGGTGATCAGGTAGAGTTTTCCGTTCTTTTCTTTGGTTAAAGCAAGCGTGGATGTCGCGATCTCGGCAAGAAAGGGATAGGCGTTTTGGGAGAGAAAGACGGGATCCTGGCTTGTTTTCCAATACTGATAAAAGGCATGGCCGTTCCAAAGGCCGGCGGTGAGCCCCATCGCGTAAGGCGGCCAACCACCCATTGCCTGGCCCTGCAATGTCATGACGCCAGGGACCATTGCGGTATCGAGTCCGAAGAAGTCTTTACCATACTTGCGGAACTGCGGCAAACGGCTCAGGTAAAAGTTTAAGTAGGACATACCTGATTCCTTGAGACCCGCCGCTTGCCAGGCCACGTAGGTCATCTGGGTGTTCAGATCGTTGTGGTAGTCACCTTTCCATGGCGGAAGTTTGCCCTCATCTGCAGTCCAAATTCCTTGTAGGGGCATGGGGGGCGCATCGGCTCGCGACGCAGATCCATAAAAGTATTTGACCAGGTTGTAATGGGTTTGGAGTCGGGGGGCGGGCAGTTGGACAGTGGACGTGTGGTAAAATGCTTTCCACCATTCAAGGTGGGCGGCATGAAGTTTGTCCCAGCCTGCGGAAAGTGCGGCGAGGGCCTGCGCGCGCGCGAGTTCGGATGGGGTGCCGCCTTGTTCATTGCTTGCGGAGGCAATGGCAACGAGCGTTTGATTTTCGAGAGTTTTCCATTCGACGGCAAAGGCATATACGAGTTTCTCTGCTGTTTCTTGGGTGTACGTGATTCCGTGATCGCTGCGGGAGAAATCGGCGGGAGGATAACCGAGAGAGTCGAGGGAATCGGGGCGAAGGAGCTCAAATGTCGAGCCAGCGGGCACACGTGCAAGGGCAACGGGCGACGCGGCGGAAAAGAACATCTGCACGGCTTGCGTCGTGGTTTGGACCTCTGCTGTGGCAGAGGGGAAATCGAGATGGAAGCGCTTGCTGGTGGTGCCGTCGGGCAGCGAAATGACGAGCCGCCCTCCAGGGATTTTAGTCCATTTGCTTTTGAAGTAAGTGGTGTCGAAATATTTTTTCCACGTTCGGGTGTCCTTGTCTTGAATATTCTGGAGCAAGGTTTCGTAGCTGCGCTTGGGATCGTAAACTTCTGCATTCCCACGTTCGTCCCAGAGGTCACCACGATCGAGAGAAAGACGCAGCTCCGATCCTTCGCCCCAGAGCAGTCCGCCGGTCAGGCCATTGCCCAGTGGCAGTGCATTGTCCCATCGTTTGATGGGGGCGGGTAAGGTCAGGCTGTCCGCAGTGAATGTGTCGTGGGCGCGTTCAGGAGCCGTAATTACTTCGGCGTGCAGCTGTGCCAAGAGTAAGAAACAGACGAGCAGTAGGGGTGGAGTGAAGGATTGAGTCATAGACTGTTGAGTGTGAGGGTGGATTCACCCAGCCCTTTGGCTGTTGCTTTAATGGTGATCTGACCAGCTTGGTCGTCAAAGCTGCGAACAATGGCGAGGCATAGGCCGTTAAACGCAGAGTGCTGATCGCCTTGAAAGGACTCATGGTTGGTCGGATCACCGTTGCCGACGCCAATGATTTCGCCGGGACCTGTGATCTCAAACTGAATCAGATCGCCGGCCTGTGGAATCATAGTGCCTTCACTGTCTTCAATGCGGACGGTAATAAAGCTGAGGTCCTCGCCGTCGGCTTTAATTGTGGTGCGGTCTGCGGAGAGGCTCAGTTGATTGGGCGCGCCGGCGGTCTGCATGCTTTGTTCCGCCCATGGCTTGCCGTCTTTGTAAGCCACGACTTTGAGTTCGCCGGGCTGGTATTTCACCTCGTTCCATTTTAAACGATACTCATACTGTTTCTTGCTGCGGCGTCCCAAGGACTCGCCGTTGAGGAAAAGTTCTGCTTCATCACCCGAGGTGTACACATACACGGGAGTGATTTCACCGATACGATCTGGCCAGGTCCAGTGGGGCAGGATGTGTGCCATAGAATACTCCGGACGCCAATGCGCTTGATAGAGATAGTAGCGATCCTTCGGGAAACCGCACAGATCGACGATGCCGAAGTAGGAACTGCGAGAACTCGCTTTACCGTTATTCAGGCGTTTGTTGGCTTCTTGGGCACGCTTGGCCTCGGCTTCGTTTTTGAAGTTTAAATCCAGTGTCTGATCCCAAGCGAGGAAGGGCGTCGGCTCGCCAATGTAATCAAAGCCAGTCCATACAAACTCACCGGCGAAATTTGGATTTTTCTCTAACAGCTCAAACTGCTTGTCAGGAGTGATCGACCAACCCGGGCCCCAGTAATCGTAGGAGCTGATTTGATTATTTCGAGCGCCGCCTCTGAGCTTTTGAGCGCGGTTCCTTGGCTCTTTGACCGGAAAGTAGTATTCACCGCGCGAGCTAGTCGTGGACGAGGTCTCAGAGCCGTAGATGGCGTAGCCTGGATTCTTTTCGAGGAATATTGGGTAAACGCTTTGGTTGTAGTTGGCGCCGATCACATCGACTGAATCTTTCCAGTCACCCATGATGGGCTTGGACTTGTTTGAACCCACGGTGACGGGACGAGTCGGGTCTTCGCGGTGGACGATCTCTGTCAGCCGTTGTGAGATGCGTTTGCCTTCGTCGCTGTGCAGTTCGAACACCTCATTTCCAGTGCTCCACATGATGACGCTGGGATGATTTCTGTCGCGACGAACCAGTGCAACAAGATCCTTCTCGTGCCATTCTTCAAACAAGGTGTGGTAGCTATTTTCGGTCTTACCTTTGGCCCAACTATCGAAGGCTTCATCGATCACAAGAATACCCATGCGGTCGCACAGTTCCAGTAGCTCGGGTGCCGGCGGGTTATGGCTGGTGCGGATCGCATTCGCACCCATTGCTTGCATGATTTCCAATTGCCGCTCCATGGCACGCGTATGGAACGCGGCACCCAAGGGCCCGAGGTCGTGGTGGAGGCAGACACCTTTCAACTGCACGCGGCGACCATTGAGGTGGAAGCCGTCTTCGGACGTAAATTCAATCGTGCGAATGCCAAAAGTCGTTTCGTAGCTATCCACAAGCTTCCCGTTCTGTAGCACACTGGTGACGATGAGATACAAATTGGGGGATTCCACATCCCAGCGTTTCGGATGGTTCAGTTCTAAAGTGGCTGTGGCGACTTCGGTCGAGTCGGGCGGGATGGAGCTCTTGCCAGTCGTTGTCTCCGCGACTTTGACTCGCTTCGAGCCAGCTTCATACACCTCATGACGAAGCTCGACAGGAGCCGCGCTTTTTTCGCTGTTGCGAACAGTCGTTTCGATGCGGACGGTGGCTGATTTGTCAGAGACCTCGGGTGTGGTCACGTAAGTGCCCCAGTGAGCTACGTGGATCGGGGCTGTTTTTATCAGCGACACTTTACGATAGATGCCTGCGCCCGGATACCAACGGGACATACGGATCTTATTCTCCAAGCGAACGGCTAAGACGTTTTCTTTACCCACTTTTAGGTGCGGTGTCAGGTCGAAACGGAAAGAGCTATAGCCGTAGGGCCATTCACCCACGTATTGACCATTCAAATACACCTTGGAGTGAGACATCGCCCCGTCGAACTCGACGAAGACCTGCTTGCCCGCATCCGACTCGGGGGAGGTAAAGGTTTTGCGATACCAGCCAATGCCAATGTAAGGCAGCTTACCTTCCGCATTGGGCAGATCATCACGAAACGGCCCTTCGATCGCCCAGTCGTGAGGCAGGCGGAGTTCACGCCAGTCCGAATCATCGACCGACACTTTATCGAGACCCGCAGGCTCTTTCAGAAAGGAACCGTAGTTCATCTCACCATAGCGAGCAAAGCGCCAATCCTCATTGAAGGATTCGACGCTACGTGTGGCGGAGGCGGCATCAAGAGCAGTCGTTAGCGCCACAGTGAGAATTATAACTATAGTTCGGGCGAGTCGGGGAGTTTTGCGCCAAGCAAATCGTGGGGATAACATCATGTTTTGTAGTCGGTTATTCTGTTAGAATGCGAGTGAGTCGCTCTATGGGAAGTGGTTCAATTCACAGACGCACTGTTTATTTGATGCCTCGTTTTCAAGTCTTCACATATGGTTTTGTTGATGTGAGCTAGCGAAGCATGGACGTACGTTTTATTGGAAACCACACAGAATTGGCGCGCGATCAAGTTACGTAACTGCGTGCATAGTTGTGAACTAGAGGCTTACGTAACTTTTTTGCATCCTTAATCCTAATTGACGGAGATTTGTAGTGCTTGGAGAATGACATCCGCAATTGAGCATACCGCACCATAAACTAAACCAAATCAAACTCATGAAAAAGAAAACACTCACCTTCGGCTTTATATTCTCCGTTCTTGCTGGATCGGTCTTCGCTGAGCCAGTAACACCAATCACAATAGATGTCATAGTCACTGACTTTAAAACGGAGTCTGAAAATTCAAGTTCAATTGGCGATTTAGCTGGAGGCACTAGCACGACTCAGACTCAGACATACACCTTAAGCAATCTTGATTTTACGTCGATCGGTGGTACTGCAACTGAGACGATTACCTTTACAGTCGATTTAAGTGGCACATCAGGCGGGAGTGCATCCACTGTGGGGTACAAAAGTTGGGGCGATGCTTTTGTGGGTGGTTCAAATACTGAAGTGGGTGAAGTCTTTACGGCTACGCTGGGCACTATCAGCTCTAGCTTCACTGGTGGTAGTCATAGTGTGAACTTTGCAGGTTTTACCAATGCTTTTATAGAGGCAATCGCTGAGGGAGAAGAAGCTACAGTGGCTTATGAGGGAGATTCGGTGACTGTCGTGGGATCAGCTGAGAATGAAGCTAACCAAGCGACTCCACTTTCTTCGTGGATATCAATTGCTCCTACAGTAGGAAGCATGAATATTGGGGGGTATAACCTCCAATTGGTAGCAGTTCCTGAGCCTTCCGCTGCGGCCTTGCTTGCTGGTCTCGCAGGTGCGACCTTCGTCTTTGTGCGCCGTCGTCGCTAAGCGCGTCGTCTAGAGTTTTTCACAATCCCCGGACACAGCCCGACTGTGCCGGGGATTTTTTGATCTGTTTGCTGAGAGTGGGGGATTCAAATTGTATAGGTCTTGCGGCGTGTCTTTTACTCAAGTCTTGGGCATAATCATGAGATTTATTCCAACCCTCTCATGTTAAAGCACTACGTAGCGGGCATTCAATTCGCCTGTGGCGATCTTCAGGTCGATCTCAGTCTAAGACTTTGATATTGTGTCATTCGAGGATTTTTGAATGTTTATTTGCGTTGCGTTGCCAAAGTCGCAGCAGTTGAGCGCGCTCTCTGCACAGATGTCGTTTCCACACCCCAGGGCGCAGGTCACCCAGTTCATTGCCGGGCCGAGCAGTCGGCGGAACAGCAGCCGCGCCTTCATGGAAATACTGGCAGATTTACGCTGTATGGCTGTGCGTTTCTCTGGAGGCTCGTTACGCTTAGAAATCGGAGTGGTCGATTGGAACGTGCTAGACTTAATACGAAAGTAGTTGCGTGCGCCTATTATCGAAGAATATGAAAACGGTAAACTTCAGCCACTCCAGGAGAATCGATCTAATTAAGCTCGGGCTTGCGCTGTGTTGTGCACGGAATGTGCAGCTCGCACGGCTTCGGTGTAGGTGCGGCAACTCCGTTCGTAGGGGACGACATCGCTTGTGCGTTGATACCAGTTTAACAATTGAAATTCTAGAGACTGTTGCACGGCTTGATGTTCCGTTCGGCCGTAGAGATTGTTCAATTCATTTGAGTCGGTCTGTAAGTCGTAAAGTTCGGAGATATCGCCGCGGCGGAATATTAGCTTGTGCGTTTGTGTGCGAATCATGGTCGAGCGCGCAGAGGCTTCGACTACATCCTGTTGGAGGCGTCCTTTGTTTGCATAGATGCCTTCTGGATCAGCGCCGACATCTTGCATGGAGCCTTCAAAGCAATGTGGCTCGTGCGGATCATAACCACCTTCAGCAAAGACGGCTCGATTCGGATCGCCTGCTTGACCTTGTAATTGGTCACACATGGAGATCGCAAACTGTGTGTGTTGCAGTGGAATTTTTGCGAGTTCCAGAGTGGTTGGATGTATGTCGAAACACTCGATCAACTCTTTGACGACATGCCCCTGCACTCCGCCAGGTGTGCGAACGATCATGGGCACGCGAGTGAGGCAATCGTCTAGTGCGCCTTGCCACTTCTCAATCAGGCCATAGTCGCCCGCCCATTCACCGTGATCGGAAAAGAGTATCACGGTGGTGTTTTCGGCATGACCGGTTTCTTCGAGGGCGTTGAGCAAGTTGCCTAGCATGGTATCGACGTAGGAAATCATTCCTAAATAGACGGCGCGGGCTTTGCGGAAGGTTGCGTCGTCAAGTTGATCCCACTGACTGTATTCGCGAAGGAGTCTGTGAAAACAGGGTTTGTTTTCGAGATCAGCTGGCCGCATGGGAGGCAGCTCATCTGGATCATACATATCATACCACGGCTGAGGGCACTCAAAGGGCGGGTGCGGAAAGGCGAGTGCCATGTTGAGCATGAAGGGCGGATCTTCTGGTTTGCGATTGCGTAGGTAGGTGATGGCTCGCTCGGTTAGATTCCAGTCGTGTGTATGCCCGTCGCCGGGGCCGTAGAGGAAGCTCCAGTAGCGAGGGTCCTGCTTGGGGAATATGTCACGACTGCCTTGTGAGCCGAGCTCAGGGAAATGGAGCCCGTTGACGCTCTGTTCGAAGGAGTCTTGAGATAGTAGATCGTTTTTGCCGAACCATTGCACATCGTAGCCGTGTTGTTTGAGGTATTTGAGTGTATTGGGCTCGTCCTTTTGTAGCGGGTGCCAGAGGGTGCGATGACCACGCACGTGTGGATACCAACCTGTCATAAAACTACAACGTGATGGTGTGCAGACTGAGTGCTGAACATGACATTGATCAAAGCGCGTGCCTTCTGCCGCGAGGCGATCCATGTTGGGCGTTTGAGCCATTGGGTGTCCATAGCAACCGAGGAAGTCGGCGCGTAGTTGGTCGGGATTGAAATAGATGAAATTCATCATGTGATGCGGTGACTACATTGATCTAACGGGTGATTTCGTAGATCAGGTTATTGGGTCGATCTGTTGCGATCGTTTCTGCGGTAAATACGATGTCGTTGTTTTCGTTGTATTCAAAAGGGACTACAGCGGTGCGCTTGCCATTTAAATCGATTGCGAAGACTTGTGCGCGGTTGGATTGGTTGGGAATGGTGATCGTGGCGCTGCCTCGTTTGACGAGTTTATCAGAGGTGCCCAAATCGATGATTTGATACATGCCAGCTTCGCCGAATTTCATTCCTTTGTTTAATACATTGGTGAGATGGAAGACGATGAGCCGTTCGGATGTGGCGAGTGGTTGATGATCAATGGAACCGACGAAGACTGTGGTGGGGCCACCTGTGATGTCGCGGACGAAATCTGTATCCAGTGAGGACTCCTGAATGACCATCGCTTTGCTAGGGCGTTTCGACTAGGAAGTTGCCAGCTTTTTCAAGGATTACTTTTGTTTCGTTTGTTTTGACTGCATATTGAACTTGAGGTTGAAGCTCGGTGAAGGGGGCATTTGTGGCGGCACTGTCAGCATCTGTCTCGAAACGAGAGCTGATACGTTTAGTCAGGCCGAGATAGGTGTAGTCCATCTCGAAGTCGGGTGGCGTCTTGCCAAAGTCTGAATGATCGTGTGCATCTCGTTTGTAGACGAGGTCTTCAGCTTTGGGGCTTGAGGCTGGCTGATTGCCGGAAGCATAGGCACGGTCTGAATTGACGACAAAGACCGCTTCGTTTTCCAGGGCGGAGACATCTGCGCGGCGCCAGAGCATCGCGATGATGTATTCATTCAGGAGACCTATGGGGTCCTGTGCGACATCGAAGCCTTCGATGGGCTGTTGTTTGGTGATGCGCTTGCGATAGTGAGCCCAGGAGAAACGGTAAAGCCCATCGTAATCTTGCAGTGCGGAGTAAGTGCCCATGAGCGGGCCAGCTTCGTTGCGAAATTTATTGGGATAGCAGAAGTTATATTCAGTGACTGTGAAGGGTTTGTCCTCGATACGAGTGAGGAACATGCGACGAGGTATGTTGGCGAGGTCTTGGGTCGCACTCTTTTGGGAATTACTGTAGGGGAGCTTCCACGGGCCGTTGGGGAAGCTTGGGTGATCCCAGTAGCCGTGGTTGTCGACGTAGTCGTATTGGGCGCGAATCGGTGTTTGCGCGTAGTGGTATTTCCAGTTGTTCCCGGTGAGGAGTGCTTTGACTCCGAGTTCGTTTTTTAGAAAACGTCGCATCTCGGTATCTGCGGCCATCTGGACTTCGGCGAGGTATTCGTTGATGGCAGCGTTAAGTGCTGCGTCGTTTTGAGTTGGCCGTGGGTTGGTCTGTATCCACTGATTAAATCCTGCATGATAGAGTGCTTTGACTTCTTTATTCGTATTGATGGCGGCCCAGATCGTGTCCTCATTGACTGGGCAAATCGAAAATAGGGCAGGGTCCTCTGCCCAAGTCATGCCAGTGTAGGGATTCTTGTGAGTGAGCAGGTCTCGGGCAAAGCGCTTCCACTCATCCATCGCGTCTGAAGAAATCGGGATGAGGGCTTTAAAGGCGGCGTGGTTATTCGCGACTAGTTTATTTAGTTTTTCGTTACGAATGCGGCGAATAGTGAAGAGGTCGGTCGAGATGTAGAGGCCTTGTTGTTTTAGGGCATAGAATAAGTAATCGAGGCGATCCTGCATGTCTTCCGAAATGATATACTCTGAGGGGTTCCATCCGCCAGCTAGTAGAATATCGTAGTGGTGAATGCGTAGTGAATTGTAGCCCATCTGCCGCAATCGAAGCGCGAGGGCATCGGATTCTTCCTTCGACAAGAAGTTGGCATCAAAATTAAGGTTTGTGCCGAGAAAGCGCACTGGTGTTTGGGGGGCATTGGCGAAAGCAAAGTGTCCCTCTGAGGTAGTGATGACGGGGCCGAATTTGCCAGCAGGGGCGTGGTTCCATGCTGAGAAATCGAGCACACTTTGGGGCTCGATTGTGAGGGGCGTTTCTATTGGAGCCCAGTCGTTGTTTTCACGAACGGTAAAGAACTCTGGTTGTGGTAGTGCGATGGCTGTATTAGTGAGAGTTGCTCCGACGATCATCCAGATGGAGTCGTTGCCCGCGCCAAAAGCGATTTTTTTGATGGGCTTTTTGCGGAGCTCAAAGCGCGATTGATAGAGGCCGATGTTGGCTTCGTTGACTTGCTGGTCCCAGACAATCGCAGCATTTGGAAAGCCTACCGGGTTCCACCAGTTGCCGATGTCCTTGGATGATTGCACGTCAATGGATTGTTCGGTTCCATCTTGATAGGATACTTTGATTTGGCCGACGGTGCCCCATGTATAAGCAGAGGCATGGAGCAAGTAGAGGTAAGCGGGGCTTCCGTAGTTTTGCGGGACAGTGACTTCGCCGAATGTGAGATTAGAACGCTTCGGGTCTTTTGACAGGACGAGCGTGCTGGTTTCAGTTGTGGAAACTTCGAAGCTCAAAGTGCTGGCAATTTCTGATACTGCAGAAAACGCGGAGAGATCCAGTTCGGGGCCTTGATCGGTCCAGCCTCCTTTACCATCGCCGGCTACTTCATCTGCGAAACCACGATTGGCGACAGTCGCCAGTGACAGAGGGCTCACCGAGAGCGATTGGGCAGAGACCTGCGCTCCAAATTCGCTCTGGTGGATGACTCCCTTATGCTGTGAGAAAAAGAAGCGGAAGGAGAAGTTCGGCCCGCCAAACTTACGGCCGTCTACGACCATTATGGTGAAGTTGCCTTTGAAGCTCAAGTTTCCGGCATGGGTGGGGATCTCGACCTTGCGGGCAGACTTGATTAGGAGAGTGGCCTCGCCGCCGAAAGTGATGGGGAGCTCCAGAGGCTCACCGTCGATGGTTAGAATCGTTCCCGCGAATTGCTTGATCGGGAGCAGGCCTTCATAGGCCAGCATGTTGCTTTGGAAGCCTTCTTGGCTTTGCGCGGTCGCGGAGAGTTGAACGCTGGAACTGTCAGTTGTTAGAGCCTCAAGTGTATAGTCAAACAAGTCGGCACCTTCTTTACTTTTAAAGACGCCTTCGAATTGAGTGCCGTCGGCTTGTGCTGGAATGAAGTGGCGAGACTGATTGACGGGTTGCCAACGACTGTTCATGTGCAAGGTTCCCCAGGTGCTGTTGCCGTAGCTGAGGATGCCATTATCTGAGAATGAAATCCCTCCTGATGCAAAGAGAGTCGCTGAGCAGACTAGGGCGAGGAGGTGTAGGCTGCAGTTTTTCAGATTCATTAGCGTATGATAGGGTGTGCGGTATTCGCGCAAGCGCTGCGATCTAGTTACTTGACTGCTTTTAGGCTGTGTAATTTCAGCTTGAGTGGGTTTTTGTGCATGCCTGTGTAGACTCGGAATGCGTCGATATTTGCAGAATTAAATCCAAGATCACCAGCACTGAGGTCGAGGCGGATGGTTTTGGTTTCCCCTGCGGCAAAATCGACGCGATCACTGCCGCAAGTCAGTTTGTTTTTGTAATCTTTGTAGGGGTTGGCCAGATACACAAATACGCGCTCCTGATTGTTGCCTAGATTTGTGATGGTGGCTTCGACATAGCTATAGTCGGAGAGGTCCCAAGTCATTTTATGTCCCGCAAAGAACTCAACGCTGGGCCATTTCGGACTTAACTCGATGTCGAGGATGACGCCATCGGGGGCATTCGATATTTTGGAAAAACGTAGGTCGGTTTTCAGTTTACTGACCTCAGTTAAGTCGAGTAAATTTGCAGAATCGCTGGCTTTCGACGGTGCACTTTTCGGGGGAGGACAGGGCCTTCCATGCGGGCATTCATTTCGAGCGCGGCACCACTCGCTGTGATGCTATGAATCGTGAAGTTGGCTGGGCCTTGAAGTTTATTGGCGAAAATACGTAGGCGATCTAATTGGCGGAGATCGAGCGGATACTCCGCGGGGTTAAATACGATGCTTAGGATGGTGGTGGCGCCTGCGGCAATTTCAGCTTGAACGCCATTACGCTTTTTACTCGCATTGCTATCTCCTTTGTTGCTGATAAAGGCGGCGGTTTTAACCGCGAAGGCACTGTTGTTAGTGAGCTTGATGTCAATCTGTCCGTATTGGGAGAGGTCCCATGCTTTGTCGTCTGTGGTTAAGAAATCGATGCTGGGCCATTTGGGACTGTGTTCAAATGCGACCATAAGTTCACCATTCTCTTTTTGAACTTTCGCGAATCGAAGCGCTGCGGAATCAAAGCTGACTGTGTTTAAGTCAATGAAAGCTCCCGATGCTTGCGGTTGAATGGTGCTGCCAGTGAATATTTCGACTTCTTCGGTATATTCGGCAAAGTATCCCAGCATCTGTGCTTTTAGTTTCGAAACGATTGCTGCGTATTGTGGAGCATTGGCATAGTTAACCGTTTCAAGGGGATCGGTTTCGTAGTCGTAGAGTTCGACCGCTTCGAGTAAGGATTCGTTGTAAGGTAATGTGGTGCGCCAGTCGTTTTTCATCCACATGACTAGTCGGTAGCGATCGTTACGGAGCGCATAACCCATACGAGCGCCTGCTCGAGGATATTGGCTGATGGAGTAGTCTTTGACGGATGCCAATGGATTTTTTAGAACGGGGACGAGGCTTTTACCTTCCAATTTGTATGCGGGTTGTTCCAGCCCTGCGAGTTCGATGAGAGTTGGGAAGATGTCGACCATTTCGGTCATGCTAGAGGTCTTTTGATGTCCTTCATATCCTGGGGCAGTGATGATGAGTGGGGCGAAAGTAGCCTGTTCAAAGTTGCTATGTTTATTCCACATGCCATGATCTCCGAGGTGATAGCCGTGATCGCCCCAAAGCACGACGATGGTATTTTTATCGAGTCCGGTTTCTTCGAGCTTATCGAGGATCTTTCCAATCTGTGCATCGATATATGCCACGCAGGCGTAATAGCCATGAATCAGTTCACGCTGTTTGGCTTCTTCAATCGGTTCATTCCAAGTTCTAGGAATGTCGGTGTAGGATCGAAGCTCGCCAAATTGATGGTAAGCAAAATCGGGGGAGTCTTTGGCGTGGTCTTGGAATTCGGCTAACTCAATTTCGTCGCGTTCAAATAGATCCCAATATTTTTTAGGAGCGACAAAAGGGAGGTGAGGTTTGCAGAGTCCGACTGTGAGGAAAAAAGGTTCACCGGATTGCGCAAATTGATCCAGGTATTGATTGGCCCACACGGCCAGAGCTCCGTCGACATAAGCGTCATCTGGAATATCTAGGCATTCAGTTGACGGCATGGCTTCGTGTTCCTGCATGTAGGCGCCTCGTTCCTTCCAGTGAGTGATGCCAGCTGCTTCCATCTTTTTGAAGACACGTTGTGACTTTTTATTTTGATAGTATCCATTGTCGTGTGCTGGAATGGGGTAGTCCGCATTGAAGGGGAGATTTTTTTTATGGGTAAAGGGGATCGACCATGAATCGGGATGTTCCGCACGCGCTCCGTGCATGACTTTACCGGCACCTGTGGTTGCGTAGCCTGCTTGCTTGAAATGTTGCTGCATGGTCACTGCCTCTGGATTAGAATCTTGAATTTGTGTGCGCAGGTCCCACACCTTGGTGCTGTCAGGGCGAAGGCCAGTGAACATACTCATTCGGGAGGCCGCGCAAATCGCTTGTTGGCAATGGTTGCGAAGCATGACGGTGCCGCTCTCCGCGAGGCGGTCCATATTTGGGGTGGGCACTTCATCTCGGCCATAGGCTCCTATCAGAGGCTTGAGGTCATCGACCGAAAGGAATAATATATTTGGGCGCTCAGCTGCGCTGAGTGCCGTGCTGAACAGTAGGATTCCTGTGGATAACAAGTTCTTTAGATTCATAGGTGGGGGGGATTAATTTAAGGTGACGATGCGACTTTGCGAGCGAGGACACAAGTAATGCCCTGTGAAACATTATCCAATGAAGGGTATTTTCCACATATGATTTGATCACTTTGTTTGATTGATGGATTAATAAACAATAAAACGGCGTGAAATTACATCACGCCGTATTGATAGTTTAAAGAACTCCCGCGCGTGCGTCTATTTGCGACGACGAACCATTACCCAGCTAAATACGAGGGAGGCTGTGAGAAGTGCAAAAGTGTTTGTTTCCGGAATCACAGCTGTGGTAGCTATGGAGAAGTTTGAGATGTCAACTATGGGTTTATGGTCATCGACTCCGAAAGTTTCATTCCAGCCATTGCCACTGAAACGAAAGCTGATTTGGTTGAATGAGCTGATTTGAAGTGGGACAACGTCGCTATTCGCAGAGATGCTGGAGGCGACAATGCTGGGGCTTGTCAGTGTGTTAGTGATCTCTTCTGTAGCAGTGCGTTCGAGCGTGTATACGAAACTGTGTAGGGATGTGCCCATCGAGGTATCTGCATCTGTTCGCCCGATGTTTGTATCGTTAAGCTCTCCAAATGTAATACCATTCATGGTCGTGACTGGGTCGACTCGGACTTCAAAGTAATCGGTTGCATCTCCGAAGCGCACAACAAATTCGCTAGAGGTGTCGGCAATTAGGTCGTTAATTTGGACGTCGAATGTGACACTTATTGTATCGTTTAGGTCTAGTGAATAGGTGGTTGGGAGAGCTGCTGAAACTTGAGTGTTTTTTGAAGAATCTATAGTTAATGTGCCGTCAGTATTACTAATAATAGATGAACTTCCGGTGGGGGTAAAAACGAGGTCGGAGATGGAGGAGACGACCACTTGTGCGTTTGCGGCATACGTAGTGATTATCAGTGCCGCTAGAGTGATGGAGATGTTCTTATTCATTGGTGTGGTGGTTGATTTGTGCGATTGAGATCGCAGTCTGTGTATTTTGTTTAGTGGGTTCATGGCTGGTGCATTGAACAATAAGCAGTGCAGGTGTAGCCTGTTTGCTTCTGTTTTTGGGGCTCTTGTCTCACCTTATACGCTGCATGAAGTCGACCATGTGATCGAGCAAGTCGGGCCATTGAGGTGAAAGGTTCTTTCCATACCATCCATGAGGTGCATTTTCGACTGCGATTGTTTGGATTGGTGCGCCTTTTGAATTTGCAACTTCCTTTAAGTGCTCTAAGTGGTGGAAAGAAATTACTGGATCGATGGTTCCGTGGAGTGCTAACATCGGTGGATCGCTGGCATCAATGTATGTAGTTGGGCTTACTTCTTTTAGTAAATCTTTTTGATGCGGAGTCGCAGTGGCGTAGGTGAGGGGGACGCTGGTCTTGTCGACTAGTTTTTGCCATGAACCAGGTTTGAATTTTAGATGAACGGCGTCGTCGGATTCGAATAGTTTGTCTTCGGTGAAGTCGGAGGGACCATACCAGGAGATGCCACCAGCAGGTTTTATTGAGTAATTTGCTAAAGTTGTAGCGCCCTTGAAGTCAGTAGGTTCGGTGTAATTGAGCATTTGCGCGAGGTGACCACCGGCTGAGAAACCAATGACAATGACTTTGTCAGGATTTACTCGGAGTTCTTCTGCGTTCTTTTTTAGAAAGCGTAGGCCATCCTTTACGTCGATCACGCAGTCACGCATGATGACGGGGTCATTCAAATCCCAGTTTCTGACTAAGCGGTAATTAACCGCGACACAACTGAAGCCGGATTCAGTCGCTCGCTGAAAGAGTTCTAACATTCGTTGATTGGGCTCTTTTATGCCGCCGGACCAGCCACCACCATGGACGAAGTAGAGCACTGGTTGTGCTGTGCTGGGTGTGCTGGATTTTCGGTAGATATCCATGAGTAGTGTGCGTCCGTCTTTTCTTTTATAAACGATATTTCGAAGGACTTCTCCGTTCCATGGCTCGTAGGGGATATCGAGATTATTTGAATATTCCTGATAGGTAACCACGCCGTCTTTGTTCGTATCCAGTGCCGAGAGTTGAGCTGGATCGACTCCGTCTTGAGCTGTTAGTTTCCAGTCGTTGTTAGTATCGGCTTTATTGAACAATGGTCGTGCGCGAATGGACTGGTTGGCGGCGTCATCGTATTCTAGAGCTGCAGCTGAAAGCTTGATTCCAATAATGGTGAGAATGAAAAGTAGGGGCAATTTCATGTTGGTCTGACGGGGAGAGGGCTTAATTCGAAGATTTTGTGTGAGTGTCGTGTTGCTGTGGCTTTGACGATATAGATGCATGATCTTTCACAGTCTTTATGGGTTGGCTCTTCAGTTCAATCGCTAGGCTGTGGAACAATATTCACAGGTAGGTGTGTATAATGTTTCATGGTATTGCGTTTGAATCCTTAATTCTTCTGCTTAATGATTGTTGTTAAGTGTCCTAAGCGAGTTCAGCCGAGGAATTGGCCCTTACATAATAATCCCAACACTTTATTTTTACCCCTTATGTCTCTGCATCGTCACATTACATCTTTGCCCTCGCGTGAGGACGGCTTTGCGCTGGTGATTGCGCTCTCATTGATGGCATTTGTGTTATTATTGCTACTTTCTATTTCGACTCTGGTTTCTGTCGATGCAGCTGTTGCGAAAAGTTCACTATCTCAATTAGCGGCCCAGCAAAATGCGAGACTTGCGAGTTACATGGCACTGGGTGATTTGATGAAGTTCGCGGGGGCGGATCAACGTTCTACCGCTAGGGCTGATATTGTTTCAGATACGGCTCCTTATTGGACTGGGGTTTGGTCGACTGATCCTATGCCAGATGGGAGCGCTTCGGAGGATACTATTGCGGAGATGAAAGAGCGAACGGCACTGAAATGGCTCGTGAGTTTGGCTAACGATGGTGGATCTACATTATTGGATGCTTATGCGAATCCCGACCTCGATACGATTGCTGCTGGTGCAGTTGTTTTAAGTGCCAATGATGAGCACCCTGTCATTTTACCCACCGAACGAATTGCAGGGAAAAACACAGATACTGGAGGTTATGCTTTCTGGGTTTCAGACGAAGGCGTCAAGGCTAGTGTCTCGCTCGATCCTGATAGCTCGAGCAATCGGGACTATAATTTGGATGTGCGTAATCCGAGTGTTATGGAACTTTCCGCGATCAAGGAATTTGGAGATCTGATGGATGCCGATCGACGGGAGCAAGATTTAGAAGCATTGGCACGGTCGCCTAATTTAGCTTCGATTCCTGCTGCATTGAATGTAGATCAAGCGCTCATACAGAAGTATCAACATGATTTAACCAGTGTAGCCTATTCCTTGCCAGTGAATGTGCGTGATGGGGGATTGAAAAAAGATTTGAGTGCGGCATTTAGCGATGCCACGTCATGGAGTCAATTGCTTGCTTATCATGGTGACGATCAAGTGTTTGCGCCTATGGGGGGCACCGCGAATCAAATGGACCCTGGGGGGCCAATGTGGGAACAGTTGCGGTCTTATTATCAGTATCGAGCTGCGGGTGATGGAACCATTCACTCTCAGGAGCAACTAGATGATCAGTCTGGGGTGTATCCAGTGATTACTCATTTTTCGCTGCATCATCATATCATTTTTTATGATGCGGGAGGCGGACATTACCGCCCCCGGCTCTGTATCATGCCGATTTTTGTTTTATGGAATCCATACAACAAGCCAATCGCAGCAGAAAATTACTATTTAAAGATTACGGATAATACAATTGTGAGTAATAAGGATTCGCTGACTATGAATATACAGCCAAGAGTGTTTCTCGATGGCGACGATGGAGCGGCCGATACAACAACATATGTGAGTGGCAACAATACGCTTGGATTTAAGCAAGGCGCCTTGTTTCCTCATACGAGCGAAGCACCGTATCTCTTTCAAATTAATTCAAGTGGTATTGAGCCAGGGCAGGCACTGATATTTAGTGCTGGGGAGAATATTCAGGCCTATCCAGCAGATCCAACTCAACCTGCATTACTGTCTCCAGGCTATGCTGAAGGTTACTACTACTATAAAGATGCGGTGGATACCATGGATATGAATGGTGTGCTCGCTGGAACTGCGGAGATCACCTATTTCGCATTGTATATGAACTCTGCCAATTTCCTGCGAGTTCGTTTGGCGCAAGGCAGTTTAGCAAATGTTGAAAACGAGGTTCTGCTTCAGTTTGTTGGCGGCCAGAATAGTTTTGTTGCAGGTTCTGGCCCCAGCATTCAGGCCCCCGTAAAGTGGGCAGGGAGCGCATCTCAACTCATTTCGGCAGCCGATGCGGACGAAGCATTGATTTCGGGCCATCCAGCGTTGGCGAGTCCACGGGCTTTTCCAGCTTCAGGTGCATATATGCACCTGAAAATGGCGCAGAACTATGCGGAGGTGAATAATAACGATGATCTGACGACTAGTCAGCGAGAAGTGATGCCATATATTAAGTATGTTGCGAATGCGAACCCCCGGGCGCATCGGTCGAGTAAAGGTGTCTTGGAGCAAGCAAACTACGGCAATAACAACGGCTCAGATATGGCCTTTAATCCGACTTACTTTGGCAATAGTGAAATGAATCATGTGACGAATCTGTTACCTGCTAACCATTCTTACTATACTTTCAACTCTGGGCAAATAGAAATTAACTTAGGTTATTCTGATGATCCTAGCAATGTGTATGGCAGTGGGTGGGTGCTCTATGAAATACCAGATGATGAGAGCTCATTTTTATCGATTGCTGATTTATCTGGAGCCAATCTTTCACAGCCCTTTATCAACCCCACCGCATTTTATAAGAACCCTTTAAAGACTTATAATATACAGAATTTGTGGCCGGCCTACAGTATCGGCAATTCGCTACAGGACCCTCGGATTCCTGCTGGAAAAGTTGCCCAGGATACATGGCCGAGTGAGAGCGGTAACACCAGTGGGTATTACCATTACGACACATCGTATTTAATGAATGAGGCCTTATGGGATTGCTATTTCTTTTCTGCTTATGATGTCGCCCCCACTGTCTCGAAAAGCCTGAATTACCGTTATGCAACGACTGATGATTTTGTCTTTAATTTTGATAGCTCGGCATCTGGTGTGATGATTCATGGTGGCTTTAATGTGAACTCGACCTCTGTAGAGGCATGGAAGGTTTTTCTTTCGAGTGTTGCGGGTGTCAGTGTTGAGTATGCGGACGCTACATATGAGGGGCATGATAAAACCGCATTTCTACGGGTCGCCACGCCGATCAATGGGCCGACGCCATCGGCACGGGATCATTTGACGGATGAGGTCTACAATGGCTTTTTAACATTAGAATCCGCTGACATTGAATCACTCGCGGCGGCAATTGTGGATCAGGTTAAAGCGCGCGGCCCATTTGTTTCATTGTCACATTTCATCAATCGGGTTTTGGATGATACAGACTATCGTTCTTCAAAAGAAAGTGCGTATGCTAGTTCCGGAGATTCGGGAAAGCGGGCGATGATGGTCGGTGCCTTGCAAGCTGCGATTGATCTATCTGAAGTGAACGAGCATACCGCCGACGGGGCCCATCGCTTTAATGATTCTAATTATGAGCTGCATGACTATGACTTGAGCCGCTTTTATGGGGAACTGAATGTTGAGGCGAGCCTAGGTGATCGAGCGGCTGCAAACCCAGGATACCTGACACAATTGGACCTACTGGATTCGATCGGGGCATTGATCTCCGTCCGATCAGATACATTCAAGATTTATGCCTATGGAGAGTCATTGAACTCTGTAACCGGGCACATTGATGCCATTGCTCGCTGTGTCGTGACTGTTCAAAGAACTGCTGACTTTGTTGATGATAGTCATGGTAATTTTCCTCATTCCAGTTTGGATACTGTCTCCGCTGTGAATCAAACCTTTGGCAGGGGTTTCCGCATCATCGATTTTCAATGGCTAGATACTTCAATATAATTTTTTGCAGCTTGGGCATCCTTACATTGCTAGCGACTTCGCACATCGCAGTTGGTCAGCGAGACGTTGCGGATGAGGCTGCGCTTGGGCTTGAATTTAAGACCATGGTATTCGCGGCTCAATCACAACGTAGTGCTAGAGCGGCTGAGGACGATGGACCTCTCATTCCTGAGCTTCCAGATCTCTATTATTATGATGGTTCGAACCACATTCTGGTTGAATTTTTAGTTAATCAGATGTCATCCAATTATGTATATAGTGGTGATGAAGCGTTTGATTTTTTTACTCAAGAGGTCAACGCAGAGGGGGAGCTTGAGTATCGGCGTGCGTTTCGTGTGAATGTGAATGGCAGCTGGAGGTCGGCTCTTGTTGTGATGCTGCCAACTACGGATGCCGAGCGTCCATTTAAACTGTTTGCAGTCGATACGTCACCCGAAAATTTGGCGACGGGAACGATCAAAGTTTTTAATCTTTCGAATGAGCCAGTAGTGTTGAATGCAGACGGTGAAATTTATCCATTGTATTCGATGGGGGCAGTGGAGCTCGATATCAGTGGGATCGAGAAAAATAGACTGCCCGTTGCACTTGCATTGAAGGAGGATGAGGGCTTCAAGCTTGTTTACCGTCGCGTGTGGAGTATGCGGTCTAGTGTGCGCGGAATTTATTTTATTTATACACTTAATGATGATCTGCGACACTGGTATATGAGAAACATCATTTTATGATGAATTTTCCTTGTCGTTCAGATCGGGTAAGCTTGCTCCATCGACCCAGTTGCCTTTGACCATTTCGATGAGGTCGCCTTGATCGGATCCCGTGTTTCCTGATCGAACCATCATATTGATCAACTTGAGCGCTCGCTCAAACAGGTTAACGTTATCTCGAAAGTAGCCTGCGATCTCGCCGACCAAGTCAGTATTCCACATGTTAATCGTGGCAAAGGCAAAGTCTTCAGGTATTTTGTATCCCATCGATTGCAACAGGCCTAGTTCCTCGTGGTCATCACCAAGAATGACCTGTGGCTTGTGACGTTCGATCCATGTGCGGATTTTTTTGTCATTAGGCTGAGCCTCTTTGGGGTGTAGATGAAAAGGGATACGGTTTTTCGTGGGCTGAACGTAGTGCTGCCGGCAGAACACAGCGCCGAGGCGTTGGTCCATTGAGTAGGATTGAGGATAGTCCTGTAAGAGTGTGCCGATGCGTTGATAGCCCAGTTGGTTCAGCCGATGCCAGGCGCGCTCGACTCCTTGAAATTCATCGTGCATGACGACGGGGCACTCGGGCTTCCAGCTCGATACGTTCACACTCACGGATGCAAAGCGTTCGTTAATTGTATCGATCGGGTAAGGGGCATCTGCCATGACTGTAAAAACGACACCAGTCACACCTTTAGTTTCCATGCGTTTGATGACTTTCTCCACATTGGGGTATTTGCTTAAATCTTCTGCAATGAGTGTGTAGCCGAGTTTTTGAGCAGTTTCTCGAAAACGACGGTATTCGATTTTGCAGCTTTCTGCGTTGATACCTTTTCCATTATAAACGTAAGCGATATTCATTCCCTCATTCATACGTCGACCATGCCAGCGCCTTTCGATTAAAACCTGCAGCGCTGGGTCGGGGCGATAGCCTAATCGGTCTGCGACGTCTTTAACTTTCTTCTTGGTCGCTTTCGCGGTGCGCGGGTCATCTCTTAGGGCACGTGATACGGTCGCCAGGCTGACGCCTGATTCTTTTGCAATATCGCGGAGGGTAATATGATTCGACATGGTTGACTGCTCTTTTTTGGGGTGAAGCAGGTGGCAAGTCAAGGGCGGTCGATTATTCAATATAGTTCAACGAGCGCAGGAAATGCTTAATATCCTCTATGATTTCTGGCCGATACTCTGGCTTGTTGAAAAAACCATGATCGGCACCTTCGAAGAATTTGATCTCACAGTGATTGCCCGCTGCAATCATTTTTTGTTCAAATGCTTTAGCCATGTGGATTGGTAGGATTTTATCGAGCGTTCCTACCTCGATCAAAGTCGGCGGAAATGTGTCGTCAGCGCTATGGAAAGGAGAGAGCTTTTCCCACTCGGCGATGAAGCGTGTAACATAGCCATGAGCGTAGCCATCAGGTCCCACGTTCAAAACAGGATTTAACAATACGAGGGCCTGTGGACGAGAGCTGATATTGAGGTTCTCTCCTGTTTCTTCTGGTGCGAAGCCAATTGCAGTGCAAGCCGCGACATGTGCACCGGCAGAGCCACCGCCGGCGACAATTCGCTTGGGGTCGATGCCTAATTCTGACGCGTGCTCTCGAATGTATCGTATGGCTGATTTTCCGTCTTTGACACTTTCGACTGGGCTGGTCTCGTGGCTGAGTTTAGGTACGGTATTGGGCAGAAATCGCAACGATTCCTTCTTTAGAGAGTTCCTGAATGAAGGGGTAAAATTGACCCGGTTTACCAAATTTCCAGCCGCCTCCAAAAAAGAAGATAATGACGGGGCGTTGATCATTGGCGCTATGGCCATCGGGATTGGCGATGTGAAGTTCTAGATTGCCGCCTTCGAGGGGTTTAAAATCGGTTTTTGTCAGCCATTGAGCTTGTGAGAATTGGGTGCTAAGTGCGATGGCAACTACTGCGAGGAGGGGGGGCTTTAAGAAGTTCATTGCTGGTATTCAGTCCGTTAAGGATTATTTTCATTATCTGGTCGCAGAGTTAATGGCACAATTCATTTACGATGTAACAATATTCATAGCTTTGTGGATATTGTTACAGGGCCACGGGATTGGATCTGCTGCATAAACGCTTTTGTATGGTGACTACTCAATAATCTAACTGTTCGAGGCCAAGCTGGCTTGATCGACTGTTTCTTTATATTTTAACCACCCCAATCTCAATCAATGATCAATATTTTGGACTATGGAGCCGTCGGGGACGGCAAAACGGATAATACCGCTGCGATTCAGCAAGCACTCGATGCCGCCGGCGAACTTCGTTGTTCGGTGCTGATTCCCGAAGGACGTTATCGAACATCAAGACTGCGAGTGCCTTCGTATTGTGGGATTGTTGGACACCCGTCATGGGGCTTTCGTGATGTTGGTGGTTCGGTGCTTGAGCTAAACGACGCACAAGCGAGTTGCTTGTTAGATGTTTCAGATACTTCTGGAGTCAATCTGGATGGTCTCTCGTTGGAGGGCCATCGGGGCGGGGACGGCGTTCATGGTATTGCATTAGACCAAGAAGACTATGGGGCGAATGGCGCGGAGAACTCACTCACGATTGAGCGTTGCCGTGTGAATGGATTTTCAGGGAATGGTGTTTATTTGCATCGAGCATGGTGTTTCAGCATTCGGCACTGCATGATATCGCACTGCGGCGGGGATGGTGTTTGGTTGCGGGGTTGGGACGGTTTTATTATGGATAATTGGCTCACCGGTAACGAACGCGCAGGCTTTGGAGCCTACGAAGAGAATGCTTCTGTTACTTTTACTGCGAATCGTTTGGAGTGGAATTTTACCGCGGGCATCGAAATCCATGGAGGCGATCACTACAACATAACTGGAAACTTCTTTGATCGTCACGGCGGGCCTGCAATCGAGTTGATGGACAGATCGGGTGTCCCCGCATCACAAATTACAGTTACGGGAAACATCCTGTATCGTAACGGGAAGCCGCAGCGTTGCGGTGATCAGCCGTATGACTCGTCTCATATTCGCTGTATGAACGCTGAAGGCGTTGTCATTAGCAGCAACGTGTGTGAGGTGTCTGAGGACGACCCAAAATCGACTGAGAGTGATGGGAACTCGCCAGAATGGGGGATCGTGATCGGAGGTTTGAATGATGTGATCATTAAGGACAATATCTTACACAAAGGGTTTAAAGATCAACTGATGGTTGATCTCGGAGGGCATAAGGGCACCGTGATTATTAAGGATAATATTGGCAGTGCATTTGTTGAATCTCCAGTATCCGCCACAGCAGTTTTATGATGCCTATCGATAAGTCATTCGGTCAGTTTAATTCATATGATGTCGATGTACACAATCTTCGTGAGCCTCGCTTCGGTGATTTTTAGTCGAAATCAATGGCGTAACGTGCGACACTGATTTTATCTCTTAAGAGGATCCAGTTCGATGTAACACAAAACTGATTCTATTCATGCCTTATTATGTCAATTAAGTCATACCTCTCAATACTGTTAGCAAGCGCTACAATTTACATTCCTCAAATAGCGCTTGAGGCGGCCCAATTAGCGCCTAACGTTCTTTTCATTGCAGTCGACGATTTGAAGCCGATGATCGGAGCGTATGGGGATCGCACGATATTGACTCCCCAGATAGATCGCTTAGCCGCACGAGGGACAACTTTTTTGAACAACCATTGCCAAGTGGCGGTCTGTGGACCTTCACGGGCTAGTTTACTGACAGGATTGCGGCCAGATACGACTCAGGTTTACGATTTGAAAACGAAGATGCGTGATATCCATCCCGACATTCTGACATTGCCACAACATTTTAAAAACAACGGTTATGAAACGGTCGGGATGGGGAAGATATTTGATCCTCGCTGTGTGGATGGTCGTCAGTATCAGGATCGACCATCGTGGTCGGTGCCATTCATGTATCACTACGGTAAGGTCGAGTCAGCGGCAGGGTTCGTTAATACGAAGACGATCGAGTGGTTTCGCTCGCAGAAAGATGCCAATGGTAAAGCAATACCTGAGTGGAATATCAAAGGCATACCGCCCGTTGAGGGAAGTGAAGCGGTGCCGGACAATGCCTACAGCGATGGAGCAATGGCTGAGGCTGCGGTCGAATGGATTGATAAACTTGCTGGAGCTGATAAACCTTATTTCCTCGCCGTGGGGTTTCATAAACCGCACCTGCCTTTTGTTGCTCCAAAAAAGTATTGGGATCTCTATGAGCGGGATCAGTTCAATGTGGCGGCTTATCAAACTGCTCCCGCAGGCACGCCAGAGTTTACCCTGCAACCTGGTTATGAAATTCGTGGGAAATATGACGTGCCGCGTCAGGGGACGTTTCCCGATGATCTGCAGCTAGAACTGATTCATGGCTATCATGCCTGTGTCAGTTACATCGATGCTCAAATCGGTAAATTGCTCGATGCGCTCGAAGCCTCCGGTGAGGCCGATAACACAATTATTGTGCTTTGGGGAGACCATGGCTGGCACTTGGGGGATCATTCAATGTGGTGCAAGCACTCCGTTTACGAACAAGCGACCCGCTCTCCATTGATTCTCGTAGCACCCGAGCAGCAACAGCGAGGCAGCTTTGTGCAATCCCCCACCGAGTTCACTGATCTGTTTCCGACTCTCTGCGACCTGGCCGGCTTGGAACACCCGGAAGTTTTAGAAGGTATCAGCTTGTCATCCTTATTGGACGAGCCTGAGGGCCGAGTGCGCAATGTGGCGATGAGCCAGTATGCTCGGAAGGCTGGGAGGCATGATTTGGTCGGATATAGCTTTAGAAGTCACAGATTTCGTTATACGGAGTGGCGTATTGCTACTGGCCCAGGTAAAAAAGGGGATGGGCCTGTCTATGCGCGCGAACTTTATGATTATGTCTTAGATCCATTAGAAACTAGAAACTTGATCGAAGACCTCAGCAATTCGCGTCAGTTGAAACAGATGGAATTTGAAGCTAAAACGCTCCTTGAAGCTAATGGAATAATGACCGTGCGTTGAGAGTGAATATATTGGGGGCGGGCGATATCAAGGATGATTGATCGATCTGTGGATAAGGTTACATTAATTAGTATTTGTTCTTCGGGGCGGCTATTTCATATGCTTGGGGTAGAAATACTACTTATTGTCTCTATTCCCCGAAAACTTCCCATAGTATGAATAAAAGCGCGCTCACTCTATTTTTCTGTTTTAATACTGGTGTCTATTTAGATGCCATCCCAGTCGTGACTCAAGTGGGAGATTTGGATTTTACCTATTTGAGTGGCAGCTCTGAAAGTAATTTCAGTGCGAGCACGTTAGACATTGTAACGTCCAAAAACTCCTATGTGTATGCCGAGCTTCCAGCGGTTTACTTCATCGAAATTGGCGACACGATGACTGTGAGCTTTAGTTTCGCGCTGGATAATTCCCTCGTAGATACTGAGAGTTCGTTCGATTTTGGTTTTGTTGATAGTGATGGATCAGGGGCTGTTCCGCTCGGTTACGACTATGGCGTTCAGTTGGATCCTGTGACGACAGCAAACGGTATGCAATTTCGAGAAGGAGACGATGGAAATCTTGGTAAATATAGCACCGACGCGGCTTTTGCTACGGATACGCATACCGCGACCTTAGTCGTGGAACGAACTGCTTTGGATACGTATGATTTATCTTTTTCTAGTCCGTCGCTCTCATCGACGACACGAACGGTTCAGAATGATATAATCCCGCTTGGTGCGACTGAATTCGATACGATTTATTTTGCATTTCGTGGAGATGCGTGGAATGAGGATTTTGGAGGTAGCTCTGCGATTATGAGCATCAGTAATTTTTCGATCAATACCACCGCGATCCCTGAGCCCAGGACTTACGCATTCATTTTTGGTAGCTTATGTTTACTTATGTTGGGGAGACGATGTTCTCGTTAAGAACGAGAAGTTTGTTCGGTGTGAAGTTGAGTAGATTGTCCTTATCTTCGGAGTGGTTAACTCAGGGTGGGGGGCGGTGTTACTTAGCAAATTTCTGCCGATAGGTATCGTATTTGACCGATACTACACGCCGGATGCGCCTTGTTTGCCATCCCAGACGTATTTTTATGCAGAATTTAATGAAATCCATATTACAGGCCAGGAAGGCATGGAGTCTGCCAAGATGTTCAACTGGCCGTTGATAAGGTGAGCAAGTCTCGCGCTTTGCGAGACTTGCTTTTCTTTTCGAGACTTTGGGTGGAGTGTTTACATCAAAAGTAGCCTCCGCGGTCATGAATTTCTTCGGCTGTGAGGCCGGCTGCGACCCATTCTTTGATCTCGCCTTCGTTGCGCTCGATTTGTTCGGCACGTTCCAAGACCGCGACTGCGATCTTGCGAGGGATGACGAGGCCGCCGTCGATGTCAGCGAGGAGGATGTCGCCTGGTCTGACGATGACTTCGCCTACAAAAATGGGGACTTGATAGGCGACCACCTTCGTGTGAGAGAGCGCTCCGGAACTGGTGCGATAGCGATACCAGATGGGGAAATTCTGACTAAGGATGTCTTTGGTGTCCCGAATGCCGCCGTCGATGATGGCACCACGGCAGCCACGTTTCATAGAGGCTTGAGTCATGACTCCGCCCCAATGAGAGGGCTGTTCGATGCCATTGGCGTTGGCATTCCAAATGACAACGTGGCCGGGACGAAGGTCGTCGAGCATTTCTACGCGCAGTTCCATTTCGCCACTCATCGTGGGATCTTTGACTGCCTTGACTGTGAAGGCTTCGCCACAGACGACCATTTCATCGCGCAGTGGCATAATGCTGGAAGGCAGGGCTTGGTAGGGCAGGCACATTTCACGTAGGACGTCGTTGACGGCTCCTGTGTAGAGTTTTTCGTAGCGCTCGCAGAGCTCTTCGAGTGGGATGCTGAGCTCTATTTTTTCCACGTTATCGCGGATTTGTTTGAGCTTATCGACTTGCATTTGCTTACTCATAATTTTCTTATTTTTTATATGTAGTTGAATTGTTGTTACAGGCTCATTCCGCCATCGACGTAGATATTTTGGCCGGTGATGTAGGCACCTGCATTGCTGCAGAGCAGAAGTGCGGTAGCGGCGCAATCTTCGGGAGTCCCGATGCGGCCGACCGGGATTTTTCCCAGCACGAATTGCTTATAGTTTTCATCGGCGAGGCGAGGGATGTTGCGGTCTGTTCCGATCACCCCGGGAGCGAGGTTGTTGACAGTGACGCCAGAGGGGCCGAGTTGTTTTGCTAGATTCTGTGCTAAGCTGGTTTGCGCGCATTTCGTTGCGGCGTAGATCAGCATGTCCGGATGCGGTTTGCTCTCTTGTACGCTGCCGACAGTGAGGATGCGCCCCCAGCCACGTTCTACCATGTCTGGGGCTACGCGCTGGATTAGCTCATAGGTGCAGCGTAGGTTGACATTGACCTGCAACTCAAAGTCCTGGCGATTGCCTTCGAGCCATGGTTTGGGCAACTGTACGGAGGCGTTAGTCACAAGGATGTCGAGCTGACCGAAGGCTTCATTGACTTGCGCGTGAAGATAGTCTGCCGCGTCATCGTCAGCCAAATTCTTTAGAACCACGGTGCATTGGACTCCGTGGGCGAGCACTTCGTCGCGGACCTTTTGCACGCGCTCAGAGTCGCTTGTGCCGTGGAGTGCGATGTTGGCTCCCGCCTCGGCCAATGCCAAGGCGATGGCGCGACCAATGCCGCGGGTGGAGCCTGTGACTAAAGCACTGCGTCCACTTAAATCAAATTGCTTGGCGAGTTTCATGTTTGTATTCAATATGTAATGACAGAGCGCTTTGGAGCATTAGCTCCATTGACGATCGTTGGCCCATTCTTTGTCCCACTCGTTGGTCGGGGCCCATGCTTCGGGGAAGTCGGGGTGAAGCTTTTCGGCAATGAGCTCCTCGTTGAGCGCTTCGATCCCTAGGCCGGGAGTCGTTGGTACTTGGATGTATCCGTTGTTGATGAGAGGTTTGGGCAGGCCGAGGGCTAAATCTTCCCACCAGGGGATGTCGACCGAGTGTACTTCCAGCGCGATGAAGTTGCGGGTGGCGGCGGCCACGTGTACTGCGGCCATACAGGCAATGGGGCTTTCCGCCATATGGATCGCCATGGAGACGCCGTAATCCTCGGCCAGATCTCCTATCTTTTTGGTTTCCAAAATACCCCCTGTGGAGAGCACGTCGGGGTGGACGATTGCCAGATTGCCGGACTCGAATAGCGGCATGAAGTTTTCCTTTAAGTAAATGTCTTCACCGGTGCCGATGGGGACAGTGGTGGCGTTCGCAAGACGTGTGTATTGCTCGGTCATTTGCCACGGAATGGGATCTTCCATCCAAGCTAGATTGAATTTCTCCAGGCGCTTGGCCAGCTTAATGCAGTCTTCCAGTGGAATGTGCCCGAGGTGATCGATGGCCAGTGGGATTTCATAGCCAATCTCAGCACGCACATCGGCCATGTATTGTTCCAGATAATCCAAGCCTTTTTCGGTGAGATGAATTCCTGTGAAGGGGTGGGCCGTATTAAACAGATCGTAGGCTTCACCGCGCATCGCGCGTGGATCGATGGAGCCGCCCGGTGTGCTGAAAACCGTTTTCTTGTATTCTTTCATCTTCTCCAGAAAACCAAGTGGTGCGCTTAGGCAACCCGGCTGGTCAATCAGAAGCTCTAGCCCTAGATCCATTTTGAGATAGGTGAAGCCCAGATCCATGCGAGCTCGCAGGGCCTTGCCCATGTCGCGCCCGCCACCTTCGGAGTCGGTGTCGCAATAGATCCGGATTTGATCGCGGTATTTACCTCCTAATAACTGCCAAACGGGGACGCCCCAAGCCTTGCCGGCTAAGTCCCAGCACGCCAGCTCGATGCCACTCACGCCGCCACCCTGACGTGAATGCCCTCCGAATTGTTTGATACGACGGAAGATCTTCTCCACATTGCAGGGATTCTCGCCGATGATCCGGCTCTTCAGCATCGCCGCGTAGGTGCGGCTGGACGCATCGCGCACCTCGCCGTAGCCGACCAAACCTTGGTTGGTGTAAAGCTTGATCAGTGTGCAACGTTTCGGTGCGCCGTCGATGTCGGCAAAGCGCATGTCGGTAATTTTTAAGGTCGAGGGGTCTACCTCGCTCAGGGCTTTGTTGTGATGGGGGTGAGTCATGATTGTTTCCTTTTTCGGATGTTGAATGTGTGGGGCGGAGTCATTAGGTCAAAATAATATTGATAATTTAATTATCAAATGTGATAATTCTTGAATGAGTTCTAAAAATAACCCAGCAGTGTCGAAAGCAATTGCAGTCGTTCAGTATGTGGCCGATAGCAAAGAGCCGGTAAGTGTTAAGGAGCTTTCCTATGCTCTGGAGGTACCACAGGCATCCTGTTACCGGATCGTGCGTACCTTATTAGAGAAGAATTGGCTGCGTCAGGACATGAACGGAGGGCTTAGTATTGCGTTCGGTTTAGCGCATGTGGCCCGTGGTTATTCGGACTTGGAGATGCGTCTCAAAGAGTTGGATGCGCCTGTGAAGCGTTTGGCTAGCGAACTCAATATGTCAGTTAAATTGACATTACGCGAAGGGCATTATGCGACCACGGCCCTGCGTGCGGAGTCGATAAATCCCAATGCGATTACAACGCCCGTTGGTTCGCGTTTCCATCTTGCCGTTGGTTCCGCGGCGGCGGCTTTGCTATCACAGCTGTCTGATCGGGAGATTGAGTTAGGACTTGATTCGGCTCCAAAGGAAGTTTGGCCGCGTCAGACGCGTGAGCATGTATGGGAGCGCGTGCGAGCTTGCCGTGAATACGGTGTGTGCGCTGATTTAGGCTTACAGCATCCAGCGATTTATGCGGCTTCGACGTTGCTGAAGATAACGGACTCGCTGGTAGTCGCATTGACAGCTGTCGGCTGGCAGGATGATTTCGAGGGGGAGAAGCTGCAGGCTGTCTTTGATCGCCTTTTGCGGGCTTCTGATACGATTCCTCAATTGTTGTAATCGCACTGTTCAGGTAGATGCGTTTGATGGCAACCTTCGACTGGAAGATGGAAACTGGTGTAGTTCGAGAGCTGAAAGGCTGTGGTGCTTTTTGCCCAGGGGATGTTTAGTTCGGAGAACAGTAGCTCATTCTGATATGCTTGATGGGTAATGCTTTGAATGTTCTGGATGCTGATGAATTCTTCACCCTCGGGGCTGGGAATTGTTTCCAAATACTGTGTCGGAATTGTATGGATACTGGATGATTCGTGGGCTGCATTGACGCAGAGGGTATGTGCCTTTGCCATTTCCAGAGTGCAGGTTAATATGCTTGAATCGCTGTATCGCTTAAACATCGATTCGCCGATAATGCCGAGCATGTCTTTGAAATTGGCGCATGGTATCTCAGCCTCGATGATACCGTTCCTCAGGAGTTGTGCGCGTTCCATTGACCAGAGAATCGTACCGGATGCGCCAGTGATTTCAATCGTTGGGTTCTCTTTGCTTGGGCAACTGTGACTTGCGTAGAAGTGCATGCGGATTCCGTTAGTTGTTTGAATTCGGATGCAGGCTGTGTCTGGGCTTTCAATTTCGTATGCGCGGTAGAGTTCTGCTTGCACTGTTTGTGGCATCGCCGATTTATGCAGTTTTTCGCCGGCAAAGAAACACATGAGGTTGAGTGGGTGGGCTAGTGCATTGTTAAATGGGGAGTCGAGCACGCATTCACTGGCTAACTGTAATTTGCCTGCCCAATTGTTGCGGCTATAGTAGGACTTGCTGCGGGGCCAAAGCGCGCGTGACTTAATCGAGTGAATTTGACCGATGGCACCGTCGAGTATTGATTGCTTTACCCAGCGTGCTGCCGGATCGTAAACATGTTGGAATCCGACGGCCACGAATTGATCGCTGTTCGCCTCCGCATCGAGCATGGAGTTGACGAGTTGGATGGTCGCAGCAGCGGGTTTTTCGACATAGACATTGGCGCCGGCATTGAGCGCAAGGCGGGTCATTTCGGCATGGTGATGAATGCCTGTGGGGATGAAGCAAAGGTCGATTTTATCTTTAAAGTCAGTGAGCATTCGTGCGAAGTCGTCATAAATTCGGCCGCCCATTGATTCGATCTCGCTGCACTTTTCGGCTTCTTCTGCTTGGTTGATGATTGTGGCTGCTTTGAGTTGGAAAAGGCCTCGCTCGGCGGCCCGCTTTATGAGTTTATAGTGTGCGTTTCCGTAGCCAGATACTCCGACCAGCGCGACTGCCAGTGTGCGGGGCTTTGGGGCTTGTTCTTGTTGAGTCACATCGGCTGTGTTGTGTGTGCCTGGTTGAATGGTGGCCATCATCTATGATTGGTAAGTGTTCTATTGAGTATGATTTCTATACTGTCGTATTTCGGGGTGCTTAGTGGCTTAATAGTGCGTAGCCGGACGCGGGGATCTGGATCTTGCGTATGCCTGCTGGATCTTTGAGGGAGATGTGCCCCATGGTTTCGCCCAGGCAGTTGTGAACTGTTCCTTGGTAAGTGTTTTTCTGGGTCGCCTGCTCCAGATAGAGCTTGGGCTTTTGTGTTGCGTTAATAAGCGTGAGTTTTGGTGTGGATAGTTCGGGGAGTTGAACGACATAGTCGTCTTGGTAGACCGCGACCAAGTGTTCCTCAGCATTCTCCGCGTGGACCGCTGGATAGAGCTTTTGTGGCTGCAGTGGTGTCAGTTCGCCGTGCAGTAGCAGCTCTTTGCGCTCGACCCAGAGTGACATGAAGTTCTTCAGCATGCCTTCATGGGGCGCAGGGGTGACGCCTTTCCGGACGGAGATTTGAGGCACGGAGAACAGGATGGCCCAGAGTTGTTGCGCGGCGCGTTCGACGCTTTCCTCCGGGTGCCACATCACCATGTCGGAGTGCACGGCGGTGTTGCCTGCGAGTAAGCGAAGGTCGATCGTTCGGACCAAATTGCTGAGGGCATCGTTGGGGCAGTCGTGCGCGCGCAGCATGTTGCCATACTTACGCATGGCCGGGCCGATGTAATCCTGGCGGAACTCGATGAGGACGTCAGGCTTGATTGCGCGCAGTTCGGTGATGATGTCCGTGAAGAGCCGATCGGCTGCCGCGGGGACGGCGACCATGTCGGCGGTTTCCTGTGTGCTTTGAACCTCGGCTTCGGCTGTAAAGCGGTCGACAAAGTCCAGTTTGAAGCCATCGATGTTCCAATCGATCAGCGCATCGCGGTAGCAATTGATGAGCATCTGTCTGGCTTCGGCGAAGCGTGGATCGAGGCAGGGGGCCGGTTTGAATGCTTTCGGGAGCACCCGGTCGCTAAAGCGATGCCATGCCTTGCTTTTCTTGCCCACAAATGGCACCGAGAACCAGACCATGTAGCGCATGTCCATTGCCTTGACCTGGGCGACATGCGATTTGAAATCGGGAAACTTGCTGGTCGCAACTTCCCAGTCGCCGCAGTAGTCGTAGCCCTTATTGCTATCATCGGTTTGCCAGCCATCGTCCAGGATCAGGGTTTTGCAGTTGTAGCCCTTCGACCACTTGCAGTTTTCTTCAATTGCCTGATCGCTCAGTTCCTGATGGAAACTATACCAGCTAGAGTAGACCGGGTCATAGGCTGCCGCGGGGACTGGTGCCGGCGTGTAGGCATCCATCTTGGCCCACCAGTCGGCAGTCGAGGCAACTGCTTTGTGGAAGGGGAGTGCGCGTTCGTCGATTCGGATGGTGATGCGGTAGGAATCGATTTCCGGCCATGGGGAATCAAAGAGCACGATCCGGCAGTTGATCGTAGCATCGTCTTCTTCGACCTGCACGCGAATGCCCGTGGGGTTGATGGCGTCTGAAAGTGCGAACGTGTGGCGGTTTTCGCTTTGTGCGGAGAAGAGGCTGTAAACGGGCGCACTGTAGGTTGCATAGTTCTGTATGGTTTGGGTCCATCCTGATGTGAGTGAGCGGTCACTTCCGATGGTTGGATGCCACTTGCCTGCGATGTCGACGAGGGGAACATACCAGTCGATATGCACTGGCCCGGGGCTTTTCTTCGCTTTCAAGTGAATGGTGACGGTATGCTCTGCTAGGCCTTCAACGATGTGTGTTGTCGACACGCTTGAGTCGATCTTCTGCGTGGGGTCCAGGGATCGGATGGATTCAGGGCGGATATAGGGGCGTGAAACTTGCATGGTGGAATTGGGCATATGCTAAATTGTAATTTAGAATGAAGTATTGACTTAGTCAGCATGTGTCTAGATAAAAATCTGAGTTGTAGTGAGTGTGTGCTCACTGATCGCTTGCTTGCCCCTAGTTCTGCAGAATAACCCGAAAGGTCTACCCTATGAAAAAGCTCCCCCCATACTTACCGTTCTTCTTTGCCGCCTTCATTCTGATGCTATGTAATCTAGGGCATTCGAATGAGTTGCTGTTAAATCCGGATTTCGAAGAGGGCATGCTCCACTGGTCCGGAGCTAGTCTGGAAGAGACTGCGGTCTATTCGGGAGTGAATGCGGCCCGATTGGATCAAATGACTTATTGGATAAGTGCTATGCAGCAGGTTGACTGTGAGCCCGGGCAGGTAATTTTCTTTGGTGGCTATGTCAAGTCGGAGGGGCTGGTTCAAGGCAACGCAGGCATTCGCTTGGTTTTCTATGATGCCAATGACCAGTTTATATCCGATATCGATACTGCTCAGGTGACAGGGACGACGGCTTACGCCCTGCTGGAGGCGAGTGAAGGCGAATTAGTGCCTCCCGGTGCGGATTATGCGAAGTTTCAACTTTATGTCAGTCAAAGCGCGACGCCACAGGGTTCCGTATATTTTGATGCGCTCTATTGTGATGTGTTCAGTCATAAGGCACTGGTCGTGAACTCGAACGGTGGCTTTGAAGACGGCTATAATGGTTGGGCGAAAGGAAATGCAAGCTTGGCCACTGGGAGTGATGCCTTTGAAGGTGGCTATGCCTCGTCCATTGAGCATGGCAGCTTCTGGAAGAAGACCTGGTATGAGTTTGCTTGTGATTCGAGTCAGGAATACGCGCTGTCATTTGCTTTCGCGACGGACGCTGCGACTTCGAATGGCAAGGTGGAGATGCGCTATTTCGACAGTAGTGATGCATTGTTGCAAATCGATGAGCTTGTGTCGCTCACGGGTACCAATCCCTATGCGCTTTACTACTTGGATGGGTTGACGCCGCCTGTGAATGTCAGCTATGCGAGGTTTTATTTTGCAACGACTCAGCCGGGGACGGGCACCTCGTATTTAGATGATGTGTTAATTACGACGGATCCATCCGGATTGGTGTCGTCTGATTTGATTGAGCAGGATCTTGTCAACCTGTTGCCGGATTCAGGATTCGAGTTAGGCGTTTCCGATTGGAACGGAGGTGTGCAAGTGGAGTCGGGGACGGTTGGAGCCGGCCAACAGGCAGGGAGATTCAGCGGCAAGTCATTCTTTAAGTCGTATCATCACGATTTAGTGTCGGCGACGGCGGGGAAGGCCTACAGCATTCGCTTTGATGCAGCGATCACAGATGTGGCCGTGAGTCCGAGCGTGTTTTTTGAGTTTATCGCAGCGGATCAAAGCACCGTCTTGCAAGCTGTGGATACACAAACGCATTTTACAGGGACCGCACCGTATCGTAGCTTTGTGAGTCCCTACTATCTCGCCCCGGCGGGGACCAATTACATTAAACTACGTGTCACTTTTCCCAAGGATAACGACGGTGCTTATTTTTACATGGACGATGTCCAGCTTCTGGAGTCTCAGAACCTGCCGGTTCGCTTGGTGCCCACGTATGAGGCGATTAGTGTTTACGCGACTCGTGCGACGCCGGTGACGGATGAGGTGGCGCATGTTTATTATCGTGAAGCAGGCGAGGGGACCTGGCTCGAAGGATTGGAGCTGGTCTATGATGCCTCGCGTTCTGAATACCGCGGGAGTGTGATTGGTTTACAAGAGGGCACCGATTATGAGATTCAGGTGGTTCTTGAGGCAAACGGCAGCGTGCTGGAAGAGGCCGGATCGACGGTCAGCACCTGGCAGGCGGACCCTGTCATTGCGCAGACGATTGCCCTGTCCAGTCTCTATAGCAGTGGGCAGTTGCTCATTGAAAACATGCACGGCGAGCCGGATGGCTGGATTCGGATCACGGGCACGGAAAGTGGTGATGTTGACGGTGGCTATGCGGATGATGTCGCCTTACTGATCCGTAATAGTAGCTATTTGATTTTTGAGGATATCGAGGTCGTCGGCGGGCGTCGTCATGCGGTGGAAGTCACCATGTCGGAGCACATTCGCCTTCTGAACTGTGAGATGTCCGGCTGGGGGCGCATGCCAAATTACACGGACGGTATTTATTTTTACGAAACCGAAGCCGAGCTGAATTCGGGCAATGAAGACTTATCTATTAATAAGGATGCTGGTGTGCATCTGAACGTTTGTTCGCAGGTGACGATCGAGCGTTGCTATATGCATGATCCCAGGCCACGTGCCAACAATTGGGAAGGCAGGAATCATCCGCGCGGGCCGACTGCAGTGCTAGTGCAGAATATTGCCGGGGTGAATGATTTGATCATGAAGGGGAATCACGTCGTGCGCTGGAATGACCTGATTGGCAGTGACGAAATTCGCTGGAACGACGTCATTGAAGGCGAGAATAACAAGTCGGACTTCGGCTCTTTTTATCGGGACTCGGATGTCTATGGCAACATGCTGACTTTCGGCAATGATGATGCGACTGAGATGGATGGTGGGCAGATGAATACCCGCTACTACAACAATCGCCTGGAGAATTGCTATGTCGGTCTGAGTTTGGCGCCATGTCGCGTGGGACCTTCTTACGTTTATAAGAATGTTATGTTTAACCTCGGGGATGATCGGGGTAGCTGTTTCTCGATTGTGAAGCTGGGTGGTGGTGACACGCATTCGAAGGGGAAGAGCTACTTCTTCAATAACACCCTGTATTCGATCGGTAATGGCATCACAGGTGTTGGGTTTGGAAGCGATTCTAATAAGGGGATGTTCCTAGGGATGAGCCGTAATAACATTATCCAATGCTTGTCGACTCGTTTGGATTATAACCGGACAATCAAAGATTCTGAAAAGAATCCATGGAACAGCTTTGATTATGATAACCTCTCCAGTAATGGGCTAGCGGTCGCCAATGTTGAATACGCGGCGGGGCAGGAGCCGAATGGAATCCTGGATAACGCACCGACCTTTGTGAACGCTGCGACAGGTGATTTCCGTTTGCAGGCTGGCTCTGCAGGGATTGACGACGGCCTGGGTATTCTCAACTTTGCGGACCAGTTTGCTGGGGCTGCGCCGGACCAGGGTGCCATCGAGCATGGCGGGAGCTCCTTAATTCCCCCGCGTCCTATCGCAGTCAGTGCCGATCAATATCTAGTCGAGCTCTTGGGGGAGGCGAATGGTGCGACGACGCCGGTGGATGTAATCGTCAGTTCCGGCGCGTTGTCAGGCAGCTTGAGCTACACGGTAAAGATGAACGATAGCGTGAGCTGGTTATCAGTCAGTCCGAGTGTGGGCACTTTGAATGCGAATAGTTCGCAGACGTTCACACTCACGCTTCAGACGGCTGGCCTCAGCGCAGGAGATCGTTTGAAGGCAACTCTATTGGTGAAATTTGAAAATGGATTTTCGATACCGATTACCGTCAACGCAAATATTAACTAGCAGAGTTGTGGATGTTATACGCTTGCGATTGCCCTCTATTATGTCGGCCGATTGCTTGAACTCTGCCTATGGATTCCTTAGCCTCGAAGTATATCCCTTCTATGTGTTATTCTAATTCCAAGTTTCGATCTGGTCTGCATGTGGGGCCTGGATCTTCTCGTCGGCAGTCTGGCTTTGCTCTGGTTCTGGCTCTATCACTGATGGCATTCATTGTCTTGCTTCTATTGACGATGACTACTTATGTGCGTGTTGAAACGACCACTGCATCGTCCCGGGCAAAAACTATGCTGGCTCGGGAGAATGCGAAATTAAGTCTGATGGTCGCGCTCGGGCAGCTGCAGAGAACAGTGGGAGTGGACCAGCGAGTGACTGCGAATGGGGACGTGTTCACTGGTGCTCTTGTCGGGCCGTCGATTCGCTCGCCGCATTGGCTGGGAGCATGGGACAGTTCAATCGAGAACTGGTCGGATCTGAATGCGGAGGAACGTATTGCCCGCGGGCATTGGCTGGTGAGTGGTAATTCGGGACTACTTCCGGGGGATCCTGATTACCGTCAGCCAATGGATGATTTAACTGCAGAGGATCGGGTCGTGCTTGTTGGGGGAGACGGAACCGATGACCTTGATGATGTGCTTGTCGTGAAGGAGTCACTTAATGATGCTTCTGGTAAGATTGCGTATTGGGTCGCCGATGAGAGCATGAAGGCACGGGTAAATCTAATTGATGATTACAGTGACTCTTCGGATCATTACGAGCTCACCAAAAGTTTTCAAGGAGCGCAGCGTTCCGGAATCGAATACATGAATTCGCTTGCATCTTACCCGGTGAATGGCTCCGAGGTTTTGAAATTGTTTGGTTTATCGGAACTTATACAAGCATCCAAAAGCAATGATGCGGTAACTGACGATCGACTGATAAAGAAGTATTATCATGATTTGACAACATGGTCTGAGGGCTTGTTAGTGGATGTAAAGAATGGCGGGCTGAAGCGCGACTTAACACAAGCCTTTGAATACCGACATATCTTTGATGAGTACTTCTTGCCGTATGATGAGAACTCAAACCCGAATGATGCCGCCACCTTGCCACTCGATTACATCGAAAACTTATATTTGATTGAAGAGGACACGATGACGGCCAATGGTTTTGACAGTGGTCTGGGGATTGATCGTGGTGGGCCAAACTGGAGTATACTTAGGTCGTATTATCGTCAGTATAAGCCGATGGGAAATGCTATAGGGAGTCAGTCTGTGGAAGCTCCTGAGGGCGATGAATTGCTTGTAGACCAGCGAATCGATCAGGAGGATTATACGGCGCTGAATGGTGATAGTCCCGGCTATCTGGCACCCTATGTTGATTTTCTTAGTAGTTCGACTGGCTACCCGCACAAAAAGTATATTGGTTTTCGGCATACTGAACCCGCGCATACATTTGCTCCGCTTTTGCGAACAGGAAAGCCCTATCAAGCGGAACCTAATTTCGTGGGTATGCAGGGGAAGAATTTTGTTCGTCCAACCGCAGATAATTATCAAATGCAAAGTATGGTCACGCCGATCCTTGCCCGTATGCAGATGGGGTATGCTTTGAATGATGGGCCCTATGGAGTGGAGCTGGTCATTACACCGGTTTTTGGAATTTATAACCCCTATAATAGTGAGCTTACGGTTAACCGCTTGATTGTGCGCTGGGACCCAAATCCAATCGTGCGCATTACGGTGGATGGAGATACTGTAGAGTTTGGTGTTCGTGAGGTCATGCCGGTTAACGGGCAAGGCATCGTTGATTACTTCTTCAAAGATGATCCGAGTCAGAGTGGAGTGAAGCCAATCACAATTGGCCCTGGTGAGATCAAATACTACGGAATCAACACAAATACGACGGACTATCCTAATGAGCGTAAACTAGCCAATGGGCTCGCAATGTTCTGGGAGGACGCGGATGGCAATGTTTCTCAGGCGCGCAACGATACTGCAGCAGATCGGGTTTATCTGACTCCTTATGTGGCAGGAGGCGGAGGGCTCGTGATCCCGCTGATGCTTTCGAGTCATATAGATGCGGTTCCCAAGCGTGGATCGAATCGTATTGCGAATGTTGATGGACCGGCGCCAATCGAATGGTATCGTGATACGAACTACGGAAATACCCAGCCAACCAAGTTGCCGACTTGGAATTTAACTGAAAACGAGATTTCGATTTTGGAAAGGTTGTCGCCAACGGATGGTGTGACTGAGGCTCCGTCCTTCTCTTTCGAGATGAGCTTGTTGAATGACTTGGGCGCGACTCTGACGGTCGGCTATTATCCTTGGGATATTAAACAGGGGACTGGAAAAATCTTCTCCGATTTTGACGGAGCGGATGCCATTTCAGTGGAGCGTTCCTTTGCGAACTTATCGAGCGCAAGTTATCAGGATGAGCTACTCGCGATCGGATTTTGGTTAAAGACTACCCAGGAGTATGAGGTCCCTTGGCGTAATCTGATCGATTCGAATGTCCGTGCGATCAATGCAAATAGTGAGTGGGATGGATTCTTTGACGATGCCGGATATTCGGTCTTGAGCACGTTTACGACTGAGGACCCGAACGGGACGCGAGGAATCCTGACAGACTCTGACATTCAGGCAGATGCGGATGCGTCGGGATATTGGGGAGATAGTATTGGAGTGGATGGGCAGTCGCGGGTAATTCTCTTCGATCGGCCGAGAACGCCGCTATTGTCACTCGGTAACTTGCAGCATGCGAATCTTGGAAGGTATAACTTCGATCCAAGCTACATGTTGGGGAATTCGTATGCGAATGTTCGTATTCCTTTGCAGCAGACATTAGACGATTCTCATCAAGTCTGGACATATTCCGCCGACGATAGTGTGAGTCCGGTGGAAGAGACTTTTACCTTATTTGATACGTCTTATTTGGTGAATGAGAAGGTCTGGGACCGCTATTTCTTCTCCGGGTTTACGGACTCGATTACTGAGGAGGATTTTGAGGCATTTCTAGCGGGTCAATCCTTGTCAGGTAATCAGCGTTATCAATTCGCGCAAGACTCTGGGGAGCTCAAGTTTAGTGATCTAGTTGATCGAATCGATGACAGTCAGTTGTTTCGTTCGCTCGCTGGCTATCTGAGGGTGAAGGGGGCATTTAATGTGAACTCCGTTTCGGTCAGTGCATGGAAGGCGGTTCTCGCGGGGCTGTCGATCGAGGAGTTTCCCTTGTATGATGGGACGACGACTCGTGCGGATGGTGGGCTTGTTGTTTCGCGATTTACATGGCCCTATTCGGGGAAAGTAAACCTAGGGATGGGTTCATCTCTGGAGAATTTCTGGAAGGGGGTTCGAGAGTTGGAAGAGGAGGAAGTCGAATCTTTGGCGGAAGCGATTGTTGAGCAGGTGAAAGCGCGTGGTCCATTTCTATCGATGGCGGACTTTGTCAACCGCCGTCTATCCGATGATGAGGCTGGTAAGTCCGGTGTCTTGCAAGCGGCGCTCGACGATCCCGATCAAGGTTTGAATACCGCGTCAAAACTGAACGGGCTTTCTGCCGAGTCTTCAAACGCGATTTCCGGTGCCGGGTTCTATGACGTGTTTCCCGATACGAATATGCAAGCCGCTGGTTTTCCCGGCTATGTTTTGCAGGGAGACTTGTTGCAGCGTTTAGCTCCTTTTATGAGCGTGAGAGGTGATACCTTTTTGATTCGTGCCTATGGTGAAAGTAATGACCCTTTGACGGGCGAGCTTGTCTCTGCTGCATACTGTGAGGCAGTTGTGCAGCGGTCGGTGATGCCAGTTGAAGCCGGCGTAGATAATTTAGAGAACGAAATGATCTATCCCACGGGAGACTTTGGGCGTTCATTCAAAATTGTAGCATTCCGTTGGTTAAATGAAGATGAAATATAGGTATTCCGCGTTAACTGTAATCGTCGCGATCATGTTTAGCATGACTTTATGCACGGCGAGTGCCCAGCAGACAAAGCGTTTCAGTCTGCTTAGTTGGAATCAGACCATTCGGGATGTCTTCTATCTCGATGGCGAGGAGCGTATGCCTTTGACGATTCCGAATGGAGCTCCCTCGCCGGTGTATGAACTCAGTGGTGTGGAAGGGCCCTTGATTTTCTATCGCGATGGCGGTCTCGGTCCCGATGGGGCGCTCGTGAATGTTCCGGTTGCACAGGCGACATGGCAGCCGGGGGGGCTCCTCCGTTGCTATTATTTTTTGAGCGTGATGGTGGGGCGGGGCAGTATAATCTGGTAGTCATTGATAATCGTGCCGGGAATTCAGCCCGCGATATTTATCAGCTTTATAATATATCAAGCTATGATATTGCTGTGCAATTTGGTGGGGAACGATTGCGAGTTTCTCCTGGTGAGAATACTATAGTCGATTCTCCTAAGACCGATGACCCTAATTTTGGTGTTATGATGGCGGTTCAATCGAACTTTGGGCACTCTAACGAAGTGAAGTTGGTGTATAAGTCATTCTGGCCGTACCGTCCGGGCCGTAGTGGTCTAGTTTTCATTGCTGATAAGCGCGGCCCTAGGAATCAGTTGCGAGTGAGGCGATTTTATATGGCCACTCTCGGTGAGCAAGTGAATGAACTTTGAAACAGGCGGTGTATGAGTTGCTTGCAGAGAGTCTATGCTTCGGTTTTGTTGGGGTGGATTCTATTGCTTACTTCATTGCCTGTGTTTGGCGTGGAAGTAATTGAGTTGTGGCCTGGTGAAGTTCCTGCTTCAGAGGGCTCCAAAGTAGAGCCAATCTATGACCAAGTCTCTGCGCGGCCCGATTTTATGGTTTTAATCTATCCGGCCTTCCTCAATCAGGGAGAGGGGAATACGCTAAGCGATGAGCTTGTTGTAAATACTGAAACGCCACCTTGTTTTCTGTTTGTGGCTGCCGACGACAAGCATGTTAACAGTAGCTACGTAATGGCCCGCGCTTTAGCTGATCTGGGTGTCCCATATGAGTTGCATGTCTTCTTAGATGGCGGGCATGGCTACGGGATGCGAGATGGGAACCGAGCGGCTGAGACCTGGCCCCGCCTTTGTCTGGATTGGTTGAATGACTTTGCTTTAGGCAAGCGTTAACCCACGCGCCTTATGGCAGGAGGGGGTAGATGCTCAAATTGTCATACTCGCACCAATGGGCGTGGTCCATTTGGCGTAGGCCGATCCATCCTGAGTTTATCCAGGCAGGGCCGTATTCTTTACCGTCGTCGGTGTATTCGAGGGCCAGCGCGTTGTCGACGTAGTAGCGGATGCTGGCGTCTTTCTTGAGGATGCCGATGCGATGGAACTTGTCCGTCGTATCACTGGCAACTGGATCCTCGCCACTCGCGACTAGGTGAAAGCCTTTGTTCTTGCGCAGATTGGAGCCCTTGCGTTCGCCACTCCAGTAGGAGAGGTGGTATCCGTTCAGGTCACCGCTGTGATACTGGACGAAAATGCCGTCGCGCGGTGCGAGGTTTTCGTCAAAGATGGACTCGCCGTGGATGCCTCTGGTGTTGAGGAAAACAATGGCGAGTCCTTGCTGTTTGTTCTTTGGACGGAAATCGAATTCCAGATAGAAGTTATCTGGTATTTCTTTTTCAAGCCATGCCACTAGATGATGGTCCCGTGCGGGCGCTGTATTGATTCCTTTTGTTTCCAGGAGCAGGCGCTTATTCTCGATTCGCATGGAGACGCCGCCTTCGAGTCGCCAGTCCCTCAGGACAGTTTCGGAATCAAAACCAGTTTGATAAACAGGACTGTTCCAGTTGACTTGATCCAAAGCTGGCGTGCTTGTGGATTCATTGGTTCCTTGGAGCATTGATGGAAGCAGTAAGAGCGTCAGTAAAGCTATGCGTGGTGGCATGGTTTTTTAGTAGCTATGCGCGACGGCGGCGTGCGCCGACGAAACACGCCAGCAAAGCGCCAAGTATGAGGGAGTATTGGGAGGATTCTGGTACGACGACGACGACGTCCCCCAGGGTGCTGCCATAGCGGATTTCGTCATAGGTGACTGTTAGTTCTCCGAGATTGCTGTAATTGGCGGATCCGGAGTTGAAATCGAGGTTAAATTCACCGGTTCCCACGCGAATCGACTTTGTCGCGTCAAAAGCAATGGTATCTGTTCCGCTGTTGCTTGTTTCCATTAAAGCATAGGTGGCTAAGTCGATTTCGGACCCGCCGTCGGCCTGCCACAGGTCGTATTGGGTTTCATCGAGTACCCACAGGTTGGCGGTGCCGCCACCGGCGAGTCCAACATTTGTGTATCGAGTGATGAATAGATAGGTCTGGTTGGTGTTAATTGCGTTGCTACCACTGATAGGTCCGTTGGCAGTGTAGGATGCACCTGCTTTCACGCCGGCTTGGCTTGCGCGCTTGGCGGTTGTCAGCATGGAGCTATTGGCATTTCCGGTAAGGTTTGATGAGTCTTGGACTCTAAGGTCGGAAATGCCAGAGTTGGATGAATCTCCTCCCAGGGTAAGTTCACTTGTCGCGATGTTGACCAGCATGCTGCCATAGATATCGCCGGTTGCTGAAGTGTCGAGCGCTACGCTGGAGTAGACATATTCCTTCGTTAGGTCGATTTTGGGAATTACAGATTGCTGTAAGGAGCCGCCGGTTGTGCTGAGATTACTGAAGCTCAGGCCAGTCGCTAGGTAGGTGGAGGCTTGCGTGTTACCACTGCCGGATGTGCCTGTGGCGGTTGCGTAGGAACCTGTTAGGCCGACGGCGCCGCCGCCAACGGCGATTCCATTGATGGCTGTGTCGGATCCGCCATAGTTGAAGCCTTCGTAAACGAGTAAATCTGCGCTTGCAGTCGATGCTGCAAGTGTGAACGCAGAGAGTGCGAGGATGTTTCTGGGGTGTGGGGTCTTAATCATAGTCATAGTAGTTAAGTTTTAGGTTGGATGAGTTGGATAGTATTCAATGTTATGACTTTTTTCTAATTACTGGCTGCTGACAAAGTCAAGGAATTATTTTGCTTGGGATCTTATGTAGATGTCGCGTATTGGCAGCTTGGTGCAGCTTATTTGTGCTTATAAGCTCATTATTGTATTAGTATGCGCTTATTATATGCTGTTTTGTGAAGATTCTTCTTTATCTGATTTACTAGATTGGTCTGTCTATGAATTCGCCGGGTTTATGATAATAGTGATTTTAATTTGTTGACTATGTCAGATGTGAAGTTCTGTTATGTAGCCATGATTCACATGCTTCGAGTTGATGGACTTTGATTGGGGCCTGATCTCGGGACGGCGGAGGTGTTCTCCGGATGTGTCTTTATAACTTTGTTACTTTTTTTGCTGTGGCTCGTTCAACTTGGTTGGTGGAGCTCTGAACCTCAATTTGACTCTAGAATAGAATGCACCTCATTGACTGGCTGATCGTTGTCATTCCTGTTTTCATCATACTGTGTGTGGCGGTCTACTCCAGGAGGTATGTACGCGGGGTCGCGGATTATCTCGCCGCGGGGCGTGTGGCTGGTCGTTATGTCATCTCGGTTGGTGACATGACGAGTTCGCTGAGTGTCATCACCTTGGTTGCGTTGGTTGAGATGAAGTATCAGGTGGGCTACGCGCTTACCTTCTGGGAGTATTTTTTGATTCCAGTTGGTATCATTATGGGGCTTTCGGGATACTGCATTTACCGCTTTCGTGAAACGAAAGCGCTTTCGATTGGGCAGTTTCTTGAGATGCGTTATAGCCGCAGTTTTCGTGTGGTTGCCGCATCGATTCGAACCATGGCTGAAATGTTGACCAATGCCATTGGCCCGGCTGTTGCCGCTAACTTCTTTATCTACTTTTTGGATGTGCCGCATACATTATCAGTTTTCGGTCTCACTTTACCGACCTTTACCGTGGTCGTTGGCGGCTTCCTTTGTATGGCGATTGTGGTGATGTGGCCCGGAGGGCGTATCTCACTGTTGATTACAGATTCTTTTCAGGGGATTATCTCTTATCCCATATTTGTGATCATTGGGTGTTATGTGTTGATTTCATTTTCCTGGAGTGGAGAAATTGCTCCAGTCATGCTGGATCGGGTCGAAGGTGAAAGCTTCCTGAATCCATTCGATGTCTCTAAGCTTCGTGATTTTAATATTTTTGCGCTTTGTGTGCTAGTCATGTCACGCATCCTGAACCGGGCGAGTTGGATCGGTAACGATACTTCCAGTTGTGGACGCAACCCGCACGAGCAGAAGATGGCGGGCATTTTGGGGGCGTGGCGTGAGGGGTTCAGCACGCTCATGTGTTTGCTGATTGCGATTACAATCATCACCGTAATGAGCCATCAGAATCATGCAGACAAAGCGTATGAGATTCGGCAACAACTGTCTGCTAAGGTCGCGAGTGAGGTGGTTACTGATCAGGAAACTCTTGCCAAGGTGAAGGAGAATATCGCGGCCTTGCCGATTACAAAACATGTCATCGGAGAGGATCCACCCTTGTCGCGAGAGGTGAATATCGACACGCCTTTTAAGGAAGCGGCACAGACGGCGCTGGGAACGGATGGTAGCGGAAACTTGATATTCCAGAAGTTTCGCACGCTCTATAATCAAATGATGATGCCGGTGGCTTTGCGGAACATGCTTCCGGTCGGTGTTGCGGGTTTGTTTTGTCTATTGATGGTGATGCTGATGCTGTCGACGGACGATTCACGGATCTTCAACGCGTCGTCGACGATTATTCAGGATATTGTTCAACCGTTTTTGAAGGAACCGCTGTCGCCGGAGCGTCATTTGCTAATGCTCCGCTGCGGCTCGGTTGCAGTCGCCATATTCTTTTTCTTTTGTTCCTTTTTCATGGTCCAGTTGGACTTCATCAACATGTTTATCACGATCATGACCGGCGTCTGGCTTGGTGGAGCCGGTCCGGTGATGGTGTTTGGTTTATATAGCAGATTTGGCACAACCTTTGGTGCTTATTGTGCGCTTTTCTTTGGATCTGGTATCTCGTTGCTATCAATTTTTGTGCAGCGAAACTGGGCAGAGACGATTTACCCATGGTTGAGCCACGTGGGCTGGGCTGAGCCTTTGGGGGTATTTCTCGAAACGGTTTCCAGACCGTTTAATCCCTATATCGTATGGAAGATGGATGCAGTGAAGTTTCCGATTAATTCCTACGAGTGCTATTTTATTGCGATGTGCAGTGGTATTATCGCTTACATTCTTGGTTCATTCATCACCTATAAGAAGCCGTATGACTTGGATCGCCTTCTGCACCGCGGTGCCTATAGTATCGATGATGAGAAGCACATTGGAACCAAGTGGACGCGGAAGAATTTTTTAAGCAAACTTGTAGGGATCAACCCAGATTACACACGTGGGGATAAGTTTATCGCATGGTCCGTTTTCGGATATGCCATCGTGTATAAAATGGGCTTCTGTTTCCTTTTTGTGCTGATTTGGAACTTTATTTCGCCATGGCCGGAGCATTGGTGGGGGCACTATTTCTTTTATACAACGATCGTCATTACCGCTATCCTCGCCGTGATCTCGACCTTCTGGTTTTTAATTGGAGGTGTAATTGATATCCGGCGTTTGTTCCGGGACTTAAATAACCGTGAGAGTGACCCCTTGGATAACGGTCGTGTTGAAGGCGATGTATCACTTGCAGATAAAGCTACGTTTGAGGCGATCAAACGAAAGAAGAAGGAGCAGGGCGAGGTGGAGTAAACTGACCTGTATTTAATAAGGATTGTAAATGATTAGAGGAAATTGAAATTATTATGAATGGTAAACTACTAGGTGTTGTGTTCGGTATGAATATTGGGATTCGTGTATTGTTGTTGTCGATGTGTTCACTTTGTTCGGGTGCATTTGCTGGGAATCTAATACAGAATGGGGACTTCTCCAAACTGGAGAATGGGGAGGCTGCTGCGTGGACTGTGCCAGGTGATGTGCATGCCGCCCTCAGCTATTCGACTGAGGATTCGCCTGAAGGAGTTGCCGGTAGCTTGCAGGTGAAATGCACGCAGGCAGGTAAAGGGCAGGCGCAGATTCTTCAAAAAATCTCCTTACCGAAAGACGGGCTCTATTACTTTGAAGGCTGGGTGAACTCGGCGTTGACGGAGCAGGGCTTTGTGCAGATCAAGCTGTATAAGGACAAGAAAGAGTTTCAGCGGATATCGGTCAAGGAGCGCTCGGATGGTTGGGTAAAAATCAGCCGTGAGTTTGAAACGCTTGGCGCCGATCAAGTCGCAGTTCTGCTGCGTTATAACCAGGCCGAGCGTAACGTTGGCAACACGGTTGGTTTTGCCAATCTCTCCCTTGTGCCCGCCGATGAGCGCGTGCGTGTTGCGCCGACGATTGCTACGCGCGAGGGGGTGCCGACCTTTAACTCGATTGGTGTCTATGTCGATACGGATGGGGATACCAGTCGGTCGACAGAGGCTCACTTGGTCTATCGGAAAAAGGGCACAGAGGCTTGGCGTGAATCGCTTGGTATGGTTTGGCACAATGAGACCAGGCAGTTCCGTGGCAGCCTGTTGAATCTGGATGAGGATACCGGGTATGAGTTCAAGGTCTGGCTGACGGATGCGCTCATGGATTTGGACCGGGAACCGACGATTGCAGAGGTCAAGACCTGGTCGTCGGAGGTGCCGATTGCGAAGACCATCGAGCTCGATGCGGGAACCCTTAGTGAGCCACTTATCGTGCAGGAGGTCGGCACCCCCGACGGCTGGATTCGGATCACCGGATCTTCGGATGGAGAGACGATTTTAGATGTGGATCATAATGGGGATAATGCGATTTTTATCTCGGGCGCACAGTATGTTGTGTTGGATAATCTGATGATTAAGGGAGGGATTAAAGATGCCATCGTGGTCGAGGATTCGTCTGATATACGGATTCGCCGATGCGATATTTCCGGATGGGGACAACCGGGGACCTTGCAGATGCCGGAGGATGATAAGCGAGGGAAAGGCCCTTTCTACGTCGACGAGGAAGGCAAACGAATCAATCTGCAGGCAGGTGTTCGCATTAATCCTAAAGCAGAACGGGTTGTTGTTGAAGACTGCTATATCCATGCGCCGCGCGGGCGTGCTACGTCGTGGTCGCATGGGCACCCTCTGGGCCCGACATCGATCATTATGGCGAACTCCGAGGGGAATCATGTCATTCGGAATAATGAGCTCATTGCCTCGGATCAGCGGCGGTTTAACGACACGATCGAAGCGGCCTGGAACAATAAGGTTAAAGGAGGGCCCTACCGTGATACGGATATTTCGGGGAACATCATGTTCTTCAGTAATGACGACGGGATCGAGCTGGATGGCGGGCAGATGAATGTCCGGATGTTTAACAACTGGATTTCGAGCAGTTTATGTGGCATCAGCACGGCTCCAACCATCTATGGGCCATCTTATCTCTATCGAAATTTGATTGTGCTGGAGGGCGAGGAGCGTGGAAACACAAACTTTGCATTCAAGGTTGGAGGTAACCGTGTTCCGGAGCCTGGCATCAATTACATCTTTCACAATACGGTTTACAGCCAGGGGAAAGCACTTCGTGGCGGCAACTGGGGCAAGGGGCCCACTCCGTTGATGACACGCAATAATCTGATTGCCCTGGGGGATATTCTATACCCGCAGGAAGCCTTGGCTGATTTCGACTATGACATGCTACGCCCGGGCTCGATGGATCCGGAGCGGCCGCAGTGGCAGCAAAATGGCGTAGTCGGTATCGAAAAATTTAAGGACCGTCCCGCAGGTGACTATCGATTGAGCGATGATTCCTTAGCGGTCGATCGTGGTGTCGCCTTGCCGATGATCAACGAAGGTCATACGGGGAGTGCGCCGGATATTGGAGCGATTCCAGCGGGGCAGGGGGCATTGTTTCCGCTGCGTCCATCTGGCATATCGCTATTGCCGATGCTTGGAGAATTGGGGCATTGTGCCGATGGAAGTCACCAGCCGAAGAGAAAGTTCACTGTGTCCGTCCCACCGGAGCTCGGAAAACAGTGGCGAGTGATGACGGATACGGACTGGATTCAAGTCTCTCCCAGTCATGGCCCCTGTGATGGCGCGCCTCATGAGATCGAAGTGGTGATCAAAGAGGGACTGCCGGCAGGCGAGCATTTGGGCGCTATCACGATACGGACGGACGAGGGCTACAATCGGAGTTCCTTCATCCGCGCACGAGTGCAGCCGGATCCGCTCATTACCTTTGAGTCAAATGTGGTGGACCTGGAGCATGAAGGTTTCAAAGCGATTGAGGTGGACGGGGCGCCTACGGCTCAGGTGTTGGAAGCACCTGCGACGCGTGAGGCCGCTGCCGCAGCAGAGATTCAAGTCCCTGTGAATCTAACGACAGCAGGGACCTACTACCTTCATTTATTGGCTTATGTCCCGGGGCCTGATGCATCCCGCCGTGATAGTCTGCAAATTCGTGTCGATGGCGGAGAGCCGACATTCTGGCCATTCAGTATTAATGCGCCATCGATTTGGACATGGCAAACGGCGCTGATTCACAAGGAGCAGTATCCACAAGAATTCGTGTTTTCGGAAGGTCGGCATGTGATCACTATCCTTGGCCGCGAGACTCACACACAGCTTGCAAAGATTGTCGTGAGCAACAGTCCTCTGCCTCCTTTTGAGGCATGGATTCCAGCTTCGGAATAGAAATATTTTTTAATGGAAGTATTCATAATCGTATAAACGAAGAACTGATATGCAGAGCAAGAAACCGAATGTTTTACTGATCAGCAGTGACCAGCAGCACTGGATGGCCATGGGTTACAATAATCCGGAAATTAAGACGCCGAACTTAGACCGTTTAGCGGCCCGGGGGGTGATCTTTGATCGCGCTTACTGTCCGAATCCGACTTGCACACCGACTCGTGCCAGTATCTTAACGGGACAGTTTCCGAGTCAACATGGTGCCTATACCCTGGGCACGAAACTGGACGAGAGCCGTCCGACGATGAATGACGCCTGGCATGCGCTCGGCTATCAGACTGCTTTGGTCGGAAAAGCGCATTTTCAGCCGTTGGCTTCGACGGAAGAATACAGTTCGTTGGAGGCGTATCCGACACTTCAGGATTTGGATTTTTGGCGAAGCTATACCGGGCCGTTTTATGGTTTCGATCACTTCGAGCTCGCGCGCAATCACGTGGATGAGGCGCACGTCGGGCAGCACTATGCCATTTGGATGGAGGAGAAAGGCTTTGCCGATTGGCGCGAATGTTTCCAAAAGCCAACGGGAACGAAGGAGGGGCAGTATGGCCGCTGGAATATCCCGATGGAGTATCACTACAACACATGGATCGCAGAACGAACCAATGCCCTGATTCAGCAATTTGCAGATCAGGATCAGCCGTTCTTCATGTGGTCCAGTTATTTCGATCCGCACCCGCCTTATATCGTTCCGGAACCATGGGCTAGCATGTATGATCCCGCTACGTTGACCTTGCCGGAGACACGTTCCGATTCGCATAGCGCGAATCCGCGTTTCCACCGATTTGCGATCGATGCGGATGCCACTTATGAGGACTATGGGCTGGAAGGAAAGTGGATGCATGGGGTGGAGTGCCACGTGCAGGATGAAGAAAAAACACGTCAGGATTTAGCCATTTATTATGGGATGGTGTCGTGCATGGACCACGCGATCGGGCAAACTCTGGACCTGTTGGATGAGCTTGGCCTGACCGAAAACACCTTGATTGCATTCACGACCGATCACGGGCACTACGTCGGGCATCACGGCTTCATTGCCAAAGGGCCCTTTCATTACGAAGATGGTGTGAAAGTCCCGATGATTGTTTCATGGCCCGGGCATACTCCGGAGGGGCAGCGGAGTGAGGCCTTGCAGTGCCTGGTTGATCTGCCGGTTAGTTTTCTGGCTGCCGCGGGGCTTGATAAGCCCCAGGCGATGACAGGCGTCAATCAATGGCCCGTCTGGCAGGGCGAATCGCCAACTGCCCGCGATCATTGTATTGTGGAAAACAATCACGAGCCTGGCTGTGCAGAGCTCAAGACTTACATTGATGAGCGATACAAGCTGACCGTATATCGTGCTTTTGAAGATGGAGAGCTCTATGACTTAAAAGAAGATCCCGATGAGCTTCATAACCGTTTTAACGATCCTGATTATGTCGTGATTAAAAGTCAGGTATTGCAGCGTTTCATACAGGCGGAAATGGCCAAGGAGGTCTTGCCTATGCCGCGCATTGCACCAGCGTAGTTAAAATGCAACGACCCAATATACTTTTCATTCTGGCCGATGACATGGGAGCCTGGGCGCTGGGCTGCGCCGGAAACCCGGAGGTGCGCACGCCGAATTTGGACCGTATTGCGGCCAGTGGGTTGCGCTTGGAGAATGCGTATTGTGTTTCTCCGGTCTGTTCTCCCGCGCGTGCTTCGCTGCTAACCGGAAAGATTCCATCGCAACATGGCGTGCATGATTGGATACGCCGTGGCAATGCGCCCAGCGAATCGAGCGATGGCGCGGTGATTGATTATCTAGAGGGGCAGGCGACGTATACCGAGATCCTTGAGCGCAATGGTTACTATTGTGGCTTAAGCGGTAAGTGGCATTTGGGGAATGCGCCTCAAGTGCAGAAAGGCCACTCGTTCTGGCGTGTGCATGCACGGGGTGGGGGTCCTTATTACGATGCACCGATGATCCGTGAGGGTGAAGAGTATGTCGAAGCACGCTATGTGACCGACGTCATCACTGAGCATGCCCTTGACTTTCTTGCAGAGCAGCAAGGCCAGGAATCGCCGTTTTACCTCGGGGTGCATTATACCGCGCCGCATAGTCCCTGGGGGAGGGATCAACATCCGGCAGAGTTTTTTGATCCCTATTATAACGATTGTCCCTTCGATTCTGTGCCGGATTTACCGATGCACCCCTGGCAGATCAATACAGCGCCCTATGGCATTACGCCAGAGTCGCGCCGTGAATTGCTCAGTGGTTACTATGCGTCCATTACAGCGATGGATGCCGGGATTGGACGACTGTTGGATGCACTGGAAGCACAGGGGATCTTAGAGGATACCTTGATTGTCTTCACCGGGGATAATGGTATGAATATGGGGCATCATGGTATCTATGGGAAGGGCAATGGAACCTACCCTCAGAACATGTTCGATACCTCGGTAAAAGTGCCCTTCCTCATTGCTCATCCCGGATCGATGCCATCTGGTGTCGTGTCGGATGCCTTGTTTAGTCATTACGATTTCATGCCTAGCTTGCTGGATTATCTCGGGTTGGAGGCGGAGATCCCGCAGCAACTGCCGGGTAAAGTTCAAAGTCGTCTATGGACGGGTGGGGCGACGAGTGTGGATGCGCCTCTGGTCGTTTTTGATGAGTATGGGCCGGCGCGTATGATTCGCAGTCAAGACTGGAAGTATGTGCGCCGCTTTACCGAGCATAGTGATGAGCTGTATGATCTTTCACAGGATCCGGATGAGTCGTGCAATTTGATGGATGCGCCGGAGTATGCTGAACGGGTGAACTCGATGCGGGAGCAATTGGATGCATGGTTTGCCCGATATGTTGAGGCGGGTTGCGATGGTGCCGAGCTCGGCATCACCGGACGTGGGCAGCTCGATCATGCCAGGAAGAAGGATGTCTTTGCGAGCGATTGGCATTACTTGAAAGAGCGTTCGGTAGCGTCGATTCTCGAAGAATCCTGACTCAATGGATGATAGATGCCGTATCGTAAGTGAGGGATTTTGCGCTTGTGGTAGTTAGTTAGTGAACGTATCCAAGATGACTGAGTCAAAACATGGTTGAACCAAATCGAATATCTTTAGTCCGTGATCATATTCTCTCATTACTTGAAGAGGGGAAGATCTCTACGGGTGACCGTATCCCTGCTGCTCGGGAGATTGCGACCGAGCTTAACATTTCGTTTCTGAAGGTTCAGCAGGCAGTCGAGTCGCTGTGTCAAGATGGTGTGATGCACTCAGAGTCTCGTCGAGGCACCTTTGTCTTGCCCGGTTGGGAAACTCGTATTCTCCCTGAGAATGTTTGCGTTTACAATCCAGTCGAGACGATGCCATGGGTGTCGGACATGCTGAAGCTTATTTCGGACTCGATTCCAGGTTTACGGAGTTCGTTTGCCTTTAAGCGAGGAGTGCTTGAGTTGAGAGCAACGAGCCATGTGTTAACTGAGAATGATCAGTATTTGGACCTGTCTGATATATTTAAGGAAGTCTATCCTGATCGGTCTGTGTTTTTTGATAAGCCATTCCGACCTTTCGAGATCGATGGGAAAATGGTTGGAATACCGTTTGCTTTTTCGCCCCGGGTATTGTTCTACAACCCAAAGCTTTTTAAGGAAGCTGGTTGTCCCGAGCCCGGGCAGTCTTGGACTTGGAAAGACTTTCTGACAACTGTTCGGAAGTTGAAGAGAAGGTTGCCGGCCGATTGCGTCATTAATTGGTCGCCAGTGCCGCATGTGTTTATGAACTTTGTCGTTCGCGCTGGAGGTCGTTTGTTTTCTCCTGAGGCGGATGATCCGGTTACCGTGGATAGTGCAAATGTGATCGCCGGCTTAAAGTGCTTCGAGCAGCTGGGAGAGCTCCTCGGGAGCCCGAAGCGGGATGAGGATGAGAATGCTGCTGATTTTTTGAGTGGTCGGGTGGCGATGCGTCTCTGCGGGCGTCACTTTATGGATCAGATCACACGTGCTGGTTTTGAAGACTGGAGCACTGCACCTTTACCCTTGTTGGATCGCGGTGTCGATTGCACCGCGCAGGCGACGGATTTGATCTGCATACGTAAGTCGTGCAATAATTTGGATTTGGCAAAGCGCTACGTGAAGGAAATGCTTTCAGACACGGTACAGGACTATGTCGGTAGTTTGAAATACAACATTCCGATTCGAAAGACTTCTGCATTTCAGAGCTTGGATCTAGATGACGCACGAGATGCATTGTTTGCAATTGAGGTGGCCAAAATTTCGACTGAGTTTAATTTACAACCACCGTATCCAGGGGCATTGATGTTGCAGGGGATCTCGACGCTGTTAAGGCGAGGGGTGAATACTGAAAGTGGTCTACGAGAGCTGGCACAGGTCGCTCGAACAATTCTTGGTATCCAAAGTGGCCTGGATTTGAAGGCATCGCCTAAAACTAAATTCTATGGGAGTTAATCGGCCGGGGGAAGGTCTACTTTCTTGGGCGGGATGCGCTTAAGGGATTTCGACGCGAAAGAAAACTTTCTTGGGGAGGGGCTCAGAACTGTTGCTTGCATACCAGTATTCGTGAAAGTCTCGGCTTAGTTCCATCGTGTTTTTTAAACTGAAAGCGTGTTCGCTGGGGGAGCGCCAGGAATTAGCAGCGAGTGTTTGCGATGCAAGGAATTGAACTGCGTGGCTTGAGGTGCCGCTGCGTAAGATCACATGCACCTTTGTTTCGCTGGCACCGACATCTATGCTCGGACGCGAATTTTGCACTTCATGGATTCGTGGATGTCCGCCTAATCCAAATTCCAATTTGTTGACTCGTCCGTCGCCATCCGGGTCGGCCAAAGCGCCCCAGAGTGTCGCTTCCAGTGCTGCATCACTTAATTCTTCAGATGTGAAATAGACGCGTTGCCAATCTTCGAAACGAACACCCGCCACTCCCTCGGGAGCGACGCGTAGTGCATCGGCGACGACCACGCCATCGACTTCATCCGCTGACAGTGTGACAACACATTCAGCACCGGCCTCTAAGTTAAGAGTGTCTAAGGTATTCCATGTGCCGCCATTCAATTGCTGGTTCACTTGATAGTTCCACGTCGTCACTGAATCGCTTACGGTCACGGGCACTTGGCTGGCTCGATCGGTTCCAGCGGTCCAGCGGAGGCTGATGGTATAGTCGCCGCTCTCTGGCACAGTGTAGGTATAAACAAATGTTTGCGCTTCGCCAGCGACAGGGGCTGCGCCGGAATCTGCTATGGCTAAACCCACTGCCGCAGTGTCGAGGTTACTGGATGTTAATTGATAGCCTGTCACATTGTCGGACTCACTCAAGCCCATGTCGGCCAGTGTCCAGGTGACGGTGCCGATTGTGCGATTGAGCAAGGTCGCACTGCCGCTGGAGCGATCCCAGTTCCGTCCGCTAATCGTCGGGTTTCCGTCAAGCATGCTGATATTTGAAATGGCGAAAGGGCTGCCAACTGGCTGTGCTGCTGCGTCCAATGCTTGAATGGTGACATCGTTGGAGCCGTCGGCTGTGGGGCTGCCATTACAATCAAAGATGTAAAACCGATCTGTATCCGCGACCACTTGGGCAAAGTCCACGGTGAACTGACTATTTAAAGTCGCGGTATCCAAATTATTTATACCAATCGCGACACTCGCATCCGTTGGGAAGGTGTCGCTTGCAGCAATTTTGAGCAGGTCACTGGATGTGACGCCAGAGAGGGTGCCAGTGATCAAGGTGGAATAGCTTTGAGAGCCGACTGAGATTGCTGTGACGACGCCCAATTGATCGTCTGCTGGCTCTGTGGATGTGAAACTCGAGAGAGTGAGTGCTCCGCTTGCAGGCTCTGAGCTGCTGGCTGTCTGCTGATAGCCGTTCCCGTAGTAGCCGCCGGTTTGGCTCTGCTCCGCCCATAGGCCTGTGCTGGTTACCTTCGCAGTATCGCGATCATCCACGACCCATTGCTCCTCGTCCGCGACGACCTCTAGCTTACGGGCGTTGTCGAGTAATTCCAGGCGCTCGCGGGCGGCATCGCCTTCGGGGTCACCTAAGGGGACCACGATCTCTGTGGGTAGATTGCGGCTGTCGCGCAAAACGCCGTCATTATTTAAACGCCATTCGCCGTCAAAGATGGTGCGCGAGCCATCAATGCCGCCGTGGGTGACCGAGCGTGTGAGTCCGGGACGGCCTTCTAATTGTGGACGTATACTCCGGCCTCGGATCGGATGATCACTGGGCAAGGGCACTCCGGCCAAGCTGCAGACGGTCGGGTAGATATCTGTCATATCAACCAGGTCGTCGACCACCGTGCCGCCGGGCGCGATGGAATCGGGCCCCCAAACGATAAAGGGCACATGGCAACCGCCATGGACGGGATTCCATTTGCCATCCGTCACAGTGCCATCGACGGTTTCGCGTTTAACACCATCTTTGAAGCCAGATGTGTGTGATGCTTCGGTGCCGTTGTCGCCTAAGAATAAGATGTAGGTATTGTCTTGGATGCCCAAGCGCTCAACTTCATCGCGTATGCCGCCGACCAGTTTGTCCAAGTAGTGGACCATTGAGTAAATATCTCCAGTAGTGCCAGCCGCAACATCATCGGGCGTGTCGATGATCGGTGTGTGCGGTAGCATCATATTGTGCATAATCAAGACTGGCGGTGCATCCGGCAATGCGGCTGCTTGCAGCTTTTCGAGCACATAGTCGTAAAGGATGTCGGGCCCGAAGTCATTGCTGGTCACCGGGAGTATTGAACCATCCCGGTTTATGAAGGGGTCCCAATAGCGTTCTGTCTTTACATTGTTGTCGCCATCCCAGATCTGCCAGACACACCAGGAGTCAAAACCAGCCGATCGGATATGATCCGGGTAGTGGGAGAGGGTGGCTAATTGCCATTTCCCAGTCGTGCAGGTGTCATAGCCTTGATCACGAAATTGCTGTGCAAAAGTGCCAAATTGGTTTTTGAAGTCCACTTTAACCTTGGAGCCATAGTGCACGGGCAACACGGAGGTGTAACCATGCTCATCCGCGTATAAGCTCGTGTGTAAACTCATGCGTGCGGGGGTGCACACCGGGCTGGTATACATGCGGCTAAAACGCACACCTTCGGCCGCCATTTGGTCGATCCGGGGGTCTCGAAATCTAAGCCACCATAGGCGCCGACGGTCTCATAGCCGAGATCGTCCGCCATAATGATGACGATATTCGGGCGTGTCTCTTCGGCTTGTAGTGGGGGGACCCCGGTCAGGGTATATAAGGCGAGCGCTGCTAGGGAGGCAGCTGCAGTTAATAGATTGTGTTGTCTCATGATGCGGATAATCAGGGGTGGGGCACTAGTCTATCAGATTTCTTCAAACCGCGTGAGTCATCTGCCGATACTTCTAGCGTCACTTGCTGACTTCGGAATGAAATAGATAAATGGGCTAAAAGGTGTTTGGATTCTTGGATTTTTATCGTTGAGGAGAATGTCGAGTCTTTTATGATGTTAAGCTTTAAGCGAGTCGGCTGCCGATAAGTTACCTGCATTATCACAATGGACGTTTTGCGGCGAGCAGCTAAATCATCTTTCAAAGTCTCAAATACTGCTTAGAATATTGGGGATTGCATCGGTATGTGTGTGTCACTTATCGCTATATGACCCAACAAAATTTGTGAGTGCCGTATTGATATGTGTTTAAGCTTTCACTGAGAAAGTCGCAGCGCTCTTATTACTGTTTTTTCGTGAATGGTCAGCAATTAACACCAAAAGCATCGGCAGATGACTACCGCAGTGGGCAGAAGTTTGATACACTTGTGGTCGATTCCAATAATTTTGAATCTCACCTAATGTTGAACCCCAACCAAAACTAAAAAAATATGAAATTATTACCTTCTTTTCTTACTGCAGTTTCAGTTTCGCTACTCAGCGCCACTGCGCATGCGACCACTCTAGCCTCCTGGGACGTCTGGGCGGACAACTCTGGCTCTGAGCTTGACGCAGACTTTACTTTCGCAGGCTTCACTGCTTCGATTGGTTATGATGCTTCGCGAGCGATTACTGGTTTTGGTTCAAACGATGGAACCTTTGGCACTCTTAGTGGTGCGTCTACAGCAAGTAGTGCTCTTCTGGTGCGAGAGGATAATGGCACCAGCCTCACCTTAACACTCACTAACAATACGGTCTCAGCCTATAGTATTGATACTTTGAATTTTGATTTCATTTCAAGGCAAGGTTCAAGTTCTGGTCGAAATGGCTTCACTACATTTGATATTACATACACTTCTGGTGGCTTAGGTGCGGGTGGTACCGCGATTGGTACCCAAGTTGTGCAGACGCCGACTGCTGGTATCACAAATGCTAATTTGCCCGACTACGATTATACGCTATCGGACTACTTGGCAGATACGACCCTCGGAGCAGGAGAGTCCGCGGTGTTCACATTTGATTTTGAAGGAAACCTAGGCCACGATGGTTCTAGTATTTCCAGTTTATTGGACAACGTTGCATTCACTGGCACCGCGATGATCCCGAGCCATCCACTTACGCAATGCTTGCGGGCTTCCTCGCGCTTGGAGCTGTGATGATTCGTCGCCGTCGCTAATTGAGTCGCGACTCCGTTATACTCTTTGCTAAATCCCGCGGTTTCGATGTCGAAGCCGCGGGATTTTTTTGTAATGCACAGCAATCGCAAAGATACGCGGTTGGGGACCTGTGTGCTCTTTAGAATCAGGAAGTGACATCAGAGATATCAGCGGATGACTCCTGTGTTTTGCTAGAACCTGCTATGATGTTGGTTTCTTGAAATGAACACTCGATCTATGGACCCCATTTGCGACTCTACCAACGGCTATTTTGATAGCACTGCCTCTGAATATGTGATTACCGACCTGAAGACACCTCGGGATTGGTATAACTATGCCTGGAATGACTCGATCGTCGGCTTGTTTTCGCAGTGCGGGCGTGGCGAGAGCATCATTCAGGATGAGCGCGGGCAGCGCTTTCATGTGGCCTCCAATCGTATGGTGTATCTGCGCGATCAGGAGAGTGGCGAGTTTTGGAATTTAAATGCACTGCCGGTGCATAGCTCGGAGGGCGCGCAGTGTCGCCATGGTATGGGCTATTCGGAAATTGAAAGCGAAACGCATGGTGTGTCGTCCGTCTTGCGCTGGTTCATCCCTGATGAGGCGCCCTGTGAATGCTGGCAAGTGACACTGACGAATCAGGGCAGCACCTCCCGCACGCTGGATTTGTTTGCCTATATGGGGACGTCCTTTGATGGCGTGCTGCGTCCACAAAGTTATTATGACGGGCATGGCGCTTTTCATCCGGACTTGGATGCGGTCAGCTTGTCTAAATTACATGCCTTTCGAGAAGCCAAGGAGGTGCGGATTTTCCTGACTATGGATCGGACGGTGACGGGTTACGATGTGGCAGAGCGCGGTTTTCTCGGGAGCGGCACAGAGCTGTTTCCTGATGCCGTGGCGCGCGGACAGTGTGGCGGAACGGGCTCGGAAATGGAAAAGAGCTGCTGCGCACTGCAGACAGCAGTGCTCTTGGCGCCCGGCGAGACTGTCACGGTCTGCCTGTTGGCAGGCGGCGTGGTGGACCTCGACGAAGTCGCGGCGCTACGGGAACGCTTTTTATCGCCTGAAAAGATGACACAGGCCTGGCAAACCAGCCGTGACAAGATCCTGGCTTTAGTCGGCGATGGGCGTATCGAAACACCGGATACTGCGTTGAACGCTTTTTTTAACCCCTGGCTCAAGCGGCAGCTCTCGCTCGGCACACGCTGGGCACGCGTCCGTCACAACGGGTTTCGTGATCAGATTCAAGACATCGGCTCGTTGGCGCTGTTTGCACCGGATGAGGCATTCCGGCAGTTGAAGCGGGTGCTTTCGTTTCAATACCCGAATGGCTATGCGCCACGCACTTGGTTGGATGGCAAGATTCTCGATAAGGATTTTTCTGATAATCATGTCTGGATCGCGGCCGCAGTGCATGCGCTGGTGATGGAAAAGGGCACGAGTGATATTCTGGAGACGATGATCCCCTACAACGACGGGAGTGAGGGCAGCTTGTATGAGCACGTGCAGCGCTCGATTGCATTTTATGACAACGATCGTGGACCGCATGGCTTATTAAAGATACGCAGTGGCGATTGGAATGATTGTCTCGATCGTATTGGCCCGCAGGGCAAAGGTGAAAGCGTCTGGCTGAGCATGGCCTGGGTCAGTGCATGTTCGAAATTTGCAGATTTAGCGCGCTTGAGTGGGCGCGTGTCCGATGCCGTGCAGGCGGAAGCCTGGGCCGAGGATATGCGAGAAATCGTCGATCGCAGCGCATGGGATGGTGAGTGGTATCTGCGCGCTTACCATGACGATGGCGAGACGATTGGTTCGGCTCGAAATGATAAAGCCCGCATGTTTTTATTGCCACAGGTCTGGTCTGTCTATGCCGGCGCGGCACGTGGTGAACGGGGCGCCCAGGCAATGGACTCTGCGGATCGCTATTTGAATTCCAAGCTGGGCACGCGCACGATGCTCGATCCCTATGATGGTTGGGACGATCGTATCGGACTGGCGACAGGCAAGACCCCGGGGACGCATGAAAACGGCGGTGTGTATTTGCACGCTTGCACCTTTAAGCTCGCAGCCGATTCACTGCTCAAGCGACACGAGAATGTGGCCTTCGCCTTGAAGACGATTTTGCCATTCACGGATCATTCAGAGCGCAAGCCCTGTGAGCCGTATGTGCTGTGCAATAGTTATTTCGCAATCGATGGCTCTTACCGATATGGCAGCGCAGGCCAAAGCTGGGGGACGGGCGCGGCGGGCTGGTTCTACTATGCGTTCACGCATTTTGTTTTTGGGATACGTCCGCAGTGGGACGGCTTGCTGGTCGACCCTTGCTTGCCGCCCGAATGGAAACAGGCTGCCTTCCATCGTCATTTCCGTGGCACGGATTACGAGTTCAGCTTCGAGCAGCGCAAGCCGTGTGGCAGTGTCCGTCAGATCCTAGTCAATGGCGCAGCGATCGAAGGCACGGTCATTGTGCCTGACGGCAGTGCGCAGGTTGTGGTCGATGTGATCCTGGGCTAGCGCAAAATATTGAGAGACATACAATGATTTATCCAAAACAAACCACGACACGTAGTTTATTTGATCTTAATGGGATCTGGGATTTTTCCCGTGAGCTGGATGCCGGTGATTATACACAGGGCTTTAAAGCTGAAAAACAAGTGGCCGTGCCCAGCAGTTACAATGACCTCTATACCGAGGAGGTCTTTCGCACTTGGGATAAAGGTGTTTGGTATACCCGTAGCTTTACGATGCCTCGCCTGCTACGGGAGGAGCGTATCGTGCTCCGCTTTGCTTCGGCAAGTTACCGGGCGGCGGTGTATCTGAACGGAGTGCGTCTCGGTGACCATGAGACCGGCTATACACCCTTCGAATTCGACATCACGGACTGCGTCAGCTTTGATCAGGAGAATCGCCTCTGCGTGCGCCTCGATAATTTGCTGTCTGCGGAAACCATTCCGATGGGCAACCTGCAGAACCAACCGGAGCCGGGGCAATTTGCGGGGCAATATCCAGACACACCTTTTGACTTTTTTCCCTATGGTGGCATCCAGCGCCCGGTTTCGATCTACACCACCTCGAAGGTAGCATGGCTTGAATCCGTCGTTGTCGAAACTTTGGTCAATGGGGCCGATGCGGAGGTGAAGCTCGCGGGCACTCTGGGCGGCACCGCGGCCAAGGTCGTGATCGAGTGCGAAGAGACGGGGACCCGCACAGAGGCTGAGATCGCGGGAGACCGTTTTTCGGGGGCCTTTGCGGTGAGCGATGCGCGACTCTGGGACGTTAAGCAACCGGAGCTCTACCATGCGCGTATCCAAATTTTGGATGCCAGTGGTGCTTTGCTCGACGAATACACGCAGCGCTTCGGCATTCGCACGGTGGAAGTGACGAAAAACCGTGTCTTGCTCAACGGCAAGCCCGTGTATCTGCAGGGCTTTGGCCGGCATGAGGATTTTCCTGTGATCGGGAAGGGGCTCAATCACAGTGTGAATATCCGGGACCATGAGATCCTACATTGGATCCATGCGAACTCTTATCGCACCACACACTACCCTTATTCAGAAGAGTTGATTCAACTGGCCGACGAGCAAGGGCTATTGATCATCGGGGAGACACCTGCGGTTTCGATCAACTTTGATTATGTGAATCAGAATACATTGAAAAATCACAAACAGGTGTTGGCCGAGCTGATTGAACGGGATCGCAATAACCCATCCGTTATCATGTGGTCTGTGGCCAATGAAGCCACCACCGATCGTGAAGTTGCTGTGTCGTATTTCAAGGAGCTTTCGGAGCTCGCACGTTCGATGGATGCCACGCGTCCGATTACGATGGTGACCTGTAAGGCGGAAAAGGACCTGGTGATGGATTTCTTCGATGTAGTCAGTGTGAACTTGTATCCAGGCTGGTATCACTTGCCGGGCCAAGTGGCTGAAGCGAAGGAGGATCTACGGGACACTCTTGAGAAGATGCACAACGCGTTTCAGAAGCCTATTTTGATCACGGAATTCGGGGCGGATACGATTGCGGGCCTGCACTCGCTGCCAGCCGAGCAATGGAGTGAAGAGTATCAGACCGAGTTAGTAATGGGCTTGATTGAAGTGATGCGCGACCTGGACTACGTCGTTGGTGAGCACCTTTGGAACTTCGCGGACTTCCGCACGGCACAAAACTTTGCGCGAGTCGGCGGCAATAAGAAGGGTGTTTTTACCCGTGAGCGTCAGCCCAAAATGCTCGCACATTTTTTGAAGAAAATGTGGGCGACGCCTCGCTATACCTCTGAGCTAAGCTGCACGGAGGACTGATATTTCGCCCGCCCGTCGCCATTCTCGGTGATGATGACTAATAACCATCACCGCCGTGCATGGGACCGCGGCAGGCGCATGGGTTCATGCGGCGGAGCCAGTCGGTGTCGATATTGACGGGTTGATTGACGAGTGCGCCGTCCTTGACCATGGGGCTCTTGTTGTGTGTCAGGTAGTCGATCAACTTGGCTTTAAGTTCTGCCTGGATGGACGCAAAATCTGCGGAATGCGCCAGGTTTTCCCGATCATCGCTATCCTGGTGGATGTTGAATAGCTGCTCATTGCCGCCGGCGATATAATAGATGAACTTGTAACCGCGGCCGAGAATCATCGCGCTTTCGGGGGTCTCGCCGAAGATGAACTCTCGTTGGCTTGCTTGTAGCAAGGATTGTCCCTCTGTGGTGCGATCTGGAGTTAAGCCCGCCATATTCAGGAATGTGGGGCAGAGGTCGGCCGTGAGCACGGGCGTGTCGGCTTGCGCAGTTTGATATTGCTCCCTGAACTGCGGGGGCAGTCGTAAGATGAAGGGCACGCGGGCGGCTGATTCGAGAAAGTTGTGCTTGGCAAATATACCGTGGTCCCCGAGGCATTCGCCATGGTCGGAGGTGAATGCGATGGCGGTTTGATCGTCGATGCCATGGCTTCGTAGCGAGCCGAATAGGCGTCCCAATTGATAATCGATATGCGACATTTGTCCGTAGTAGCGTCTGCGCGCCTCTGCGATGGCTTCGGGCTGCATATAGTCGTATTTCCCGCCGATGCGCTTGGCTTCGAAGCTGGCTGGATAATCGTTCTCGCGCCAGTTGCCTTCAACGGGGGCGGGGATGGTGAAATTATCATACATCCGATCGTAGGGCGGCGGGGGATCAAATGGACTGTGGGGCGCTTCAAAGATAATGTAGAGAAAGAACGGATTGGCGGGGTCGCGCTGTTCTAGAAAGCGGATGGCCTGATCGATGATCCATGTGGTGTGGTAGTAACGCTGGTCGGTGACAGCTTCGGTGGGGTAGACTTCATTGCCGCCCAGGCCGTGGCCACGAAAGCTACCTCCCTGGCCTTGTTCTTCCAGCCACCATAGATAGTCATCCGGGTGTAGCGTTACATGCTCAAAGCCATGCCGTGCGCGCTGAGGCACGAAGTGCATCTTTCCAATCGCCTTGGTTTGGTAGCCGGCCTCCTTGGTCAGCCGCCCGGGCAGGGTCCGTGAGGGATCGATCTCGGGTGCGGAGTTTGTATCGAAATTCGTAATACAGCGGGTCTGGGAGCCGGTTTTTCCGGTCAGCATGGTGGCCCGCTGAGGCATACAGATGGGGCAGTCCGCATAGCCGTGCCGATAGTTCACCCCCTCGCATGCCAGTTGATTGAGGTGTGGGGTCATCACCGGGTGATGATTCTTGTAGATACCAAGGCAGTCACCGCGCCACTGGTCGGCAACAATGTAGATCATATTGGGCTGTTGGGATGACATAGGCGAATTTCTAATAGTGATGGGAGGACACGGTAGCTGAACCGTGGGCGGCGAGGACTGATAGTTTAAATGAGATTCTCCGACTCCCGGTCGAAGAGTGCCGCGCGTTCTTGATTGAATTTGAGGTGAACGGTTTGCCCGATTTTGAAGGCGTGCTCGGCCTCGACTTTGGCGATGAAGCTATGGCCGGCAAGTGTGTTTAAATACAGATACGTTTCCGCGCCCATGGGCTCGGATACATCGATGATGGCTGCGATGCTATCTTCGCCGATGGTATCGGACACCGTGATATGTTCGGGGCGCACGCCGAATACGGCTGACTTGGTGCCTTGTTTTTGAGCCGCGCTTAGTAGCTGCCCTTTAAGTGCGAGACGGAAGGGCTCTGTCTCGCCTGCTTCTTCGAAGTAGGTTGTGCCGTTTGCTTCGACGCATTTCCCATCAAAGAAATTCATGGGGGGCGAGCCGATGAAGCCGGCGACGAACATGTTTTTCGGGTTGTTGTAGAGCTGAAGCGGCTCGTCGACTTGCATGATGTTGCCGTCTTTCATCACGCAAATACGGTCGCCCATCGTCATCGCTTCCACTTGGTCGTGGGTGACGTAGATCATGGTGGCGTCCAGGCGCGCATGTAGGCGGGAGATTTCGGTGCGCATTTGCACGCGCATTTTGGCGTCAAGGTTGGAGAGGGGCTCGTCGAAGAGAAAGACGTCGGGCTTGCGCACGATGGCGCGGCCGACGGCGACGCGTTGACGTTGTCCGCCGGAGAGTGCCTTGGGCTTGCGGTCGAGCATACTGGTCAGCCCGAGGATATCGGCGGCTTCATCCACACGCCTCTTGATCTCGTCACGCGGCGTCTTGTTCAGCTTCAGGCCGAAGGCCATGTTGTCGAAGAGCGTCATGTGTGGGTAGAGCGCGTAGTTCTGGAAGACCATGGCGATGCCGCGATTCTTGGGCTCGACATCGTTCATGATCTGCTCGCCGATCTTGAGGATGCCGCCGGTGATCTCTTCCAGACCGGCGATCATGCGCAGGGTGGTGGACTTGCCACAGCCCGAGGGGCCGACGAAGACCATGAACTCCTTGTCACGGATTTCCAGATCGATGCCTTTGACGGCACGAAAGCTGTCCTTCTTGCCCGGGCTGTAAGTTTTGTCGAGTTTGCTGAGTGTGACGGTGGCCATGGGATTGGATGACTGATGGGTGATGAATGATGACTAATTGCAGTGGGTGCGGATGGCGTTTTTCAATGCTTCGCCATTTGGAGTTCAAAGTTGGACGTTCGACGTTCAAGGCGAAGCCGCCTAGCCTTTGACGGCTCCGGCGGAGAGGCCTTTGACGAAGAACTTCATTGAGAACAGGAAGATGATCAGCAGTGGCACTGAAGAGATGGCGTAGCCGGCCATGAGTTGCCCGTATTGTTTGACGTATTCACCGTCGAGGCGGAAGAGGCCGACGGGGATGGTGAGCAGCTGGTCGTCGCGCAGCAGCAAGAGCGGCAGGATGGTGTTGTTCCAGGAGCCGAGGAAGTCCATGATGCAGGTGACCGAGATAATCGACGCGGAGAGCGGCAGGATGATGTGGCGGATCTGTTGCAGGTGGCCCGCACCGTCGAGCTGGGCGGACTCGAAGAGCTCTTTCGGGATATCTTCGATGAAGTTGCGCAGGATAAAGACACCCGCCACCTGACCGCCGACGGAGGCCATCAGGACCAGGGCCCAGAGGTTATTGACCAAGCCCATGCGGCGCAAGAGGTCGAAGAGTGTGACCAGCGCGGCCACGGTGCCGGGCAGGAACATGGTGGCCATGACCAGATAGAAGATGATGTTTTTGCCCGGGAAATCATAGCGGGCGATGGCATAAGAACACATCAGCACGATACACAGAGTGATCGAGGTGCCGAGGAAGGAGACGAAGATGGAGTTGCAAATGTAGCCGCTGACCGTGTTCCAGCCGATGGCCCAGTTCTCCCAGTTCCAAGTGGAGAGGGCGTCGAAGAACCAGGGGTTGGCCAGGAACTGTTCGTTGCTCTTAAAGCTGACGACCAGCATCACGTAGAGGGGGAAGAAGGCGAAGGTGAGGATGAAGGCCAGGTAGCCGAGCTTCACCGTTTCACCGATTTTGTTCTGAGTTTGTGGAGTCATTGGGGGAAATCTGTTAAGAGCTTACTTTTCGACCTTCACGTATTTTTGGTAAACGATGGTCAGCAGCAGGATGATGACGAAGAGCACCATGCCCAGCGCGCAGGCGTAGCCGAAGCGACCTTCGGTGAAGGCGGCGCTAAACATATAGAGGCCGGGCACCATGCCCTTGCCGCCGGGACCACCGTCGGGGCCGAGCAGGATGAGGAAGATCTCGTAAGTGGTCAGCGTGCCGATGGTCATGAAGATCAGATTAATCCGCACCTGTGTCATGATCAGAGGCAGCTCGATCTTAAAGATCATACCGAGCGGGCTGACGCCGTCGAGTTGCGCGGCCTCATACACGTCTTCGGAAATGTTTTGTAGGCCGGACAAATAGATCAACACCCCAACAGTGCCCACCCAGGGGAAGCCCCAAAAGAGAATGGCAGGGATGACTAAGTCCTTATTGCCCAGCCAAGCCGGCGAGCCATTGGCAAACTGCCCATTGGGCTGCGTCCAGATATTGCCGAGAAAGATAAAGGCGACGCCAATGCCGATCAGCAGGCCGGCGATGGTTTTGAAGTAAGGGCCGGCAGCGTAATCGTCTTTCTTCAGGCGAATGAGCTCGAAGATTGTTAAGGCCACAAACATGGCCAGCGGCAAGCGCCACAGCTCCTGCCAAAAGACACCAATGCCGCCGAGCAAGAGGAAGGGCCAGGCGATCCATGCGCCCTGCATGCGGCAGGCGCAGGCAAACATCCAAAGGATCACGACAATCGCGGCCAGCAGCACTTTGAAATCTGTAGGGTCTGCCTGAATACCCATAAAGACATTGAAGAGCGGCAAGATCGAGGCGCCAGCCAGCAGCGTGAGATAGTCGCCCCAACGCGAGGCGTTGTGTTGCTTGCGTTTACTGGCGGCAAAAATGAAAGCGCCCAGAATGATCATCCCGCCGATGCCGCCGAAGATGGGCGAGATGATGCCCGCTTGTAGTGGTGCCAGAGACTCGGAGAGACGCGGCATGGCGGTATCCATCCAGTCCAGCAAGTGCATGCCGCCGGTCAGGTTGAGGAAGCGGTTGACCAGACCAAAGTCCGGATCGTAAAAGTTTTTCCAGATCAAGAGAAAGACCATGGCTGGAATGATCATCGGGATGACGAAGCAGACCTGAATCAAGTAGCGCAGCCGATCGTTCTTGACCCGGTTCAAAGCGATGGCGGCGAGGATGCCCGGCCACAGTTTAAACAAATTGGCGACCAGTAGGATGCCGACCAGCTTGAAGGACTGCCAAAACATCGGGTCTGAAAAGGCTTCCTTGAAATTACGCAACCCGATGAACTCCTGCACCGTGGGTGGTTGCCAACGGAAGAAGGACATCAGAAAGACATCGATCTTCGGGTAGTAACTAAAGATCAGCAAAGATAGCGTGGTCGGCAGCACTAACAAATAGAGTGCCACAAAGAGTTTACTTTTTTGAAACAGCTTCGCGCGTATTTTGCCCTTGGAGTGGGCGTCGGGCACAGGAGTCGGGGGAACGTCAGATTGAATAGGCATCTACAGAAAAGGCGCTGTTAAAAGGAAAGTATTAGTAAGATGGATACTCTTTTGCGGGATATAGCTCATGCCACCAGCGTTCGACATGCGCACCTTCGCCTTCAGTTAGGCCGAGATAGAAGAGTGCGCGTTCACGTTGACCCGCAGCTTCGGAGCCGAGTTCGGCACTTAAGCGCTCGACGGATAAAGTGCGGTCGTTGGCGCGGGAATTATCAATGGCATCTTGTTTGGCTTTGATCCAGGCTCTGCGGGTGCCGATATTGGAATTGTCGAGTGCTTCGGACATGCGGGCTTGGAATTCGGTGGCTTCGATGTCGCCGGTCAGATACAGTTTCATATTGAGACCGTATGCGTTGCGGATCGAGGCAGGCGCGTCGCCACGCTGCATGTTGAGAATAAAACTCTTAGGGAAGCCTTGAACGATGGGGATGAATGCTTGCATCGTGGCCGGCGGTTTTGCCCCGACGATCACCGGCAGCCATTCCGCGCGTTGATTAAACGCTTCGTTAATACGGTGCGATGAGATGAACTGGAGAAAGTCGAGTGCCCAATCAAAATTGGGGCTACGCTTGTTAATGGCAAAAGGCACGCCGCCGACGGCGTCGGCTTCGGTCACTCTTTCATCCACCCAATCATCCCAGCGCTCACCGGGGGCTGCAATCGGGCTGGGGGCCACTTCGATCGGGAAGCGATCCTCAGGTTCATCGCGACTGTTGACGCCTTTATAAATGCTGGATGCATCCCAACCGCCTGCGTAGTAGATCGCCGACTGGCCCAGCACAAACCGGCGTCTGGCTTGCTCACGGTCGAGCCCCAGAAAGCCGTTTGGATAGAAGCTGGTGAAGCGTTTGAGTAGTTTGAAATATTCGAGGAATGCCGGTGCGTCGAAATCCCATACGCCTCGTTCGTAGCCTGCGATAAACTCCATGGTATGTAAGTTGCCGCCTAGGTCGAGACTGAGTGCCTCCCAGCTCTTTGAGAGGAATTGCGAGCTGTAGGTGCTTCCGATTTGGTCGGGGCCGTAGCTGCTGGCCGAGATGGGAGTGAGGTAGGGCTCGTCTTTCGCTTTGGCGTATGCTTGCACCGCGTGGCAGTAGAGCATGAATTGTCCAAGCGTTTGAGGAACTTGATCGTTTTGTAGCCATGCCTGCCCAGCGGCTTGGGGGATGAAGCCGTCCGCCTGCTCGGCAGAGCGCCATAGGGGCTGAATCCATTCTTCACTTGGCGTCGCCGTGGCCGCTGCGAGGGCGAAGGACTTTACCTGTGCCAGGATTTCCAAATTATAGAAGACACGGTAGCCGCCCCAAGAGCTGATGGGGATGGTGTAGTAGTCGCTCAGTGAAGTATCGTAGGCACTCTGCATGCCATCGAAATAGGTGTCGCGCCATGGAGAGTTGGCTAAGAATTGCGATAGCTCATCGGGCAGGTCGGGGACTTGATATTCGGGTGCGTTGTATGGATTGGGCTGATCGACGTAGCTGCCCAGGGGAGTGAAGAACTTAGACAAGGCATTGCCTTTAATGGTCGCGGTGTCGCGTTTGACCGCGATGTCCGGCGCGGTCCCGCTGATCATATGAACGTAGATGAACTGGTTATAAAACTGCGAGGGGAGTGCGAGTTGTGCGATCTCGACATTGGCAGCTTTCACTTCGGGACGTGCATTGTAGAGATCGATGGCCCACTGCATACTTTCGCGAAAGCCGGGTTCGAGTTGCCAGTGTGCGATGCGAATGACCCGCTTGCCGGACGCGTCAGCTTCCGCGCTGGTGTTTTCATCGGTGATGAGGTAGAAGCGCACGGCACTGAAAATGAACGCTCCTAGGAGCAGTGCGGCTGCGATCCAATTCAGATTAAAATTTTTAAGAAATCGATTCATCTGTTGTTATGATCGGAGTTATCTGCCCAAGCGAACTTCAGCGAGTTCGGGGATACGGATGTTGGCCTCGGGGTGTTTGTTCGCGATTTCTATAATACGCTTGCGGGCGACGGTGCCGTAAACACTACGCGGGTGCGCTTCGACTAGCTCGGTAAATGTCTCGGCTGCGGCGAGGTCTTGCTTTGCCTTTTGTTGCCAGAGTCCCAGTTGCCAGAGTGAGAGGTCTGTGTCGGAGGCGCGTGGGAAGCCGACGTCCTTTGCTATCGAATAATGCGTGATGGCTTCGTCAATATCATCGAGATAGAATGCATACAGATGGGCGATGTATTGTTCGATCGTGCCTCTCCATGGCGTGTTCGGTTGCGACTGGGTGATTTGTTTTAGAATATGAATCGCCTGCTTGACCTGGCTCTGGTCTAAGCTGCGGGCGAGGGATTGCGCTTGTAGTAAGCTGGCGCGCACCGCCATTTCGGTGCCGGGGAATTCGTCCTGCACACGTTGATAGTAAGACTGCCCTTGTTGGGCGGCCTCTTCGGACTGACTCAATTCAGCGATTCTTCCCAAGTCGAGTAGGGCGCTTGCCGCCAAGGAGTCTTGTGGTGCTTTTTCAACTACAGATTTAAAAAGCACTGTCGCGTCGTCGATTGCTTGCTGGGTTGTGGGCGCCTGATGCCAGGTAGCCAGCGCCAGACTATAGGTGGCGAGTGGCCAATCATTATCGTCTGGGCTGATATGCCGCGAATGTTCGAGTAGAATCGCATACGCCTGGTTGAAGTTAAAGGCCCGGAGCTCACTCAGACCGATTTCGAGCGGATCTGTTGTTGCAGCAGAGCTGGGAGCCTCCGTCTCCGGGCTGCATCCAGTGACTGACAGCAGGACAACTGCGCTGACAATCGAGACACAACGTGCAAGTTTATGGGGTCTTGTCGTGCGCCGCTTGCGTGGGGTGGGTATAGTCAATGCAGAGCTCATTCTCCTAGAGTCGTGACTTGAGCTGCCAAGCGCGAACGTAATCCACTTTAAAGTAGTCGGGCAGGCTGGCACGGTCGACATCTTTAGTGGCCCAGCGGCCCATTTGCAGGTTCAGGATGAGATAACTCGGCACATCAATAATCCGTTCGTTTTCCCATACGCACTTGAGTTGCCCATCGATATACCAACTGAGTTTGCCCGGTTCCCAAAGCAGGCCAAAGGTATGCCAGCCATCCGGAGTGGGGCCGTAATACATGTGGCTGTAGCTCCAGCTTTTGTGGTTTTCGCCATAGCCATCCCAGTGAGTGGCTACGTTATTCCGGCCACGTCCCCATTCGGTCAAATATTCGAGGATGTCGATCTCCATGCCTTGACCGTGTGCATTGGCCGTGGTGCGGCGCTCCCACTTACCCAGTCCGCTTTCTTCGCCACGGTCGGGCATGGTCCAGAATGCGGGCCAAAGGCCGCGCGCCTTGGGCAGCTTCATGCGTGCTTCCATGTAGCCGTAGCATTGGGTCCATTTGTCGTAGGTGGTGACTGCGCCTGAAGAATATTCGCTGGTCGGTAGCTTGGGATCGTCGTGGTGGTGGCCTGTTCTCACTTCTGCTTTGATGACCATCGCGCCATCTTCGATGTAGACATTCTCCGCGGTATTGCGTGCTTCGCCGGGGTGCAGGGCATCGTGGGAGAGCTTGTAGTTCCAGATCTCAGGATTGGGTGCAGTGCCTTCTTCGAAGTCTTCATCGAAGGTGACGACCCAATCACCTTCAACAGGAGGGCGTGTGCCCAGCCATTCGGGTGGAGTGACAGGCGTATCGCGATCCTCGAGGGAGGAGGTCCACGCCGCAGTCGGTGTCGCTTTGGGGCTACCAAATGCGCGGAGGTTCTTGAGCAGGAGTGTGCTGTTTTCTTTAAGATGTGCCTGAAAGACTTGCACACCAGATATCATAGTCGGGTCGAGTGGATACTTGGGGCTCTCTTCCGTGCCGCCGAAGACAAGTTCGAGCGTTTTGGTCTCTCCCGCTTCGAGTGTGATCTTCTCGTTGTTCCAAGGTGTTTTATTCCCGGGAGTCGAGGGGTTGTCCACCCGCATGGTGATGTTGCTGAGCTTGCGATCACTCAGGTTGGTCACGTCGACTTTGATACCGCCGAAGGTTTCCATATTCCAGCCGCCATCAGGGCAGGGGAAGGTCACGTTGGGGTAATGTGTGCTGGAGTCGAAGTGGACCTTGAGAGCCGGACTGCCAGTGTTCTCGTCGATGCTGACAGATGTGTGATTTTGACCGAGCTGTGAGAGGTCTGAATCGGCGCTGATTTTATAGAACACACCGTCGATTGCTGGCACATTAAAATTAGTCGAAGCCGTAGTGCTGCCAGTGGTTTTGGCTACCCCAGTTAGGCTGAGGAGCTGAAGCTGGGGCGCTATGCTGTATTTGTCGGTGGCAAACAGCTTTATCTGAGTGATCTTCGATGGATCGAGCGGAAAGCCTGGAGCATTATTGTTGTTTTGTCCAAAGGTGACGCGCAGGTCTTTTGTCTCGCCTGGTTGCAGGGTAATCTTGCTGGTATTCCATGGCTCGTTTTTCCAATGCCCCGCATTGTCAACACGCAGGGTCATGCGTAACTTTTCGGAGCCTGCGTTATGAAGTTTTGCACTCACACCAGCAAATTTTGAGAGATTCACCGTCTCACCAGCGGCGAGGAAGTTGAGGCCTGGATACTGAGTGTTGGTGACAAATTTGATGTCAACTGCAGGGCTGCCTTGGTGGTTGCCCAGGCTCAATGCCGTTCCATTTTGCTCTACGTGAATATCGCTGATGTCGCTACTGGTCGGGTCGAAGATCGCTTCGCCTTGGATTCTATTAGCGTTACTAGAATTCGTGTTCGCTGTGCTAGCGGACGCATTTCCGCGTTGAACGGGTTGGATCGAGATCAAGCGTAGCTGTGAGCCGGGTTTCGGCTGTAGTGCCATCAATTTGACATTAATGATCTTGGCGGGATTAAAGCCCTCACTGGGGTGACCATACTTGGTGCCGAAAGGAACCGTCATGGTTTGAGTCTTTCCTGGGGCAATCGTAAGTTGGCCGCTGCTCCATGGTTCCTTCTGCCAGTGACCTTCGTTGTCGATACGTAGACCGAGTCGGATCGAAGTGCTGCCAGTGTTTTCAATGACCGCTTCGATTGCCTTGTAAGCGGACATATCCCAGGAACCACTCGGGCTCTGGAAGTTGACGGCCGGATATTTGCCGCCCTCCGGGAATTGCACCGTGAGCCCCTGGCTGTCGGCAGCGATCTGTGGGGCTTCTTCGATTTTTACGCCAGCGACGCCTTGTGCCGGCGTATAGATCGTCACATCGCCGGCGCTAGCGTGGCTCACTGCGGGCATGTTTGCAGGTGTTGGAGTCGCCGGAGCAACTTGTGGCGCGCCTTTGCCCACTCCCTGGATGGACTTGATGAGAATGCTGCCATTCACGGATGGTTTGCTGATGAAGAGCTTTACCGCGCTGATGGCACTGCTATCCAGCGAGTAGCTGGGCTTCCCGAAGGATTGTCCAAACTGCACCGTCAGGCGGGCGGATTCACCCGCTGCGAGCCATACATTATTGGTATTCCATGGTTCGTCTTTCCAGTGGCCCTTATTGTCGACACGCATACTGATGTTGAGTCGTTCGGAGCTGGTGTTGACGATTTCAGCTTCAAGACCTGCATAGGCAGATAGGTTCCAAGCGTCGGCAGGCATCGGGAGGTTGAGTCCTGGATACGAGTTACTGGCTGGGAAGTTGACTTGTAGAGCTTTAGAGTTGTCCACATCGACGATGGACAAGGTCGCCTGATGTTCTGTCTGGAAACTCGATACGTCCGTCGATGCCGGGGCCATGATTGCGTTCGATTCGGGCGAAGTGCTGCCGATCAATGGAGAGGTGATGGCACTGCATAGCGCGAGTAAACGCAGGTTGAGAGCTTGTCTGATGGAGATCATTATTTTACGGGGGAAATTGATTAGAGCGCGAGCGCGGGGGAGGTCGAGACGACGGGAGTCTCGTGTAAGCTAGCGCCATTGGATTGAATGACATCTCGATACCAGTAGGCCGAGTCTTTAAGCGTGCGAACTTGAGTCTCGTAATCGACATGAGTGAGTCCAAATCGGTGCTTGTAGCCTTCGGCCCATTCGAAGTTATCCATGATCGACCATTGGAAATAGCCACGAACATCGACACCATCTTTGATCGCGCGTTCCAGACCGAGCAAGTAGCGTTGCAGGAAGTCGATGCGGTGCGTGTCGTGCACGCGACCATCCAGAGAGACCCAGTCCGGCATGGTGAGCCCATTTTCCGTAATGACGACGGGCAAATTATAGCGATCCGAGAGGTATTTTGTGCCCCAGTAGAGCGCTTCATCAGAGCGCTCCCACAGGAAGTGTGTGTGTGGGCTGCCGACCTTATTCTGAATTAATTCGGGTTTTCCGTCGGGGCCTGCTTGGGTGGCTTTACCGTGGTAGATATTACAGCCATAAAAATCAAGTGGTTGCTTGATGATGTCGAAGTCGGAATCGTTGAACTTTGGCAGGTTTTTTCCGTAAGCTTGGAGCCCTTGCTCGGGGTAGTGCCCTAGGACTGGAGCGTCGCCCCACCAGCGGTTGTTCCAGCAGTTGTCAGCCCAGACGCCATCCATTACCGCATAAGCAGCTTCGATGTCTTCGGGTTTGTCACTAGCGGGGTAATTCACACAACCCACAGGAGCCCAACCAATCAAAGGCTCCTTCTTGGCACGTGCACGTATGGTTTGCACCGCCAGTCCGTGGGCGATGAGGGAATTATGTCCCGCTTTGAGCACTTCACGCAGGCCTAGCTTTAAGCCTGGGGCATGGGTGCCATGCAAGTGGCCCAAGCCGATAAAGCATTGTGGCTCGTTGAGCGTGATCCAATGGCTCACTCGATCGGAGAGTCGATCAACGATGACGGCTGTGTATTCCGCAAACCATTGTGGGCTCTCCGGGTTGAGCCAGCCGCCGCGATTAAACAATTCTGTCGGGTAGTCCCAGTGGAAGAGGGTGACCCATGGGTCGATGCCTGCAGCGAGTAGTTCGTCGATGAGTCGATCATAAAAGCCCAGGCCAGCTTCATTGATCTTGCCCGTGCCATTGGGAATGACGCGTGGCCAAGAGATGGAGAGCCGGTAGGCTTGTAGGCCCACTTGGGTCATTAACTCAACGTCCTCTTTATAGCGATTATAATGGTCGCAGGCAACGTTGCCGGTGTGACCTTCCCACACTTTACCTTTTTGGTGAGAGAGCATATCCCAGACAGACTCTCCTTTGCCATCGGCTTGCCACGCACCTTCGATTTGATAGGAAGCGGCGGCAGCGCCCCAAGTGAAATTTGACGGGAATGATGTACTCATATTAATGTTTCGATTGATCTATAAATTTTGCCACAATGTGTGAATGGGGTGTGGGCTAAGCGAAGGTGATAAGATAGCACTTTTGCGATCAACCTAGTTAGCTGTCTGCTGATTGACTATGTGTCTTATACTGATTAGTTGCCGACCCGTAGGAGGCGTATGCCGTCCGCTATGACATAGCCATCGGTGTCGTCGGTTCTGATCTGGACACTGCCGGTGGTGGCGGCATCGAATTCTTTTTCAGCAAGCAGCACCCATTGGCCGCCATTTTCCTGTTGGTTCACGGTAACAGTGGTGGTGCCATCGCTGCCTGTTAGGTCGATGGGCACATTCGTGGCTCTGTTTGTATAGCTGGTCCAGCGAGCATATACCCAGTAAATTCCAGAGAGGGGGACATCGATTTGATAGTTGAAGGATTTGTTGCCCTTGTCGGTGTTGCCGTCATGTAGATAATTGCTGCCGTAGTAGCCATTGTTAGTGCTGGAGCTGCTCCATGTGCCTGTTTGGCTGACCTGAGTGCTGTCCGAATTATCGATGAACAGCTCATTGATGGTAATGGGAGTGCGTGTGCCCGTCCATGCGCGAACCCAATCGACTTGCATGACTTGATCGTCAATTAGGTCGGTGACGCCGTTATTATCCCATCCGCCGAGCTGCATGGAGAGAATCATGAAGGCAGGCGCGCTTGGGATGCGGGAATTGCTCCATTCAGCGGTCTTTCGGCCATCGATGTAGAATTCGAGTAAGTCGTCTTGCCAGTAGACGCCATAGGTATGAAAGTCATCTGTTGTGGCTGGGTAGGTGATTTTTCCCCAATTGGTGTGTTGATGCTGAGAGCCGTAGCCATCCCAGTGAGTGGCGTGTTGAGTGGTGTCTTCACCCCAAATTCCCAGTGATTCCATGATGTCGATTTCCATGCCGTCGCCGTAGGTGTGGGTGCCGGAACCGTAACTGTCTGAAACGAAGTTTTCTGTCGCGTTGCCAAAGTTGGTGTCGGCGTAGCTGCCCCGACTGACGTGGGCATCCTCGCTTACGTAGTAGGTGACACCATTAATGATTAGTTGTGGTCGATCTGCTTGATTCGCAGCTTCCTTACTGTGGAATTTTACCGACCGGTTGCGCATAAATGTATCCGCCAGAACAATACTGATGATTTTGTCGTCGTCCATTTGCTCGCTAACAAAATCGGTAATGTCCAGCGTGACCTCTTGCCCCACAGTATTGATCTCGCCCCATTTTTGTTCGATCCAGACGGGATCTGCGGCCGGTTTATTATTCCAGGTAAGAGTGGATTCGTCCCAGGAATCATCACGTAGCTTCATGTATACCAGATTGTTGGGGACCGTGCCCTGCGTTTTGATTGCAGATGCCTTTAGCTTGAGCACCGCACTGGTGATTGATCCGGGACTTGCATTGCTAAGGTCGAATTTGAGGTAGGAGCGGTAATAGCCCTCCAGCCATCCGTAATTAGCGCGGTCAGGCATCATCCAGAAGGCGGGCCATAAGCCTTTGATTGCTGGATATTTGATACGCGCCTCAAAATATCCATACTGTTGGCGATACACATCGTAGGTGCTCACCTGACAACCGGAGTTACTATAGCTGCTGCCCCCGATGGTGCCGGAGTCGGTGCTCGCTTTGAGATTCAGATATCCGTCTGCCACGGTTACATTTTTATGGTTGTTGCCGCCGCTGCCAGGCATGCCGGCATAGGTGGTGGCAAAGCGCCATTTGTTTCCGTCTAAAGCCGTGCCATCAAAATTATCTTCAAAGGTGAGTTCCCAATCCCCTTCAATAGATGGGATCGGTTCGAGCGGTTCTGGCGCGGAGACAAAGCGCACCGCATCGGCGATCACGTAGCCATTGGTGAATTCATTGCCGATGCGAACGGTGCCCGAGTTGCCGGCGTCGAAGGGATAAGTGCCCAATAAAACCCACTGCCCGCCATCGGCTTGCTGGTTGACTTCGACATAGTCGACCCCGGAGGAGTGAGTGATATCGATTGGGACGTTGTTTGCGCGATTCGCATGTTCCGACCAGATGGTATAGACTTCGTAGGAGCCGTTGGTTGGTAAAGTGGGTGCAAAGAGCACACTCTTTGTCCCTTTGCTGGAATTACCATCATGCAAATAGTCCGGGCCGTAGCGATCGCTTGAATACGTGCCTGTAGTCCATGTGCCAGTTTTGGTGACGCCACTTGTTGCTGTATTGTCTAGGATGATTTCAGCAGCGACTGTTTCGCAACAAGTGAGTGTCGTCAGTAAAACGCTGAGTGTATAGGGAGAACTTTGTATTCTATTGAGGGGCATAGTAGCTTTAGGGGTTTGGGGTGAAATCGTAGCCTTGAGTTCGTTTTAGGACTACGAGCTGACATCATACAGTAAGATGTCGGTAGAGGGGTAGTCGGTAGCTGCTTGAGAATGTGCTGATCGCTGATTTTTGTTGAGACTTGCTAAAGTGGTACCGCACTGAATTACATGAAAACTCGAGGTGAATGTGTTTTCTGCGGTCAGCAATCGGCACTTGAAACATCGGTTGAAATTAAGTCTTGGAGTATACCGCTCCCTGAAATCGACCTCCTTTTTTGAACGGCATTTGACATCAGGTGTGTATTCTGTGGTATGTTCCCTGTTCCCTGTTCCCTGTTCCCTGTTCCCTGTTCCCTGTTCCCTGTTCCCTGTTCCCTGTTCCCTGTTCCCTGTTCCCTGTTCCCTGTTCCCTGTTCCCTGTTCCCTGTTCCCTGTTCCCTGTATGATGACAACAAGCTCAAGTCTATTTCCTAAAGATTTCATCTGGGGCGCATCGACTTCCTCTTATCAAATAGAGGGGGCGCATGATGCTGATGGCAAAGGGGCGTCCATTTGGGATGCATTTGTGCAACGAGAGGGGCGTATTTGGCGTGGGCAGCATGGCCGAGTCAGTTGCGATCATTATCATCGATTTAAAGAAGACGTGGCGCATATGCGGTTGATGGGGCTTAAGGCTTATCGCTTCTCCATTTCATGGCCGCGTATTTTGCCCCATGGCACTGGCTCTATTAATGCCGCCGGGCTCGCATTTTATGATGCTCTGATTAATGAGTTACTTGAAAATGACATCGAACCTTGGGTGACTCTTTATCATTGGGATTTACCTTATGAGCTCTTCTTAAAAGGAGGTTGGTTGGATCGCAACAGCCCGCAATGGTTTGCTGAGTATACGAAAGTCGTGGTGGATCACTTTTCAGATCGAGTAAAGAACTGGGTGACGATTAATGAACCCCAGTGTTTTATAGGCTTAGGCTATCGAGACGGTTTACATGCGCCGGGTATGACCTTGAGTTTCAAGGAATGTCTGATGGCCGGACATAATGCTCTGCTGGCGCACGGTCGGTCTGTGCAAGTCATTCGTGAACATGCGAAGCAAGACCCGATTATAGGATGGTCGCCATCAGGTTCCGTGTATCAACCGGAAACAGGCAGTAGTCGTGATGACATCAACGCCGCACGGGAAGCCACCAGTGCGATTTATTCTGATAATGTATGGAACACGCGTTGGTGGTCGGATCCTGTCATTCTTGGGCACTATCCCGAAGAGGGCTTGCAGGCCTATCAGAAAGCATTGCCGAAATTTTTGGCATCGGATTTCGAGATTATTCAGCAACCGCTCGACTACTATGCATGCAATATTTTTCAGGCAACGCCAGTGCGTATGAGTGAGGAGGGAGTGCCTGTGGCTGTGCCACTCTCCGATGGCGAAGAAATCTCACTCTATGAATGGACGCAGAAGCCGGATTGCCTCTATTGGGGGCCACGTTTCATCCATGAACTGTATGATCTGCCACTAGTGATTACTGAAAACGGTTGCTCTAATTTGGACCGCGTTAGTATGGATGGCTCGGTGCATGACAGTAATCGCACTGATTATATGATTGGTCACCTGTTGGCCCTGCGAAGGGCCATGGATGAGGGCGTGGATGTCCGTGGTTACTTTCATTGGTCTTTACTTGATAACTTCGAGTGGCAGGAAGGATATAAACATCGTTTTGGATTAATCCATGTGAACTACCAGACCCAAGCCCGAACCTGGAAAGATTCGGCTTATTGCTTACAGAAGATTATCGCTTCGAATGGCAATAGCTTGAAAGAGTATCTGCACTCAGATACGGAGCCCGTTCCCTTTGTAGTGAAAGAGGCGAAGCGTTATATCGATGAGAATATAGCAGAGACTTTTAATGTTAAAACAATTGCGGCACATTTAAATTGTCATCCAGATTTTCTGAGTCGCCGTTTTAAGCAGTTTGTAGGCACGAGCCTGAGTGACTATATCCGGCAGATTCGTTTGGATTATGCGCGTAACTTATTAAGGAATTCAGATGTTCAGATTGGAGATGCCGCGGATCAGGCAGGTTTTTCAGATCGTATCCATTTCAGTAAAGTATTTCGCAAAGAGATGGGGATGACGCCTAGTCAATATAAACAGCAGTTTCGAGTGAAGACGGTGCCGCAGGTGGTGGAGATGGCTAAGAATCCTCGTCTGACTTAGGCTTGTTCAATTAGCGGACATACTGTCGGCCTTGCTCATCGGTGCGGATTCGTTCTCTCATCTCCCGGTCAATGATTCCAAGTGGATTGGGGTCTCGTTCGGAGGGGGGGATATCGACAAGAAAGAGCGTGGTGCGATTGTTGGTGCCGGTTGTTTGAGGAGCTGATCGGACGACTAGCCAGCCTTCGTCCTGATCGTTGGCAGCCACTTTCAGCCAGGTCTTCGAGGAGGCGGGGTAGGGCACGCTACCAGACTCACCTGTGTTGAGCAGTAAGTTGGTCTCCGAAAGCTGCACCGCGAGTTGACGTTTTGAGTAGTTATAAACGCGATAGGTATTTGCTGGGAATTTTTCCAGCGAGTGGTCGAGCACGACTGTTTTATATTCCAAGCTGGAACCTGCTGGGTTGCGGATGAGTAGGATGATGTAGGGGCCACCTTCGGACAGTTTCGCCTGTGCCAATGTGGTTTTGATGGGGGGCAGATTGGGGTCTTGGGGGTTGGGTGTTTCTTTGTAGAAGACAACATTTCCATCTTTGGGTGAGGGATAAAGCCGGGAAAATGAGCCTAGGCTGCTTCTCAGGACGATTGGCTCTTTATCGATATCAAAGAGCACAGTTTCAAATGCTGACATCGAGAGCACCCGGAATTTAGGTATGTCTTGAGGCGTCGTCTGCGCAGTGGCGTCTGATTGCATCAGGCAGAAAAAACTGATGAGAGTCGGAATTAGATGTCGGATGCGGAGAGCCATTGGAGGGATATGATTTTGAATTTGCGGCCGAGCGATTGGTTGATGCTACCGTTTGCTGGAGTCTGATAGGCTTCAAGTGAATCGTCTACGTAATCGGGTAGGCGTTGGACCACGGCCTCGCACCATGCCTGGCCTTCGATTGCCTGAGTTGCCGGATTGACGGTTTCGCCATAGGTTCGAATCGTGAAAGTGTCGGAGCGGGCAGTTAGTCCGGCTCCGATTTTAGCTAGGATGTCTGCTTGGGTGATGTATTTGGGAGCAAAGGCGGAGCGATTGCTGACGGGGCTAGAGGGAACGTCGGCCCCTTCGAGTAGTGCTTTGTCGTAGGCCTTACTATACTGCGAGTTTTGGTTGTGTCTGATGCCGTCGCCTGTGGCGAGTTCGTCTTCTTGCCAGAACGTGTTACTTGCGTCGTTGGCGGCAAAGTTACCCGTTTCCGTGCGATCAATTGCGGCTTGTAGGGGGCCTTTGAAGTTTTCGTGCTCCCAGGATGAATCTGTAGCCAGCGGGTCGTCATCATTTGTATTCGGATTGTCGTAGAGGCGTCGGTTGACGAAGTCGGCGACCGAGACGAATGGGCCACGGTTACGTATTTCGGTGACGATATTACGAGCCAGTTGGGCGATTTGATTTTCATCCAGCGTGCGATATCCCTTCCATGGATCGTTGGGATCATTGTCTCCGTAGGGACGGCTGAAGCGTGGGAAAGCGGCATTTAACTCTGGATTGGTGTTAAGATCCGCGTTTTGGGGAATATAATCCAGTTGGTTCCCCCCGCCGAGGACTGCGCGCCATGCTTGTTCGGATGTGGAGTTGATGTTGAAACCACCTGCCATCAGTAGCGCGGAGGCCGACTGGTCAGGGTCTTGCAGATCGGCGGTGTTGGAGTGTCGCTGGTAACGCGGGTTGGGCAGTGTGTCTGGAACGCTACCAGTAGCCGGTACGGTCGAGAAGTAATATTGATCCCATAGAGTGCGGTTGAGCAGATATGAGATGTCATAGTAGGCATTCATATCTCTTCTTAGCGCATAATTGTTGTCTGTAGTGATCTCGTCAATACGTGTCAGTTGATGGCCGGTGATCTCCGGGTTCTTATTGTGTAGGTGATAATCCGCCAAACTATTGCCAATTGGATACGAGGGATAGCTGCCGAAAAAGGATAGGTTGGCGTGTTGTAGTTGTCCGATCGAGAAGAGGTCCTGATCTTCGTAGGGAAACTCAAAGAGCATCGCATCCACAGCAGAGTTACCGTCGATCGAATCGAATCCGGAGCCTGCGGAAATGCGCTCCGGGGCTGATGACGCGGCGTTGAATTTCTGCCATTTAACGTTTTGTGCGGTCATGCCGGAGGTCGCAATGTAGAGCACGTTGAAATTTTGATCCCGCATGGTCCGACCGGTTCGTGTGGCCCGCATGTTACCTTGTGCAATCCAGCGGGTCGTGAACATGTGTTGATCTTCATTGAATCGAGCGGTGAGACCAGCACCCGAGAACAGCGCATGGCCCAACGCAACATACGCGGGTTCATCCAATGAGTCGTATTCGAGCGGATCTGCCAATTGCAGAATTTGATCCGCTTGGCTATCGGTCCAGTCGATCGACTGGTGTGTGTTATACCAACGTCGATTAAACTTATCGCCAGTCGGGGCACTGCTGGAGGGGTTCTTTAAGCGATCGTGATTGGGGCCAGTAGAGGCTTCCTTAAGTGTCCAGCTCGCGAAGAACACGTTGTCAGCCTCAACCGGTTCGCCCAGATACATGTTCCAGCCGCCGCTGCTGGTTAAGCTGGAACCACTGGTAGCGATAAGTTGGTAGGCGACGTCTTCTTCGCCAGCTTCAATCAGTAATTGTGGTTGGGTGCCACTGCCTGCCTGTTTGAAGGGGACCGTTACGTATGAGTATTTGTTGGGCCCTTGATTTTTAAGTATATTCTTTTGGGTATAACTTTCACCGGAGGCAGAGTCTGGAAGTGAGAAAATTAGGCTTTGCCCTGGAGGGATATCGGGGCAATCCAGTCTGAAACGTATGAACATTTGTTGATTCTGACTATCACCAAGACGCGAGAAATCGAGTTGCTGACTGGCATCAATCATGGCGCCATCCGTCCCTGTGGCTTTTTGTACCTTTACATTGACGTTGTGAGTGGGGTAGCAGCCCACTTCGTAGCTGGACGCTTTGATTGTGAAGTTATATGGATTCCATATAACCACCAGGGGATAAAGCTTGAGGAAGATGTTGTCTCCTGCCTCAGCTTCGTAATTGCCACTCGGCTTGCTGATGCCCATGGAGAAGCCCATCGAATAGTAGGTCAGAATGGGTGCAAGGCCGACGTGGTCCTCAACTCCATTGCTATTGATTGGGATGCGATCCGATTTGTCATGCGCAGGTAGAATTGGGTCGAGCGCGCCAGAGCTTGGCACGCGTGTTTGGTAGTAAGAGCGTAAGTGCCTCCAAGTCGGCATGCCGTAGTCTTCAGAGAAGCCTCCCGTCGCGCCGGAGTGTCGTGGCCAGAGGGTATTGGTGTCGTAGGTGGGGTCACTGGGGGCAGGGCTGTAGCTCCCATCCAAGAGTATGCTGAGGTCGCGTTTGAGACCACCAGCATAGGTGTCCGACAAAACTGAGCGTGAGTGTGGGGTGAGATCGTGGAAGCGATACTTGAGTGCGGCAGCCATCGCATCGGTGTCACTGGAGATGAGTGCGGTATGGGCAGAGGAGATGATTGAGCTGAGGGATTGATCCGGTGTGTAGAGCGTGTCGATCAGCTGGCCGCTGGAAGGCGAGCTTTCGGACCAGTCGTCGTTGTTCGTTGCCATCAGCTCGATGGCTGCACGTTCGGAGTTTGAAAATGCATTACGCTGTTGTTCCAGTTGTTCCGTGGGTGATAAGCTGCTGTCAGTTCCAGCTTGAGGTAAGTTGACGCGGGCTTTCATGCCATCGTCGCTAATCCACCACGCATAGCGGTTACTGGTGCTGCCACTGGATTCGATGTCCACGGTGGGAGCGACGACGTAGTCGACGGGGGTGCTCGAACTATCGAGCGCAGAGTTGACACTGTTGGGGCCGACCAGGAGGCGGGCCGGGTGAGTTGTGCCGGATGCGTCCGTAATCGTGAGTGTGGTGTCGGTTGCAGTCGTCGTTTCGCTTAGGCCTGTTACGGTGCCAGTGGGGGTGGCGCTGACGCTAGGTGTGCTGAGTATGTTCCCTTTGTCGCCGACATTCACTTCGGGGCTGAAGTCTGATTCGCTGCCGCTAACAAGCCAGTTGAGCAAGCGGGCGGGGGAGCCCTTAGAGCTGATAAGAGTGGTGTCAGTAAGGTCTTGGGGAATGTTTTCCGGACTTAAGTCATAGTCCGCTTCCACTGCGCTACCGAAGGCACCAATCCAATGTGAGTTGATAGAGCCGGCTCCATTGATGAGGTCGGCTCGCGCTGTGGTGCGTTGATCAGGGCCGACGTACTTTTGTAGTTGTCCAATGGCTACATCCAGTGCGAGTAAGGCATTCTGCTCTGCCCGCATCTGTTTCATTGCGGTCGAACTCAACTCTGACTCGATTTTTGTGAGTGCGATAATTGATAAAAGTAGCAGCAGTACGAAGGCCATCAATGAAAGTGCAATCACTAAGGCGAATCCATGTTCTTGGTGCTGGCGCCTGCGTGGCACGCCAGCCTGGGTTGGGTATGTGTGTGGTTGGGGCATGTTACTTCGGATAGGATAGCATATCTGTGTCCGCGGTGTTAGGTCTCTGCTGATTGAATAGGTGTTTATTACTGATCTATCTCTAGTGCACGAGTGTGTAGTCGTGAGTGGCTACTACCTGGGGAGTCAGATGCTTGTGAGTCCGTCGGAAATTGATCCATTCAATTTCCTATTCTACGGGCTAGAGTGGAGTTTTCCGTGTGCGCCATACAGTTGGTGTCACGTTGGTGTGTGCGCGGAACCATTTGATGAAGTGTGAGGCGTCGAAGAAGTCCAGGCGGGCCGCGATTTCTTTGACTGAAAGTTGGTTGGCAAGTAGCCAATCCTCGGCGGCTCTGAGTAGTTGTGCTTCGCACCATTTACGAGGTGTGAGCCCGGTTGCTGATTTGAAGATACGATTGATTTGAGCTTTTGATAGCCCGATTGTGGTCTGGAGTTGTGCATAGTCGATCGGCTGGATGCTGGGACGCTGTCCGATGATGGCCATGATCTCTGAGACGCGCGGATCTATGGGGGCTGTGGCTTGTACACCCATGGCTTCACGATTCTTATGCCATTGGTAGAGCCATTCGGAGAAATACTGACTGCGGCGGCAAAGTGTCGCCGGGCTCGATGGGTGCGTCTTCGTCCTATGGATTGCTTCAAAGGCGCAGAGGGCTTCCGCACTCTTGAGCAGTGCTGTGTCCTCCTTTGGGTGGTCCGTGCGCAGTCCTAGCCGTGGCGGGATAAAGTGTAATCCGCGCCAGTTGAGTCGGAAGCGAATCGAGATGAGCTCTGCATCGCGGGAAAAGTGATGCGATCGGGTGGTGAAGGGGTCCATGAATGCCCAGTCTCCTTTGTGCAGATGTCGCGTGCTGTCGGCGGTTGTGAGCTCCACGCTTCCTTTGCGAATATACCAACTTAGGTAGGCGATTCCGGTGTGGTTCTTTTGTAGTCTGTATTCTTCAGGCACTTTCCCGTCGTAGGTGGGGCCGATCTCATAGTGGTAGTCTGTGTTAAACGAAAGAATCATCGTGAGCAAAATATACTATTATATGCATTTCCTGTATATCTTATAATCCTTGTTTGTTTACAGTGTCCAAAGTTATCGTATATACATGGAATCTACTTTCACCCCTTCGCATACGACCCCTGTGGTCGCGACTGTTGATGTTTTAATTATTGGTGGCACTTCGCAAGCAGTGTTGCTGGCATTGTCTTTGAAAAAACAAGGTGCATCTGTGTATTTGGTGGCACCGAGATCTTATTTAGGAGAAGATATTTGTGCGGCGTATCGTTTTTGGCCTGAAGCTGTCGCAGGTAATGCGCTGTCGCAAGAGCTATTTGGTGATCTCGTTGAGCCGCCTACGCCAATGCATGTGAAGCTGACTTTGGAGCAACACTTGATTGATCTTAAAATACCATTCCTGTTGAATTGTTTTCCTGCGGGATTGCTCCGAAATGAGGAGAGTCAAATCTGTGGTGCGGCGATTGCCAATCGTTCCGGGCATCAGGCGATCCAAGCACGCTTGGTGGTGGATGCGACTTTGGAGGCCAGCGTTTTGCGGCTTGCCGGTTGCGAGGCGGTTTATACGCCGACAGGACAACAGGATGTTGAATTTGTGACGGTCTGTGAAGGTGCAGGTGTGTCGGCTGAGGGGGTAAGTTATTAGAGTGCTTACCTGGTTATGAATGCGAGGACTTTACTTTGACAGCGCGTCGCTATCGAGTGGAAGTTGATTTTGGAACCGGCACCGCGAGCGAGCAGGCGCGTGCTTATAGCTCCGCTGTCGATGCGTGCTGGGTGCCGACGGAGTATCGGCATCAGATGGCATTGACGGTGTTGCGTGAGCCTTCAGTGCAAAGCGCGGATGTGCAGAAACTGATGGTGGCGGAGGGATTGTTGGCGTTGACGGAATCGGCCCGCTTAGCCGAGGCTGCGGAAACCGTGTGGCTGAATCCGATTGCAGGCATGTGCGCCGCGGAGGCGATTGCGCCGCAAGTATTTGAGGCCTTGCCAGTCGCATCCTTTGATTCGCTACACGTTTCGTGTGCTGGCGCGCAAGCGCTTGAGTCGGGGGAGGTACGCACCTTGCGCGATGCTTTGCGCCCCGGTGCTGTGACGGCGCAGCAGCTTGCTTTTGACCCGACCTGTTTGCCGGTGCTGGATACTTTTGACGTCGTGGTTGCGGGCGGTGGCACGGGAGGCGCGCCGGCTGCAATTAGCGCGGCGCGAGCAGGTGCGCGCACACTGGTTGTGGAGGTGACTTCAGCTTTGGGAGGAGTGGGCACCATGGGGCAAATCGCCACTTACTGGTGCGGCAACCGGGTGGGTTTTACGGCTGAGATCGATGCCGGCGTGAAGGCATTGGAAACGAAAGAGTATTATCAACGGCAAGAAGGTGTCTGGTCGGTTGCGGCTAAGTGTCAGTGGTATCATAAAACTGGATACGATCTTGGGTGCACGTATTGGCTGAATACACTCTGTGTGGGCACCGTAGTGGAAGGCGATCGAGTCACTGGCTTGATCGTGGCGGGGCCTTATGGCTATGGGCTGGTGCATGCCGGCTGCATTGTCGACAGCACGGGCTGCTCCGATATCCCTGCAGCGGCAGGTGCGCCGACTTGTGTGATCGGCAAGGAGCATGTAGCGGTGCAAGGCACGGGTCTCGCGGGCATGAAGCCGGGGCGGGAGTATCATAATTCGGATCATAACTTTTCGGATGATACCGATGTCACCGATGCGACTGCGTTTTTTGTGAGTTCTAAGCTGAAGTTCAAAGATGATTTTGATTGCGGGGAACTGGTGGACTCGCGTGAACGTCGTCAAATCGTCGGTGATTGCTCGCTCTCGCCGGTAGATATACTGATGAATCGGCGTTCTTCAGAGACGATCTGTGTGGCTACGTCGAACTTCGATTCGCATGGCTTTACCGTCGATCCAGTCTTTATGTTGGTTCCGCCGAATAAGGACCCGCTGTGGGCTGATATACCGTTCGGGTGTTTTTTGCCGCAGGGTTTGGATGGAGTGTTGGTGACCGGCTTAGGCGTGAGTGCGCATCGTGATGCCTTGCCAGTGATTCGGATGCAGGCCGATGTGCAAAACCAAGGCTACGCCGCTGGACTGATCGCGGCTCGCTCGGCGGAGGCTCAGTGCCCCGTGCGTGCGGTTGATCTAGGTGCGGTGCAGCGACATCTGGTGGACATCGGTGGACTGCCCGAACGTGTGTTGACGGATGTGGATAATTTTCCGGTCGATGACGCGACTTTGCAGCATGCCATCGAGCATGACTGGGACACGCTGACAGGCGTCTCGCTGATGTTGAACGAGGGCGCGCGTAGTCTTCGTCTAGTCGGTCAAGCCTACTCGGCTATTCGTGGGCAACGTTCGGCGCAAAGTTTACGCTATGCTCAGGTGCTGGCGCAGCTTGGCGATGCGAGTGCCCAAGCAGAATTAATTGCGGAGATTTCAGACCGTGACTGGGATGATGGCTGGCGATTCCAAGGCATGCACCAATTTGGTAAAAACATGTCGGAGTTGGATTCGCTGCTCGTGTGTCTAGGCTGCTGCGGCGATGCGGAGGCATGGCCTTGTCTGATCGCCAAACTGGAGACCTTGCCCGAGCAGGCGGCGTTTTCACACATCCGAGCTTTGGCCATGTCGATCGAGGCACTCCAGCAGCGTAGCCCGAACGGTCAAGTGGCTCCGATGGTCGCCGAGATCCTGAATCGCAAAGCTTATCGTGGGCATGCGCAGGCTGATTTGCTGGATGTGCAGTCGGCTCTGAGTGATGATATTAATGAAAACAAGGTGCGGGATCATGCCTTGCGCGAGCTACACTTGGCTCGATTGCTTTACCGTTGTGGTGATTACAATGACCTGGGGCGTGATGTGTTGAGAGAATACGCATCTGATTGTCGTGGGCATTTCGCCCGTCACGCGAAGGCGCTGTTGGAGGAGTCATGAAGGTGGTATGATCATAGAATACTTGGCATTGCTTAATAGGAGCTTGAAAAGACGAGGCCTCTTTTATTCACTCACTTGTATATGCTTAAAGTCGTTCAATGCTGGGATGATGGAGTGAATGACGACATTCGCTTGATCGAAATTTTACGTAAACATGGCGCCAAGGCCTCTTTTAATCTGAATCCCGCGACACATGGTGAATTGCGGCAGGGCGCTTACAGTGAGCGTTGGGAGAAACGAATCGAGCGTTTGGCGCGTCATGAGCTGAATGATGTGTATGCGGGCTTCACGATTGCCAATCATTCCATGACGCATCCGTGGCCGACTCAGATCTCCTTAGCCGATTGGCGAACTGAGGTGGTGGATGCGCGAAAGATTTTACAGGACTGGTTTCAGCAGGAGATTCTAGGTTTTGTGTACCCTTACGGTGATTGCGATGCGGCGACTGCGGAGGTCGTGCGGGAGGCGGGGCACCTGTATGCGCGCACAACGAAGAATGCGACGCCTTGTATGCCAGTGGCAGATCCAATGATGTTGCATGCAGATTGCCATTTTCATAACGAGCGTTTTTGGGATTTATATGCTCAGGCAAAGGCTTCCGAGGCGGGCGTCTTTTATTTCTGGGGGCATAGCTTTGAACTCTGCACGGAGGGGGAGTGGGCCGACTTTGATGCCAAGATCGCACGTATTTCGGCGGATGCGGAGGCGCAGTGGGTTGAATTGCCAGACTTATTTGCCTGTGAGTCGTGCTAGGAGGCTGCCAGCTTAACGAGTGACTGGTGGTCGCATGTCATTGACGTTTAAGCAATTTAGGCATTTATTTAGGAGGCATGGCAGGCTTTGACGAAAATATCGTGCGGGAGTATTTTGAGCTGAATGGCTTTTTTGTGCGGCAGTTGCGCAAGTATTTGGTGCAATCGCGCAAGAAGCGGGCAGATGAGGAGATTGATCTTGTTGTGTATAACCCCAATGCACCATTGGATGGTGCGCCGGGCGATTTTCAGCTTTTTTCGGCAGATATGGTAAAGGTTCGGCGGGCGATTGTGGTGGTGAAAGCCTGGCACAGCTCGCGTTTTACGCCTGCGATGCTTAAGAGTAGCTCACGGGTATTTGACTTTTTAAAGAAAGATGTGCTGCGCAATGCGGAGAGTTATTTTCGATTTGATGATTCGGAGGTGGACCCCGAGGTCGTGAGTGCGGGGCAGTTTACCAAGATTCTGGTATTGCCGAGCTTGCCGACGAGTGATCCTTTGCGTTCTGAGAGCATTGAACTGCTGAAGGCTGGTGGCGTGGACGGCATTATTACCTTTAGTACGATTTTGGAGAATTTGCTGCGAAATGTTGAGGTGAACCACAGTTATCAAAAGTCCGATCTTTTGCAGTTAATGCGGATCTTAAAAATATATGATATGGTTAAGGAGCCGCAGCTGAATTTGTTTAATGAGTAGTGGATTGTGACGGATTGACAATTTGAACGTGTCGTGAGTTTGTTTGAATTATGAATATCCATGAAACTGCAATCGTCGATCCATCGGCTGAAGTGGGCGAAGGCACCTCTATTGGTGCAGGTGCTTTGATAGAATCGGGCGTCCGCATCGGGCGTGATTGTAAGATCGCGGCGTATGCGATCATTCGGAAAAATACGATCCTGGGCGATGAGGTGCAGCTGGATTCATTTTGTGTCGTCGGCGGCGAGCCCCAATCTGTTGGTTTTGATCCTTCATTGGAAAGCACCGTGGTAATTGGCAATCGGGTGGTGCTTCGTGAGGGGGTGACGGTCAGTCGTCCGCAGACCGCAGGTGCGCAAACAGTGATCGGTGATGATTGTTTTATTATGGCGAATGCACATGTCGCGCATGACTGTGAGCTGGCGCCAGGTGTGATCATGGTCAATAATGTTATGCTAGCGGGGCACGTTCAGGTTGGTGAAAAGACTGTGATCGGTGGAGGTGCAGGCATTCATCAGTTTTGTCGAATTGGGGCATATTGTATGATTGCCGGAAATGCTTCAATCACCGCAGACGTGCCACCTTATGTGATGGCGGCGGAGCGCAGCGAGGCGCATGGCTTGAATCTGGTGGGCTTGCGGCGTGCAGGATTTGAGCAGCGCGAGATCAAAGATTTGAAGCGTTGCTACCGAGCAGTCTTTTTTGGTGGAGGTAATCTGAAGAAGAAGGCTGCTGAAGCTGCACGCGAAACCGAGTTTGGCACGACGCCAGCCGGGGCTCGTTTCTTAAGTTTCTTCGACTCGGGTAAGCGTGGTTTTATTGTTTCGACCCGTGATTAAACCAGATAGATCTTTACCGCTGGCAATTACATGCGGAGATCCTGCCGGGATCGGTCCTGAAGTCATTGAGGCGGCTCTACAAAGTGACGCTTTACGTGGCGAGGACTGCGTGGTGATTGGACCCGCCAATTGGGGCACCCATTTGGCAGAAGGTCTGGGGCTTCGTTTTGAGGCGGTGGGCCGTGAGGGGGCGTGCACGTATGTGGCTCAGCCAGGTGTGCCAACGATTGAAGGGGCGCGCCTGACACTGGCTGCAATGGAACAAGCGGCGGCGGGTTGCCGTGAGGGGCGTTTTCGTGGGGTGGTGACGGGGCCGGTGAGCAAGCATTGGTTGCAGCAAGCAGGCTTTCAATTTCCAGGGCAGACTGAATTTTTTGCAAATGCTTGGGGCGGTGATCCGACCATGGCCTTTGTGGGGCAAGAGTTGCGGGTGGTGCTGGCGACCTGGCATATCCCGCTGCGAGAGGTTTCGGAGGCTTTGGATGCCGCTTGTCTTGAAAAGGCGGTGCGCCGTGCCTACGCGCTGGCGCAACAGCTTGGATGCGAAGAGCCTCGTATCGGTGTGTGTGGGATTAATCCACATGCAGGTGAGGGAGGCATCTTGGGCAAAGAGGAACTGGAGGTGCTTGATCCGGCCTTGGATCGTATGCGTCTGGCGATGCCGGGGCTTTCCAGGTGTTTGCCGGGGGATACTGTTTTTTATCGGCAGCGGAAAGGCGATTTCGACGTGGTGGTGGCGGCCTATCATGATCAAGCCTTGGCCGCGGTGAAGACGCTGGAATTTGACGCAGCTGTAAATTTGACTCTGGGCTTACCCTATGTGCGCACCAGCCCCGATCATGGCACTGCTTTTGACTTGGCGGGGCAGGGACGCGCGAATCCCGCGAGTTTTGCGGCGGCGCTGGCTGTGGCGCGCGAGTTGACTGGAACCTCTGCTTGACGCGCGGGTTGTTTTGCATACCGCTCTATCTTGCATGGTAGATACTATTGAAGTTCCTGAAGGCGTGCGCCTGGGTAATGAGAAACTGGTTCTGGTGACGGAAGCGGCGGGCGCGAAATTGTGTTCGTTGATTGAGCGCGAGCAAAAGGGCGATTATCTACGTGTCAAAATCACGGGTGGTGGTTGCAATGGCCTTAGCTATAAGATGAAGTTTGTGGCTGAGCCTAAGCGAGGAGATATTCTGGTTCGTTCGTCGGGGGCACAGATTCTGGTGGACACTAAAAGTGCGCTCTATCTGCGCGGCACACATCTCGATTATTCTGATAAAATGGTCGGCGGTGGCTTTAAGTTTAGCAATCCCAACGCTAAATCTAGCTGCAGTTGTGGTGAAAGCTTTAGTATTTAGGGTTGAAACGTAGAGAAGAGGGCATAAAGCTAGTGTTTCTTGAATGGTCAATCAACCAAAACTATGACGGCATAACGCGATGTAAAACGAAGTAGCCACCGCTACGCTTCGCTGATGCTTTGGGCTCTCCTTCGCAGCACTCACTTTCAAGAAGTTAATACTCAGAATCAATTCATGCCAAAATACCCGAACTCACGCGGCAAATATCAAAACCGTAACCGTGGCCCTAAAGGGCTCAGAAGAAACGATCGCATTCGCGCGGCTGAAGTGCGAGTGATTGGTCCCGAAGGCACCAACCTCGGTGTGATGCCTCCTCGTAAAGCGCTGGAACTGGCAAAAAAGGTGGGGCTTGACTTGATTGAAGTCTCCCCGTCAGCGCGTCCTCCAGTGTGTCGTATACTAGACTTTGGTAAATTTCTCTATGAGGAAAGCAAGAAGGCCAAAGATACTAAGCAAGCCAGCACCAAGTTGAAAGAGGTTAAGTTCCGCGTCGGTATTGGTGAGCATGACTTTGTGACGAAGTTGCGTCGTGCTGAAAGTTTCCTCGACCATGGTAATAAGGTTAAGTTGACGCTTCAATTCCGTGGACGTGAGAACGAGCACCGTGAATTAGGTTTCGAACGTGTGAAGTTGGCCGCGCAGGAGCTGGTGGGAGTGGCGACTGCCGACTCGGAGCCAAAGCTTGTGGGGCGTCAAGTTACACAGATTTTGTCGCCGTTGCCGGAGTCGAAACGTGTATTGAAGTTCAATGCGCCTGATCACGAACTCGATGAAAGTGAAGATCACGACGAAGACGACTTTGAGCCAGAAGACGAGGCAGAGGTCGAAGAAGCACAATCTTAGAGCATCGCGAGGGCTTGAGCTATGCGGGTCGGTGCTCTTCAAGCTAGTTATATCCGATTCGCCTCATTTGCTCCGTTCATTGTAATCGCATTGCTGATGACAGTCACTTCGGAGACGGTCGCTCAGCGGTTCGAAATTCAGCACGAAGGTCGCAGCTACATAGATCTCGCTACGGCAGGAGGGCAGCTCGGGATGAAAGCCTACTGGCTTAAAGGGTATAAAACCTTCCGCCTTCGAAGTCAGTGGACGAACATTGATGTCGGGAAGGCAAAGCGAATTCTTTATTTAAATGATCTTCCGATTTATATCGGATTTCCCACGCTTGAGTCGAGTGGTCGCCTTTACATGGCCAAGGCCGACTACCAGCATGTCCTACAGTCGATTCTTACGCCACAGACCTTTGCCGGGAAGCCTGGCTTACGACGCATTGTTATCGATGCGGGGCACGGGGGAAAGGATGTCGGCGCTAAGAATGACGCTTATCGACTCTACGAGAAAACACTAACGCTGGACGTGGCGCGCCGATTGCAATCCTTGTTACTGCGAGCTGGTTACGAGGTCGTCATGACGCGGGATAGCGATGTCTATATTCCGTTGGAGCGTCGCCCGCAGATCGCTAACCGGGAAAACGGTGATCTTTTTATTAGTATTCATTTCAATGCGGCCGCATCATCCACTGCCGAGGGATTTGAGACCTTTGCGTTGACTCCGCAGTATCAGGCGTCGTCGAAATATTCCAAACCCGGGCGTGGCGATAGCACGCGCTATGATGGAAATGAGCAGGACCCTTGGAATGCATTACTTGGCTATCACATCCAGCGCTCGTTGGTGCAAGGCGTCGGAGGGCCCGACCGAGGCTTGAAACGTGCGCGGTTTTTAGTCATCAAACATCTCGAGTGCCCAGGAGTCTTAGTCGAGCTCGGCTTTGTTTCCAATCCGGGCACTGCGCATAAGCTGCGAACCACGGCTTTTCGTCAAACGCTTGCACAAAGTCTCTATGATGGCATTGTCCGCTATGGCAAGCGCCTCCAACGTATCCCTTAGCCTATGTCTTTATTAAAAAAACTTCATTCTTGGTATGTGTGTGTCGGTCGCTCTCTTTGTGTGGGTAACGGAGATTCTGTTTATCCTGAGCGCCGCCGCCACTTGCCGACGACTGCCATTTTTATGGTGCTTTGCCTGCCCAGTCTGCCCGCCCAAACGAATCAAGCTTTGGCAGATTCGATGGTCATCGTGGTCAATCGTAATGATCCTGACTCCCTCGCGATTGGGCAATATTATGCGAGTCAACGTGGGATCCCCGAGTCACGCATCGTTGAGCTGAGTGCACCAACAGAAGAGACGATTAGTTTGACTGAATATGTCGAGACCGTCGCCAACCCCTTGCTCAATGCCTTGCTTGATCATGAATGGGTCAAGGGAGTCAAAGACGGGAGCAAGGATCATTATGGCCGCGAGCGTTTGTCGGTTTCGATCCATGATATATCTTTTGTGGTGCTGATTAAGGGCGTGCCCTTACGTATCGCGAACGATCCTGCGCTACTCGAAGAGGACACGGCCAATTTGCCCAAGCAGTTTCGAGTCAATAACGGTTCAGTTGATGGGGAAGTCGCGTTATTGCTCGCGCCTCCTCGCACTTCGATGACTGCGTTAATGCCCAATCCCTATTTTGGGAAAAGCTCCGTGGCCAAGACTGATGCCAATCGAGTCTTGCGCGTGAGCCGTCTGGATGGGCCGAGCCAGGCAAAGGTGATCAATCTCATTGATCGCACACTTGAAGCCGAGCAGATTGGTTTGATGGGGCGTGCTTATATTGATACGGGGGGCCCTCATGAGAAGGGAGATGCTTGGATCCGCGCTGCAGGTGAAATGGTGGAGTCGGCCTACTTTGATACGGATTTTGAGACTAGTAAACGCGCGATGGACTACAGCGATCGTCTTGATGCGCCCGCGATCTATATGGGCTGGTACCGTACGCATGCTCAAGCTCAATGGCGTGCGCCTAAGTGGCCCGTGCCTGCGGGGGCGATTGGTTTTCATCTACATAGTTTTTCCGGCACATCGGTGCGTGATAGCAAAACATGGTTGGGTGCGTTTATTGCGCAGGGCTATTGTGCGACGGTGGGAAACGTCTATGAACCTTACCTGGAATATACGCATCGTCCACAAGTGCTATTGGCGCATCTCATGGCTGGTGGAAATTTCGGCGAAGCCGTGGCATTAAGTTTGCCAGCCTTGAGCTGGCAAAGTGTTGCGATTGGTGACCCGCTCTATCGTCCATTTAAGGTCAGCCTCGAGGAGCAACTAAAAGAGTCCAAAGATACCACATTCGCTGCCTACGCCAGTATCCGGGAAAGCAATCGACTACTCGCGACGGAGGGCAGCGAAGCCGCCATCGCCTTTGCGCGTTCCAGGTTTGTATCGCAGCCGTCGCTGGCATTAGCCTATCGCTTGGCGCAGCTCTATGCAGCTGCTGGCAAGGAACGAGAGGGCGTGGAGGCGCTCAAAATTATTCGTTATATTACAAAATTCTCGGTCGATGAATTCGTATTGGTGCAAAAAATTGCAAATTTTCTACACAAGCACGATGAAAGCGAATTGGCACTCAGGCTTTATAAGAATATTTTAGAGGAGCGCGATCTCGACAAGCGTCTAAAGATTTCGCTCTACGAAGGTGGTGCTCCCGTGGCTCAAGCTTCAGGAGAGGCAGCCCTATCTTCGCATTGGTTATTAGAGGCCCGTAAGTTAAAGACGCCCCCGAAGCCTTGAATTGTAGTCCGGGCATCGAAACGAGTTCCTCGTTCCGCAACGTGGGGTGGTTTGTATTTCTGTCGCGAAGCAGGAACTGCTTTCGATTGCTGGGCTTTTAACTCATTTTTAATCAGATGTAGGTTGTCTCCGAGCCAAGTTGCGCATTGGATCGGAACTGCAATGCCTCGAAAAATTAGCTTTATCAATTATAAGGGAGGAGTCGGTAAGACTTCTTTGGTCGTGAATATCGCCGCCTCGCTTGCGCAGGCAGGCAAGCGAGTGCTCTTAGTCGATCTCGATGCGCAGTCAAATTCCAGTATTTGGTTGATGCGCTTGGATCGTTGGAATCCGCTGAATACGGCCGATGCGGGGCATCTTTATTCTATTTTTGAACCTGCGGTTTGTCGTTTGCGTGATTGCATTGTTAAAAATGTGGTTCGTGGTAAAGAAGGGGAGGCTTTATTACCAGGATTGGATATTGTACCGACAACGTTTACCTTGGTCGATTTGGAGCATGACTATGAGGCTCCGGATGGGCGGCCTGCCTTTGCGATTTTTCAAGAACAATTGGCCGAGGTGGAGGATGATTATGATTTTATCCTCTTCGATTGTCCTCCAAATGTGCTGTATTCTGCTCAGTGTGGTGTGTTTTGTAGTAGTGAGATCTATGTGCCAGCCAATCCGGATGCTTTGAGCTTGATCGGATTTACCCTTTTGGTGGGGAAGTTGCAGCAGTTTCATCATCTGTGTGCGAGCTTTCGAGTGGCGGGTATGCAACCACAGGCACAGGTGCGTGGAGTTATTTTTAATTCTATTAAAAACAACGTGGATATCGACGTGCCCAAGATGCGTATGCAGTTTCGTATCAATCAATTTAAAAATCAGGGGAGAGTGGCTAAGGATTGTCGTATTTTTGATGCAAATGTGCGCGATGCGATTGTTGTGCGCAGAGCCGTTACTCTGGGCTTGCCGGTAGGCTTGGTCGGTAACGTTAAAAAGGAGGAATCCGTGCGTGATGATTATACGGTCGTCACGCAAGAGTTACTCGACACCGCAGAGACATCGATATAACTGTATTCATAAAAAATGAGCGAAGCACCCATAGAAAAATACTCCGCTGAAGAGTGGAATCACATCCGTAAGCGGTTCTTTAATTCTATCTTGAATGATACCGAAATTGCCAAATTAGGGCAGAATGTCGGTATTTCATGGCCGTTTAAGGGGAAGGGCGAGACTGCTGAAAAATACATCGAGTATGATTTTGAAGAGCTTCAGTCGGTTCCTGGCTTGGTGGGGAAGCAGCGTCGCATACGTATGTTGATGGATATTTTGCGTGAGACGCTTGCCTTCGACGATCCCTTTTCAGATATGGTGGATACGGTTGAAACGGAAAGTGAAGTGGATGATACTTTTGAGCGTATCTTAGCGAAACTAGAAATTCCTCCCAGTTATCCCTGCGAGTTTGTACATTTTGAAGAGGGCACACGAGAGCTGCTCCGGGACGAAGGAGTGAATACCTTGATCGAGGTGATTCACTTTGGGCAAAAGATTGCTCGTAATGTAGTGGTCGGTGGCGATTTAAAGACCTTTCTTAATGGGCTGGCACATAAGGACGAGCTCGGTATTGCCAAGCACCTGCCATATCGTCGTGGCATACGTGGTTTGCACCTGGCTGAAGCGATCGGATTGATCGCTGCGGATTTGCCGGAGGCGGCTCAATTACAGTTGCTTTCGCAGTCAGATACCAGCCTGACGGATGCGGAGCGCGCATTATTGGCAAAGGCGAGCCAGCTAAATGTAGAGGCTACGATTAAGGCAGCTGTCGATCGCGTGGGTAAAGTGGGGGAGTGGTTCACCGCTGAGGCCAGTGATTTGAAGCAGGTTTTTAGTACCGGAGGCTCTCCTGAGCGATATTTTATAATGATTAACAATCCGCGAGTGGAGCGCATGGCCATCGAATTAGCCAAGATGCAACTGGGCATCGTTGATGGTAAGAAAACAGGCTTCCTCGGGAAGCTTTTCGGCCGCTAAACTTGATTTTTCGCCAGCGGTTCTGGGAGCGTCGCGAGCAGGTGCTTGGCGATACGCTGGCTACTACCACGATTGCCCGAGTGCCATTTGAGGCCTGCCTGCTGCATCGCTGCGAGTGCGTGCGCATCCTGTGCTAGTTGAAGTATTTCGTGTATCAGTTCTTCTGAGTTTTCTATTTGCAGTGCGGCGCCCGCGTTTACAAGAGAGCGGGCGACGTCCTTAAAGTTATTCATGTTGGGGCCCATTAATATCGGCACGCCGAGGCCTGCCGCTTCGATTGGCGTCTGTCCTCCTTGATTGGGGGCTAGGCTTTTGCCGATGAAGGCCAGGTCGGCCGCCTGGGTGAGTCGTGTCAGTTCGCCGGTAGTATCCGCTAGGTGAATGCGTAGATCCGTTGGTGTCGCTTGGCCTGAGGAGCGCTGATGCCAAGTCAGTTCTTGGGCTTTTAACAAGCTCACGATTTCTTCTGCACGTTCCGCGTGGCGAGGCACGAGAAGCAAGCGGCAATCGATACCGCTCGCGATCAATGCGCGTTGTGCTTGCAAGAGGATCGCTTCTTCGCCGGGCCATGTGGAGGAGCCTAATAGGACAAAGAGCGGGAGCTCTTGGCTTAGGAAACCTAGGCTTTGACGCAAGGCCTTGCGCTCTTCTGGTGAGTGAGGCTGGCCGATCGAAACGTCGAATTTGATACTGCCGGTAGAACGGATACGCTCTGCTGGGCAGCCCAGCTGCGTGAGTCGTGAGTGATCGAGTTCGCTTGCGGCGTAGATGGCGCTAAATTTTTTGAGCATCCGGCGGGCGAGAGTCGGCAGCTTTTGGTAACGGCGAAAGCTGGTGTCGGAGATACGTGCGTTGACTAAGTAGGCGGGGATTTTACGTTTACGGGCTTGATGCAGATGCTCCGGCCAGAGTTCGCTTTCGGTCAAGACAATGGCACTGGGCTTTACGCGGCTCCACGCCGCGCGCTGAAACAGCCAAAAGTCGAGTGGGAAGATTCCGATGCTCAATACATTGTCACTATAGCGTTTGCGTGCTTCTGCGTAGCCAGTGCTGGTGGTGGTGGTGAGCACGATCTCGATGTGTGAACTTTGTTGTAGTGCGTCGATTAGGGGGCCGATTGCCAAAACTTCACCAACGCTAACTGCTTGTAACCAAATACGTTGCTTCCCTTTGGGGACGGGGGGCAGGCGATGAAAGCGTCCGAATCGGTGTTGGAAACTCTTACGGTAGCCGCCACGTCGCCACATCCGTAGGGCGTAGTAGGGGAGAGCCAGAATGAGCGCAGGTAAATAAAGTAGCCGATAGAACCAAATCATGTCAGCTACGATATGACGCTTCTTCCTATATCATTGAAAGGATAAAAGAACTGCCGCTTCGACTTGCAGATGTAATGGCTCGTGCCAGCTTGGGGCCATGGATCCTTTAACACAAGCGAGTGTCGGTGCAGCGGCTGCAGCCTTGGTCTGTCGTAGAGCCGAAACCAGACAGGCTCTATTGCTGGGGGCATTGGCAGGCGCTGCACCTGATATCGATGTGTTGATTCGCTCGGACTCCGATCCCTTGCTGGCCTTGCAATTTCATCGACATTTTACGCACGCCCTGGTGGTGGCTCCATTGATCGGGCTGATTGTGGCAGCTCTTTTTAAAGGTCTTTTCTTTTGGAAAGACTGGCCTTTCCGGCGTTTGGCATTGTTTACAGTCTTGGGGACGCTGACGCACGGGCTGATTGATGCCTGCACCAGCTATGGCACTTTGCTGTATTGGCCGATCAGTTCGCATCGTGAGTCTTGGGATATTATTTCGATCATCGATCCCATTTTTACTCTGCCATTGTGCCTGTTGCTGGTGCTCTCCTTCGCTTTTCGTCGACCTCGATTGGCACAGATCGGGCTGCTCCTCTGTTTGCTCTATTTCAGCTTGGGAATTTATCAACGCAGTCAGGCTAGTCGGTTTGCCGATCAACTCGCGCAAGCGCGTGGGCATTCACCGCAGGAGCTCACCGTGCGGCCATCGTTTGGGAATATTGTGCTATGGCGCATTGTTTATCGTTCCGGCGAGCGTTACTATGTCGATGCCGTGCGCACTCTTCCATTTACAGCGCCGCGGCATTATCCCGGTAGTTCGGTAGATGTATTCAGCCCTGCGTCGGCGGAGCGTATTTTACCGATGGATAGTGTGCATGCCGGAGATGTGGCACGGTTTCGTTTCTTTTCTCAGGGATACCTCTATCAGTATCCACACCAACCTGATGTCGTTGGTGATTTACGTTATGCCATGTATCCAGACTCCATCGAGCCACTTTGGGGCATCCGACTCGACCCTGCGCAAGGTGAGCAACATGTTCGCTTCGAGCATTTTCGAGATCCATCACAGCGCGCTTTTGAACGACTGTGGTTGATGATTCAGGGCAAAGCAGTGCCTGTGCTGGATTAAAATTTGTAGGCGATACTAACCGTGTGCATGTCGAGTCCCGGATTGGGGGAGTCGGTGTCTGCATTCGAGGTATGCTGGAAGCGGTAGCCCACGGTCCAAGTCTCGTCAAACTGCCAGTTTAAGCCGATGCTACTGGTAAATTGGAAATGTCCACCGATATCATGTAGGTCATAACGATCCTCTGAGTAGAGTGAAGGGCCCGAACTGAGCACCACGCTGATAGGAGAATCGCCGTAGTGTATTTCCGCGACCGGAGCGATGCGGAAATAGACCGCGTTCTTGTCTTCACCACTCAGGCCACCGATGGCGCTTTCAATATCTAGATCCAGGCGGATACGATCACTTAGATCCCAGCTCCAGCCTGTGTTGATCGTTGCAAAGGCTTCGTAACTGACCAGGTCGATTTGAGATTCAGTATCGACGCCGATTCGAAGTCCAGCATTAGAAAAGAAGCAATTCGTTTCGTTTGCTGCGAGAGGGCTGAGGGCCAGAGCAAGTGAGGCGCTAGAGATCTTTAAAAGAGAAACTGCGGCAGTTTTCATAGTAATAGGATTTATAGACTAAATGTAGGTGCATGCTAATTTGAGTTATTGACGCGTCAATATTTCAAGCATCTGATCGCATTTTTATCGAGTCAAAGCCTCTGCGAAGCCCGTTTCTTGGCCTGCCTGGGCGTAGTTTTCGAGGGCGTGTGGAGTTCGGCTTGGGGCTTTGCTGCTCGACGCCCGCACATGCCATTACATTACGCCGTGCCAGGCTTCGTTCGCCGAAACCAGTTTCGGATAAAGCCTGGCGGAGAGGGAGGGATTCGAACCTAGTAGTAACGATTCTTATTTTTCACTGTTTTTCACTAATAGTTACTAATGATAACTTTATGGATTTTTGGTAAGGCATAGGGGTGCAGTGAAATGAGGTGAATTGAAGCGGTTTTGACAAATAATTGGCAAATAATTACGTGGCATAGATTTGATTTGTGGTTTTCCGAAATCACCCAGCCCAATTCAGTAGTCGTCTCTCAATCTCTCTTTTAGGTAAACGGGGATTTTTCTCACTTAGCTGGCTCAATTTGTCATGGGCATCTGAGTGAGAGAGTAGGGCGACACTTACTAACTGGTCAAAGACCCAAAGTATGCCGCAAACTTCCACGCTAGCGCTTTCAGCAGTTCTTCGTAGTTTGCCGTCTCCTGTTAGCAAAGATGCTTCACGTTCTTCAGCTAGCTTTAATACCGAGCGATCTGGCACGCTTAAGCCTGGAAGCTCTAATGATTGCAATCGAAGGTAGTCTAAGGTGCCGATTTCAACGACATGAAGTGCGTCCTGTGCGATCATCGCTTTACAGACTCTCTTTTGCTCGGTTTCGTTGATTTCGTTTAACACGAGTGAAGTCGTGATGACCTCAAGCTCTAGGCGAAAGAAGAGCTCAAAGAGGCCACAATCAATCAGATCGATCATGATGTTAGCATCTTGGACGACGAGCCTCATGCAACAATCAGTGTGTCTTTTAGAAATGCGTCATAAGGCACATTCAGCAGTGAGGCGGCCTTGCTGCCAGTGATGACTTCCTCTGCGTAGCTTCTTAAAGCGAGCTGACGAAACCGCTGCGGGCGCTCGGCCATGGCGTAAGTTCCTGGCTCCTTCTTTTTAAAGCCGCGTTCCCTCAGATTAATGCTAAAATTACGGTGCCGCTCTTCGGATAGAATCTTTAAATCTTTGGCTCGATAGGCGATCGCAGCGATCGACATGCCCCATTCTTCCTTTAGGCTAATTAGCTCTTGAATGGTGAAATGGTGGCGACGTTCACCGAAGTGAGCCTTGAAGGCGTCCGTCGGAAATAGCATGGCCGAAGCGAAACGATTGCACAGTCTTTCGACTTCTTTGGTATCAAATTTTTCTGGTATCTGCAGAAGCAAATGTCCCAACTCGTGCAGGAGGGTAAAGCGCAACCGGCAGGTGTCCTGAATATTGCGGTTCACCAGCATAAAGGGGATATCGTCGGCCCAGGCTGCTAAGCCGTCAAAGCTCTCTGGCGCATCCGCTTCAAGGACTCTAATTCCCCGTTCTTCCAGCATTTCGACCACTTGTGGGATGGGGTTGCCCCCGAGATTCCAAGCATCGCGCAAACGCTCTGCAGCTGCTTCCACATCTGCGAGGGTTTCGATGCGTATCGATTTCAACGGATTTTCAACCTCTATCGAAGCTCCAGCTATGGACTCCAATTCCAAGTAGCGATCCAAGCCCACTTGCGCTTGCTGTAAAACTGAGGTTTCTTCTCGCACTTTGAGTTTCGACTTTCGCTTACGAAACTCAGGCTGAGCGATTTCAGCCCGGATCGGCTCGAATAAGAAATCCAGCCGCACATTGAGCACCGAGGCCAATGCTTGTAACACGGGCATCTCAGGCAGTCCATTGCCTTTGCCTTTCTCCCAGTTGCTTAAGGTTTGGTAGCTCACCGCTTTCTCTAGGCGCTCAGAGAGCGCACGCAGCGACAAGCCCGACATCTTACGTGCCCCTTTCAATCGCTGCGGAAAATGATTCCAAAATTCTGCCTCCATATTGCCCATTTGACAAAATGGACGTATTTTTGTGTTTTTGTCAAGCGACTGTTGTTGGTCCGGCACTTTGTAGTGCTGACCTTACAGCTGTGAGATTCTTTTTTGATCGATCTGTTTAAGCATCAGTCGGCTTGTTTGACCTTCCTCAAGGTCTTTCCCGCTTTGTTCTTCCAAGAGACCCAGCCATTTGCCGTGCGTGCGAGCACGATGGCGGCGGCACCGCTTGGCGATTTAAAAGGATAGTCTTCCGTCAATTCGTAGCTCTCTCCTTTATCAACGAGTATTCCGTTTTCTACTAGCTTGTCGCGCTTTCTTGCGACGGGGTTATCTTTGGCACTATCGACAAAGTCTTTGCGGCAAAGGCTACCAGCCCGCACAACCATTCCATCTGTGGTTAAAACAGCTTTCGCATTCGCAGTAGGTCCTTTCAAAAACCATTCGGTTTCATCCTCTCCTTTTCCCTTTTTTCCCCCGCCCCCAGAAATCAAAGGCTCAAAAATCGGATAGCCGAGGCTCTGCAGGAGTAGGGCGCCGGTCTCGAAGATTTCTTCGACCTCGGCATGGATCGCCTCGGTCACAAAGGGCTCACTGCCGGCATTGCCATTTTCTAACTTGTAACGGTTTGCTTTGCTGGCCTGGGCGATTGCTTGCCACTCCATCCATTTGATGTGTGCCTGGGTGAACGACTGTGTTCTCGACACTAGGATCACGGCCCGCGTCCAAAATTCTTTGTTCGCATCGTGGCTTCTGAGTCGCTGCTTGAGGTCTTCCGTCTGCCCGATGTAGGCCAATGGCTTACTGCTATCGTCCTCGCCGCCGAAGAGGAAGTAGGTGCCCACATACTGCGCTTCTGGACGCTCGAAAAACTGTTTCAAATGCGTGCGCGGCACCGAGATCGCTTGCACTATTCGTGTCGTTAATTCGGCAATCTGAATGCCGGCGGGCGTGCCTTCGGGGAGGAAGACTTGGAGTGTTTTTGGGGTGGGCTTCATTGCGATTTTGTTTATTTTAAATGCATTGTTGTATCTCGCTTAATGAGATTCGCCAGATCAGGTCTGTGTCGCTTGATGACATTATCGAATATTTCTTGGACGAAGTTTGCTACCCAATATTGAGAGTCTGCCTCTGGCGTGAGACCTGCATCCAAATATTCGATGTAGTCACCGGACATCATATAATGTCCCTGAGTGTAGAATAGGTAACCAAGGTGCCAAATGAACATATCTCTCAGATCCGCACCAAGCTGCTCGGCGGCTTCGGCTCTTTTTGGCACATGGACTTCTGGGTCATTTAGCAACACATAGCGGAATAAGTTGTAATGCGTGTGATCGTTACACTTGTCTCGTAATTGCTTATACTCGGCTTCTGAGAAGGCTTCCGATTTGACAGGAGCAGCTTTGGGAGACGCGTAGATATACTTTAACATTGGTCCCAATCTGGGTAGTTGGGCCTTACCCGATAGCCAATTGTGAATTTTTTCGACCAGAATCGACTCTCTTTCGAGGATCTTTTCCATGGTAGACTCTGCATCGAGATACAAATTTGTGTAGATATTAATTACGGAAGAGTCCGAATATTTTCTTAGCAGTGCATAAGCGTCGTTAATTTTTCCCTCTTTGAGGATCGTTTGTATCGACCCAATTGTATTTTGCATCGAGGAAAAAATATAGGAGTCGATATTGCCCGGAGCTCGTGTTCCCGTCGTTGCAAATCCACAAGTCGACTGTGCCAAACTTTGATAAAAGTTGATGTAGGTATCGAACTCTTCAAATGCCTGTGCGTTGTGAGATTCCCCCTCCATCTTTAGCATTTCGACGCTCCGAATGTTTCAGCGAAAGTCGGATTGTTGAAGAATTCGTCATCCTCTGGAATTTTAACATCATCATCTCTGCATAGATAGCCCAGAAAGGTTCCATAGGTTGGATCTTTTCCTAAAGCAACAGGTGTAATCGTATCACTCTTGTAGAATACAGCAGCGCTGGGGTTGATGAAACCAGTGGCTACAAAACAATCCGCAACAAATTCAGAACAAAAATATTCCTCTTTAATGCTAGGATCAGGCGAATACTCCTCTTCAAAGTATTTATTCAACTTTTCATGAATTGAGAGGCGGTGTTCTTCTTCATTGTCCGAGAAGTTACGTATTCCCCTGACGTTGTATTTGGCCGAAAGGACGCGATTTACGAACAGATTTAGATCTTCAACGTGCTGTTCACTCCAAGCATCTGGTTGTCTGAACACCGCAATATATGAGTAACCGGAGAGTATCTCTTCGATGCGTGCCTTCTTAACGCGTCGCCCGACTTCAGCCGCTTCCGCTTCACTAATACAGATCGCTGCATGTGTATACGGAGAACCAGTTTCGGATTCCACTTTATCTGCGCCTTGACCTTCTCCCTGGCAAAGCAAAACATCGCCAGCTCTAAGATCAAAGAGCCCGATTGTCTTTGCTGGATTACTCATTTGAGGTCTCCTTCGGGCAACAGCGGCAGCCCCAGCTCCTTCAAGAAGGCGTTGTGCTTCTTGGTCAATTCGTGGATATCCTTATCGGCATCGACAATCGATTTGTGGGTCTTAGCCAAGTCGATGATCGGCTCGGGTTCGGCGGTGCTGACGTAGCGGGTGATGTTGAGGTTGTAGTCGTTCTCTTTGATCTCATCCATGCTGACGCGGCGGGCGTAGCGTTCGATCGGCTTTTCGGGGCGCTCGATGTAGGTGTTGATGATTTTCTCAATGTCGTCGGGCTCGTCGTTCTCTCCGATGCGAAGGCGATTCTGGCGCTTGTCTTTGGCGTAGTGCTCGCTGGCGTTGATGAAGAGCACGTCGTCGGACTTCTTGCACTTCTTGAGCACTAGGATGCAGACGGGGATGCCGGTGGAGTAGAAGAGGTTGGCGGGCAGGCCGATGACGGTGTCGATGTGGCCGTCGTCGAGTAGCTTCTTGCGGATCTTGGCTTCGACGCCTCCGCGAAAGAGCACGCCGTGTGGTAGGATGATCGCCATGACGCCGTCTTCTTTGAGATAGTTGAACCCGTGCAGGAGGAAGGCGAAGTCGGCGGCTGACTTGGGGGCGACGCCGTGATTTTTGAAGCGAAGATCTTTGGCGGTTTCTTCGCCTGGGCTCCAGCGGAGGCTGAAGGGGGGATTGGCGACGACGGCGTCGAAGACTGGTTTTTTGGCGGGGTTCTCTTCGCGGAAGGCGTCCCACTCGTTGTCGAGTGTGTCGCCGTGGTAGATCTCGAACTCGGCATCTTTCACGCCATGTAGGAGCATGTTCATGCGGGCCAGATTGTAGGTGGTGATGTTCTTTTCCTGCCCGAAGATTTTACCGATGGTGCCACCGGCATCTTGAACTTGTCGGCGGATGTTGAGCAGCAGCGATCCAGAACCGCAGGCGAAATCGAGCACGCGGTCGAGTTTCTCGCGCTTGCCTGTCTTGGGCTCCTGACTGTCGAGGGTGACGATCGACGATAGGATGTTGGAGATCTGTTGCGGCGTATAGAACTCGCCTGCCTTCTTGCCCGAACCGGCCGCGAATTGGCCGATCAAATATTCGTAGGCATCGCCGAGGGTGTCTTTGTCGGTGGAAAATTCGTCCAAGCCTTTGGCGATTTCAGCAATGATCGTGGTCAGCTTCTTGTTGCGTGACGTGTAGTCCTTGCCGAGCTTTTCGGAGCCGAGGTTGATCTCGGAGAAGAGGCCGTTAAAGGTGCTCTCGAAGGATTTATTTTCGATGTATTTGAAGCCCGATTGCAGCGTGTTGAGCAGATCATCGTCCTGCGTGCGCGCCATCTCGGCGATGTGACTCCAGAGGTAAGGGGGCTCGATGACGTAGTGCACCTTGAGGCGCATCTGGTTCTCGAAATCGACGACGTCGTCCGCGTTTGCATCATACCAGATTTGTAGCGGGATGCGTGCGTCGTCCTCCTGTGGCGTCGGGTAGTCGCTGCCCAGCTCGCGTTTCACCGCATGGACATAATTGTCGGAGAGGTAGCGCAGGAAGAGGAAGGAGAGCATGTAGTCGCGGAAGTCATCCGCGCTCATGGCGCCGCGTAGCTGGTCGGCGATATTCCAGAGTGTTTTACCGAGTTCTTTTTGATCTGTCATGAAATTGAGAATTTAAAATTGAGAAGTGAAAAACTATTTTTGAGTTTTCGTATTTTTGACGATCGTCGTGAGGATCGCGGTGATTTGACTAGACTCGTCGAGAAGTTGTTCGAGCTGGTTTTCGGGAATGATGTCGGCCGCGACGAGAAGGCGAAGCCAATATTGAGTTTCGCGGGCCTCTTTTAGAGATATTGAGACTTTTGAGAGAAAGTCGGCTCTGCTTTGTCCTCCTTTAGATTCTTCGAGATTGGCACCTATCGATGTTCCGGAGCGGAGGAGTTGATTCGCTAAAGTTCGAGGGACACCTGGGCTTGTATCAAGCTGTTGGCACAACTTTACAATGCGCACCGCAAATTGAAATGCCCGTTCCGAAATCTCTTGGGGCTTCCGAGCTACTATATCTTTCTCAGTTCTCACTTCTAAATTCTCTATTTTTCAACTTGTTCTCGAGTGCTTTGAGTTCGGCCTCGTCTTCGAGGTCGGCTTGGCGCGCTTCTTCGGCTCTGCGCTGTTGGTCGTATCGTAAATAGAGTTCGGAGGTGCTTTGCTCCATTTGCTTGTGGCTGATGGAGCCGGCATCGGTGAGCAGGGGGAAGCCGTTGGAGCTGATGATCTGGTCGACGTTTTCTTTCCAGAAGTGCATCTGGGTTTCTTTGCGCATCTTGGCGCGCAGTTCGGCCGTTTCGAGGAAGATCACGACTAGGCGATTGAGGGTATCAATCTCGTCTTCGCTCAGGTAGTTCTTGGCGACGACGATGTCGGCCTTGCGCACCTTCGAGTCTTTCCAGGTCAGTAGTCCGAAATGCGAGTCTTCGGGATTCGCACGGGCGGTGACGAGTTCGGCGGCGGTCTTCTGAGTGACTGCGAACAGTAGCAGGTTTTGCACGGTTGCAAAAAACTGCTGGGTGGTGCGGTCGCTCTTGTCGTAGTCCGAGCTGAGGGCGAAGAGGTCGCGCACTTTCTGATAAAAGCGTTTTTCCGAAGCGCGGATATCGCGGATGCGCTCCAGCATCTCGTCGAAATGATCCGGGCGGCCATCGGGATTCTTGAGGCGTTCGTCGTCCATGGCGAAGCCCTTGAGTAAATACTCCTTGAGCACGGTGGACGCCCAGCGGCGGAACTGCACGCCACGCGGCGAGCGCACTCGGTAGCCGACGGCGAGAATAGCGTCTAGGTTGTAGAGGGTTAGTGGACGCTTAACTTCGCGATTTCCTTCTTTTTGAACTACCGAGGATTCCTCGGTAGTTGCTTCCAAAGTAAGTTCTTCATCGGCATAGATGTTCTTGAGATGCAGGCCGATATTGTCCGTGCTGACATCGAAAAGCTCCGCCATCTGCCGCTGAGATAGCCAGACGGTATCCTGATCCGCTCGCAGCTGGATCTGGCTTTTGCCGTCTTCGGTTGTGTAGAGAATTAGCATTAAGTTGCGTCGGTTAGAGGTGTCGCGTTGATTTCTTTTCGTAGAAAAGCCTCCAATTTCGCGCGTTCGGGCAGGGCGACTTTGTAGCTGGAGACGAAGAGATTTTCGTCCATGCCGCCTAGGGCGTATTCGACGAGCGTATGATCTTTATCGGTGCAGAGGAGCAGGCCGACAGGTGGGTTATCGCCTTCGCTCATTTCATGTTTGCGGTAGTAGTTCAGATAAGTGTTGAGCTGGCCTGCGTTGGAATGGGTGAATGGCTCCACCTTGAGCTCGATTAGCACATGGCAGTGCAGCTTCCGGTGGTAGAAGACTAGATCGATAAAGTAATCGCGGGCACCAATACGGATCTTCTTCTGACGATCCTCGAAGCAGAAGCCGCCACCAAGTTCGAGTAGGAAGTCTTGCAGGTGATCGAGCAGGGCGGTCTCCAGATCGTCTTCGCGGAACGCTTCCTTAGGTGTGAGCCCCAGAAATTCAAAGATGTAGGGATTTTTGATGATGTCGGCGGGTTGACTCAGGGTGGTTTCGGCAGCGGTGAGCCGCAGCAGTTTTTCCTTGTCGGTGGAGAGCCCCAGTCGCTCGAAGAGTAGCGAGCCGATCTGGCGTTTGAGTTCGCGCACCGACCATCCGCCTTTTATGCATTCGATTTCGTAGAAGGCGCGTTGCAGCGGATCATCAATGCGGAGCAGTTCGACAAAGTGCGAGAAGCTGAGGCTCTGAAAAAGAGTTTCGACGGGGATGGCGAACTCTGGGCGAGATTCCCCAGACGCTGTCTTGGGGATTCGTAAGTTGCTGCTTTGGAATGATTTTATGAATTCCGCAGGCACTGTCTGCGGAATGTCAGAGATGAGGCTGGGGAATTTCGCAGACAGTGTCTGCGGAATTGAAGGATACGCATGATAAAAGAGGCGACAGGCTTCTAAATTGCGTGTGGCTAGACCCTTGATGGAAAGTTCTTTGGCGATTTGTGGCATCAGCTTTTCGCCATATTCCGCGCGATCTTCTCCGTTCTGCTCGAATTCGACGATGTAGGCTCCCACCAGCCAATTGCGTAAGGTGAGGCCGACATTCGCGGACTGCGCGACGTGGCGCTTTAGCGAGCTATCCAGATCGCGGAGTTCGGTGACGAGCTGTTCGAGGTTCATGCTTGGGGTTCTGAAGGTTAGCGGATCGATTCTAAGACACTGTGAATGCGGTCGGTTTCGTCGTAGCCACAGAAGAGCTCGCATTCGGACTCGCCGATGTGGCGGCTGTAGGCGTCGATGACTTGGGTGTTGCGATCGTAGAGCATGATGGGAGCTAGGCCGGTGTAGGCCTTCTTGAGTTCGTGCCAGCGGAAGCCCCATTTTTCCATCGTTCCGGAGATGTCGCTCTTGGTTTTGATAAGCTGCACTGCCAGCGGGCGCTTTTCATTGACGAAATAATCGACGGTGACGCTTCGATCTTTGGTGATGCTCAGTTTGTGGTGACGCGTTGGCTCTAGCTGCGCGTCTTTGAAAGTTCGCTGCACGAGGTTGTCGGCGATGTTGGCTTCGGCAGGGCGCACCTCATGGAGGATTTCAAGGCGAGCGATGGCGGCGAGCCCTTCGGCAAAGACATGAATGTCGGCTGGCTCCAGTGGGACAGTTAACCAGCGATAGAGCACGCCGTTCTCCTCTTCCATAAAATGTTCAGCCCGGTAGCGCTTGAGGTGGGCACGCATCGCCTCGGTTGCGATATTGTGTCCGCGCGCGGTGAGCCAAGAGAGCGTCTTGCCCTGATCGGTGAGCAGGAAGCCTTTCGGCGTCTTCTGCTTGAGTTCCAGCGTGATTTGCCAGCCGTCCGGATAGGCGCAGGGCATGGTGAACGCGAGGCCGTCTGCTATGGGCTCGATTTCGAGGATGGAGTCCCAAAACGAGTTTAATTCAAGACGGAAGTTGGTTTCTGTTAATAAGCTATCTGCGCTCATGAAAATAAGTCGGTTTCCCACTTCCAGCCAAGATCGATTTTCCACATTTCTGCAGTTTGATTGATAAAGTCGCGGAAATCAGTTGGCGAGAATTCCGGTAATGGTTGATGGGCGCGGTATTTTTTGGCGTTGGTAGTTTCACACTTTCGCGTGCTGTTGGACATGGCTTTTTGCCTTATCCTGCGGCGTATGAGCGACCTAAATAAACAATTAATAACTCTGTTATTTTAATACTGTAAGTTCACCTTCGTTCATTCCGTAGACATTCTTCAAAATATGTTTCAAGCGAGCTACAAAACTAGAACTGAACTTTTCCCGTTCGTTAGGATTCTCTTCAACCCATTGTTTCCATGGATTGAATTTCTTTTTCTCTTTGAGGAAATTTTGAAAGTTATTTTTTTTGTAGAAAGCCTTAAACAGTTCTCTGGGTTTTCGACTCCCTGTATACATTTTGAGCTCAGCTACTAAGTCTAGTGAACTACCGGTGATTGAAAGTTCACGAGTTACATCGCTGCCATCGTTCAAAAAGACTGGACGAGTATATCCGATTGAATTCTTCCAAATTGGATCTGATGGAGGCTTGTTATAAAGGAATTCGAAAATCAACTGATCAGGTGGCAAGTGAGCTGGCAAAATTACAATAGACTTCAAACCTTTTGATTGAGCCTTTGCATCCGCGTCTAAGCAGACAATGCTATGGTCTCTGAATTCTGGAACTCTTCCATGCTTAATTAGTTGAATATAATTAGAGCATCCTAGTGACACATCACAAAAAATGTTTAACAAACGCTTAACGGGGTTTCGAAACATTAGAGTATTGAAAAAATCCAAGCCCTCTTTGTCTTCGAAGTATACGTTAACTTTTGGTGCTTTGATTCCTTTTACTGCTATTGGTTGGATGTTAATATCGGAGTAAATTCTAGGCCAATCCCAGTCATCTCTAATGGCGATACTGCCAAATGTATCTGTTAGGTATACTGTCTTAAATCTAGATCGATTGTGTGGTTTTAGCCCTTCTTCGTGTATTTTCTCAATCAATGTAGTTGAATGAGACGTCATGATGACTTGCAGCTTTAAATCGCGGCATTCTCTGTCTAGTATATCAATTAGCTTCTTTTGAGCTGCGGGAAATAAACCGGCATCAGCCTCATCAATTAGCAGCATGCCTCCTTTGTAGTCATCTCCGTATTCCTCTTTGAGCTTCCGAAACGAGAGCAGAGCTACAATGATTTGCCCAACATTATCTTCTCCGGATGAAACGGAATGGCAGTCGTAATTATCGCCATGAGAGACCGCAGAAGTTACAGTGCCGATTGTCCCTGTTAGATTATTAACCTGTTTGGCTAATAGCTCATTTGTCAGATTAACAAAAGCCTTTCTGTTGTCTGGAAGATCAAAATAAGGGAAGGTTTTTTCCAGATATTTCTCGCGGTTTGCAATTGGGTAGAGCCGCTTTAAGCTCAGGAAAATTACAGGATGAGTGAAATTTCGATCTTTATTAGCACCTTCTTCAGCAGTGCTATTGTTCCTGAATACAGCTCTCGGAGTTTTTCCTGAGCTTGAGTGTCTAGTCGTTATAGTCAGTTCCCCGGTAGCATTGCTAGAAGTATATGCATCATATACTTGAATCCCGACATCCATTGAGCCTGTGACATCAAATTTCGGGGAAACTCTGAAGTGATCGCTAAACTGAGATTTGAAACTCTCATCCATAATTGTTTTGAAGGAAAGTCTTTTATCGGATGTGTAATCTCTATCAAAGCTAAATATCTGCGCGGCTATACCGAGAATAGAAGATTTAGCTGTTCCGTTTTTTCCGCATAATACGGTAATGTCTGTTCCAAATGAAACCTCGACATCTTTAAGGGCTCTAAAGCTTTTTATTGTAATTTTTTTTAAGCGTGTTTTTGCCATAATGATACAATCTTTATATGATTAATGGTTCTCGTAGCATAGCTAATGATTTATCAAAGGAGATCTTTCTAGAAAAAATCAAAACCTCATCGCCAATTTTATTCGAAGTCGAGTGTTGGAGCTTATACGCCCTCTTTTCGAAAGCGTTATATAGGTCTATAATAAACGAGTGGTTGTCATAGGATAGTAGCCATGGGGTGGAAAGGGTTGAGACGTATTCAGACAGTCGCGTGTGGTCGGCGTCTTTGTATGCATTTAGGTAGAGGTTCGAACCCTTCTCGTAGTAGGGAGGATCTAGATACAGAAACGTATCAGCTCTGTATTTTTTGTATTTTTCAACGAGTTTAATTCCGTCCAGTTTGCTGACCTCAATACGACTAGAAAATCTCCCAATTTTTTCAATTTTTTGAATCAAAGCTGCTTTGTTGTATCGTGCATCAATCTTATATTTCCCAGTTTGGTTGACTCCACCAATTATACCGCCGCTGAGGACCCCAGAAACGTTTGTGCGATTTAGAAAGAAAAATGATACCGCCATCTCGAAAGGTGATGCTCCCTCCGGATTTCTGATAATTTCTTTACATTGTTTCCAGATTGATACCGTAACTGGCGTTTCTTTAATCCATTCTATCAACTTGCCTGGTTCGTTAACACAGGTGCACCAAAACGCGTGAACTAGCGGATCTAGATCGTTGATCACTATGCTTTCTGCAAATTCCTCATAGAGCAATCGTAGGGCCAGGCCTGCGCCACCGGCATAGGGCTCAATGTATTTACATCCTAGCATATCGTTTTCAGCGATGAGGCAGGAAACAAATGAAAAGATGCAGTTTTTGCCGCCTGGGTATCTTAAAGGAGAATGCGCAATGCTCATGATTATTTTCTGTGCGAGATAGTCAGGATAGCTCCAAGAATTATCGACATGGCAAGGGCTTGTTCTTCGTTTCGTGAATTTGTGTAATCGTGTGCACCTGTGTGGAAGAGTTTAACGATGTTCGCCTTGCTTACGCTTTGATTGGAGAGAGAAGTTTTAGCATCCTGATTGAGGGGGGCCTTTGCTTGGTCAAAACTATCGGTTAGGTAATCCTTGAGGTCTTTTTTAACTTCTTTCGACGCAGTTTCGGCAAGAAGCCTCAACGACATCCGAAACAATACAACAAAATCCGATGATAGGGCACTCTTGTCCTTGAGATAAAACCCATATAAACTCTCTATGTCTCTGTAGAGATTATTAACGTGACCCGCCTTAAGCGAAAGCTTGCCTCCAAACACTAGCAGACCAGGTTTCTGTGTCCTGCGCGACCTGCTCCCTTTATTGTCATTAGAATTATTCGTATTGGCCGAATTATTCGTATTCGCGGGATCATCCTCATGTGACTCTGGTGGCGCAGATGTTATTGCCGCCTCAACGAATTGCTTTCCTTTCGCGGCAGTATAGACCTCATCAACAGCTTTATTCCGGAGATTCAGAACGGTGGTTTTTAAATTTTCAATGCTACCAAAGGAATGGTGGTCTCCCTTTTTGGATATAGATAGTTTCGATTTGACGTCTTTGTAGCTGAGCAAGCGGTCTAGAGTCGATTTGTTGATTTCCTCTTTATCCGTTTCAGTGAGCAAGCCTCGATGTGACAATAGGTCCAGAGCCTCCAAACCGATGGAAGGCTTACGCTCAAATCTATTAGTCTGTTCGGCATCCCAATTTATTTGGCCTTTTCCTTCCTGCTGGCCGGCGTGGTTGATCGAGATCCAGTGTCGTGCAGCCTCTCTGTTTTCAAAGATCACACAACTAACCTGAGTCGGAACGCTTCCAGACTTCTTAAGAACGGCATCAATTTTCTTCTTAATTTTAGGGTTGGATTCTGCGAGTGATGGGGTTTCTAGAATCTTCAACGCGGTAAGTCTTCGATTACCGTCACCATCTACCAAATTATCCCTGTCCTTAAAAAGTATGGGCCTTGAGCTGGGATTTATTCCGTTCTGATAAATGTCTAGTGCCAGGATTACGATCTTATCCCCTTGATCTTTGATCATCGCATCGATTGCCTCTCGCTGACTATTAACCGGCGGGAAGCGGGGGTTATCTTGGTCTAGCTTAATTCGACTTACTTCAATTGGTTTCTCTTCGTATTTCATTCGTAATTTCTGAGTTTTGATATTTAGCACCCACTATCTCTAATTGCACGGATAAAGCTGCTGCATTAGTCCCTGCTTGTGCGCTTTGAGGGCGGCGATTTGCTTGGTCTGGGCGGCAATGAGAGCGTCGAGGTCGCTGAGGCAGTCGGCGATTTTTTGTTGTTCCTTTGTATTTGTTGGAATCGCGATAGATACACGCTCTAGAACTTCGACAGAGAGCCCCGGTTGCGCTTGTCCTGTAGCAAATTGATTCAGGTTTAGGAATGATAAGGCGTAGAAAAGCCAATCTGAACACACTTCTTTGGTTGGATTGGCAACCACGGCATGTTCTGTGGCGTGAAAGCGTCCTGATGTTAATTGCACGTTGCCACAGAGTGCACCTTGTCGGCCAATTAGAGAATATTTCCCATCGTGCGTGTAAGTTTTAGTGTAACCCCTTAGTCCATTTCCGCCATAGCATGGGTAGAGAGCGTCTTTGGGAGAATTATTGATTTCAGCCGCTCTTACAAATTTCCCTGCTTTCATCTGACATGCTTTGACTAGGGTTGTTGCAGTCCACTCCCCCGCAAATGGCGGAAAGCGCAGTTTGGGCGTAGTTTCGCCTTCGGCGGGGAAGAGTTGCTGGAGGAGGCCTTTTTTGTGGTCTTGGAGGGCGGCGAGCTTGCGGCTGTGCGCGGCGATCAGATCATCTAAGGAGCCGAGGCAGTCGGCGATTTTTTGTTGTTCGGGGAGCGAAGGGAATTGTAGTGGAATTACTGCGAAATCAGGGTAATAAAGTCGTAGTCTGTCTTCTGTCAGTCCCCGCGAATGGGAGGTAAACAGCTGTAGATATTTTCGTGATTTAAAGAGATATCCAAAGAATTCGGTGCAAATCGTTTTTTGGGATGAGAGAACAATATACGCTGGACTGACCAAGCAGTTCTCGGGGGCAAGGCCGAAGGCACCTTGCCACATTCGCATCATATTGTAAGCGATGTCGTTCTTATAAACCCTTTTATTTCCTGCTGAAGCTATGTCATCAAAGTTCCGATCCAGTGAGGAGCGGCGGACCATTCCATCATTCATCGTGACAGAATAGATGGGCAGTTTGGAAACGCCTTTTTCTGTTCGGTTTGCAAATAGCGAACCAGCCTTTTGTTCCTGCCAATCTTCTCCTGTGCTGAACTCTGGAAATCTCAGTTCCGGCACCAGCGCATTCGCTGAACCGACTCGGGAACTGGAACAGCCGTCGCCCTTCGGGCTATGGCGGTCAAGAGCTCCGGCTACTTTGTTGTTCGTGGGCATATTGGAAAGTGTGAAATTGAATGCGGATGCGGTTCATTCCTTCAATCGTTTGAGGCTTGGATCGCTGAGCAGTGTGCGCATTTGAGTAATTGCGATCTCGTTGAGTTTGAGGAGTCGTTCGGAAGCGGGCAGGCCTTGTCTTATAAAAACAGAATTGAGGCTTTCGAGGTTCGTAAGGACGACCAGTTGTTCAAGCGGGGCATGGTCACGAATGTTACCTTTCAATTCGGGGTTTGCTGTGCGCCAGTCCCGGGCAGTTTGACCAAAGAGAGCGACGTTGAGAATGTCGGCTTCCTCGGCGTAAGTTTGGGCGGCTTGCGTTCTGGTCACAGCGCTTGGTATCAGGGTGGCTTTGATCGCATCGGTGTGGATGCGGTAGTTGATCTTGGAGAGCGTGCGCTGGAGGTTCCAGTCGAGCTGGAGACGGTCGTTTTCCTCGTCCTTGAGCCGCTGGAACTCTTTGATGAGGTAAATTTTAAATTCGGCACTGATCCACATGCCGAACTCGAAGGCAATGTCCTTATGGGCGTAGGTGCCACCGTAGCGCCCTGCTTTTGCCTTAAGGCCGATGGCATTGGTTTTGTGAACCCACTCTTTGACGCTAATTTTGTAGCTGTTGAGTCCGGCTTGACTTCTAATTGTGGCGAATTCGCCATAATTAAAATCGGGGTTGTGCACGGACTCCCAAATCCCGAGATACTCGACGGTATTGCGATTTCGGAGCCAGTCTGAAATGAAGAAATCTCCGTCTTTGGCGCGTAGCATATCTGTGAGCGAAATGAAATCGCCTGTGGTTTCGCTTAAAACCGTGATATCGTTTCCTTTGACGGAAAAAGTGGATTTTTTAGTCTTGGGCATTACTTAGGCGGTGAGGATGAGAAGCTGGCCTGAGACTGAATCGACCATTTTGTTAAGCTCAACAAAATGGCTCATAGGACGGTGCCTCCTGGACTGAAGGGTTGTAGTCAGTCTCTGATGTTGAGTGCTTTCCTTTCTCATTTCTAAATTTTAACTTCTAATTTTCATATCCAGAGAGTCCTGAGATTTCTTGCCCTTCGGCGCGTTGATTGAGGAGCGGCACGAGTGCTTTCATCAGTGCGCGTTCGGCTTGGCTGCGGGCTTTCCAGCCGAGTTCGAGGGGAGCCATGAGATCGGTGAGGTGTTCGCCGTCGAAGACGTGGCGGTGAAGGATGGTTTCGACGAAGTCGGTTAGGGCATCGGGTGCGAGGCCGTGTGCGGTGGCGATGTCTTCTAGTTGTTGCGCGGCCTCTGCGGTTTTGAAGGTTTCGTAGCCTTCGAGAATGGCTTCTTTGGTGCGGCCTTGGCCGAGATCGAGCTGGCGGATGTATTTTTCGAGTAGTTCGCGCTGGTCGGCAAACTGGGCATCGGACGCGATGAGGGCGACGAGTTGCTCGCGGGTCATCTTCTGCTTACCAGGTGTCTTTTGGTCGCTCATGGTGACGAGCTCCATGATGTAGTCGTAGTCGATGGTGGCGGAGGCGAAGAGGACGAACTCGAAGTCGAGCTCTTGGACTTCGTCTGAACTGCTGCCGTCGCCTGTCTCACGCTCTTGCTTGAGTTTGCGAGCGGTGTCGATGTAGGCACCTTTGAAGGCGCGGTGGGTATCGGCCGGCAGCGTCGCTTCGATGGCTGCTTTTTGCTCGGGTTCGAGATCGGTGTATTGATCGAGCTGGGTCTTGAGGCGTTGGACCTCCTTAAAGGTTTTGATGAACTGGGCGCGGGCGGCGTCGCCTTTGAGCTGGAGCACATCTTCGGGAGCGTCGGTGAGACCCTGCGAATGCATGAAGTCGTTGAGTTGCTGGACCGCGGCGTCGAGCTTTTCGATGACAGCGGGCGCGGGGTCGACCAGCCAGATTTCCTTGGAGCGGTCTTCGTGTTCGCCAGAGAAGAGTTTGATCGCTTCGTCGACGGCGTCCTGCTGCTGGCGGAAGTCGAAGATGTGGCCGTGCGGCTTGGAGTCGTTGAGAATACGGTTGGTGCGGGAGAAGGCCTGAATGAGGCCGTGGTATTTGAGGTTTTTATCGACGTAGAGCGTATTCAAATACTTGGAGTCGAAGCCAGTGAGGAGCATGTCGACGACGATGGTGATGTCGATCTTGTGCGCCTTGGCTTTGGGATTGGCTTGGCGTAGGTCGGCCAAGGGGAATCGCTGCGCTTTGATGCGGTCCTGCACATCTTGGTAGTAGGTGTCGAATTCGCTGAGGCGATGGTTGGTGCCGTATTGCTCGTTGTAGGCGGTGAGGATGGCTTCGAGTGCCAGCTTCTTTTCGTTGGGCGCGACTTCGTTGTCAGCCTTCTCCTGTGGGAGGTCTTCTTGCAGCTGTTTGACGTCGGGGTTGCCCTCGGCGGGGGGCGAGAAGACGCAGGCGATGTGGAGCGGGCGGAAGTCGGGATCGGCGGCCTGTTTCTCGAGTTGCACGTCGGCAAAGAGCTGGTGGTAGGCGATGGCGTCGTTGATCGAAGCGGTGGCGAGCACGGCGTTGAACTTGCGGGCTGCGGTGGTTTGATCGTGACGCTCAAGGATGGCCTCGATCACGGCGCGTTTGGCGAGGGCTTCACCAGGCTTTGGAGCTGGTTTTCCTTCGACTACTTCAGGCTTGAAGTAGTCGATGTGGAATTTGAGGACGTTTTTGTCCTCGATGGCGTGAGTGATCGTGTATTTGTGCAGCTCCTGTTGAAAGATGTCTGCGGTGGTCTTGTAGCTGGCTTCCTCGCCGTCGATTTGCTTGACGGTGGCGTTTTTCTCAAAGATGGGCGTGCCGGTGAAGCCGAAGAGCTGGGACTTGGGGAAGAAGTCTTTGATCGCCTTGTGGTTGTCCCCAAACTGGGAGCGGTGGCACTCGTCGAAGATGATGGCGAGGCGCTTGTCGGCGACGGGGGCGAGCAGTTCCTTATAGGTCTGTTGCTTGCGCTCCTTGCGGCCGATGTTGCGCTTGCTGCTCTCGTCGAGCGCGAGGCCGAGCTTCTGAATGGTGGTGACGATGACCTTGTCGGCATAGTCGTCGGAAAGTAGGCGGCGGACGAGGGTGTGGGTGTTGGTGTTTTCCTCGACGCAGTTCTCCTGAAATTTGTTGAACTCCTCGCGGGTCTGGCGGTCGAGGTCCTTGCGGTCGACGACGAAGAGACACTTGTCGATGTCGGGGTTGTTCTTGAGGAGGGTGGAAGCTTTGAAAGAGGTGAGCGTCTTGCCCGATCCAGTGGTGTGCCAGATGTAGCCGTTACCGGAGTTCTGGTGGATACAGTCGACGATGTCTTTGACCGCGTAGATCTGATAGGGGCGCATCATTAGCAGCTTTTGCTCACTGGCGACGAGCACCATGTAGCGGCTGATCATGTGGCCGAGCGTGCACTTCGGCAGGAAGGCCTCGGCGAAGCGGTCCAGGTGGGGAATCTTTTTGTTGAGACGGTCGGCGTATTGATAGACGGGGAGGAAGAGTTCCTTGGCGTCGAAAGCGAAGTGGCGGAGGTTGTTGTTGGCGAAGTAGTAGGTATTGGTCCGGTTGCTGACGATGAACAGCTGCATGAACGAGAGCAGTGTGTTGCTGTAGCCGTTGCCAGGGTCGGACTTGTAGTCGACGATTTGCTGCATGGCGCGGCGCGGGCTGATTTCTAGCGTCTTGAGCTCGATCTGTGTGCAGGGGATGCCGTTGATCAGCAGAATGACATCGTAGCGCTGGAAGCTGTAGCGAGTATTGATGCGTAGCTGGCTGACGATCTCGTAGTCGTTTTTGCACCAGTCCTTGATATTGACCAAGGTGAAGTTGAGGGGCGTGCCGTCGTCGCGCTCGAAGCTGTTGATGGAGCGGAGCAGCTCGGCAGACTTGTAGACGTCGGGAGTGGTGATCTGGTCGAGCAGGCGGGCGAATTCGCTATCAGAGAGCTTCACCGCGTTCAGTCGCTCGAATTTTTCGCGGAAGTTGGCTTCCAGCGATTCGAGCTTGGTGATGTCGGGGCGGTTGGTGTATTTGAGGCCGACGAGCTTGGCGATAAACCGATCCTCGATATGCGCCTCATTGATGACTACGTCATGGGACTCTGGTGACGGGTAATTGGCTTTTGAGGCTGTCATCTGCTTGCTCGTGGGGACTGGTTAAGCTGTGTGAATTTTGGTTAGTTGAAGCATCAATCGGTAAAGCTGCCCGATTTGAGGAGGCCTTCAAGAGCAAAGCAGAGCAGGAGAGTGATATTCGGCATTTTAGGCTTTGTTCTTCCGTTGGAACCAGATTTTTGGGCCGACTTGCGACTACACTGAGGGCGCTTTGGGTGCTCAAAACGTCTAGGAAGTGATTATCTGAGAATTTAGGCGTTCGTTGGGCCAATTTTGGGCCTTACGAAATCGTCACGAATCGCCACGAATCGCCACGAATCGCCACGAATCAAACTGATTATTTGTTATGCAAATTTATGACTTGGAATGACTTGTGGGTTTGTGGTTGTTCTTGGGTGCTCGCTCATTTGCTGGCATTTACTCACTGAAATTCGCATCTTCGAACTCACAAACTCACTGTTCAACAATCATGGCAATCATCACTAAAGTAATGGACACTCGCTTCGATATCGAAGCGCTCCCACCGACAGGAAGCTATGTCGCGACCTGCGGTGATATTAACGATCAGTTTGGCGTCCAGCGTCCAAGCTTCGACAATCCGCAGATCAAAGAACTGCGCGACGTCACTCGCTTCCTCTTCGGCTTTCGCGGGGCAGACGAACAGTTCTACCAGATTGAATCCTTCGAGTTCCGAATCTCGGGCAGTCCGAAGGCTAACTTGATGAAGTTCCTCAATGCCTGGCTAGGTAGACCCCCTGAATATGGCTGGGATTATTGTGAGCTAAAGGGGGAGGGCGCTTTAATCACCATCGTTCACAAGCCGAATGCGGATGGCTCACGCATTTTCGCCAACATCGTGGACATCAAGCCAGTTCCCGAGGAACTGCGTTCTCAGATCTTACCGCTTACAGTATTCACCGACTAATTCCATAACCTAACGAAATAAATATGATAACTAAAACAACTACTACCAATAAACTCGTTGATGCGAATGGCCTTCTGGAGGCGCTCTTTGATGAGTCCTCACGTCCTAGCCTCAGGTGGGTTCGCCAGATGCAGAAGATGCGCAAAATACCGTTTGTTAAAATATCACATCTTGTGAGGTTTGACGTCGAGCAAGTCCGTTCAGCACTTGAACAGGACTGCACCGTTCACTCCCGCAAACAGCTCCGTCGTAAGTAATTATAACACATCATTATGAAAGAAAATCACATGGAAATCAACTCCAAATGCTCAAACTTTCGCAATTTCGAGCTGCGTTTCTCCGCATTAAAACAGGAGGCGAAGACTCCCGAATTTAGCTGCAAGCAGTCTTTTTCAAGCTCCTTCGATTGTGGTTCTGCTAAGCTAGAATTGAAGGGCGAGACCGGGACTTATTTGGTGGAAATCTTTGAAATTGTCGCGACGACATCAGGGTTTCAGCCCAGCTTAAATGGGCAGTATGTGGATGCATTATATCGGACAGAATGGTTGATCCATTCAGATGTCGGCATCGTCCGTATTGCACTAAACAAAGATCTGCTGCAGCCAAGGGCTAATCGCAGGCTAAGCGAGTCGTTGTGGAATTATCACGTCTGGGCTGAAACTATGGATGGAACATGTTTCGAAGACTATAAGCTCATGTCCAATCTTCCGTGCTTCGATTCTATAGTGCCTTCAGCCGATGATTTTGAGCGTTTAGTAGACCCTAGTTCAGAGACTGAGATTAATCCATTTCGTGTCTTTGCTGGAGTTGCTGTCTCTGCGTTGCTTGGCCTCGACTGGAGGGAGTATTTTGAACTCAACGTGTCTCGTGAGGGGAAGCCGAATATCCATTTGGCTGATGTTTTCAGCATTGGTTTGTATCCAGTTAAATTAGAGTCTCCCTACTGCAACTAGTCATTCCAGCTTTTCATCAAATGGCTCAAATCGAAACACTGCCTCCCGCTCTCGCGGAAACGCTCAGCCGTTTTCCGAGTCCGGGGGAACGCAATAACTGGTTCTTCGAAGTCGCGGTGCGTGCACGTCAGGTCGCTTCAGAGAAACGAGTGCGGGAGGTTCTGCATCAGGTCGTGGCTCATCAAGGCTGGTCCGATCGCGACTTCTCCAAGGAGATTGATCGTGCCGTTCGCCGTGCTTATGACTCTGATTCACCTGCGCGTAAAACGGGCGCCAGACTTGCGAAGGCAGCGGGGGCGCTTTCTGTTCAGAAGTATCCCCCTTGGCCGAAGCTCGACGAGTCCTTACGTGCCACAATCTTAATCACGCCACCAATCTTCGACCCAGGCGAGACGCTTGATTGGACCACTGCGGATATTGTCGACGCATTGTATCAGTCAGACGACTTACTTTGTCTGGCAAAGGATAATACTTCGGCGGTCACCGCCCCGCGCAATCGGTGGCGAGGGAGGGAGTCACAATATCAATTCCTTGTTGCCAATCCGATGAGGTTCTTGATGGGCCGCACGCAAGAGGGCAAACCATCTTCTCGTTGTCACGGTAATGCGACGCGTAGCCGTATTTTTCAAGTAGTCGAGTTCGACCAAGGCACGCGCGAAGAGCAGGCCGCAATCCTTTCGGCGCTGAACTCCGAGCAGACGCCGCTCGTCCTGGTAGTGTGGTCTGGCTCGAAGTCGCTTCATGGCTGGTTTGACGTCCGCAAGCTCAGTGAAGCTGAGAAATGCGAATTCTTTGCGCAGGCCTGCCGCTATGGAGCGGACCGCACATTATGGGATCAGTCTAAACTCGTTCGCATGCCAGGGGGCACTCGTCAAAGCAACGGGCAGCAGCAGTCCATCCTCTATTTTTGTCCTTAGGCACTAGCCCATGTGCCTCATCCCACATTCAAATGTCTTCAAGTCCTATCAATAATACAGCAGTGGCCAGCACGCCCCGTGAAATTTGGGAGCAATGTCCCGAGCCCGATCCAGCATTTCAAACGAGTATCGAACCGTATGCTCCATTTGCGTCCGACCTCCCAGAGGAAACCTCCACCACGCAGGCAGTCGTGACGGCGAAGCCTAAATCATTCACGGTATTAAGCGCATCGGAGCTGCTAGCACGAGTGCTTCCAGTCATGATCAGTATCCTCGGCAATGGGATCATTGTCATGGGGCAGCTGATCAGCATTCTAGGGCAGGGGGGCACCGGCAAAAGTCGCTTCGTCATGCAGCTCGCCATTTTTCAGGTCCTTGGGCGTGACTTTGTAGGTTTTAAGACGCACCCCAAGCCACTCAAGCACCTGTTTATTGGCACGGAAAACAGCATTCATCGGCAGCAGTCAGAGCTGAGAAAGATGACCGCTGGTTTCACTGACCAAGAGCGCGAGTTACTGGGGCAGTATCTCTTCTTTCATGTCGTCGAAGGCATTGACGATGCCTTTATCAATCTAGGCTCGCCAGAGATCGTTCAAAAGTGGCAACTCACCCTAGAGCAGATTCAGCCCGACTGTGTTTTTGTCGATCCCTTTGGCGAAGTCGTGATAGGCGATATCAACAAAGACGCCGATGTCCGCCATACCCTGCGTGAGCTCACTCGGATCTGTCGCCGTCACAATCATGACACCGCGATTATAGTCGTTCATCACGCACGGACAGGGCGGGGAAATATCGCGCAAGCGGTCGGATACGATCGAGGTAATTTCGGCCTTGGGTCCAAAGCACTCTATTCCGGCGTCCGCTCGCAACTGAACTTAGCCCCAGCCGATCCCGACGATTCTTCCCGTATCGTGCTTTCATGCGGTAAGTCCAATGACACCAAGCCCTTTAAGCCCATGGGGCTCAAGCTCAACGAAACTACGATGACCTACGAGGTCGATTCCATGTTTGATGTCGACGCCTGGCTCGCAGATGTCGAGGGCACACAACGCGGGCAGGCGGCCAGTGTGGCCGATGCCGTCCGTGCCGTTCAGGCCGGGAGCATCCGCTATGCCGATATCGTCAAGGCAGTCGTCGACGATACCGCCTGTTCACCAGCCACGGCCAAGCGCCGCATCAAAGAGGCAGTTCACGGGGGCTATCTAAGAAAACGCACCAACGGTGATTATGTCACCGCTAAGCCCCTTCCCACACCTGCAGCGCATACCGTCTCCCTGCAAAAAGTCTCAAACTCAGTCTCACCCTGATACTCATTGATACCACCTGATACCAGTCTCAAGTCTCACACCCCCTATAGGGGGTGAGACTGAGACTATCCCAACAATACCACTATTATGCTAAAATACAACGATACCCAAATGCTCTCCGTCAAGGAACTCGCTTGGCGTCTCAATCGTCATCCCAACTACGTCTATCGCATGAAGAAGGCCGGCTTCCCCATGCCTGGCTATCGAGCAACCTTGGAAGACGCGCTCAAGTGGCTCGAAGAAAATCCAGGCTGGAGTCGTAAGCTAGACCGCGCTAAGATGAAAGTGGCAAGAACGGTGTCTCACCAACCAAATTAAAGGAATAAAATTGTTCGGGGAGAGTCTGGACTTGAGTAGGCTGTTAAAATTAAATTTCGCTAAAATAATGAAATTTACAGTAGGAAAGCATACATTCGATTCCAAAAAAGAAGCTGAGGAGTATTTCTTGAGGATTCGTGATCAATATAATGACGGACAGTCACTAGAGAATGATGACCTGAAAGAAGTGATAGAACTCTTGGCATTACACCCCAATGCAAAGGACAAGATTGGGCCTGGTGTTAATCGTATTTCAGTCGGGGTAAATGAAAGAGGAAACGGCCGTGAGTTTAAAATTCACCGAGCCGATGGCACAGTAGATAATTTTCGACCTAAAAAGTGCATCACTCAGCCCGTTCATCATTCCAATTTAATGGATGCCTGTAGAGGTCATATTGCTGATCAAATTTCAGCTTTTAGAATATCAGAATTCTCCGCAAATACTTGCCTCCGATGTCCAATCAACGGAGAGCTTTTAACTGAGGGTAACTCGGATGTAGATCACTATCCCATTAGTTTTAAAGAGCTCGTTTTTCGATGGCTTAATTCGATTGATCTAGGAGTTCAGCAAGTAAAAGTTGCTGGGGCATCGCAGCACGAAATTGAAGATGCAAAGCTCAGACAATCATGGATCGATTTCCATCGGAAACAGGCGAGATTGAGGCTAACTTCTTCCACTGGAAATAGATCTCGTCGATGATAGAGTTTTAGTTGGTGGCGTCCAGTAGGCAAAAGTCGCGTGTTTTCTCCAAGCCAGAGAAATGTAATGGTGAGAGGGGGCCATCGGGCTTCAACCAACCCCTGCGCTCGCTCCGCTCGCTTGGGGAACGGATGCGCCCCCGGCCACATCGTCACCGTTTCGACTTCACGATCTCACATCTCCGTCGCGAGCCGAGCTGTCCTCGCATCCTCTGCAACGCCACAACCGCCTGCCCAGGTTCCGCTGCCGGCCATCTCCATTCCGCTGCCGGCTCCGCGACGTTCAACCCTTTGGTCGCCAGCTCCCGCCGGGATTCTCTCTGCTCCGACCGGGCGCTCCACTTCGAATGCCCCGCAGCTCTCGCGTCGCCAATCGAACCCGCGCTGCCACCTCCCACCAACGCCGCCGTTCCCTCCGCGCCGATGGCATCCAGTCGCTTAGGCTCCTTGCGCCACCCGCGCTCCGGTCACTACCCGCAACGAACGCCACCCGCAGACGCTGCCCCTCCGCGCCTCTCCGGTTCCGCTGCACGCTTGCCCTCCGGCCGTCTTCCACTGCGGCGGCCACCATCGGCGCTCAACACCTTCCACGCGGCTACGGCGGACGAGCCCCTGAATCACGCTATCGGCAAAGCCCATAGCGCGCCAGTGGCTCCACCGCCTCCGCTGATCGCGTTCCAGGTGTTTCGCTTCCTCCGATGAAGGCCGCCTCCGTTCCCGCCGACCTGCGGACAAGCGTTCCGCTCCACCTCCGCTTCGCGTAGCGTCACCGACTGCACCATTTGGTTGCAATCCAACTCCCTCCAGCACCAAGCCGCCGCCGAGCGCCTGCTGCGTTCGTGCCTCACTCCGGGGGCGCACGGCTCCCGCAACGAACGCCATCCGCGCCAGGTGGCTCCGATCACTCGTTCCTCGCTCACTACGACACCCCGCGCTCCTCACACTTTCAATCCAGCGTCGCCCCCGTTCGCCAACCCACCACGCTACGCGCCCTCCGCACAGAGCTCGCTACCTCCGTTCTGTTACGCTTCCGCTCTGGTCAACCCTTAGTCGCAAGCTCCTGCGGGATTCCCGACGCTCCGCTACACAGCCCGTCCTCCGCTCCCACAGAGCTACGGGCGCTACGCAAAGCCAGCTCGGATCGAATTTCGATCCTCGTCAACCGTTCAAAGCCCACGGCGGTCGGGGGCCCATGGCTTATGCGCACAATCTCGCCTTATGTCCAACACTGCGTCGTATTCCTAGCAGACGCTTCGCTTGCTGGACATAAGAGAGATTGTGTCGCTCCAGCCCCCCGACCACCGCGGGCAACCAACCCACCGCAACGCCCCTGCATTCGCTCACGCTCATCTCACTCCAGTCGCTTAGGCTCCCTGCGTTCGGGGGCTACAGTCTGTCCCCCGGCCCCCTCCCTAGATGCCCTTGAAATTCAAGCCCACTCGTGGCGATCTAGCACCGTTTACCGCTTCCGTCGCTTCGCGCCTGCGCCGTCACCGATCCTCCAGGCGGCCCCCATTTGAAAGGAGGGGGGCCTTCCCCCCGCCTCCCGGCGCGGTTGGCCCCGCGCTTTCGCTCGCTTCGCGTAGCTCATCGCAGGCGCTATCGCGCCTAGATCCAGCGGCGCCCCAGCGCCGATCAAAAAAAAAGAGCCCATGGCTCGCTCCGCGAGCCCCCCATTTCGCGGGCCCCTATCACGGCGTAGCCTCGCGAAGACGGATAGCCCCCGCGCCGCGCTTACGTGCGTTTTTTACCTGTCCGCTCGGTCCGGCCCCACGCCTATATCGTGAAACCCGATTAAGCGCAGTGAATCCCGCACCTTGTTGATCGGAGCAAGACCAAGCCACAATTGGGCAATGCCTCAGCCTTCAAGTCTCACTTCTCAGGTCTCTAAAACCTCCGTCCTCGCGACCAAGCGAAAGTTCTCCGCCGCACTCTTTGAGCGTGTAGTGGGAAACCTGATACGCGGCGACGATACACATCCAGCCATCGAGAAGGAGGGGATCGGCAAAAGCCAGTTTTACCTCGAACTCACCCGTCGGCCCGAGCTGGCCAATCGCTTCAAAGAAGCACAGATCCAACGGGACCAGGTTCGCAATGCAAAGCGTATCGAATCCGCAGAAGCCGAACTGCATCGGCGTGGCGTCGACGGTTGGGAGGAACCCGTCTTCGACATCAAAGGCAACCATTGCGGTGACAAGCGCCGCTATTCCGATGCCTGTCTGATCTTCATGCTCAAGAGCCTGAAACCCGATGTCTACGCTGATAAACCACAGGCCTTGGTTCAGACCAACGTCAATATTCACACCAAGGATGAAAAGGAAATCCTAGCCGATTGGCGCCAACGCCTGGGAGCCGCGCCGGAGTAGCCCAACTCTGAACTCCTCACTCTCCGCATCCTACTGTGAGCGCAGCGAACCCCAGCCCCTTCGATTTACTCCTCCCGTATCAACGCGATTGGGTGCTGGACGATTCACGCTTCAAGATATGGCTCAAGTCTCGTCAGATCGGTGGCTCCCTAGCCGCATCCTTTGAAGTCGTTGCCGACGCCATCGCCACTGGTTCCGATTGGATCATCCTATCCGCAGGCGAACGCCAAGCCCTGGAGTTCATGGAAAAGGTCCACCGCGTCGGACAAATTTTCTGCGACGGTATCGAGCAAAAGACAGGTAAACCTTACCGCCCCGAAACCAAAGCCTCACAGATCCGCTTTCCCAATGGTGCCCGTATCCTAGCACTGCCGGCCAATGCTTCCACCGCCCGCGGATACTCGGCCAATCTCGTGCTCGATGAATTCGCCTTCCACGAAAATCCCGAAGAGATCTGGCGAGCTGTCTATCCGATCATCACCAACCCACTGCGCGGCGAACTGAAGCTTCGAGTGATCTCCACGCCAGCGGGGATGAACAACAAGTTCTACGAGCTCTGGAACGACGCGCCCGATTTCAAGCGCCACAAGACAAGTGTTTACGATGCCGTCGAACAAGGGCTCGGCCTAAACATTGACGAGCTACGCGATAACCTCGCCGATCCCGACGGCTGGGCCCAAGAGTTTGAGTGTCAATTCATGGAGCACGCCGCCCAAGTCTTCCCGATGGATCTCATCCGCACCGTCGAAGATCCCGCAGCGTCTTTTGGCCCCTATGAAACGCGCACCCCAAATCCTCTTTTTGTTGGTATCGACATCGGCCGCCGCAAAGATCTCACCGTAGCATGGACCTTGGAGCGGGTAGCAGGCATCCTCTGGACCCGTGAAATCCTGATCCTCGAAAACACCCCGTTCCCCGAACAAGAAGCCATCCTCGCCGAACGCGTAGCAGGTGCACGATACATCGCCATCGATTCGACCGGGATGGGAGGCCCCATCTCCGAGCACCTCGCCAAGAGGCTAGGGGACTACAAACTCGAAGCCGTCAACTTCACCAACGACCGCAAGCGCGAGCTATTCAGCCGCGCCAAGAAAGCCTTCCAATCGCAGAAGGTTCGCATCCCAAACGACGCCAAACTCCGCGATGACCTCGCCAGCATCCAACGCATCGTCACCCTGCAGGGCCTAGTGAAATTCATCGCTGGCAGAACCAGAGACGGTCACGCCGACCGAGCCACTGCTTTGGCCTTAGCCATGCACGCCGCCGAAAAGATCCCCGAGGGCATCGGGATTTCAGAGCAGAGCCCGATCAGAGTCGGAGAGAATCGAAGAAGGCATCGTCCTATGAGGACTAGGTTTAGAAAAGCCTTGAATTTATAAAGTGAATTTATTTCCTACTATCATGGCCGGTCATCAAGATCGAGTGATGAATTATAGATTCGTCTTAGAAGCTTTGCCAGAATGTATAAGTTGGGCAAAGTCGAAAGGAGTGTTAGACGACTTCACTAATAGATTTCTATCTTCAGTAATAAAAGATTTAGATGATTTTAGATGTGAGTTTACTTCGCTTCACTTAGACGGTGACCGTGACGTGATTATTTACCGCGTTGATAGAGTAAGAACTCACAATATTAACGGGAAATCCTATTGTGTGAGTAGTAAGTTTGAGTATTCGGCTGGAGATAATTGTCTTCACCGCAGAGAGACGGACTACAGGATTACCGAAATAAAAGCTTTTGGAAGGTTCGGTAGAACACTAACTGGCGATGAGGCTTATAGTATCAGTGAACATCTTCAATTTTAATTCTTTGTGGTGAAACCCAGTTAAATTCCTCCCTTCGCGCTTTGGTATGTCTGCTCAAAACTCCCTGTAATGGGAGTCCAACGCACCATCATCCGCCCGCACGTCCGCGACAACCAACTGTCGCCGATCCCGATCGACTTCGATCCCGAGACGCTCGGCTGGATTCTCGAAGAAGGAGGCCGGGGTAACCTCATGCTCCAGAACGAGCTGTTCAATACCATGGAGGATACATGGGACCGCCTCCGCTCCAACCTGAACAAGATTAAGAAGGCCGTAGCTAAGCTGCCGTTTAATCTGCAGCCATGGACAGAGAAGGGCAAAGAGCCCACTGCATCTGCGCTCGAAAAGGCCGCCTTTGTTGAGCACGTTCTCCACAATCAGAAAGCCGCCACCTGGGAAGGGCAGCACAATTTTCAAGCCACCATCTACGAACTACTCGACGCCGTCGCCCGAGGCGTCTCCGTCCTCGAAATTGATTGGACCATTGAGGACGGCAAATATGTCCCCGCTGGCACCCGCCGCGTTCCGTGGACCTGCCTTGGCTTTGAGCCACCCTCCCATTTTCACAATTCAAAACTCACCCTTCACAATTCCGAAGCGTTAAGATTATTTCCAGATCGAGATCGAAATAATCCCAAACGCTTCGAGTCCTATCCCCACAAATTTCTCGTCGGCGTCTATCGCGCCAAGTCCGGCCACATCGCTGAGACCGCACAGCTTCGTGCGATGGCTCATCTATGGCTAGGCCGCATGCTTGGTTGGGAGTGGATGGCGCATAAAGCTGAACTCTTTGGACTCCCAATTCGTTGGGCGACCTATGATCCCAGCGCCCCGCAAACACAGATCGATCAAGTCTCTGATATGCTGCGCAATATGGGAACGGCCGCATGGGGGGCCTTCCCGCAAGGCACCGAGTTACAAATCCTCAACGGCAGCACGCCAGGCGTGGCCGGTGCATCCGAACCGACCGAGCGGCTCATGTATCTTGCGGACCGTGCTTGTGACCTTCTTTTCCTCGGCCAGACACTGACCACGGAAGAAGGCAATAGTGGTTCCTATGCCCTCGGCAACGTCCACCGCGAAGTGGAGCTCGACCTTTACGAGAACTACGCTGCCTATGTCATCGACGTGATCAACAATCAGCTCATCCCCAGCATCATCGAACTCAACTGGGGCAACTCCGAGGAATTGCCATTCTTAGAGGTCGAACTAAACCGCCCCGAAAAAGACCGTCAACTCGTCGAGCGCGACAAACTTCTCTTTAAAGACATGGGTCTGCCAGTCAGTAAGCAATGGCTCTACGATAGACACAAAGTCCCAGCCCCCGGCCCCGAGGAAGATTTATTTACGGGAGGGGCGATGTCCTCATCGTCCGCCGCGTCTGCCCCGGGATCGCAGGTCTCCGCACCTGCTGCGTCAGCTCGCAGCGGTGCGCTTCAGCAATCGTCAGCCAAAGACCTTCCCACTTTTGAACCTTCTCACATTCACACCTCCGACTGCATTCATGCAGCATCGGAGTCCACGGCCTCCCTAAACGCTCGTCGCCTATCCGCCTACGTCGCATTCATCGACTTGCTCGCTAAAACCGACCTCAGCACTCACGACATCATTTGGTCAGGCGGCGACTGCGCCACCTGTGCCCCCTACAACGGCACCGCTTACGGCTCCGGTTGGACGACCCCGCCACCGATTCATCACAACTGCGATTGTAGTATCAGTGTGCAGCCGAAGTCGGAATAAATTAGCGCACCTATGTTTTATGCGTATTTGGTGTGACTTAAACTGTCCAAACAGATGTTCCCTTTCCCCCTGGAAGGGTTTCCACTTTTTGCCTGCTTTAGGCTTCTGCCCCCTTGTCGAGTTTTCTTCTCTGATAACTATCGCGTTAATTTCATTTTGAAAGAGGCTTTGTATTTTGTGAGCGTCTACGCCGCTTCTTTTTGAAAGTTTAAGGATACATTGTCTGGCTTTACTTATAGCCATCATCTTCTTTTTCTTGTGGCTCAGTCTTTGAGAGTAGCAGAGCGCATGGAAAGTGCCATTTGAACACAAGTTAATCGCTCTCTTAAATTCTTCACATTGTTTTGTGTTTAGTTTGAGGACTTTTTGTATATTCTGAATATCGTCATTCATTTCTTTTGTTGTTGGGAATGATTGTTTTCGGTAAATAGGATGTAGATTATTTTTGAATATTATGAATTCAATGCTAATATCTGTTATCACTCATCCGTCACCGTGTCCTGCATAACCAACGGCAACGCATAGATCATTCATCCGCCATTATTCATCGGCTAAGTGAAACACGATTGAACCCAGTGAAACCACCCCCTCGCCGCACGCATCCCGAGACGCAAATCTCATCGCATGCCCGAAGCCATCAAAGCCGCGCTTTCGACTGAATTAGTCATCAATCATCAGTCATCCGCCATGACTGAAGTTCCTCAAGAACTTCAGTATATGCCCCCAGGCACTCACCGCATCAATGCCTCCCGTGAAGGCAAGCCCGTCGCGCTCGATGTCACAGTCGACGCCGTCACTGCAGAAACGCTCAACACCTTTCTGCAAAATCAGCTAACTAAGTCTACCGAAGGCATCGACGATCGCCCCTTCTTCGACTTTAACCACGAAGACCGCGAGGCCGCTGCATGGCCGACCGAGTTCTACTGGGCAGGCGACGATCCCAAGACCGGCGGTGTCCGCGCCAAGATCGAATGGAGTGGGGCAGGCCAGAGCGCCGTGAAGGAAAAGACCTTCCGCCGTTTTTCTCCGACCTTCATCCCCGACGACCAAGGCAAAGTCATCGGCTCCGAAACCAACATGGGCGGCCTAGTCAACCGCGCTGCCTTCAAATCCATCCAGTCGCTATTTGCCAAAGGCAACCCGGGATCGCAGGTCTCCGAACCTGCCTCATCAGTGTCAGTCTCCATTATGAAAATCACCGCCAAACTCCACGCCCTCAAAATCATCGACTCCGTTGAAGCGTCCGAAGATGTCATGGCACAAGCCATCGAGGACAAATTCACCGAACTGGAAACCGAAAACCGGGAACTGAAAAACCGCATCGAAGATGCCATTAAAGCCCGCGCCACTTCGCAAGTCGAAGCCGCCCTCAAAGCTGGCCGCCTCGCCCCTGCCGATACAGACGCCAAAGCCTTCTGGCAAGAAGCCCTCATTCGCGACGAAGCCAAAGCCGTCAAAGCCCTCGAAGCGCTCCCCATCAATCCCGTCCTCGCCAAAGTCACCGAAGGCGACGACCCCAAGAATGGCCTGCTCGATAAGATGCACCTCCAACAAAAGAAGCTGGCAGAAGTCCGAGCCGCCAATCCTCAAGCCGACTTTCAAACCGTCTTCGCCAAAGCCCAATCCGAATCGCCGGACTTGTTCCGCTAAGCCATCCGCAATCAATCATCATTCATTAGCCATTTATTAATCATGTCCCAGCCCACCCGAACCAACGCAATCCTCCCATTTGTTCCCGCACGCGATCTCCGTGGATTGGAAGGCCAATTTGCTTTCATTGATGCCGATGGAAAGATCGATCACTATCATTACTATTACGGAGGCCCCGCTGCGGGTGTTCCTTTCGGGGTGATTCTTTGTGGCACCGATGTAAATGAAAAATCATCCATCGCGGTTTGCGCGGGCGGCTTTGCTGGAACGCTAAAACTATCATTAGGCGCAGCTGTGGCTGTTGGTGATACACTTGAAGTGATGAATACGGGAAGGGTGCAACCCGATTCAGGTTCAGGGACTCGCACGCTCGTTAGCATCGCCTTGGAAAGTGGCGTCGCCGGTGATCTGATCGAAGCCGTCATCTTCAACCCAGTCGAACTAACTTAACCCAACGAACAACCTACTATGTCCTCCAGTAAATTCCACGTCACCCTGACCAACTTCGCCCGCGGTCTTTCCCAAGACCTACGCTCGTCCTTGGCCGATTTTATTGCGCCTGAAGTCATTGTTCCAGCCGCAACCGGTCAATACAAAGACTTCTCTGATAAGAACGCCTTCCAGATCCTCGACACATCCCGAGCTGTTGGTGGACCTGCCCGTCGTCTCGAATTCGCTGCCACCGATCCCACCTACAATTGCTTGCCTCAGGCCCTCGAAATCCCCATCGACGACCACGAGCGTGACGAAGCAGGGCAGGGCGATCCGCTCCACTTGGAGCAGGCCAAGACGCGCACTCTTGTTTCCTCGGCAGTCGCCTCGCACGAACGCAAGGTGTTCAATGCCGTCGCTGGTTCCATCGCCGCAGTCGGCGGCATCGGTGCATGGAGTGGCGCAGGCAACACGGACGATCCCATTGCCGAGATCGACGCGCAAATCGAAGCCCTAGCCACTGATACCGGCCAAATGCCCAACCGCATCGTCATCGGTCTGCCCGCATGGGCCGCAATCCGTCACAACCCACAAGTGATTGCCCGCTTCCCAGGTGCCGCCTCCGTTGGCGTCACCCGTAACCAGTTCGCATCGCTCCTACTCAACCCCGACCTCGATATTCGCGTCGGCGTGCTCTCTTACGACGAGAACAAGTGGGGCAATGACAAGAGCGCCAAGAACATCGTCGGCAGTGAGCTGTATCTCTTCCACGGCAACAACGCGCCCACGCTCTACGATCCCTGCTTCATGAAGACCTTCCGCACCCGACGCGGCGGAGTCGATGTAGTTCGCACCTACCGTGAAGAGTCCAGCCGCTCTGACGTCCTAGCCGTCGACTGGACCGAAGACATCAAGCTCACCTCCGCAATCTCAGCGAAAAGAATCACCGTCAGCTAAGTCCGGGAACGCAGGTCTCCCGACCTGCCTCATGGGGAGGGCGGATGCGTATCAGCGTCAGCCAAAGCCCCGGGATCGCAACTCTCCCGAGTTGCCCCATCCGCCGCCTTCAAAAAACGTTAACCCAAACAATTCCAGTCTATGAAATCAGCTATCCGTCATCCGCTATTTGTCATCAGCATATTGGCCATGGCCAGCTGCTTCACTGGCTGCGAAACGGTCAAAAGTGCGCTCTACGAGCCCGTGCCCTACGACGAAGTCGCGGCCGAGCAAAACATCACCCTCGAAGAAGCCGCTGCCCTCGGCATCGTCCGTCCCAAAAGTTCGATGGCACCACTGATCGAAGCCGCCACGTCGCTCATTCCAGTCCCTGGAGCCGCGCCACTCACGAGTTTAGTTCTAAACGGAGCACTCGCCATAGGTGCAGTCTGGTTGGGCAAGAAGAAGCACACAGCCGACAAGGTAGCGACTAGCTTGATTCAAGGCATCGACACCTTTCGCGATGTGCTCGACCAGACACCACAAGGTGAGAAGATCGACGCCAGCCTGACGGCCACACTCAAAGAGCACCAAAACGCCCTACAAGTGCAGCGCGAAATTGCAAAGCTACTCGAACGCTACCAGACGCCCACCAAGCAGCCCATCGACCTCGACACTTAATGGAGGGCGATGCTCTGTCATTGCCACCGAGCAGACGCATTGTGCGGAGAAGGGGATGTGGTTGGCAGGGGGGAGGAGCCCTTGGACAACGACAACCTTAAACAATTCCAACGCCTTCTACGGGGCTACGGCCTTCGGCCTATATCGCTGCCGCGATGGGCTTGACTAGATACCCTCCAATCTTCCCACTTTGAAACGCATCTACGAACAGATCATCGACCTAAGGCCCGCTTGGATCGGCACCGCCGGAACCGGCGCCACCGCCATCTTAGACGGTGTCAACGCGGCAGTCGGGATCTTGGTCGGGCTGGCAACGCTGACCTACCTTATCATACGAATTCGCAAGGAGCTGAAGAAGTAGTCTTCGATGTGTGAGACATGTTCTCTTGCTCAATGTGTGTCATCTATACTGCAAAGCGACTAATTGGGTATTCTTCCATGAATTTCTTGATGAATGCCAGTGAAGCCTTCAACTTATTCGGGCAGTAGACGTCACCGTGAAACATCGGATTCCGCACATCGCAAACATGTGCCTTTATGCTCTCGTATTTCTCACGTGAAAGCACGTTCGCACTTCTAAGCTTTTTGATTAAATTGAGCAGGCCACGTTTCGGCGGCTCTGCTTTAAAGCGTAACGAGCATATTTCTGTGATGTGGCGCTCAAAAGCAGTGAAGGCCAGCATGCCAGCTACATCATTTTCTGTTGGCAAGAATTCGAATGCTCGGCTGAGTCGCTGTGCATTATCGTGATTCTTATCTTCGATTAAAAATCGCTCGATTGTCTTTGAGCTGAAGGCATCGGGGGCGATTTCTTGAGCCTTAAGGACTGAATATTGTCTCTTTAAATAAGTATAGCTGATGGCTGCTATTCCAAGGGCGATGCCAGTGGTAGCTAGGAAGTGAATAGCTTTTATCTTGCTCATTTGTTGCTAACTTAAAATTATTCTCTCGTTGTTATCAAGAGTTACATCCTTGTGGCGGGAATTTCCCCGTCCGTAACAAAAGGATAACAATGAACAATGAAGTATACATGATTGGAGCAAACTACGACAAAGGTAATGCTGGCTGGCCTAGCACCACTGGCAACCCTTCTGGCGGAGGGCGCGACAATAACCCTCCAAAGGGTAAGTAGCCTTCGACGGCCATCAGAGAAATCTGGTGGCCGTTTTTCTTTTATCCCCAGCGATGCCACCGTCTTGCATGTCGATTGGTCTGGAGGCGTCGGTTCATTTCGTCGCGTTCCTTAATCAGGAGCTGAGCAGGTCGGCTACTTGTTACGCTGCAGGATGTGATCCAAATATTGATCCAGATCCTTACGCCTGAGAATGATTTGATTCTCTGCCTTGGCGAATTGGATTGTGTGATCGGCAATTCTGTCGCGTAAAAACTGTTCTGAAACTGTCAGATAGATCGCCGCTTCTTTTACCGTCATGAGTGTTGGAGGGGTTCCTCGTATCTCAACCGGATTGGGCTCCTCTTTCTTCGCCGACTTCTTTTTCGCAGCCTGCGGATTCAGTCGTTCCACGCGCGCGAGCTTCACATCAACGGGAGGCAAGCCCAGGCGGACCCGCGTTTTGTTTAGCAAGTAGTAACCACTCAATCCTCTGGCCTGAACAATGAGACCCTTATTAATCCATTCATGGAAGGTGCTCTTAGCTGGCGGAGGATGAAACAGCTTTTCAATATTCTCACGTCTCACGCACAAGTCATCTAGTATCTCTTTTTCTAATTTAGACTTCATTTTCCTATTTCTTGGCCTCCTGACTCTTCAGCACATACCGCCCATCCTTCTTCTCCATGGCTGGTAGCTTCTCGCCCTCGGGCACGATCGCCCAAAACGCATCCGCTTCCTCGACGCTCTTAAGATCCAGATAGTGTTTGCGAATGACGGCTTCAGAGTTGCCGGCCTGCAGTGCGGCATCGCCAATCGAACGGAAGGCGCCGACTGTCATTGAAATGAAGGTGTGGCGTAAGACGTCGTGCCCGAGGGAGAACTCTTGCCGAACTTCTCGGAGGATGCGGTCGACGTTTTTGGGTGGGATCTGGGGATACTGGTCAAGTGGGTATCTTTCGAGCCAAGCGCGTAGGTTGGGCTGGATCTTGATAGTGCGGTGTTCGTTGACCTTTGAGGTTCGGGGCTCGATGCGAATTATGTTGGTGCTGAAATCGATGTCAGAGGATTGAAGCTTGCTGATCTCGCCGTGCTTCCAGTCGGGGCGGACGCCGGCAAAGAGTGCCAGAGCGAAGAAAGGAACTAGGAAGCCCTTGGGCTGCGCTGCCGTATTTTTACGTTCCGGGGGGCCGGTATAGGTCTCCAGGAACTTCATGAGGGCTTTGACCTGATCGGCGGTGAGGGTCTCGGCGGTGGCGCGGCTTTTACTGATCTTGTGCTTCGGGATCTTAACCATGGGATTCTCGGCGAGGTAACCCTTTTCAACGCAGAATAGGCAGAAGGTGTTCAGCAGGCCGCGGCGGTTGTTCCAGGTCTTCAATGACGTGACTCTGGGCGGAGTGCGACGGGAGCGGGGCTGTTGCTTGGGCTTTTCTAAATAGGAGCGGTAAGCATCAATGGAAATAGACGAAACGGGCTGTTCACCGAAGACCATTTTAAACCAATTCATTTCGGAACGGATGGCTTTGAACTGTAAGTCTGATATGAAGCCGCGCACGGCGTCGCGGTCTCGTTGGTCCAGATACTCTTGTGCCGCAGTCTGAGCGTCTTTCTCTCGCTCGGGAGGGCGGAAATTGCGCAAGAAGTAATCGACCGCAAAGGTGAGCGAGTATTCGGAGGCCTGCGCCTTGAGCATACTCATGGCAGCGACGGCGTCGCGGTTCTCCTCGGGGCTGAGAGTCGTCCAGAGAGTGCGGCCCTCGGGCTCATTGTTGAGATGCTTGATCTCGTAGTCCTGCCGAGCGTTCTTAGCTTCCTCGCGGGTCGAGTAGTTTTCGCGGATGCGCTTGCCGTTAAACGTTCCAGACAAGCGGAAAACCTCTGTGCCGCTTGGGTTGGTGAAGGGGGTAATTTTGAACTTATGCTTTGTCATGATTTGCCGATTTGTCATTTCAAATTGGCAAATCCTAGGCAAATGTCGACTATAAGTGGCGGAGAGGGAGGGATTCGAACCCTCGGTGCCGTTTCCAGCACACATCCTTTCCAGGGATGCACAATCGGCCACTCTGTCACCTCTCCTTGGGAAGCTGAGGAGCAAAATCTCCTCAGCTGATAGGTCAATCTATAAATTCATTTATTTACACTCGGTCATTGTGAATGAATTGGGGCGCGTGTCTATGACCTGTGCTACTACTTGTTAAGAATATATATTAGAGTTGATTTTTTGAAATCTGTACTGTGGGTTCGTGGCTCCTGTTTTTTTACAAGAGTGGTAGATTTGTCTGCTGCTAAATCCCCCAAGTAAAATTATCCTGATTTTATGTCAGGTGTTCTATTATCATGCACCCTATTGATTGGCTGATTGCCATTGTTCCTGTAGTTCTTATTATTAGTATCGCGGTTTACTCGAAGAAGTATGTTCGAGGCGTGGTTGATTACTTGGCAGCGGGGCGTGTGGCGGGCCGTTATGTGATCTGTGCGGGCGATTTAACGGCTGGTCTGAGTGTGATCACTTTGGTGGGCTTGGTGGAGTCTAAGTATCAGGTGGGCTATGCGCTGACTTTCTGGGAGTATCTGACCGTGCCCGTTGGGATTGTGATGGGGCTAACTGGCTTTTGTGTGTATCGTTTCCGTGAGACGCGTTCGCTCTCGATTGGTCAGTTTTTGGAGATGCGTTATAATCGACCGTTACGGATTGTGGCGGCGACGATCCGCACTTTGGCCGAGATGGTGACGAATGCAATCGGGCCTGCGGTGGCGGCTAATTTCTTTATTTACTTCCTTGGTTTGCCGCATGAGGTGATGGTGATGGGGGTGGCGCTGCCGACTTTTACCTTGGTGGTCACATCATCGCTGGCTTTGTGTATGCTGATTATTTGGCCGGGCGGGCGTATTTCGTTGCTGATTTCGGATGCGTTCCAGGGCTTGATGAGTTATCCTATTTTCGTGATCATCGCGGGCTATATTTACCTGCACTTTGGCTGGCACGATACGATTGGACCGGTGATGATCGATCGTGTGGATGGAGAGAGTTTTATAAATCCTTTTGATATCGAGAAGCTGCGTGACTTTAATATTTTTGCGCTCTTCGTGACGATTATGGGGAGTATTTTAAATCGAGCGAGCTGGATTGGTAACGATACTTCGACCAGTGGTCGTACGCCGCATGAGCAAAAAATGGCGGGCATTTTGGGCACTTGGCGCTCTTTGTTTGCGGGTTTAATGATGCTTTTGATCGCGGTGATGGTGATCGCGTTGATGACGCACGGGAAGTTTGCGGATGAGGCGCATGAGATTCGCTCTGAATTGACCGAAAAGGTGGCGCTGGAGTCGGTGCCGGATGTGGGAACACGCGCGGATTTGGAGCATAGCTTAGCTCAAGTGCCGGTGCCGCGGCATGAGATCGGGGTGGATGCGCCACTTTCTCAGGATCATAATATCGACACTCCTTATATCGCGGCGGCTCACGATTCGCTGAGTGGCACGCCGGAGGGAAATCAACAGTTTCAGAAGTTCCGCACTTTGTATCATCAGATGATGCTGCCAGTGGCCTTGAAGAATCTGCTGCCGACTGGTCTGATGGGCTTGTTTCTTCTGTTGATGATCATGTTGTTGATCTCTACCGATGATTCGCGTGTGTTTAACGCTTCTTCGACGATCGTGCAGGATTTGATCGTTCCGTTTTTGAAGGAGCCGTTGACGCCCGAGCGGCACCTGCTACTCTTCCGGCTCTGTTCTTTGGGGGTCTGTATTTTCTTTTTCGTGGTCTCGATTTTCTTCGTGCAGATCGATTACATCATCATGTTCACCACCATGATGACGGCTTTATGGCTTGGCGGTGCAGGACCGATCATGATTTTCGGTTTGTATAGTCGTTTTGGCACCACGACGGGGGCCTTTGGAGCGATCATTTTCGGTTCCGGTTTTTCCTTGATGGGCTTATTCCTGCAGCGTAATTGGGCGGAAGTCGTCTACCCATGGATCGAGGATAATGGCTGGAGTCATTCGGTAGGTCATTTCCTGGAGACAGTTTCGAGCCCGTTTAATCCATATGTGGCTTGGGAAATGAGTGCTGTGAAGTTTCCGATCAATTCGTATGAAATGTATTTTATGGCGATGTGCAGTGGGATTGCGGCTTACATCCTGGGATCGTTGATCACGCAGAAAAAGCCCTATAATCTGGATCGTCTGTTGCACCGTGGAGAATATGATGTGGCGAATGAATATAAGGAGCCCTTTAAGTGGAGCTTACACAATGCGTTTAAGAAGTTGATCGGTATCACTCCGGAGTATACCCGGGGCGATAAGATTATTACTTGGTCGGTGTTTGGCTACGCCATCGTTTATAAGTTTGGACTCTGTTTCTTAGGTGTCTTGATTTGGAATATGTTTTCGCCTTGGTCGGATGAGGCCTGGAGCCAGTATTTCTTTATTACCAGTTTGGTGGTCACTGGCATATTGGGCATTGTCTCGACCTTCTGGTTTTTGATCGGGGGTGTGATTGACTTGCGTAAATTGTTTCGGGACCTAGCTAGTCGTGTGGATGACCCGCTCGACAACGGTATGGTTGAGGGGCATGTCTCACTGGCTGATAAGGCTGCGTTTGACGCGAGAGAACATAAATCTGAGGAGGATTAGTTGCTCGATAGGCGGATTTTTCTGCAGAATGATTCTGGAGCAGAATGATTTTTTCTCTATGCATCCTGGGCATGGCAGAGCTGGCACAGCATAGTGCGTAGTGTGTCCGTATATGCCACGGGCTGCTGGTGGACGCCGGTGGTTGAAATGTGAGTGCGGCTAAGCTTGTCGCTAAGAAAATGAGGTATTTTTCTTCACTTGGTCGGTCACTTTGAGCACGGCGACGGCTTGTTCGATGGAAACTGGAAACTTTGCGTTGTTGCGGACCGAATCGTACAGGGCGGGCCAGATGGAGTGGATTTGGGTCGGCTTTTGGGGTGCGACTTTGATATGCTCTTCGACCCATTTGACTGGTTCCAGATCGGCATAGGCATTACTGACTCCGCCATCGAGAGAGGGGGTGCCAGCAAATGCTTCGGTTTTTTGGAATTCTTGATCTGGATCGATATATTTCAAATGGATGTCAGCGCCCTGGCAGGTAAGTGCACCACGTGTGCCAAAGAGAGTGTATTCATTTTGCGGTAGAGCGGCCCCTCCGCTGATTTCCATGTCAATGACGCGGCCACTCTCGCCTTTGAGCACAATCTTGATATGGTCTTCCGCATTACCCAGCGCAGCCACCTTCTTTAGGTCGCTCCAGATCTCCGCGACTTTGTAGTCGAGAAATTGGAGAGCGTGGTCGATAATGTGCGGTCCCCAATTGTTCAATTGGCCACCACCGCATTCGACGATGGTTTGCCAGTCGCTACGGCGCTGGAAACTATGGCGACAAAGCTTGATCTCATACACATCGCCCAATATGCCGGATGCCATGATCTCTTTGATGTGATTAAAGGGGGCTTCGAAGCGGCGGTTCTGACGTGGATAGAGCTTGCCAGGATACTGTTGGCTTAAGGCTAGTATCTTGAGGCCGTCGGTATAGCTTAGGCCAATTGGTTTTTCGAGGAACACGTATTTACCGGCAGAGAGGGCTCTTTCACAATGTGCTACGTGATCCGGGGATCGGGTGGCAATGGAAATGAGTTCAACTTCGGGGTCGTTGAGGAATGCGTCTTCATTCGTGTAGGCTTTTGCGCCATATTTCTCGACGAGAATTTGATTGCGTGCCGGATCTATGTCGATGCCAGAATGTAGTTCAAACTGCTCCGGGTAGAGCCCTAATTCAGCCGCGTGCATATTGAGTCCAGCGCGACCAAGTCCCCAAATTCCGACTTTAATTGTATCCGTCATAGGACACATTGCTGTGACAGGGTTACGAGTGGGTGTAAAGGTTAGAAACGGTATGAGGCAGTTTGCTAACTATTATAAGTGATCTGCTGGGGCCGATTGATTTTTCTTTTAAGTTAAGTAGGTATTCAAGTGCACCTTGTTGCCTTTTACATTCCGTCTTGCGCCTGGTAGGCGCGTTGGCACATTCTTATCTGTTGTCATGCCTGATTCCTCTTCAAAACCTTTATCTCAAGCCACCTGGCTATCCATTGGATTGCTTAGTCTGATTTTTTTCGGCGCATATTTTGTATTGCGGGCTTTACCTGCGGCGCAGTGTGGATTTTTGCACTACGAGGAAATTGTGAATGCAGATGGAGAGATTGAGCTTTGTGCGACCAATCATGCCGGGTTTATTGATTTGACCCGTTTTAGTTATCCAATTGTCGCCGAAGTCAAATCGGATGAGCCACTGGTGCCAGGAGTGAAATCGACAATAGATTTATCTTTAGAGACTGCTGGAGGCACGGGGATCGCACCACATGAGTTGGCAGTGACGCATACTAAGAAAATGCATGTTATGGTGATCGATCCATCTTTGGAAGATTATCATCACGTGCATCCTAGTGCAGATGGCTTGAGTGGAAGTTATCAGTTTGATTTCACGCCTACGCGCACGGGGAAGTATCGCGTCTTTACCGAAATTGTGCCCTTGCGCAGTCGTAGCCAAGCAATTGCGCTGTCTGAGATTGAGGTGCCTGGTGCGGCGCATCGCCCGGAGTTTGTGCGTTCGACGGAGAGTTTAGTGGACGGGGTTCGTTTTGAGTTGTTGGGTGCACCTGAGCGCTTGAAGACTGGGCGTGATTATCGTTTTGAATTAAAGATCGCCGATATCGAGGGGGGCTCGATCGCGCTGGAGACCGTGATGGGGGCGAAGGGGCATATGGTCGCTTTTGATGGCGAGGGGCGGGGCTTTGCTCATATGCATCCGATGGATAGCGTGGCTTCGGCACGCACCGCAGGTTTCGGCGGGACAGAGGCAGCGGGCACTGAACTCGCGTTTTTGTTTAATGTGCCCAACGCTGGGTGGTATCGGCTCTTTGCTCAAATCCAAGTGCAAGGGGAGCCAGTCTTTGGGCGTTTTGATCTCAAAGTGGAATAGATGATGGACGATTTTGATACTTTTAAAGCTTCCCGCGAGAAGATGGACCCGACGACGCGTAAGATGTCGGCGCACCAGTGGCAGCAGGCATATGCGGCTTATCGTACTGCGCGTGGCCGAGTCGCTGCGAGTGGTGTGCAATCCGAGGAGCAGGGGGACAGCAGTTCAAAGAAGAAGCGCCGTCGTTCGAAAGTCGCATCGAATCCGGGGACGGTGCGGGGTGCTCACCTCCCTTCAAATGTGTCTGAACTGGGGGTGCTGCGGCATAAAGTGCGTGAACAATCCGCGTATACGGACCTTCGTTTGATGATTGATATTTTGGCATGGCTAGCGATCGGGGTGGTGATTCTAGCGGGCGTTTTGACCTTGCTCTATTATACCTCGGTGCCAGCGACACTGGCATCTTTGCTGGGCACCACTGTGCAAGTGATTGGAATCGTTGTGGCGCGATGGTTGGTGCAAGTTTTGATCGATATTCCGGATATTGCACTGTATCGTTTACACTTGGGCAAGGGTTTGGGCGATGCGTCACAGCCTTCTCCAGAGCCTGAATCCTGAGGTCAATCTCGCCCCGCCGTATTGAGACTTTTATAATTTACCCCGTTTATTTTGATGCAGTTCGTCGCCACATTTCGCCATATTGACAAAGATTTCGGCTTTGAGGATTTGGAGCATGGCTCGTGGAGTGCAGACTTTGAGGATGAAGAGAGTTTCATTCTGGCTCTGAATCGATTGGCGATCGCCAGTTCGCAGCATTCGCTGGTTGATTTTCCTGAAGTGGAAGTGCTGGCCAAGCATGGGAGAGTGACGGTTCGTGCGATTAACGGTCAGCTGTTTTATACCGATTCTCATTCGCAGAATCGAAAAGATCTGAAGGTGCTGCCTGCGGAAGTTGTTGGCTTGCTGAGAGGTCAGTCCATGGAGGAGGTTTTTCAGACTGCACCCGCTGATGAAGAAGGCTATGTTCGGCCTCAAACAAAACAATATCGCAGTGGTCGTCATCAGTATACTTCAAGCATCGCATTGATATTGATGTGCATCGTGCTGGCAGTTTGCTTCAAGCTTATCTGGCGTGATATTTCGCATCAACCTCGCTTACGGAGTGCGCCGGATTTCGTTCCAAGTTTGAGCACTGAGACAGGTGTGCTGCGCAAATACGCGGATGTTTATGTGAGTGAGTATCGGGAAGGCTCCATGCTCTTTGAGCTGAGTCGAGAAGGAGAATTTACTCGTTATGAGATGTGGCATTCGGAGGAGCAGGGTGGTTTTGTGCTCGTGAATTTGGATTCCTGGCCAGTGCAGGTGGGGCAGCATGAGGGGCAGACTGCGATGCTGGCAAAGGAGGTGTATCTATTACAACCTAAAGGCGACGAGATCATTACTCTGCACGGTATTGATTATAAACGTCACCATGGCTCGCTATCAAGTATTGGCGAGGTGCTGGAGAAGAAGCCTTAGAACTTGATGTAGTATCTAAGATTTTCGCCGCTTAAGCGCAACCTGCCGGTACTGGGGTCGCCGTCGTCGATATGCTCATCGATATCTATAAGGCGAACGGGATCAATGGCGATCGGGGATTGATCGTTGTGGACAATCTCAATGTAGGCGCTTCGGTCACTTGGTTTAGCTTCAGTAGTGTAGATCCAGCGGTAGGTGCCGCCAATCGGTGAAGGGAGCTTCCAAGCCTCACTCATGCGGTCGATCATTCCTTCCGGGTGTGCGCCGGCAGTTGCGTGGGAGCTGGGGTAGGACCCGTAATCGAGCTCAAAAGTGTCGAATTCTTGTTCGTAGAGCCGTAGGTCGTGTTCCAGTGCACCAATACGGACGTTGTCTCGGGAGCGTTGAAATGCAGGTAGGGAAACTGCTGCAAGAAGACCAATAATGCTGGTGCTGATTGCCAATTCGACGAGGGTAAAACCTTGTTTTTTGTGGGTGAGAGGTCCTAACATAGACTCTATATATACATATTTTTTACAATCAGGGAACATTTTTATGCCGATGGGGGCAGTGCATAAGTAAAAGTGCTAGCTATGGTAGCCCAGTAGCTCAATTTTTAATGTAGCAGCTTTCTTTAGCAGCGAGTCTTTATCGAGCATAATCACGCGGTCGACTTCGAGCGCGGCGGTTTGAATGCCTGCTTGGTGCATGACATCGAGAGTGCGTTCCCCAAAGACGGGGACATCGAAACGATAGTCTTGCTGGCGCTTCACTGTTTTCACAAAGATGAGGCCGTCTGTCTTAAAGGCACCAGCACGTTGCAGCATGGGGTCGGTGCCTTCATAAGCTTCGACTGCGAGTACGGTGCCTTTACGCACAACCGCGCCTTGGCCAATGTCGAGCTCGGTAATGCCCTTTGCGATTTGAATACCGTGTTGAATGAATTCCATCGGTGCTTTGAGTTTACCTTCAGTCATCAGCCCTTCGCTGGCGAGCTGATCATCTAGAAAACTGCGGGCATCGAGCATTTGGATATCGATGGCTTCGATCTCGGCGGCAATCGCTCCAAAGATCGTTTCGGCGTTCTTAATTTTTAAGCTATTGAGTATCGCGAGTGCTTTGAGATCGGGGTGTAGGCCATGAAAGAGGCGTTTGGGTGTGATTTGCCCGGCCATGACTGCGTAGTGACAGCCGAGTTTCTTAAGTGACTTGAGTAACTTTCCCAGCTGTCCGACTTTGATTTGTAGGTGTTGCTGGGGCGGGATGGATTCGATTAAGCTGGCCTCGGTTTCGCCTTTAAAAGAAATCAAGCGAAGTGGCAAGCCAGCCGCACGAATACGCTCGGCCATCAGGATGGGGTAGAGTCCTTTGCCTGCAATGAGGCCGATCGGTTGGGCATCAAAGTTGGGGGGCAGATAGCTCGAAATGCTGTTGGGCTTAGTCATTAAATTGATAAGGACGGAGGTCCGCTTGCTTGAAATAGTCAGGACTTACAATGAGGACTGGCACGGGGGGCGCGTCAGCGCGTGCATTGGCTTGAAAGACTACACGCTTGCTGGCATGTTGAGCGGCCTGACACAATTGTGTTTCCGCTGCATCCAGTGACTCGACTGTTGTGGCCTCTGCAATTTGTTGGCGCTCGATGCTCTGCTCACTAATACGCACTGATTTGGGAGCGGAAATGAATTCGCGGGCCTGTTGCTGGGGGTAATAGTAGGTTAAATTGCCCTCGTAGGCGGTGATATGTAGCCCTGTTGTGTCGAGTTGTATCAAGCAGGTGCCTTTGTGTAGGCGTACTTCGCCTTTAGGGAGGTGGATGCGTAACTCTGAGAGGGGCGAGAGTCGATTACTGGCGATGGCTAACTGGCCTTGTGATAATTGTAGACGAAGTTTGGATGTAGACGGTTCGAAGCCTGGACTGAGGTCTTCATTCTTGAAGCTTTGTTGGCTGTATTCGAGGCACTGCAGGGCTGTTTCTTCGTTGAGCGCGATGGCCACGGCATTGGAAAATGTTAGAAACAGTTGTCCGTCTTGCTGCGTTGAGATACGAAGACCTTCGGGTTGCAGCACTTTATGTGGTTTCGTTGCCACCGCTTGGCCCGAGGCATTCGATGCCTGGACTAAGCCGCTACGACTGGTGATGATGGCACTGCCCTCTATCATCGTTTGCGCCGGCAGTGCTGGCACTTTACAGAGGCAGAGTGCGGCGATAACGTATATGAGAGGGCGAGCTCGTTGGCTGGTCTCGCGGGCAAAGGCAAGCAGGCGTCCAGCGGCTGTTGTCGCCGGACGCCCAGAGTTTGCATGCCGTATCCTGCAATTAGTCATGACTAGACGGCCACGATATTGACGATCTTGCCCGGCACGTAGATCTCTTTCTTAATCGTCTTGCCGTCGATGAAGCCCTGCACGCGCTCGTTGGCCTTGGCGGCCGCGATGGCATCGTCCTTGGATACATCGGCGGGCAGTTGTGCGTCGCCCCGATACTTGCCGTTGACTTGGAAGATGATTTTGACGCTGTCCTCGACGAGCTTGCTTTCATCGTATTTCGGCCAGCCGGCTTCGACGATGCTACCTTCGTGCCCGAGGCGTTGCCAGAGTTCTTCGGCGATGTGTGGTGCCAGAGGGGCGAGCAGTTTGATGAAGTCTTCGACTGCTTCGCGAGGCAGGGCCTCCGTCTTGGCGAGTTGATTGATGCAGATCATCATTTGCGAGATCGCCGTGTTGAAGCCTAAGCTGCTGTAGTCTTCGGTGACTTTCTTGATGGTGGCGTGCAATACGCGCTCCGTTTCGGGATCGAGTGCGTCGCTTTGACCGATCTTGAGTTGGAGCTCGCCATCATCGGCTACCACCAGGCGCCATGTCTTGCGCAGGAAGCGGGCGATGCCTTCGATGCCCTTGGTGTTCCAAGGCTTCATCGCTTCAAGAGGACCGAGGAACATCAAGTAAAGACGTAGCGCATCGGCTCCGTAGCTTTCGATGATGGTTTCAGGGTTGACCACATTACCGCGGCTTTTGGACATCTTCTCACCGTCTTCGCCGAGGATAATGCCTTGGTGAAAGAGTTTCTTAAAGGGCTCGGGATCGCTGACAACGCCGATATCGTATAGAATGTGGTGCCAGAAGCGAGCGTAGAGCAGATGGAGCACCGCGTGCTCGGCCCCGCCGATGTAGAGATCCGGGGTGCCCCAATACTTTTCTTTTTCAGGGTCGATTAGAGCCTCGGTGTTTTTCGGGTCGACGTAGCGCAGGTAATACCAGCAAGAACCCGCCCATTGCGGCATGGTATTGGTTTCACGGATCGCGGGGACCCAGCCGTCCTGGGCCTCCGTGGAAGTGGCGCCGGTCGCGGGGTCGATGAAGACATGTAGCCAATTTTCGGCCTTAGAGAGCGGGCTTTGTCCGTCCGGAGAGGGGGTGTAGCTCTCGACTTCGGGCAGTTCCAGTGGGAGCTCGGCTTCGGGCAGGATGATGGCGTAGAGCAGCTCGCCGTCGACTTCACAAGTGACGGGGCGCTCCACAGACTTGAGAGAGTCATCGACCAAGTCGTAGTTGCTTTGACTGAGCCATAGCACTGGGAAAGGTTCGCCCCAGTAGCGTTGACGTGAGAAGAGCCAGTCGCGCAGCTTGAAGTTGATGGTCGCCTTACCGCGATTATCGGCGGCGAGTTGTTCGATCACCGCATTTTTGGCCGATTCAGAGTCCTTGTCGCTTTGTTCGCCAGAGTTGATCAGCTTGCCAGGGCCGGTGTAAGCTTCGATGAGTCCTCCGTCCGCGTCCTTCTCAGCTTTGCCGCCGTCGTCGATGACTTGAATGATTTCGAGCCCAAACTCTTTGGCGAATTCAAAGTCGCGCACATCGTGTGCGGGCACGGCCATGATCGCACCCGTGCCATAGGTCATGAGCACATAGTCGGCGACCCAGATAGGGATTTCCTTGCCGTTCACCGGGTTGATCGCTGTGGCACCGGTCCAAACACCGGTTTTGTCCTTGGAGAGTTCGGCGCGTTCGAGGTCGGATTTGCTCTTGGCCTTTTCGACGTAGGCGGCGACCGCTGCTTGATTTTCAGCGGTGGTGATGGAGGCGACCAGCGGGTGCTCCGGAGCGATGACCATGTAGGTGGCTCCATAGAGCGTGTCGGGGCGTGTGGTGAACACCGTCAACTGTGAGTCGTGCCCTGCGACATCGAAAGTGATTTCTGCCCCTTCCGAGCGGCCGATCCAGTTCTCCTGTAGGCGCTTCGTAGAATCGGGCCAGTCGAGGTCTTTGAGCCCGGCGATCAGGCGTTCGGCGTATTCAGTGATGCGCAGCACCCATTGGCGGATCGGGCGACGTTCGACGGGGAAATTGCCACGTTCAGAGCGAGGGCCTTCGGGGGTGTTGAGCACTTCCTCATTGGCGAGCACGGTGCCGAGTTCCGGGCAGAACCAGACCGGTTTTTCATCTACGTAGGCGAGCCCCTTCTTGAAGAGCTGCATGAAGATCCACTGGGTCCATTTAAAGTAGCCAGGGTCGGTGGTATTGACTTCGCGGCTCCAGTCGTAGGCGAAGCCGAGTTGGCTGAGCTGCTTGGTGAAGTTGGCCACATTCTGCTTGGTAGTGATGGCCGGGTGGGTGCCCGTCTTGATAGCATACTGCTCTGTTGGCAGGCCAAAGGCGTCCCAGCCCATGGGATGCAGCACATTGAAGCCCAGTGCCTTTTTGAAGCGCTTGAGGGCATCACTGGCAGTGTAGCCCTCGGGGTGGCCGATGTGTAGCCCTGCGCCCGAAGGGTAGGGAAACATATCCAGCACATAGAATGTGGGTTTGTCTTCGAAGTCTTTAGCTTCGTAGGTGTGGTTTTCTGCCCAGTATGCCTGCCACTTGGGCTCGATGCTGGAAAAGTCGTATTCTTTGGTCGTTGTAGCCATTTTTAGAAAACGGCGAATTAAGAAGGCCGCTTTGGTGTCCGTCAACGAAGGAAAGGATGTTTCAGCACCTGAGAGGCGACTTATCGAGGAATCTTGGATTGCTTAGGCTGAGCTTGCATGTGCTTTGTTGATTGCATCTGATTCGGCTTATTATCAATATTTTGCTGATGAATTAATTCCCCTAATGCTTGTGGCGTGTCTGGTGTTGCGTTACGTTTGCGTGTATTTTTTATGTTTCAGTTGTTTAGGCACAATATGCTTGGCTTGATATGGCTCTTCTTGGTTGGGATCGGAATTGCTTGGCTATGGGTGTACAGTCAAACCCCGGGTGGCTTCGGTGAGGTGCCGGACGTCTGGCCTGAGAGCAGCTCGCTAGAGTTAAACGGGAGTCATTTTCAATTGCTGATGTTCGTGCATCCACAGTGTCCATGTTCGCGTTCCAGTTTAGGAGAATTGGCTGTCTTGATGCGTCATTGTTCCAGCGATTTATCAGCGCGGGTGCTATTTGTTAGCCTCGCGGGACAGTCCAGTGAATGGACCCATAGCGGTTTATGGCATCAGGCAGAAGGCATTCCAAATGTCACAGTTGGTTTGGATCGGGATGGCGTTGAGGCGGCATGTTTTGGTGCCGAAACATCTGGTGCGACTTTGGTTTATGCGGGCTCCGGCCAATTACTTTTTCGTGGTGGCATCACCGCGTCACGTGGGCATTATGGGGACAATGTGGGGCGTCTTGCCATTCAGCAACTAGTGAATGGTCGTGATGCGGAGCGGCAGACCGCTGTGTTTGGTTGTTTGCTGAATGACATGCAGTGCGAGTTGCACAGTGAACATGCCATGTAGGCCATGTAGGTTTTAGGGATTATGGAGAGTCTGGGGCAGTCTGAATTAATTAAGCGCAAGCAAGCTTTGATTGAGGAGCAAGCGCAAAGGATTTATGTACATACAGATCGACTGTTTCTGAAATTGATGTGCTTTCAGTGGCTGGCCGGGGTGGTGGCAGCCTTGGTCATTTCACCCCGGACTTGGGCGGGAAGTCAATCAACCGTGCATATTCACGTATGGGCTGCGGTCTTTTTTGGGGGGCTGATTACCGGGTATCCATGTTGGTGTGCTTGGAAACGACCGGGCGCAATGATGACGCGGCATGTAATTGCGGCAGCTCAAATGTTGATGGGGGCATTATTGATTCATCTCAGTGGAGGTCGGATCGAGACGCATTTTCATATCTTTGGATCTTTGGCTTTTATTGCCTTCTACCGTGATCCGAGGGTATTGTTGACTGGAGCGCTGGTTGTCTGCATGGATCATTTTATTCGTGGCTTATTTTGGCCAGAGTCGATTTTTGGTGTTTTGAGTTCTCCCATCTGGCGCCCCTTGGAGCATGTTAGCTGGGTTGCGTTTGAGTGTTGGTTTTTGTTACGATCGATTCGAGATAGTCGGCTTGAAATGTTTGTTTCAGCGGAGCGGCAAGCTGAGTTAGAGTGTGCCAATCATGAGATTGAGGAACGAGTGGAGGCCAGGACTGTCGAATTAGAGCGTAGTCAAAGCATCGCCAGGCAGTCGGAGCGGCTGTTGAGGACGATTCTTAATATCTTACCGCAGGGAATTGTCTGGACCAACCGCGAAGGTGTGGTTCAGGGATCTAATCAGCATTTTATCGATGACATGCAGTTGGGAGATCAGGTGGTCGTCGGAGCGGTTCTGAATGAACTCCCGCTCGCGGAGGGGCATAGTGAGCATTTTCAACAGTTGCAAGCGGGAGTGTTGCGTGACGGGCGTGAGGTCTCAAATATTATAAAGCAAGTCAGCTCCAGCGGGAGCGAAGAACGTTGGATCACTTTGAACCTCGCCCCTTTGCAGGGCGACGATGAGGTGATTGAAGGTATCTTGTGTAGTTATTTGGATGTTACGAATCTGAAGCAAGCTGAAGCGGTGGCGCTGGAATCCGCTCGTTTGAAGTCGGAATTTTTGGCGAATATGAGTCACGAGATTCGTACGCCCATGAATGGAGTGATTGGTATGGTACATCATCTTCTGGACACAGAACTGAGTGATGAGCAGCGTGAGTATTCTCAAACAGTTCAGCGTAGTGCCGAGTCGTTGTTAGCGATTCTGAATGATGTGTTGGACTTTTCTAAAATTGAAGCAGGGAAGTTAGAAGTCGAATCGGTGTGTCTAGATGTGCGGGAGTTGGTTGAGGAAACGCTCGGGCTGATGGCCGAAGCTGCCCAATCGAAGGGCTTAGAGTTGGTGGGTGTAGTCGAGCCCACGACTCCTCAGTGGAGTCTGGGGGACCCCGGGCGCTTGCGACAGGTGATGATCAATCTATTGGGCAATGCGATTAAGTTTACCAGCGAGGGGGAGGTTGTGATGAAAGTCATGCGCTATAGCTCGGAAGATGGAGAGGCCTTGCGTTTTGAGGTGATTGACACTGGGATTGGGATTACGCCGCAGGTGCAGAGTCGGCTTTTTCAAGCGTTCACCCAAGCGGATGGTTCAACCACCCGTGAGTATGGCGGCACTGGTCTGGGCCTTGCGATCTGCAAACGCTTGGTTCAATTGATGGGTGGGGAAATTGGCCTGGAGAGTAAGCCGGGGCAAGGGACTACCATCTGGTTCGAAATCCCTTGGATTGAGGGGACGGCATCGGCCCCTGCGCAGATCCGCCAGCGCGATGATCTGCGCGGCTTACGTATGTTAGTGGTGGATGATAACCAGACCAATCGTGATGTCTTATGCTTACAATTGAAGAATTGGGGCGTGGATGTGGTGGCTGCTGCCAATGCTTCTGAGGCGCTTAGAATTCTGGAAGATAAGGATTCCTTACCTTTCGAGGTCGGGATTTTGGATATGCATATGCCGGATCTGGATGGTTTGTCACTGGCCCAGTGCATTCGGGCGAATCCCCAGTTCGCAGGGTTGAGCCTGCTCTTGTTGACTTCGCTGGCGTCTTCTGTTCCGCGGAAAGAGCTGCGTGCGCTAGAAATTCGTGATTGTTTGCAAAAGCCTGTTCGCCAAGAACGTTTTTACCAATGTTTACGCGAATTGACGGGGCATCTTGATTCGGTGGAGACGAAGGTGCCTGAGTCGAAACAAGCTTCTGAAAATCCTCAATTCGGTTTTCATGTTTTATTGGCGGAGGACAACCGTGTGAATCAGCGTGTGACAGAGTTGCAACTGAAGAAGGTGGCATGCACGGTTGATATCGTTGAAAATGGAGCAGAAGCCGTTACGGCTGTGTTTTCCCGTCAGTACGATCTTGTATTAATGGATTGTCAGATGCCTGTGATGGAAGGCTATGCGGCGGCACGTGCGATTCGCGAGCGTGAGGCGGAGTTGGGGCGACACCAGGGGATACATATTATTGCTGTCACTGCGCATGCAATGGAGGCGGACCGAGAGCGTTGCCTGGCGTCCGGGATGAATGATTATGTGACTAAGCCGCTGCTGGGGCCTGCATTGATACGGGCTCTGCAACGATATGAGGCTGATCGGTCGCAAGCATGATGCAGTGGACGAGTATCACGACATGCTTTTGACAGCTTAGCGCTTGATTTGGCGGTAGCTGTGCGGTATCTGTGTGTGGATTAATCTCATACCCCATTCTGATGACTCTTCGATTTCAATTATTGGCTTGTAGTGCGCTCGTGTTTTTCGTGTCGCTTGCGGAGGCAAATTCTGGCAGGCTCGGTTCGGTGAGTCGGCGTGCCGATTCGGTGGAGAATAAGCGCGTGGAGAAACAAATGTGGTCTCAGTCGCAAACAAACTCGATGATGAATAAGTCCTTTCCTATTGAGAAGTGGGATAAGCATTATTCTTCGTTGGGGGGCAAACGATCCGCGATTTCAGTTTCTGAGAGTAAAGATAAACAGATGTTTCAGACCAAGACATTTGAGCGTAAAGAGATCAGTTTCGAGATGTCTCGCTGGAATGACCGCATGGCAGACTTGCATAAACAGGCGGGCATCGACATGGATGCACGCGCTCAGTTAGTCGCAGATAAGCAGCTCTATTATATGATGCTGCAAGATTCGGAACGCTTTCGCGAGATGGCTGAGGAGGTTTCGCTGCGTGATTTGAACCGTTATCAGTTCCGTCGTAATCATTCGGATGGTGATCTGCCGGTAGAAAAAGCGGGAAGCAGATAGCTTTTTTTGATTTTATTCAAAAAAATGTCCGCTTAGGCTTGAACCTAAGTGAGTTGTTCAGATGGTAGGCGCAAATTCCTTCTCGAATATGCCTACCATTCTCATTCTGAGCTTAGCCATTATCTTTTTAACGGCCTGCCTCGCACCGACCTTGGTGCGTTATTTAGGTGATCGTGCCGGGTGGTTGCTCGCATTCGCGCCATTTTCTGCCTTTATCATGTTAGTCGCTCAGGCGGGGATGATTGAGGCGGGGGAGGCTTTAGTTTATCAAGTCGATTGGTTTTCGGCCTTGGATACGTCTTTTAGTCTACGGCTGGATGGCTTGTCGTTGTTGATGGCTTTACTGGTTACCGGGATCGGAGGCTTTATCGTTATTTACGCGGGTGGTTACATGCATGGGCACCCGCAGTTAGGGCGTTTTTATCTCTATTTATTGGCCTTTATGGGCGCGATGCTGGGGCTGGTTGTTTCAGATAACCTAATCTTAGTCTTTGTGTTCTGGGAGTTGACCAGTATCAGTTCCTACCTGTTGATTGGTTTCAATCACGAACAGAAAGAAACCCGTTGGAAGGCATTGCAGGCCTTACTGGTGACGGGACTGGGAGCTATGGCGATGTTGGCCGGCTTCATTTTGATTGGCACTGTGACGGGGAGTTATTCGTTAGCAGAGATTACGCGAATGGGCGATCTGCTGCAAGGTTGCCCTTGGTTCACGGCGATCGTTATTTTGATTTTAGGCGGCGCTTTTACGAAGAGTGCGCAGGTGCCTTTTCACTTTTGGTTGCCTAATGCGATGGCAGGGCCGACTCCAGTCAGTGCTTATTTGCACTCGGCGACTATGGTCAAGGCTGGCATTTATTTAATGGCTCGCCTCAATCCATCCTTTGCAGGCAGTGGGCTGTGGGAGTATACCTTGGCCATTTTTGGTAGCTTAACGCTATTGTTAGCGATGTTTCTGGGGCTTTTCCAGAAGGACGTGAAATCTATTTTGGCATACACCACGCTCGGGGTGCTCGGTGTTTTGACCATGCTGCTCGGGATTGGATCGGAATACGCGATTAAAGCGATGGTGGTCTTTTTGATCGGGCACGCATTGTATAAGGCGACACTCTTTATGGTGGTGGGGGCGATCGACCACGAGACGGGCACCCGTGATGTCACACTCTTGCGCGGCTTGAGAAAACTGATGCCAATCTCGGCATTGGCCGGGGGCCTTGCGGCGCTGTCGATGTCGGGGCTGCCGCCTTTTTTCGGTTTCATTGGTAAGGAGTTGATCTATAAGGCCGGGGTCAAACTCAATGGTGCCGAGTTGATCTTCCTCGTGGTGGCATTAGTGGGGAATTTAATTATGATGGGCTTGGCCCTGAAGGCTGGGGTGGGGCCCTTTTTCGGTAAGCCGAATCACGCTGCCTTACCTAAGAAGCCACATGAGGCGCCCTTAGCTATGTGGCTTGGGCCAATTGTGCTTTCAGTCGCTGGTTTGGTGATTGGAATCATTCCGTTCTGGGTGACAGAATTTATGGTGGCTCCCGCACTGGCGGCAATTCGCGGCGCTGAGATCGCGCACCTGGACCTGGCACTGTGGAACCTCGTGCGGCCTAATTTGCCATTACTGTTGAGTGGGGTGACTGTGCTGGGTGGTTTTTTCGTCTTTTTAAACCGCGCACGCTTCTGGGCAGTGGCGGATCGTGTGTTGGCCACGATTCGACCTTACGGAGCCGAGGCCATGTATGGGCGCATCTTTAACGCCACGATTTGGTTCTCAAAGGCGCAGACCCGCTGGTTACAAACGGGACGTTTGCATGACTATGTCTTCCTGATCGTAATGACGACGGTCGGTTTCCTTACGTGGGCCATTGTCAGTTTTGGTGGCCTTAATTTTAGCGTCGATTGGGCGGCCTACGATTTACTGATTATTTGCCTAGTGATCATTATGATTATTGCGGCTTTGGTGGCTGTCACTGGACGCTCTTATATCACGGTGCTGGTTGCACTCGGAGTGGTTGGATTTGGTGTGGCCTTGATTTTTGCCTATTATGGTGCGCCGGATTTGGCGATTACCCAGTTGCTGGTGGAGACGCTGACGGTGGTGCTGTTTATGTTTGTTGTGCTGCGTTTGCCGCCACTGAAGACCATTTCCGGCCGATTCACCCGATTGCGAGATGGCATCATGGCTACGGCTTTTGGTGGTTTGATCACGATACTGCTATTAAAGGCGGTGAATATACAGTTTGATCATGCGATTTCCGATCAGCTCGCCGCAATGAGCTACCCGGAGGCCAAGGGCAAGAATGTCGTGAATGTCATTCTAGTTGATTTTCGAGCTCTGGATACCATGGGCGAGATTGTGGTGGTCACCGTTGCTGCGCTGGGTATCGCCGCACTGGTCAAGTCAGGTCTTAAGGGGAAGGGCAAGCGCTCATGAAATATTTTATTTTAAATCAAGCGAGTCGCTTGTTGTTTCCGGCACTGTTGGTGTTGTCTTTGATGGTGCTCTATCGTGGGCACAATTTGCCCGGTGGAGGCTTCATCGGTGGTCTTTTGGCGGCAACCGCATTTATTTTAGTGGGGCTGGGAGATTCGATGGAGCGCGCCAAAGAATTACTACGAATTGAGCCGGTCAAGTTAATGGCGCTCGGGCTGCTGGTGGCGGTGGTGAGTGGGATGCCTAGTTTACTGCGAGGTGCGCCATTTATGACGAGTGAGTGGTTGCCCGGTTTTTCACTGCCATTGATCGGTAAGGTACACTTGGGGACACCTCTGGTTTTTGATGTCGGCGTCTATATGGTGGTCATTGGTTTTGCACTACATACCACTTTCTGCCTAGCGGAACTTGCTTATACTGAAATGGAGGAGCACGAAGAATAATGGAAAGTTTGATCGCAGTTTTAGTTGGCGTTCTCTTTGCAACTGGCACTTACTGCTTGATGCGTCGCAGCATTGTTAAGCTGGTTATCGGCGTGGTGCTGATCTCGCAGGGGGCCAATTTGCTGGTTTTTACTACCGGTGGCTTGCTGGCGGGACGTCCTGCTCTGGTGCCAGCCGACGGTGTCGCGCCACCGGCACCTTTCGGAGATCCCTTGCCGCAGGCGATGGTCTTGACCGCAATCGTCATCGGTTTCGGTTTGACTGCTTTCTTGCTGGCATTGGTCACGCGCGCTCACGAGGCCGTAGGTGACGACGATATTAACGCCTTTAACAACACGGATACGTGAACGAATACAGCTTACTCCTTACATTGCTTTTGCCGTTAGTCGGGGCTGTCAGCCTCTTGCTGGGACATCGTTCTCTCGCTTTTCAGCGAGCGGGCGGCATTGTGTTCTCCAGTGTGACTTTTGCGCTCTCCCTCTATCTGGTCTACGTGGTGGATCGGGCAGATTTCGTCGTGATTCAAGTGGGCGATTGGCAGGCACCCTTTGGGATCAGCCTAGTTGCGGATCGCTTTAGTGCGGTGATGGTTGCGGTCTCCTCGTTTATGGGAGCTGCCGTGGCGATCTATGCGCTGGCCGAAATCGACGAAGCGCGGCTTAGGAAATTCTTTTTTCCTCTATATCTAATTTTGCTCTTCGGGGTCAACGGCGCCTTTTTGACCGGGGACTTGTTCAATCTCTACGTTTGGTTTGAGATCATGCTGATTGCTTCCTTTGTGTTGATCTCCATGGGAGGCGAGAAAGGAGAGCTGGAAGGTGGCCTCAAGTATGTCTGTTTGAATTTGCTTTCTTCGGTCATGTTCCTTGCGGGGGCCGGTATTATCTATGGCAAGACAGGCACGCTGAATATGGCGGACTTGGCGTATAATTTGAGTGTGGCCGAAGATGTGAATTGGGTGATTAGTAGCTCCATGCTCTTGCTGGTGTCTTTCGGGCTCAAGGCAGGTATCTTTCCTTTCTTCTTTTGGTTGCCCGCTTCGTATCATACGCCGCCTTCAGCGGTTTCCGCGGTCTTTGCCGGTTTGCTGACCAAGGTGGGTGTCTATGCGCTGTTTCGCTCGTATACGCTCATGTTTGCGCCGATCTTTCCCGAGGTGCAGCCGTTAATCCTTGTGCTGGCGGTGCTGACGATGGTGACTGGGGTATTTGGCGCGGCGTCGCACTTTGACATGCGACGGATCTTGTCGTTTCACATTGTCAGTCAGATCGGTTATATGGTGCTGGGGCTAGCTTTTATGACGCCTCTTGCGCTGGCTGCAGCAATCTTTTATCTCGTGCACCATATTATTGTGAAGACGAACCTCTTCCTTGTCAGTGGTGTGGTGATTCGGCTGAAGGGGAGTTGTGATTTGGCAAAAGTCGGTGGTCTGTGTAAGTCGGCTCCGTGGCTGGCGATCCTCTTTTTTATACCTGCATTTTCGCTAGGTGGTATTCCGCCGCTCTCAGGCTTTTGGGCGAAATTTGCTCTGGTAAAATCAGGCATCGAGATCGAAAGCTGGTGGGCCGTGACGGCGGCTTTACTGGTTGGGGTGCTCACTCTGTATTCAATGACAAAAATTTGGGGCGAGGCCTTTTGGAAGCAGCAACCCGAGAATGTCGGAGCGGGCCCCTTGCCGAATCCGGTCGGGCGTATCGCTTATATGTTGGCACCAATTACTGTCTTAGCTGTAACGACCGTTTGGATCGGACTCTTTGGAGAGCCTCTGTTCAGTTTCGCTGAGCGAGCCGCTGCGCAATTACTGAACCCACAAGAATATATATCAGCGGTTTTACCAGCTAACACGGAGGTGCTGCCATGAGACGCATATTACACTTTATAGGCTTTATTGTCTTCTATATTGGGGAAGTTGTGAAATCCAATCTCCGCGTGGCTTACGATGTGCTCACGCCGACGCATCATATGAAGCCCGGCATTATTGCGGTGGATGTTGCAGGTATGAGTGATCGCCAGCTTCTCTTTATGGCGAATTTCATTACCATGACCCCCGGCACGCTAGGTATTTGCTTTTCTGAAAATAAGGATAAGCTATATTTACATGCCATGTACCTTGAAGAGGACTTAGCTGCGCTTAGCAAAGAGCTCTCAGATACCTACGGAAAGCGAGTGCGCAATGTATTTTGAAGAATTAGGAATGCCGCTTGCGCCGGCAAGTTTGATTGCGTCGATTTTATTGGTCGCCGCGCTGGCATTGGCGTTGCTGCGTATCGTGAAGGGGCCGACTCCATTTGATCGTGTGGTGGCGCTGGATTTGATTGGGGGTATTTGCCTCTGTATCATCGTGTTGTTTGCCATACATTTTGACCAGCAGGTGTTGTTGGATGCGGCATTCGTTATTGCGATTGTCAGCTTTATTGGAACGGTTGCCTTTGCGCGCTACTTAGGAAAGGGAGGAGATCAATGAGTTGGATCGTTGCAATACTACTGGTATTAGGGGCATTTTTCGCTTTCGTGGCAGCACTCGGTGTGATTCGTTTTCCAGACTTTTACACTCGTATGCATGCGGCGACCAAGGCGGGTGCATTTGGTGCCTGCTTGCTGCTTTTGGGCGCGGCCCTTCATTTCGGGAGCACACGGGCGATTATTACCGTTGCTTTGATCATTGTGTTTTTCTATCTGACCACACCTGTGGCCGCCCAGACGATTGCCCAAGCGGCATATCGCAGAGGCGTTACTCTCTGGCCTAAGAATGGGCATGACGAATTGGCCGAAGATGAGGCTGAATAAATAGTGCTTGCCTCATATCCTGCGGGACATTGTTTCTGTGGTCGATGAAAGCAATCACTGCCGTCTCTTACATACGAGTATTCATTCTATTATTGCTAGGGGCTTGTGCCACTAGCCAGCTACACGCGAGTGGTGGCGGTGGATCTTCACATGGGGAGGGAATCGTTTTTCCTATCCCGGAATCCGCTTACGCTGAGATGGAAGCGCACCATGCGGAGGAAGTTGGACATGAATTGGGGCTGATGGATCAATTGAAGATCCGTGCAGAAGCAGATCCCTTTAACCTCGTTGCAACTATCATTTTCTTTCTAGCTGTGATTCATACCTTCTTGGCGACCACGTTTAATAAGTTGGCGCATAAGTTTGAGGTGGAGCACCGCGCGAATATGAACTCGCATAATAAGGTGTATGTCGAGGGCAAGGAGCCGGTCAGCTTTAAGGCGACGCTCTTCCACTTCTTAGGCGAAGTGGAGGCCATTTTTGGTATCTGGTTGATCCCGCTCTTTGTGTCGCTTGCGTTGATGGAGCACAATGGTTTGAGTGTAGCGGCGTTTTATGTGGATACGCGAAACTATACCGAGCCAGTCTTTGTGGTGATCATCATGGCAATTGCGTCGAGTCGTCCGGTCATTCAGATTGCTGAGACGGCCATGCGTGGGGTGGCCTCCATCGGTAAACAAAGTCCAGCGGCATGGTGGCTCTCGATCCTAATTGTAGCGCCTTTGTTGGGCTCATTTATTACTGAACCCGCAGCGATGACGATTGCTGCGCTACTGCTGGGGCAACAGTTTTATGCTTTGGAACCCTCGCCGACATTTAAGTACGCCACACTAGGTTTGCTGTTCGTCAACATTTCAGTCGGAGGCACTCTCACTCACTTTGCGGCTCCCCCGGTGCTGATGGTCGCTGATACTTGGCATTGGAATCTGCCCTATATGTTTACGCATTTTGGGTGGCGTGCGGTGCTTGGTGTGGCCATCGCGAGGACGGTTTACTTTTTGATCTTTAGGAAAAATTTTGCAGAAATGAAGGAGCGTGCGAAGGAAATCGCCGCATCACAAGCTTCAGAACCCAAGCCAGAACCTGCGCCTTTGTGGATTGTCCTGGTGCACTTAGGCTTTGTCGCCTGGACTGTGCTGACGCTTCACCACCCGGCTTTCTTTATTGGTGGCTTTTTGTTCTTCCTCGCCTTTACCATGGCGACGCACCATCACCAATATGATATTCAGTTAAAGTCGCCCTTGTTGGTGGGCTTCTTCCTCGCGGGCCTCGTGACGCATGGTGGTTTGCAGGGGTGGTGGATTTCGCCTGTGTTGAGTTCGCTGGCGGAAGTGCCTCTCTTTATTGGTGCGACGATTTTGACTGCTTTTAATGATAATGCAGCGATCACTTTTCTCGCCTCACAGGTGCCGGCCTTTAGCCCCGACATGATGGTGGCGGATCACTGGGTGACTAAAGCAGGTAATGCGCTTTCCAATGCGCAAGGTCTGGAATATGCGGTGGTTGCGGGAGCGGTCACTGGTGGTGGATTGACTGTGATTGCCAATGCTCCGAACCCAGCTGGGCAGAGTATTTTGAATAAGTATTTTAAGGGCGGCGTTTCTCCATTGAAGCTGCTGCTTGCGGCATTTTTTCCCACATTGGTGATGGCAACTATGTTTATGGTCTTGCCTCACTAATTTTTTATGCATGAGAGGGATCACTATGCCGGGTTCTGGTGCCGTTTTTTGGCGCTGATTATCGACTACAACATCGTCATGTTGGCGATGTTTCCCTTCTTTGTGGTTGGAGGCCTGATCTTTCCCAATGCTGTACTGGTGGAGGATCCGTACGGCTTGTTTTCAACGGAGCGTGTGATTGAAGAAAGGGTGGAGACGGTCAATCATCCGGACGGATCCTATTCTCGCGAAGAGCAGCAGATCGTCGAAAAGACGGTATTGGGGCATTGGGTTTACTGGTATCGCGATGTGATCGTGGGCGTGGATGTGGGCGTGCATGACGGTGCTCAAGATTCGCGCACATTGATCGACCCTGAAACACGTGAGCCCTTGGATTGGATTTCTTATGAGGACTTTATCTTATTCGTATTGCTGATCTATTGGACGACGCTGGAGAGCTCGCGCCATCGTGCCAGTTTAGGGAAGCGAGTCTTGGGCATCGAAGTGACCAATGCTGAGGGAGCGCAGCTCTCTTGGCCGCAGGCTCTAGGGCGCAATTTGGGTAAGTTGCTTTCTGTGATGCTGCTATTCGTCGGATTTATGATGGTAGGCTGGACGAACCGAAAGCAGGGCCTGCACGATAAAATGGCCCGCTGTATACTCGTTCGCCGTTAAGCTTTATTCGCTTTTCAGGAGTCGCGGGCGCATCCTGTTAGGAGGCAAATGGCAGCGGCATGTTCATTTCTAGGTCGTCTTCCTCAACCGGGGCGAGGTCGGCTTCGCCTGCAGCGAGCTTTTTCAAAGCTTTGAGCTGTGTTTTCTCATCCAAACGTCGGCAAAATTCCGGATAGCCGATCACCTCGAAGCGTCCGTCCTCGTATTCGACCAGAGCAGTCAAGGATTCCACCCAGTCGCCGGAATTCAGATAGTGGGTGTTGCCGATCATTTTGTTGTCGGGAGTATGAATGTGGCCGCAAATGATGCCTGCGCAATTGCGCTTCTCTGCGAAGCTTTGCAGCTGTTCCTCATATTTGCCCACAAAGCTGACAGCTGATTTGACGCGTGCCTTGATTGCTTTGCTTAAAGAGAAGTATTCTTTGCCGCGCCATGCACGGTCCTTATTGTAAACTCGGTTGAGTTTGAGTAGGCTTTGATAGCCGATGTCGCCTAATACTGCCAGCCATTTGTGATTCATGGTGACCGCGTCGAAGCCATCGCCATGCACGACCAAATAGTTACCCTTGCTGCCCTCGTGGATGTGCTCGTTAACGATGCGCAGCTTGCCGAAAAAGAGGGGGAGGAAGCGCGTGAGAATATCGTCGTGATTGCCGCGCAGGTAAATAACCTCGGTGTTGCGCTTTTCCAGCTTTTTGAGCACTAAGCGGATGAAGCGTGTGTGCTTTTCATTCCAACCGCCATGGCGGGCTAGACTCCAGCCATCGATGATGTCGCCGTTAAGCACCAGCTTCTCACAGTGGGTATGTTTGAGGAAGTGGTTGACCTCGTCGATCTTGCAATCCTCGGTGCCCAAGTGGACATCGGAGAGGATAATCGTTTTATAGGAAAGGGTCGTTTTTTTCATAGCGATTAGGTGAAATCGCTCGACCCAATTGGGCTTGGAAGCCCTTGTAGTCAAAGGTATTAGGCCGCGACGTGGAGAAGTTGCGGCGCTGTAACCTTTGTGACCTTACTGTAACTCGGATTCTAGTTTTCTAAGGTATTCCCAGCTGAATAATCCGCTGCTGTGGCCGTCGCTAAAGATCGGGCGGAAGGCGTAATTTCCCTGAAAATCCCAGCCAGTAATTGTCACGCCGGGGAACTCTGTCGGACCATTGCCTCCGTATTGATTTCCGAGGATGTCGACCTCGCCCTTGTTTTGTGCGCTGGGGGAGTGCTTGCGAAGGAATTCGGTGGGGAAATAGCTTTCACTGCCGTCTTCCCATACGATTGCGAGTTCGCTGCCGATTAATTGGATGTCTTTAGGTTTCATCGCTTATGCTTGGTAAAAGCCCGCAAGTTTTAGTTTCTCCATGAGTTCAACTGCGGGGCCCTTACGATTGAGGATGTAGAGGTGAATGCCGGGGGCACCGCGTTCCAGGAGTTCACGGGCTTGGTTGAATACCCAATTGGTGCCAACAGCTTCGACGGCTGCGCTATCCTCGCCAGCTGCGCTGAGTTGCTGCTCGAGTTCGGCTGGCATGGAGGTGCCGCACATGTCGCAGAAGCGAAGGGCTTGCTCGCGCGAGCTGACGCACATTAGGCCTGGTAGGATCGGGATGTTGATTTGGGCCTCGCGGGCGCGCTCGACGAAATCGAAGTATTTGTTGTTGTCGAAAAAGAGCTGCGTGGTGACAAAATGTGCGCCGCAGTCGACTTTACGCTTTAGGTTGAGTAAGTCGATGTCAGCGGAGGGAGCCTCAGGGTGAACTTCTGGGTAGCCGGCGACACCTACCGTGCATTCCGGGTAGCTTGCATGGATGAGGCTGACCAGCTCGTTGGCGTAGTGCAGGCCGTCCGGGTGTGGCTTGAAGTTACTTTCGCCCTTGGGTGGGTCGCCGCGTAGTGCCATTATTTGCCCAAGGCCAGCATCGCGGAATTCTTCGATTATGCCCCGTAGCTCGTCGCGGGAGTGGCCCACGCAGGTTAGGTGGGGCATTACGGCATAGCCATAATCCTCACGTAGGTGACGTGCATATTTAAGCGTGCGACTACGTGTGCTGCCACCAGCTCCGTAGGTGATCGATGCGAAGTCGGGTGCATAGGCCTTCAGTGCTTCGGCTGTGCGTAATAACTGATCCGCAGACGCATCCGTTTTGGGCGGAAAAAACTCGATCGAAAAGAGTGGGGAGCCTGAGTTCAGGCGTTGCTTAAGAGAAATTTCTGACATAAACGCATCAAGTTATGATGATATGATGATATGTAAAGTGTATTAGTCGATGTGACTTAAAAATGTAACTGTGCAGAGGTGGTGCAGTCCGGGCTTGTTGTTGGTTTTATTTTGTGTGGCTCGGGTTAAGTGGGGCTTCGTCGGGGTGGTTGATGGGGCTTGAAGTGCCGGTTTGTGGGACTGCTTGAAGTTACTTAACTCGCTTATTTGCAGTATTTTTCAAGAGAAAATAGGGAAGAAGTAGCTTGACTGGTGGGGCAAAGTGGGGCGAAATGGAGTGAAATGGTTTAAACTGGAATAAATGAGCGCAAACAACACAGGGAAATTTTTTGGCGAATACCGTCATAGTGTAGATGACAAGGGGCGTCTCACTATCCCGTCGCAGTGGCGTCCGAAGCTCGATTCCGAAGATAACAATTTTCTAGCTTTGCCCAGCTTGACAGAAAAGTCGGTGACGGTGTATCCGCCCCGGATGATTGAGCAGCTGTATGAGCGATTCTCTCAGATCAGTATGGGGAATAAGGACGGTCAGCGTGCGATTCGTCGAGTGATGTCGATGGCGCAGAACTTCTCCTTCGATCGGCAGGGGCGCATTCATTTGAATGAAAAACTCATCAAGCACGCCGGATTGGGGAAGTCGGTGGTATTACTTGGCGAAGCATCCAAGTTTATGATCTACGACGAAGCCCTCTATGATCAATTGATGGCTGAGGATGAGGAAAGTGATGACTTGGCCGAAATCGCGAAAGACTTCGGTTTCTAATGAAAGCATGCGCTCCGAAAATATGAATAAAGCCTTTGATAATTTCGCCCGTGAACAATTCCGCAGCTCGGGCCGCACTCAATACGATTTTTCCACAACACAATATTTGATTAATGTCTTCTTCTTCCGATGATGCCGTAACGCCTGCCACCGCGAGTGGCCATGTTCCCGTTTTATTAAATGAAACGCTGGAACTACTTGCCCCGCGTACAGGCATCAAGCTCTTGGATGGAACTTTTGGAGGAGGCGGTCATACCCGTGCGCTGTTAGAGGCGGCGGATGATGTGACTGTGGTTGCGCTGGATCGTGATCCTGCAGCCTTGGCGCGGGCGGAGGCCTTGAAGGCTGAATTTGGAGATCGGTTCCGCCTTTATCATATGAATTTTGGTGATTTGGGTGATTTGGATGAATCCGGGTTTCATGGCATTCTCTTTGATTTCGGTTTGTCTTCTTTTCAGTTAGACACCGAGGAGCGTGGATTTTCTTTTCGTTACGACGCGCCGGTAGACATGCGTATGAATCCGAACGAGGGGATCAGTGCTGCCGAATTTTTGGAGACGGCTGATGAAGAGTCATTAGTGCGTGCTGTGCGCAATTATGGTGAAGAGCCACGTGTGCGACGGGTGGTTAAAGCGATTATAGATGCGCGTGGCACTGGAGCGTTGCAACGCACGCAGTCCCTGGCTGCGTTGATTAGCGAGGCCGTTGGACCGACGCCCCGTGGACGCAAGGCTGTGCATCCTGCCACACGCACTTTTCAGGGTATTAGGGTTGAGATAAATAATGAGTTGAGCGCGATCGAACGTGGCCTTCCGGCTGCGTTTGATCGCCTCTTACCAGACGGTGTGCTGGCTGCGATTAGCTTTCATTCATTGGAGGACCGTATCGTGAAGCGCTTTTGTCGTAAAATGGCAGGACGGCCAGAGCACTCTCACGATAGTCGCACGCAAGATGAGCGTGTCGTGCGCGCCACTATGATCTCCACACGTCCCATCAGCCCGAGTGAATCTGAAATTGCTATGAATCCTCGCAGCCGTAGTGCGCGCTTACGCGCAGTGCGTAAAATCTCTTAATACTTTTTTGTTATGTTAAAATTATCTTCTAAAACACGTAAACATGTCATCGCATTGATTTTTACGATGGTTGTGGTCACTGTTGGCAGTGCCTTTGCGATTGTGTGGATGCAGCAGCAGATCTCTCGCACTGCACAGGATAGTAAGCACTTGGAATCACAACTTGCGGAAACCTCTCGTAAGTTGCGCTATCTGGATGAACGGATTGCAGGTTATCATCAGCCCGTTGTGCTGCAGAGTAAAGTTGCCGGAGTTTTGCGTCCCTCGGTGGATGATCAAGTTGTTTTTGTGCAGGAAAAGCAGCTTGCCAGTGGGCGTACTTATGCTGTTTCGCAACCCTACGAAGTCTCTATGGACCTCGCGTTGCTCGATTTTGATAGTTCACGTTAATTAAGAACCCTAGGTATTTTGTTTCCATGAGTAAGGCCTTCGTATCCAGTGGGCGATCTCTATTGATCGCTTTAGCAGTGGCTTGTGCCTTCTGCGTATTGCTGGGGCGCTTATTCTATCTGCATGTTTGGGATCAGGCGGAGTTGCTCGAATTTGTAGAGGGAAATCGCAAGATGATCAACGTGGTGGAAGCACGTCGGGGGAACATTGTGGATACTCGGGGCAATCTACTCGCGACCACGCGTACCACGTATAATATCGGGGTTGATCCTCAGGCCATTCGTGAGAGTGACTTAGACAAGCTGCCGCAGCTGGCTCAGATTTTAGCGACTCCATTGGCCGAGATTGAAGAGAAGATCGATCGTAAGACGCGTAAAGTATCTGAAGACAGTAAAGAAGTGCGCCTGATCCGTTGGGCTGTGCTGGCTAAGGAAGTGGATGAAGCGACGCACGATGCTGTGCAGGCCCTTGGGATACGTGCTATTTATGGGAATCAGAGTCATTCACGTGCGTATCCTGCTGGGCAACTCGCAGCACATGTGTTGGGCTACGTAAATAAGGAAGAGACTCCTGTTACCGGTATCGAACGTTATTTTGATTATTATTTACGAGGGCAAGATGGTTGGCGTGAAACTGAGCGCGATGGTAAACGGCATGAACTTGCCCAATATCGTGAACGTGAAGTCGAGCCGACTGAGGGTCTCAACGTAGAGTTAAGCATCGATCAAATGGTGCAACATATTGTTGAGGCTGAAATCAGTCGCATTGCCGATGAGTATGCTCCTCAGGGGATCAGTGTGATCGTGAGTCAGCCCACGACCGGGGCGGTGCTTGCTATGGCCAACTACCCGAGCTACGATCCCAATGAATTTTATAATACCGAGAAATACCCTATCAGTTGGCAGCGCAATCGCGCTTTGACTGACGTCTTTGAGCCTGGGTCTACATTTAAGATCGTGCCAGCTGCAGCTGCTTTGAATGAAGGCCTGGTTCATCCTGAGGATATGTTCCAGACGGGCGTGAAGCGTGTTAGCTATAAGGGACGCACACTTTCATTGCCAGACGATCACCATATATACGAAAGCTTATCGGTGCACGATATCGTGATGAAGTCTAGTAACCGAGGTGCTGCGCATCTAGGTCTACTACTGGGCGAGCAACGTCTGTATAATTATTCGGCCAGTTTTGGCTTTGGTGAAACGACTGGTTGTGACCTGGGTGGCGAAATTTCGGGTACGCTGCATGAGCCGCGTAACTGGGACGGGCTCACGATTACACGTCTTCCTATGGGGCACGCGATTAGTGCGACGCCTATGCAAGTGCATTCTGCAATGTCAGTAATCGCGAATCAGGGGGTGCTCATGGAGCCGATGCTGGCGAAACGTATCTTTGATGAAAACGGGCAGGATGTGATTCGTTTCAAGCCTAAGGCTAGGCGTCGCGTAATTTCCACTGAAGTGGCACATACTGTTGCTTCTATGTTGTCCGATGTGGTGGGGGACGAAGGGACCGCACGTCGTGCAGGTATTGAAAATTACGATGTCGCAGGTAAGACGGGCACCACGCAGAAAATCGTGAATGGGCAATATTCCCGTCAGCATCACGTCGCTTCCTTTAGCGGCTTTTTTCCGGCGGAAAACCCATCACTGGTTATTACAGTGGTGGTAGATGATCCTCAGTCTAGTGGAGTCGGCTACGGAGGTGCAGTTGCCGCACCTGCCTTTCGCAATATTGCAGAAGCCTGTATCGCCTACTTGGGCATTCGCCCCGCTAGGTCGGACGCATCCTTTGTTAATTTACTGCCATCCATATATGATCGGACTAGCCGAGTTTCAAATTAGTACACTTCTCTCCGCTACTAGTTCTCGGCAATCCTACTCTCGCCGATTCGCACCTTACATGGTTAATGATTATCAACGCTCGCCTATGAATCTCAAAGTTAGCCAGCTTCTCGGAGGCTCTGAAATTGTGCGTCACCAGCTGCGCGAAGACAGCCCTGTTTCCTGCCTGATCACTGATAGTCGTCGTGTGGTGCCCGGAGCGCTTTTCTTTGCGATCGGAGGTCTGCGCACCGATGGCAATCTGTTTGTCGAAGAGGCGGTTGATCGTGGCGCTGTGGCTATTATTACTGAAGAAAATCTGGGGCAACATTTCCCCATCGACTACATTCAAGTGACTGATGTTCGCAAAGCATTGGCGCTGGTTTCGCGACAATTTTTCGGCGCTCCGGATGCCAAATTAGGCATCACGGGGATTACCGGCACCAATGGAAAGACCACTGTCTCCATGTTGACGCAGCATTTGATTGGTGGACAGGATCGGGTGGGGTTGCTGGGGACGATCCGCTACGATCTCGGTAAGCGTACTTTGCCTTCGTTTCGCACTACGCCCGAGTCTGTAGATGTGTATGCTTTATTGTCACAGATGGTGGATAACGGTTGCGCCGAAGCTGTGATGGAAGTCAGCTCACATGGCGTCGACCAAAAACGCACCTACGGAGTCGATATTGATGTGGCTGTCTTTCTAAATCTCACACAAGACCACATTGATTATCACAAGTCGATGGAGTCCTACTATGAGGTTAAAAAACGCTTGTTTACCGGGGAGACCGGGAGCTGTCCACGCGCAGTTGTGATTAACGTGGATTGCGCCTACGGGCGTCGTCTATTGGAGGACATTCCGAAAGGTGTGGATGTGATAACCTTTGGTATTGAGGCCAAGACCGCGCTCATACGTGCAGAAAATGTGTCTCTCTATGCGGAGCGTACTGAATTTGATCTCACATGGCCAGGCGGACAAGTGCATGTGAGCTCGCCACTTCTTGGGCGCTATAATGTGAGTAACTTGTTGGCAGCACTGGCGATTGCCCGAGCAAAAGGTCACAGCATTGAGTCTGTTCTGGATCGGGTTGCTTCTTTCCCGGGGGTGCCGGGCCGTATGGAGCGTGTCGATGCCGGGCAAGACTTTAACCTGCTCGTTGATTATGCGCACACAGACGATGCGTTGATACATGCATGCTCGATGCTACGTGAAATTACGCCTGGACGACTGATCATTATCTTTGGTTGTGGAGGCGATCGTGACCGTACAAAGCGTGCTCCGATGCTTCGTGCTGCGCTGGATGGCGCAGATGAAGTGTATGTTACTTCCGACAACCCGCGCACTGAATCAATTGAGCAAATATTTGCTGATATGCGTGCCGCGACAGGCAGTGAAGCCGCGCACTATGTCAGCGACCGCAAGCATGCAATCTCACTGGCATTGGATTGTGCGAAAGCAGGTGATTGTGTGCTGATCGCCGGTAAGGGCCATGAAGCCTATCAAGAATTTGATGGAACTGTGATTCCTTTTGATGATCGTCAAATCGCGCGCGAATTGATTCGAATGAAATCTATTTCCTAAACGATGGACGTGTTTGTGTCACAGAAAATTGCCGAATGGTCGGGGGGGGCTTGGTTGAACCCACCAGACGGATGCATGACTGGTTTTTGTTTTGATGCGCGCCAGATTCAGCCGGGACAATGTTTTGTCGCTCTCAGTGGGGGTGCACGTGATGGTCACGATTTTATTGAGCAGGCGGCGCAGGGAGGTGCGATGGCTGCAATCGTTGAGAGAGCCCAGCCCATTGCACTGCCGCAGTTGCAAGTGAGGGACTCGCTGTGCGCGCTGGCTGCCATCGCGGCTGCCGTGCGTTCACAATTTAGCAAACCGGTGATCGCGATCACTGGAAGTTGCGGCAAGACATCGACCAAGGAAATGCTACGCAGGTTACTTGGCGATGACCGCACACATGCGACTGCAGGTAATTGGAATAATCGTATCGGTGTCCCTATGACACTTTTCGGGCTCGATTCCGCGCAGCATGACTTTGCTGTGATAGAAGCCGGTATCAATCAGCCGCATGAGATGCAGGCTCTAGGCCAGATGATCCAAGCGGACCTTAATGTGTTGACTAATATTGGTCCCGCTCATCTCGAATTGCTGGATAGTTTGGAGAATGTTGCAGTCGAGAAATCATTACTTGCAAAGTCTGCGATGCCGGGTTCTCCGGTTGTTTTACCTGCAGAGGTTTTACAATTTCCTGCTTATGCACAACTGGCTGATCGAGCGATTGCTTTGTTGCAAGAGGGGACGCCTGCACCCGCTGTCATGCCACGTGCGATTGTGCGTTATGCGATCCACACATTAGATGACGCGCAGCAACTTATATTGGATGGTCGTAAATACCGCATCGCCAGCCTGAGTCGAGGCATCGCCCGCAATGCGGCGCTCGCGATTATTGCAGCCAGCGAACTTGGAATCGCTGAAGCAGATATTTGTAAACGTATTGAAGCATGGCGCCCGACCGGGAGCCGTGGCCGTATCGAAACCTTTGGGGAGCAGACTTTTTACATTGATTGCTATAATGCAAATCCATCGTCGATGGCCGATGCACTTGCTGCATTTAGACGTAGTGTGTCGCCAGATGTCGCACACTTGTACATATTGGGTGGAATGAATGAATTAGGTGCCCACGCGGCGGAGCATCACTATCGCATTGGGAACTTACTGCAACTGCGCTCACAGGATCGCGTTGTATTTGTGGGACCAGATACACTTGTGCATGCGTACCTTGCAGGTGCACTGGCTGCAGGCCTGCCTGCTTCACAGCTGAAATGTGTCGACCATATAGAAAAAGTAAAATCCATCGTTGCTCCATTCGTCGGAGCCATCTTTCTCAAAGGCAGTCGCAGCTACCAATTAGAAAAACTGCTACCGCCTCAAGACCTTGTGGCTTAATTCCTACAACCGTCGCCGTTCTTCAGCAAGACCTGGTTCTTAATTCTAAATTCTTAATTCTAAATAATGCTCTCTTATCTTGCAGACTTTGAAAATATCTTTGGTCCACTTCGTCTCTTTCGCTACCTGACATTGCGTGCGGCGTTTGCGGGAATTACGGCGATGGGAATTGGCTTTATATTGGGGCCATGGATTTTCGCCAAGCTGCGTGAGCTACGAGCCAAGCAAGCCTTTCGTGATAAAGATGAGGTCGGAGAGTTGGCTGAGCTGCATGCGAGTAAAGCGCAGACGCCCACCATGGGGGGGCTGATGATCTGTGTGTCCGTGGTCGGCAGTGCTGTACTGTGGGCGCGTCCCAATGTCTATGTATACACGGCTCTGTTTATTTATCTCGGACTGACAGTGATAGGTTTTCTCGATGACTATTTGAAAGTAACCAAGGCCAACAGTAAGGGATTGTCCGGGCGTTGGAAATTATTGGGGCAAGCTGCGCTCACCGCGGTCGCTTTAATCCTCTTGCTTCATGAACCTGAGACAGCCGCGAAAATGCGCGAACTGTGGGTCCCATTTTATAAGGATGTGGTGATTTCTCAGATGTCGCTTTTTATTCTAGCACCCTTTTTATTTCTGATACTCGCCGGATCCAGTAACGCGATTAATCTGACTGATGGTGTTGATGGGCTGGCAATTGGGTGCACCGTGACTGCGGCCTTGGCCTTTGCGATTATGGCCTATGCCGCGGGGAATGTGATTATCTCGGATTATCTATTTATTAGTTTTATTCCTGGTGTCGGTGAATTGGCTGTGGTTTGTGCAGCCTTGTTGGGAGCGAGTCTTGCATTCCTTTGGTATAACTGTCACCCCGCCGAAGTTTTCATGGGCGATACAGGATCCTTGGCACTTGGAGGTTTGATCGGGATCATTGCTTTTATGGTGCACCAGCCGCTTACATTGATCATCGTCGGCGGTATTTTTGTGATGGAAGCAGGCTCGGTGATTTTACAAGTCGGTTCATTTAAAATGCGCGGCAAGCGCATCTTTCGGATGTCTCCGATTCATCACCATTTTGAGCTCAAGGGCTGGCATGAGAATAAGGTCGTGATTCGCTTTTGGATACTGTCGTTGATCTTTGCGATGATTGGTTTGGCGACTCTCAAACTTCGTTAGTCATTTCTTAGTAAGCGAAGGCGAGTATATTATCGAGTAGCTTTTCCGTGTTGCCATATTCGAGTGCATTGCGGTTGACCTTAATCGCGTCTCTTAGCAGTTCGTAGTAAGGTTGGCCTTCGTAGGCTTTGGCTTCTCCTGGGGTGATCTCAGCGATCTGGCCAGTCCAATAGAGGCAGAGTAGGGCCAGTGCGCTGGCATCACGCTGGAGTTTCCAAATTGCCTGAGCGGCTTCCAATTCACGCAGCTTATATTTGTAAATTGCGTAAATCGCCTGCGTGGTCGCACTGGCAGTATTTGGCTGACTGGTTTCTTGATAAGCTTTGATATCTTCGATTGGCAGGCTGCGTTGACGAGTGCCCATGGCCCAATCGTTGAACTGCGCCATCACTATGACCTCTTGCATCTCTGTATTGTTGGGATTGATTTCCAGTGCTTTTTCCGCCCAGGTGCTGGCGCGGTCATTGTTGCCGAGCTGTATATTCGCCTCGGCTAGATATATGTAGTCTCGCTCCCAAGTTTGCGATTGATCTTCGGTGAAATGGCCCGCGTAGGCGAATAGCGCGAGCAGTATAGTTCCGACTTGGATTTTTCGTCGGGTTCGTTGACTGGCACGGCGCCAGATTTTTGGGAGCAGAGAGATACCTGCTGCGAAAAGAGAAAGTAGTGGAATGAGTGTGGCACGGGCTTGGCTACCTCCCTCGTTGAGGGCACTGCTCAACGCAAATAGGGCGAGTATGCTGACGGCCAGCAGAATGTTGTCTCCGCGGTGTCCGTCTTTTAAGCGTGCATACATCCCTAAGCCTGCAAGAATGAGCAGCAGCCCCCAATGAATCGGGTTGAAGAGCAAGATTAGGTGCAGTTCGCGGTAGAGTGCGAAGCTTCGACCATCATAGCCTTCCAAGTTGCCAAGTGCTTTGTAGATGCCGGTGCCGATTTGATCAAAATTCCATAGTAGCGGGCTCTGTAGTTGTAAGCTAGATACCAGAACGAATCCCAACAGTAGGATCGGCGGGGCGAGCGCAAGAATCCCGTGCATGACGCGCTTGCGATGTGGGTAGAGGAAGGCCAGCAGTGGCCACACCAAGGGCAGGGGTAATAGGCAGGTTTCAAAGGCTGCTGCGAGTGTCAGATAAATGGATACGCCTACACTGTCACGGGCTTTTGGGCGACGCAGCCAACGTAGCATTCGCCATAGTGCGACACTCATGCAGGCGGTGGCGAGCAAGCTCGGGCTAATTTGGCCCGCCCAGAAGACTAGCACTGGGTTGAGCCCGACCAGTAGGCCCGCGATCCATACGGTTCGATTGCGCCGCCAGTAGCGTCCTGCAGCTGAGGCACAATATCCGGTTGATAGGATGAGCGCCAGGGCGTTTAGTGTGCGGGCTGCGATGACCAAGCTTTCGCTACTTTCAAAAAAACGCGCCAAGATCGAAAGCGTGTAAGTGTAGAGCGTGTTGCCCGAAGTTTGGGTGGGCAGCCCGATTGCCAGGTTTTGCGCGGCTTGTAGGGTCTCGCGTGCTGCCTCGTCTGGGTATTGTCCTGCTGGAAGCTGGCTGTAATAGGAAAACCACACGACGACATGCACCAATGCGATGGCGAGGATCAGCCGGAGTTGACCGGGTAGAAGGAGAGTGGTGCTGTGACTACTGCTGCGCATTGTGCTTGCTTAGCGGGTTTCGCCGGTGCCGTTTATGATGTATTTATAGGTGCAGAGCTCATTTAATCCCATGGGGCCGCGAGCATGCAAACGGTCGGTTGAAATGCCTATCTCTGCGCCGAGCCCGAATTCGAAGCCATCGGAGAATCGAGTCGATGCGTTGTGAAAGACGGCTGCTGAGTCCACCGCTGTCAGAAAACGCCGTGCGGCTACGGCATCGTCAGTGACAATACTTTCGGTGTGCCCTGAGCTGTTGGCGTTGATTAATTCGATCGCAGCTTTGATGTCGGGGACGACCGCGATTGAGATGATTAGATCGGTGTATTCGGTCGCGAAGTCTTCGGCGCTCGCATCAACCAGTGGCAAGCCGCTGCCGTCAAGCAGGGCTTTTGCATGCGTGTCGACGCGTAATTCGACACCTTGATCATGTAGGGCTTTAGCCAGGTGTGGCAACAGAGCTGCGGCATCTTGGTGAATGATTAAATTTTCGGCAGAGTTACAAACGCTAGGGCGTTGGCATTTCGAATTGATCAAAATCTTCTCGGCCATGTCGGCATTGGCAGCCGCGTCAATGTAGACGCTGCAAACACCCGTGTAGTGTTTGATTACGGGGATGCGGCTGTTTTCCACGGTAAAGCGGATCAGGCTCTCGCCACCACGTGGGATGATGCAGTGGATTGTATCATCTTGTTTGAGTAAGACGTTGAGTGCGGCGCGGTCGGTGGTGGGGATGAACTGAACGGCGTCTTCGTGGATGTCATTCGCACGTAGTGTCTCTTTAATAATTCCAGCCAACTTCATGTTACTATGAAAGGCTTCTTTGCCTCCACGTAAGATGGAAGCGTTGCCGGACTTGAGACAGAGGATGGCGCAGTCGATGGTGACGTTGGGCCGCGATTCGTAGATAATACCAATTACGCCGATGGGCACACGTACCTTGCGCAAGTCAAAGCCCTTAGGGGGAGCGAGTCGTTCGATTTCGACTCCGACAGGATCGGGTAGTTGGGCGACTTGGCGCACGCCTTCGGCCATTGCTTCGATACGCTCGGGGGTGAAGGTGAGGCGCTCCGTCATTGGTTGCGAAAGGCCGAGGTTTTTGGCCGTTTCGAGATCTTGTGCGTTCGCGGCGATGATGGAGTCTGTCTCAGCGACTAAGCGCTCGGCTAGATCATTGAGGAAGCGGTTTTTTGTTTCGGTGTCGAGCGTCGCAAGTTCTAGCGACGCGGCGCGTGCACGCTTGGCGATGTCGACGACGAGTTCAGTGATTTGTTCAGAGGTCATGTTGGAAGTGGGAGCGGTGCGTGGTTCGTTGTCTGGTGGGCTGAATGGCTAGTCGATGCTGGCGAGTATGTCTTGCCACACGTGTTCGGGTAGGCTGCTGCCTTGTTCTTGGACGACCGCGGCACCGAGGATTGAGCCGATTTTTGCGCATTCTGCAAGCGGGCGTTGCTGGGACCAGCCGTAAAGGAAGCCCGCGGCCCAAAGATCGCCAGCTCCGGTGGTGTCGATGACTTGGGCGGCGTGCATGGGGTCAATCTTTTGGACCTGTGCTCCTTGGGCCACGTAGGAGCCGTGAGCGCCCACTTTGACGACGGCGATATCGCAGAGCTCGGCTAATTGGAGTGCCATGGCCGGGTAGTCGTCGCTGATGCCGGTATAGGCGCTGCCTTCTTCTTCGTTGGCGAATACGATGTCGACATACTCACTCAGTAATTCGGGAAGTATGTTCTTGGTGGCATTGACGACTTCGAAGCTGGCGAGATCCAGACTGATGGTGCAGCCCGCCTCTTTGGCGGATTCAAGCACACGGCGCATGAGGGCTTCGTTAAATAGGAGATAGCCTTCGATGTGGGCATGTTCGCAGCCAGCAAAGTCAGCGGGCGAGATTTCTTCAGGGGCAAGCGTCATGGCGGCACCGAGGTCGGTGCGCATGGTGCGTTCGCCATCGGGTGTGACGAGTGAGAGGCAACGCCCATTGGGCACATTACCAATCTTGAAGCGGGAGCTGTCTCCACCAAGTTGAGTGAAACGGTCTCGATAGAAATCGCCTTGAGGACAGTTGCCCGTTTTGCCCAGAAAACTAGTGGAAACACCCATGCGGGCGAGCGCGAAGAGTGTGTTGCCTGCCGAGCCACCTGGGGCTGCGGTGGCGGCTTGGGGTAAGCTTTCGATTAAACCGGAAATGGTGGGAGCATCGACGAGCACCATGCCGCCTTTCGCCCCGTCAATTTGTGCGATAAAAGATTCTTCAACTGGTGCGATGGCGTCCACGATAGGGCTGCCGATTCCGATGATAGTAGCTGTTGCATTCATATTTATGACCCCAAAGGAGTGTGTTATAAAAAAAGAAAAACCGCCGCTCCGGGAGGAGGGGCGGTTTGCCAGTCGCGTGAAAAGGCGCGATTACAGTGCGTCGCGGATGCGCGCGTAGATGTTTTGAGACTCCGCAAGGTCGCCGAGCTTGCCTACGCGGATGCGGATTTGAGATTGGCCCTCGGCTGTTTGCTTGATGCGAAGGGTGATTTTTTCGTCGCCAACTTTGCGTGCGTAGATGGTGATCGCTGTTTCTTTGTGCAGTTCACCTGTGCGGAAATAGCCCATCGCATCGATCTCGCGGATGGCTGTTTTGAAAATTGTGCGAATCGGCGCATCCAGTGGTGCATAGAGGTAACCCGCGCGGTATTCAGCGAGTTGTTCTTGCCCCGTTTGAGGGTCGATTGCTACTGGGGTCGTGCAACCAGTGACGATCATAGCGCAAATTGCGAGGAGTGTAATGAGTGTTGCTTTCATAATTTAGTAAGGGTTGTAAGTGATTTTACTGAGAGTGCAATCAGAAGCTTTTAAGATATACGATTCCGTTTTGATCGCGAAAAGCCAGGCGCCCTTCACGAAGCCCTTCGAATTTTAGACCCGTTTCGGTTTGTACGACGTCGCCGACGTTATACCGTTCGCCATCAACTATAATCATTGGCCGATAGCCCTGTCGAACACCGCCAATGTGAATATTGGAGAGATAGTCAGATGCGGCTTGCTTGTCTCGTTCGCTTGCTTGCTTGTCAGCTGCGTAGGTGTTCGGGGGCTGGGCGCTTGTTATCGATTCGGAATTGTTTGAGGCGATTTCGGAGTCGCTGTCAATGGTTGCCTCTGTCGAGGCCCCGGTCAGCGTGTCGATATCGGCTATAGGAAGTGTGGCGATTGTGGCCTTTGCCTTTTCGATGGGATTATTGGACTGGGGCGAGTTTGTTGGGGTGGGGGCGCTTGGGAGGGAGACAGCTGCTGGCTCCTCGGTATCGCTTGAAGTCTGAAGGATTTTCCACAAGCCGTATCCTGCGGCACTCAATACGAGTAGCAATATTAGGATGACGATGATACTTGGAAGTATGCTGTGCTTTGAGTTATTTTGTTCTTCGGCAGTATTTAAAGAGTGGATGGCTTCTTCCACCATGGCACCGGATTTCGGGTCCAGTATCGGCTTTTCGCTCTTGTTGCTCTGGATACTTTGCGGTCGTGGCTGGCTGGGGGGCTGAATCGTCGCTTTTTTGGCCGGCGTTTTGATTTCGGTATCTTGGATTTTATTACCAAAAGGATTACTGGGGTCAAACGCGGGTCTTGCCGTTTCTGGCCTTGCGGCTGTCTGTGGAGCTTCCGGAGCCTTTTGAGGCGTCTGGGGAATGGAAGCTTCGGCGGAGGCTGTACTAGTTTCAGCGGCAGTTTCCTGCATTTCTGACAAGCGCCTTAATTTCATCACGGGAGGCGCTTTGGCTGGCTCGGCCTTGGTGGTACTGCTGGCCTTGGGGTCAGTCTTCGCTTTCAGGTTACGCGAGAGTGTCAGCTTGACGGGAGGGCTCTCTTTGGAATCTTCGCTCATAGTTAAGGGAGCTTTTACTTTGCAGCTTTTGATTCGCAGGCAAAGCCTATTTTGGTCTTTGGTTGAGCTTTTACAAAAGGCGGAAAAGTATAAGGCCCGCCCCCGATTGCTCAGAAGCGGACCTTTCACTAACCTAATAACCCCTAACTAACTCAATGAAAAAGATTGTATGCCTATTAAGAACATGCGGCGTGGGGGAATGTTCCTTCTTTTTGTGAAAATTTCCAACTAGCAAGATTGTGGACTCGGTGAGGGAGCTGTTCAGGAGGGAGTTGATCCCATTGGGCGAAGCCTGTTTGCTGCTGTGCGACTGCGGAGAGTGCGTCACTGATTGAGCAGTATTTATTAAGTTCGATTTGTTGTTGGTTGGTGGAGAAAAAACTGAGGGTAAAGATGTTTTCGATTTCTGTGTCCGGTTCGACGCGAAATCCTCCGATGTCTGACTCGAAGTGTAGGCTTAAACTACTGTTGGATGCGGGCATTTAAGCATAATACATGTTCAGGCCAAATTTTACTATCAAGTGATTCTCGTATATTACAGGTGTGGATTGCTTAATTAAACGTCTGTTTTGAGCCAAATTTCGCCATCATGGAAACGAGCGTTTAGTTTAGCTTCCTTTTTAGCGAGAGCAGCTCGGTCGATGATTTTTCCTTCGCTGTTTTGGATGACGGCGTAGCCCCGTTGTAATGTGGCCTGTAAGCTTCCGTTGTTGAGGCGATGTTGCAGGGTGTGGATCTTTTCCTGTTTGTGGGCTGCGGCGAGTGAAGTTGCGCGCTGCAAGCGTCGGGCGCAATTGGCTAGGTTTTGCTCGGCGATGCCGAGTCTTGTTTTCGGGTGTTGTTCTGCGATCCGTTGAGCGTATTTTGCGAGTGCTTGCTGTTCGGTGCTTATACGCCGCGATAAATTGCGACTGAGGCGGTTTTCCAAGTCATCGAGCTGCATACCAAAGTGCTGTACTTTACGCTCGGGGGCGATGATACGCATGCGTGCATCGAAATCTCGTAGACGGGTGCGGTATTCTGACAGATAATTGTCTATCCACGCGTTTAAATCGCTGTGTGCATCTTCTAGGCGAGCGACGGCTTCGATGTAAAGTGAAGAGATGAGCTCGGCTGCGCCAGAGGGTGTTTCGGCCCGTTGGTCGGCGGCATAATCGCTTAATACGGTGTCGATTTCGTGGCCAATTGCTGAAATGACTGGCAATGGACATGCGGCCACTGCCCGCGCGAGCAGTTCTTCATTAAAGGCCCACAAGTCTTCGATACTACCACCGCCCCGTGTGAGAACTATCAGGTCAAAACCTGGGCTGGCAGCTGCATGTTGCAACATTGCAGCCACTTCCTCGGCGGCCCCTTTGCCCTGGACTTTTGCGGGAAAAATGACGACTTCACCAGAAAATTCGCGTCGCCGGAGTATGCGTAGGAAATCTCGTACTGCAGCGCCAGTGGGGGAGGTAATCACCGCAATCTTGCGTGGTAATGCGGGGAGCCTTTTTTTACGCTCGGAGGCAAAGAGTCCTTCGGCGGCGAGCTTGCGCTTTAGTCGTTCAAATTCCATTTGTAGGCGGCCTTCACCGCTTTGAATGGCGACTTTTGCAATCAATTGATAGCGGCCGTGTGGTTCGAAGACTGAAATGTCGCCTAATAGCTGCACTTCCATGCCGTCCTTTAGTTCGAAGCTTTGGCGGGCTGCATCGCGGGCGAAGAGCGCGCAGGGGAGTTGGCTGCCTGCATCTTTGAGTGAGAAATAAATATGTCCGGAGCTTTGCTTGCGCAGGTTGGAGACTTCGCCCTGAACCCAAACTCGCGAAAAGTTATCTTCTAGCTGAGCTTTAATCAGACGTGTGAGAGCCGTGACCTTGATTACTTGACCGGCCGGAGGTGTGAGTAAGTTATCCAACATTCTCAGTATTCTTTCGACTCCACATACGTGTGGCAAGAATGAGCACAATTAAAACGACAATGCCAGTGATTGCCCAGCCGATTTGCCCTTTGAATATAGCTCCGCCGGTGACCACGAAGCCAGCGGTCCACAGGCTGGTTGTGGGGATGGAGACCAGTAAGTAGGGGCGAAGGCGCATGCCTAGTATGCCTAATACGATATTTTGTAAGGCATAGGGGATGCCTGGGGTGAGCCGCATAATCAAACCCAGGCGCAGTGCGTTGCCATCGCTCATTTCTGGTAGCTCACGATGGCGTAATACGTAGCGCGTGAGTAGGTCGCGTAAAGGGCCCGCGGCCAATGCGTAGGTCCAAATGCTGCACAGGCTTTGTGCGCTGATTGCCAGTGCCAAGGTCGCTGGTATTCCATAGCGCGGTGTCAGCACTACGCCGAAAAGGATCAATACCGGGCTGCTTGGAAAGCCGATTCCCGGCAAGGTGGCGAGTACCTGCGATCAGTGCCCATGGGTTCGCTTCAAGCAAGGTGTGTCCTTGGTCCAACAGGTCCAACCAATAGGAGAGCTCTGGGTGAGTGTGCCAGAGTAGATAGACCGCCAAAGCTGAAAAGACCGCAGGGATCAACAGCAGCGCCATATTGCGCCGAAGTCTACGTGTGTGCTTGGGGGTGGATTTTTCCATCGTGCGTACGTTGGAGAGTTTCGTTGGAACTGGCTAGATTTTTGTATGGAAGTGATACGAATCGCGTCTTTGTAGTGAATCTGCCCGATAACGCTGGCTTGCCACTCGCTCGAAAGCACTTAGCGTGCGTGTTTTATGGAAGAAGATAACGAACCTACGGGTGCCTCAATGGTGCCACTTGCACTTGCTTTGCTCGCCATTGTCCTCGGTGGTGCGGGCCTGTATTTTGGGCTGAATGCCAATCAGCGGATTACGCCTCTGACCGAGTCGGTCGATGAGGGCAGCAGTGCGGCCGCTCGTATTGATAAACAACTTGCAAGTCTGGATACGCGAATCGATGAATTGACGGCTCAAAATCTGAAGCTTAAGGAGACCATCCAGCGCCTGGGGCGCGAGAGCTCTCAAACGCTTCGCTTGGCGAATCAAGCTGGCTCTGGTGTGGAGTCCAATCGAGATGAACTCATTAAGCTTGCACAAAAAATGAGCGAATTAGCCAGTACCGGGGTGCGTCCCGCTGCTTCAGCTCGTCCTAGCTCTGCAGCGACGACTTCCGCGGCTCCTGCGGTTACCGATTCCGTGAGTGCGGAGGGGGAGCAGGCACAGCCTGCTGAGAATCATGGAGCGGGGGCGATCTATAAAATTCAGTCCGGTGACACATTTGCCAAAATCGCAAGCCTCAAGGGAGTGAGCCTCGATGCCTTGCTGACTGCGAATCCTGATGCCGACCCTCGGCGTCTGCGTATTGGGCAGGAAATTACCATCCCGGCGAACTAATGACTGCTAGCCTTTCTGGTCAGGAGCCGCCGCGATGGGAGATCGTGAATGATCGCTTGCTCAATGCATGTCAGGTTTGGGACTTGCGTGAGCGCCGCTATCGTCATCCTAAAACAGGTAAGGAGGGCGACTTTTACTATCTCGATTCACGGGATTGGGTGATCGTTGTTGCCCGAACGGTGGCGGGCGAGCTGGTGCTGATCCGGCAATTTCGTTGGGGCTCGGATGAACTCTCGTGGGAATTGCCCGGTGGCATCATTGATGCCGGTGAAGATGTGGTCACTGCTGGCCTGCGTGAATTGCAAGAAGAGACGGGCTACGCCGCTAAGAGTGGACGCTTGATCGGCCGTGCGCGTCCCAATCCGGCTATTTTAAATAATTTCTGCCATGTGGTTTTGGCGGAGGACGTAGAACTTAGTGCGAGCGGTACCGATTGGGATGAGCACGAGGAGATCGAGGTGCGCGCTTTACCTGAAGCCACCGTGATGCAGTGGGTGCGTGAGTTTAAGATCGGCCATGCGCTGGCTCTCAACGGCTTATTGTTTTACCAGTTGGATAAAGCTTAATACTTCACTGAGGAACCTTGCGCCTGAGTGAATGACAGATATAGTATCAGCAGCTAACTGTTTATACTATGAAAACCCTGATTCGTATTTTTCTCGCCCTGTTCGTGTTTCTCGTGATCGCCGTGGGGCTTGGCTACTTCGTCGTAACGCGACCAGCTGTTCAAAAGAAACTGGTAGAGAGCCAACTTCCAGCCGGAAGCTCAATTAAGTTTGTACAGGTGACGCCTGGCAGTCTGGAATTGACCGACTTAAATTTACGGCTGGAGGATGGCACCACCGCTAAGCTAGACCGGCTTTATTCTCAGTTCTCTCTCGTTGCGGCGCTTTTCAACGATACGATTGAACTGCGCGGGCTTCAGATTGATGGTCTAGTGGTTAAATTACCAGAAGCTGTTGCGGCAACCGCGCCCAGCGAATCACCGACTGCGGGCAGCGCTCCTAGTGCACCCGCGGCTTCGAGTGAAACTCCGGAGTCGGCTACAGCATCGGCGCAATCGCCCCTCGATGCGCTGTACGATCTCGGGGACCTCAGTTTATTGTTCGATATTGATTCTGTGCAGCTCAATGGGGCATTGATCGATGCGTCCAGAAATCGCTATGTTTTTGATCTGAAATCAGACTCGCTTGCACCGGGACGGCAGACGACGGTCGAGAGCACACTCAAGTTGGAGTCGCAGCAAGTGCTACAAGGCGGGCTTAAGGATTTCGCTTCGCATGCGCGCCTGATCTTTACTCAAAAGCAATCCGGCGGTTTTGAGCAAGTGCGTGTCGAGTCGCAAACCTCTGGCAGTGATGTCAACGGGGGAGATTTGCTGTCAGTCTCGCAAACATTGGAGCTGTCGATCAACGGATTTGAGAAATCTGCGAGCATTGCTCTCAACTTTAGCGCGGACTTGCCACAGCCCGAAGTGTTTGCGCCTGAATTGATCGGACTGCAAGGACTGTCCTTACGTGGTGAGCTCCAGGCGACTGCAGCAGGTAATGCCTTATCATTGCAGACTGCCGACTTGAATGCCGCCTCCAAGGGCAGCACAGTTGCTTTAGTTAAACTCAAGCAAAGCTTAAACTTAGGTGGAGAGCAGCAGTTTACAGGTGAGTTGATGCAGGTGGACTTGATTCATTTACCCTTAACTTGGCTGAACCCTTGGTTGAGCAATGGATTGCAAGTTTCAGGTGAGCCCTTTTCGGCTCAAATTGTCTTATCTGGCCAGAGCCATGGCGCGCTCGAAGTGAAAACACTTTCTCCGCTGCAAATCGGTCCTTTCTCGCTCTATCAGAATCAGGGAGCATTGTTAGACGAAGTTAGCTTGCGAATGAATCCCATCGTTCGGGTCGACGCAGACCAGACCCTACACTTTGATTTAGATGAGTTTCAATTACTCGACCGCTATGGTGCGGTCATTAGCGGAACTGCCAGTGGCTACAAAAGCCCGAGTGCGAATGCGTCCCCGCTCGCTGGTTTACAAACTAAAGCTCAGTTCGATATCGGTTTATCTGAGCTTCTGCAGCAACCTGCACTCGTCGGCATGGCCAGTGTGCTTGCGGGGCAAGCCCGAGTGAATATCGAGGTCGATGGCGAGGCCGAGTATCCCGCACAATTACAGGCTCAGATTATCGGTTTACGTGCTCGCGACCTACCCGGCTCTAGGCAGGACTATCGCTTGGCGGCACAACTCAAGCAAAATGGAAGTGGCAGCTATGTGATCGGCTCAAATTTTCAGGCTGGCTCGGAACGTGAGCCGAGCACCAGCTTACAATTGGCTGGTCAAGCACAGCTCGAAAAGCAGCCCATGACCTTCAAACTCGATCTGACTGGCGCGCGTATTTTACAGGCCGATATCGACCTGCTATTGGCGGCATTACAGTCCCGAGGCACTGCGACAAACAGTTCAAATATGAGTGAGTCGCCAGCTTTGCCTCCTTCCACTTCCCCCGTCGCAACTACGCCCACTCGCACTGGATCCAATCGCGAGTCTACAATGTCGCAAAGTCCAGCCTGGGCGGATCTCGATGGTGAAGTAGGCATCAAACTGGATGCGATCACGCTGCAATCTGGTCACACCATTACCGGCGTGAATGCCTCAGCAAAAATATCCGAAGCCTTACTGGCAGTCCGCGACCTAGAGGCCAATCTGCAAGGAGGCAGCTTGGATGGAAGTGCACAGGTCGCTTTCGACCCGAATGCGGAGCATGCATATCGAGTGAGCAGCGCATTGAGCTTTCAAAATTTCGACCCAGCCATTTTTTCCAAGAAAAGCTCCGGCAGTTTCCCCGTTCAGGGGCTCTTTGATGGTCATTTCAACCTAACTGGTGCAGGGGAGAGTTTGGAACAGGCATTTGAGGACTCGGAAGCAGATCTCTTGGTGTCGGGGCGTGAAGGGGTGTTGACCGCCTTCGAGCTGGATGAACGTAGTCAGTTAGGCTTAATTGGAGCCAGTATCCTGGGCCAGAGCCTCAATCGCCCCGGCATCACCGCAATGGCCGAAGCAGTTCCATATTTTAAGAATATGAAATTTTCAAACTTCACGCTCAAGCTTAGCCGGGAACAGGACAAGAAAGTTCGCATTCCAGAGCTCCGCTTTGTCGGTGATAATCTTCTGATTGATGGAGCAGGCGTTATTGCCGCCAGTAGCCTGAGCGAAGTCCTCAGCCAACCGCTCGACCTCACGCTAGGCTTAGGCGCCAAAGGACGTTTAGTCGACTACCTCGAAACATTACAGCTACTCGGGCCGAATACAAACGCCGATGGCTTCCGCACTTGGAACCAAGATATTAAAATAGGGGGCAGCTTAGGCGATCCCAATACAAGTGCACTCAAAGACCTTTTAAACAACGCTGCACGCAGCGCGCTCAGTAAATCAGAGAAGACCCCAACGACGACTCCAAGCAACACGCTAATTCCCGGTCAAAATACCGAAGGCCAGGAGCTCGATGCCGTGCCTCAAGAAAAGAAAAAGACCAAGGATGAAAAACGTCGCGACGACATCGAGATGGGCCTCGATCTGCTCAATTCTGTATTCGGCTGAGCGGCGGCTGGATCCTGTCAACAACTAAAAAACTCATGCTTGTAGCTATCAAGCCTTCAAGCCTTCAGCGATTGCCGCTTCTTGCAGCAGATTGATTTCTGCGATGCCCTTAGCGCCCAGGTCGAGCAAAGTATTCATTTCATCGCGATCAAAAGTAGCCTCTTCGCCCGAGCTCTGGACTTCCACGTATTTACCAGAGCCAGTCATGACAAGGTTCGCATCCACTGTGGCGTCCTTATCCTCTACGTAGTTCAGGTCCAGTATCGGCGTATTTTGGAAAACACCCACAGAGACCGCCGCCACGGAATCAACAAACGGATTCTCATTCAGTTTGCCGTCCGCGATCAACTTTTGCACTGCGATCTGTGCCGCCACGTAGGCGCCCGTAATTGAGGCCGTGCGCGTGCCACCGTCGGCCTGCAGCACATCGCAGTCGATCCAAATCGTCTTGCCTGTCAATTTCTTGAGATCGAAGACCGCACGTAGCGAACGTCCGATCAGACGTTGAATTTCGATGGTGCGACCGTCTGCCTTTCCGCGGCTAATATCACGCTGCTTACGGTCCAGTGTGCTATAGGGCAGCATCGAGGTACTCCGCAGTCATCCAGCCACCTTCAACTTTTTGCGCTCGCATCCAACCGGGCACACGCTCGTCCACCGAAGCCGCGCAAATCACACGTGTCTTTTCAAAGCTCACCAAAACTGAGCCCAGCGCGTGTGGAGCAATACCAGTTTCAAAAGAAATCGGACGAAGTTGGTCAACAGCGCGACCATCAGGCCGCGCAAAAGGTGCTAGAGTATCTGTCATGAGAAGCATCTAGTTCGCGATGCCCTGGCTTTTCAATCAATAAGCACAGTTCCTTCCATATTAATAACCAGGCTATAAGAATTAGGTTGACTTAGTTGAGAGAATGCCGATGGTAGTGGGGAGTATGAAGGTTCGTCGCAAAAAGGTCCATGGGCAGGATGCGGTTTATCATTGCATGACGCGGGTTGTGAATGGGGAGCGCTTGTTCCAGGATCGTGAGAAGGAGATGCTGCGTAAAATGATCTGGCAGGTGGCGGATTTTTGCGGGGTGCAGGTGCTGACTTATTGTGTGATGTCGAATCACTTTCACGTGCTCTTGCGTGTGCCGGATCGTCAGCAGGTGGATGATTCTGAGTTGATGCGCCGCTATCAGGTGCTGTACCCGAAGCCTACCAAGTATCAGGCGGATTCGGTCAAGGTGCTGCGCTCTCACTTGCAAGCGGACTCTGAGGAGGCGCAGCAGTTGCGTGCGAAATTATTGGCGCGCATGGGCGATGTCTCTGAATATATGAAGGCGGTGAAGCAGCGCTTTTCAGTCTGGTTTAATCGTAATCATAAGCGCTATGGCACTCTGTGGGCGGACCGTTTTAAATCGGTGCTGGTTGAGGGGCAGGGGAACGCGCTGCAAACGATGGCCGCGTATATTGACTTGAATCCGGTTCGGGCCGGTTTGGCAGAAGATCCGAAGGATTATCGCTTCTGTGGCTATGCGGAGGCGGTGGCCTCGCTTGGCTCTGTGAGCTCAGGGGGCACAGAAGACTCCAAGTCGAAGGTGGAAGCTCGGGTGGGATGTCGAGCTGGTTTGTTGCATGTTTGGAGTGACCACTTGTCGTCGGGAGCTGGTTTGGCAGAGGCCTTGATGCAGCATCGTCAGTTGATCTTTGGTAAGCGAGCGGCGGATGCTGGCCTGTCTGAGGTGGAGCGTGCGGCTGCTTTGAAGGTGCTGAATGAAGAGGGCGGGCAATTACCGAAATCGGTGATGCTGCGCTGCCGGGTGCGTTATTTTACCGACGGTGCGATTCTGGGCTCGGCTGAGTTTGTGCGTGGCTTTGCGGGTGCGTGGCAAATGGAGCGTGGGCGTAAGCATCCTCCGAAGGTGAATGCGATGCGTGGTGATTGGGGTGGCTTGGCTGTGATTCAGGGGCTGCGAAGGCAGGTGTTTGGATGAGGCAACCGGCTTTAAGACTCTAATTCTTCTTCTTTAGCGGTCAGGGCGGGTAAATATTTTTCCCGTGCGAGGCGCCAGAAGACCAGGAAGAAGGCGGTGAGGGGGATTGCGAGGATCATGCCTAGGAGTCCGCCTAGGGCAGCGCCCCAGAAGAAGACGGAGAATATTATGAGCATGGGGCCCATTCCTGTTTTATCCCCCATGATGCGGGGCGTGAATACGTAGTCGGTCAATAGCTGACCTATTATAAACACTACGGCACAGGCGATGATGAGGCCGACGCCGCCATCGTCCTGTAGATAGGCGATGGGCAATACGGTGACGACTCCGAGCATGGTACCGAGATAGGGTATGATATTGAGTAAACCGAGCACTATGCCGAGTATGAGGCCAAATTTAAGGCCCACGATTCCGAAGCCAATGGCTAAAACGATGCCAAGTAAGAGACCGATAATGATTTGTCCGCGGAAAAATGAAACAAGTATTTGGCTGAATTGCTTGGCTAGAAATACGAGGTCTTTTTTGCGCTCTTCGGGAAGGAAGCTAAGTTGTTTGTCGATGTCTTTCCAGATGTTGCGATCGCCATTTAGGATGAAAAAGAGGTAAACGGGGATGATTGAATAGGCGGCGATTTTGCCAAAGATACTGCCTAGAAATGCGAGCATTGAGCCTGCGGATGATTGAGCGTGCGCTAGCGCTTGCTTTAATAGATCCGTGTTGCCTTCTAAGAAATTCATCAAATAGACGTCCGGCGATTCGCCTAGTTGCTCAGTCAGCCACTCCCAGATGGAGGGGGCAAAGCCTTGGGCGGATTCTAACAGGCGAGTGAGCATACCAGGGGCTGCTTTGAGAAAGTCGCCTGCGTTGTCGAGGGCTGGTGGGACGACAAAGACGGCGATCGCCACGAGTGTCATTAAAACGAGCGCGAAGAGTAGAATAATACCGCCGACGCGATTGAGGCGTGTCTTGGTTTCGCAGAGAGTGATGATGGGGCGCAGTAGAGTGGCGAGGATGGCTGCGATGGCGAGTGGTAAGAGGACGTCTTTGAATTGCGTGACTAACTCGCGCAGTAGCGCGAATAGAAAGTAGGCCGTGCATGCGAGGAAAACAGTCGCCAATGCTGTCCCACCTGCTGCGACGATACGTTTTTGAGAGGGCGAGAGGAAGGGTGTATCGTTTTCGGACATAGTTACTAGCCAAGTTGTCGGCGGTTGAAGCGCAATCTCGTATTTCGTCGGGCCTGATCGGTCTCAAATATACTTCGAGTTTAAATTTGGATTCAGAGTGAGCGTGAAATATTCACTTTTAAACTGAGCTTTAAAGCATTACTCACAGACGAGCGGTGGCATGGGTAAGCCGAGGCTAGTTGATATGACATGCACTAGACTGAGCTCCTCTTGGGCCACTTTCCCGTCGGCCAATACGACTGCGAGTGCGCCCTCGAAGATCACCTTTTTCTGAGGTAGGGGCAAGTTGACCAGTAAGTCTAATGCTGCCTCTAAGGCATCGAAGCTGATGTCCTCTTCCGGTAATAGAATGGATTGCTTCAATAGGTAGCGATCGCATTTGCGTGCGCCGGCTCGGAAGGCTAGCTCGCGCGCCTCTGGTTCAACTGCGGCCGTATAGCTAATGGCTGAGAGTAATACGCAAAGTGGCATTTCCAGCTGTGCCGGCGGAAGCGGTTTTACCTGCCGCGAAGGGCTGCGGCGTGTGCGCACATAAGTTGCGACGGCGCGCAGTAAGGCGAGTTCTTCGAGTTCGATTGCGCCGTCACTATGCGCCAGTTCACGTATTAAATCAGCTTGGGCTGCCAATCCATCGATACCTTTTGCCGCTGCCATCGGAAGCGCGAGTTCGAACAGAGCAAAGCGTTGGTTCAAGTTCAATGCACGCAGGCGTGGCAACCAAGCTTCTGTTTCACGGTACGCCGCGCCATCGACTCGCGATTTGATGACTTGTAATTGGGGGACATCGTCTGCACTGGCGCTGGCTGTGATTTGCAAGCCCAGCAAAACTGCGGCGGCGGCCTCTGGGCTTTGGTGTAGGCGATCCAAATCTTGAGCAATTTGAGCATGTATTTGCTCTGCACTGAGAATGGCAGCTGCGCTGACTTGCCCAATACTATTGATGAAGTCATGCGCTTGGGTGGGGGACGTCTGTGGCTTCGGTTGTTTGTGCGCGTTGCTGGAACGTTTGCTGCGTGTGACAGTTTTGACAAAGCGTCCATCCCAATTGGGCTCAATAGCGCTGATCCGTTGTTCGAGTGGGGGGTGGGTGGCAAATAGCGGCACGCTTCTTGATTTGAGTGCATTGGCAAAGAAAAAGTGCGCAGTTTCTTGCGAATGAGCATTGGCGATGCTGCCGTGGAGGGGCGCGCCGCCGATTTTTTTTAATGCCCCTGCGATGCCTGAGGGGTTTCGAGTAAATTGTACGGCCGCAGCGTCTGCCAGAAACTCTCGTTGGCGCGAAATCGCACTTTGAATTAATCGACCGAAAAATACACCGATGTATCCGATTGCCATTACGGCTAAGCCAATCAGCATAATTGCGACCACGGCTCCACCGCCGTCTTTGTCGCGGCGACGGCCACCACCGCTGAATAGGCTGGCGCGTGCGGTGCTTCTGAAAAAGAATTGCCCGAGCACGGCGATGGCCAAAATGCCAAACAGCACTCCCATCAAGCGAATGTTTAGGCGCATATCGCCATTCAAAATGTGGCTAAATTCGTGCGCGACTACGCCTTGTAGCTCATCTCGATTCAAGCTGCGCATGCAACCGCGTGTGACTGCCACAACTGCGTCGGCAGGACTGAAGCCAGCCGCAAAGGCATTGATCCCATCTTCTGGCAGTAGATAGACTTCGGGCATCGGCACTCCCGAGGCAATGGACATCTCTTCGACGATATTCATCAGTTTGCGCTCGTCGGGGTCCTGTGTGCTTTGCTGAATTTGGCTGCCGCCCATCGAACGCGCCACGTAGCCACCGCCCGAGCGTAGTTGTGCGATCTTGTAGAGCGAGCAAGTGCCCACTAAGGCGCAGACCGCCGCAAATGTGCCGAAGAACAGTTCCGGTTGCCACCAGATCATGGGCGTGCCGACTTGAGCCTTTGAATCAGAGAGTCCGCTCTCCATGACAAAGACCACCACCGCATATAACGCGATAGCGATACTCAGAACAGCCATCGCGAACAGTAGCACCATTAGGCGCGTGCGTTTACGCGCCAGTTCTTGGGCGTCGAAAAAATCCATTGTGAGAGCTTTGCAGTTCGCTTAGAAGCTGACTTTTACGGCTTCACGCTCCTGTGCTTCTGTGATCTCGAATAGCTGTGCTTCGCGGAATCCGAGTGTGCTAGAGAAGAGGACTGCCGGGAAGACTTCGCGCTTTGTATTATAGGTCATGACCGCGTCGTTGTAGGCTTGGCGGGCAAATGCGATCTTGTTTTCCGTGGAGGTCAGTTCTTCGGTGAGCTGCATCATATTTTGATTGGCCTTCAAGTCGGGATAAGATTCCGACAATGCAAAGAATTTTGACATCGCGCCTGTCAGCGCAGTCTCTGCGCCCATGAGATTCTTTATGGCGTCTGGGTTGCCTGGATCGCTCGCAGCAGCCTGTCCAGCAGAAGCGGCTCCGTTACGTGCAGCAATGACTGCTTCCAGCGTTTCGCGTTCGTGCGATAGATAGCCCTTTGCCGTTTCAACCAAGTTAGGTATTAAGTCGTAACGACGTTTCAATTGCACATCGATTTGGGCAAAGGCGTTTTTAAAACGATTGCGCAAAGTGACGAGGCCATTGTAAACGCCCATTACCCAGAGCGCGATCACTACACAGAAGGCCACAAATATAGCTAATAGTATCCATCCAATCATCATAATATTCCTTTTTGTTGAGTCATGTGAGCTGCAGTCTTGGTGCACGCTTGCTCTTTATTTAGAATTTTAATCATTAATAAGAATTGCTGCGAATACAATTACTGAAAAAAGAAAATCAAATCCTGGTTATGTGACCTGAGTGTCTTCATTGGGAGTTGCAGCTTAAGCTATACAAAAAAGGACCCCACTCGTTGGAGTGGGGTCCTTGTAAAATATTGATCTCTATCGGCTGATAGAGCAACAGTGCTCGAAAGCTTTATTTCTTTTTCGCTGCTTCGCGCTCTTGAGCTTCCTTGATCACTTGATCGGCCACGTTACGTGGTGTGGATGCGTAGTGCGAGAATTCCATCGAGAACTGACCACGGCCGGAAGTCATGGTGCGAAGTGCGCCGATGTAACCGAACATTTCAGATAGTGGAGCGTCTGCCTTGATGCGGATACCGCCATTGCTGGTGGGCTCCTGAGTCTTGATCATACCACGGCGGCGGTTTAAGTCGCCGATCACGTCACCCATCTTGTCGTCTGTGCAGAAAACGTCGAGTTTCATGATAGGCTCGAGGATCTCGGCGCCAGCCTTTGGCATGGTTTGACGGTATGCCGCCTTAGCAGCGATTTCGAAAGCAACTGCCGAGGAGTCGACTGCGTGGAAACCACCGTCGTCAAGTGTGACCTTGAAGTCCAAGCAAGGGTAGCCAGCAAGCACACCCTTTTCGGTGGATGCTTTGAAGCCCTTTTCAACTGCTGGCCAAAATTCACGAGGCACGTTACCACCGACAACCTTGGATTCGAATTCGAAGCCAGAACCTGGCTCGAGCGGCTCGAGAGTGTAGTCGATCTTCGCGTACTGACCTGAACCACCGGATTGCTTCTTGTGGGTGTAGGAATCGGAAACGGTCTTAGTGATACCTTCACGGTAAGCAACTTGTGGCTTACCGATGATGGCTTCGACACCGTAAGTGCGCTTGAGGATGTCGACCTTAATGTCGAGGTGAAGCTCACCCATACCCTTGAGGATGGTTTCGCCAGAATCTTCGTCGGTTTCAACGATGAATGTGGGGTCTTCCGCAACCATCTTACCGATCGCTGTGCCCATCTTTTCCGCGTTACCTTGGTCCTTCGGCTTAATTGCGATGGAGATAACGGGCTCAGGGAACACCATAGGCTCAAGTGTGGCCGGGTGTGCTGGGTCGCACAGTGTGTGACCTGTTTGCACCGACTTCATGCCGAGTAGGGCGACGATGTCACCCGCTTGTGCAGATTCCACTTCGTTACGCTCGTCGGCGTGCATCTCAATGATACGGCCGATACGCTCTGTTTTACCAGTGAAGGTGTTGAGCACGCTAGTGCCCTTTGTGATCTTACCGGAGTAGATGCGTGTGAAAGTCAGGGCGCCGTATTTGTCGTCCATGATCTTGAACGCAAGTGCGCGGAGTGGCTTGTCGACATCAACGATGGCAAATTCGCCTGTTTCTTCACCTTCAGCATTCACTTCAGGCTGTGGCTTAACTTCAGTTGGAGAAGGCAGGTAGTCGACAACACCGTCGAGCACGTTTTGCACACCCTTGTTCTTGAAGGAAGAACCACAGTAAGTGGGGAAGAAGTCGAGGTTGATGGTGCCCTTGCGGATGCACTTTTTGATAGTCGCCAAGTCAGGCTCGTTACCTTCGAGATAGGCTTCCATGGCCTCGTCGTCTTGCTCGACGGCTGTTTCGATCAGCATCGCACGGTATTCTTCGACCTTGTCGACCATGTCCGCAGGCACTTCCTTTTTCTCGTAAGCCATTGGATCACCGCTGTCATCCCATACCCATGCAGTGCGTGTGAGAAGGTCAACGACACCCTTGAGGTTGCTCTCGGTGCCGATTGGCAGTACCATGACGAGCGGGTTGGCGCCGAGGATGTTTTTGACTTGTTCGACGACCTTGTAAAAATCAGCTCCGATACGGTCGAGTTTGTTGACGTAGATCAGACGAGCGACTTCGGAATCATTGGCGTAGCGCCAGTTGGTTTCGGACTGAGGTTCCACACCGCCGGAACCACAGAACACACCGATACCACCGTCGAGCACTTTGAGCGAGCGGTAAACTTCGACCGTGAAGTCCACGTGACCAGGTGTATCAATAATATTGAAGCGGTGGGCATCCCATTGCTGCTCGGAACCGGGCCAGAAGCAAGTGGTGGCGGCCGACTGAATCGTGATACCACGCTCTTGCTCTTGCTCCATGAAGTCGGTTGTCGCGGCACCATCGTGCACCTCACCCAACTTGTGGATTTTACCAGTGAGCTTCAAAATACGCTCGGTTGTCGTTGTTTTACCAGCATCCACGTGGGCGAAGATACCAATATTTCTGTATTTTGATAGGTCGGTCATGATCGTATCGTATGTGTGTTAAGAGTTTGTTTGTGTGTGGTTTAGAAGGGCATCGGCAGACTCAGTGCACGCCGTGAAATTCCAAAAAAGAGGCGGAGATTAGGCCTCCTTCGCCAGACTGCAAGGCAAGAAAACAGCTGTTTTTTGCAGCGAGCTTGCTTAGGCGGGCCTCTAAGCGATGTAGCGCGCGATCTTTTCGCGGAATAATTGGAGGTTGATCGGCTTTGTGATAAAATCAGACATGCCGTAGTCTAAGCAGCGTTGTTCGGTGGAACTTTCCACATTTGCGGTGAGCGCAATGACGGGTGTTTGACGGTTGGTCGGGGTTGATTTTATTTCTTTGGTCGCGTCGAAACCGTCAAGTAAGGGCATGCTCAGGTCCATGAGTATGAGATCATACTTATTTTCCTGTGCGAGTTGGACCGCAATTTGCCCATTGGCTGCGATCGTTGACTGGCAGCCGAATAAAGAGAGTGTGCGTTCCATCAGTTGGGCATTTGTAAACTCATCTTCGACGACCAGAATGTTTAGACCGCGATCTAGCTCTTGGAATCTGTTTTCGACTTTTGCTTCTGCGATGGGTTGTAAGGGGAGGGTGACGGTAAAGCAGCTGCCTTCGCCTTCGCGGCTGGTGGCATCGATCCGGCCACCCATGATATTGACAAGCTTATGGCAGGTTGCCAGCCCAAGGCCGATCCCTGGGTAGTTGCGTTTATAGGATGCGTCGACTTGGGAGAATGGTTTGAAGAGTTTCTGGAGCAGGGCTTCATCGATCCCGATTCCCGTGTCTTGGATGATGAATTGATATTCGTCGTTTGCCTGTGTTTTTTGGCCAATCGTGAGCTGGACTGTGCCTTCTTGCGTATATTTACAGGCGTTTTCCAATAGTATGTTGATCAAGCTCTTGAGCATATGAGCGTCGGTCTGCACGCGTAGGTCTTCGTTTATGGGCTGTAAATGTGCGTCACCATTCTGGAAGTGTAATTGGAGGTGCGGAGCGTTGAGTTGAGCTTGATTTAGTCGATCCTGGCAGGTTTCGAGTAATCGGGTCGGTGACTTTTTCGGTTTAATATGACCACGGTTGAGACGTGAATACTCTAATACTTGGTTGACGAGGGTTAACATTCTCTCGCTCTCGCTGAGTATGGTTTGGAGCATTTCAGCGTTTTCACCTTGGGAGTCTTCCAGGAGCATCGCGGTATATCCCATTATCGGGTTCAATGGGGTGCGCATTTCGTGGCTCATGACTGCCAAAAATTCGCTTTTTGCCTTATTGGCGCTCTCTGCGAGTACTTTGGCCCGTTCCATTTCAAGGTAGGCGTTTTTTTGCTGATCTTGTAGTTCGATACGATGTATGGCTTGGCTCAGATCGTTGCAGATTTCTTCGACAAATGAGATTTCTTCCGTTTCGGACAGTGCGCTTGTGGGGGTGGCGATGGCGAATATGCCATAATCCTTATTGTGATTGGATAATTTGACCGTGATGCGTAGTAAGTTGTCGCAGTCGTTGGGGAATAAGCAGCATGCGGGGGCGGGTTCGCCAGGCGAGTATTTGACTAGGTCTTGAGTGCTTTGTGCGATCATTTGGTAGCATGCGGGCATCTCATGCTGGGAGACTCGCTCGCTCACATGAAGGGGGAGTCCATTGGCGGCTGCCTCATAAAAGAAAGCAACTTCTTCGGATGCACCTTTGAGGGCACACCATGCCCGCTTGCATTGATAGTTTTGAATCAGTAGGTCGCAACATTGGGTGATGAGTGAGTTCAGATCATTTTCACGGGCGATCAGCTTATTGATGGTGCAAATTTCTTTGAGCAGGTGGCTGAGTCGTTCGGTGCGTTGTTGGGTCAGGGCCTGATCGGCTGTCTCCGTCCATTGGCAAACGACACATTGCAGTGTGCCCGCTAGGTCCAGGATGGGGAACATGACGACGTCGATGTAAATGGTTAATATTTCCGGTTGATCGGTGCCTACCGGAGTTCTGCTTGGACTCCATGGGGTGCCAAAGCGAATCGACGTGTGTTGCTCGAAAACGGACTTAACTTTGGGTAGAAAACCAGCTCGCTCGAGGTCTTCATCTTCCAACACATTGTAATGCTCGATATTTTCGCCATCGGCTAAGTTTAAAGCCTTTCGCATCGGCTTATTTATGCGGGTGACCTGACCATTAGGAGCGGCGACCCACATCGGAAAGGGCGTGCTTTTTAGTAAAGTCTCCAGCTCGATGCTGATTGAGTGCTCGCCAGTGCTCTCAGTCATATTGGACCGCTGCGGGGATTGAATCCTGTCCGCTGGGGTCTTGTTTGTGTTTTTTTCCTGAAGCATTCAAAGTTAGTTGGGTGAATCTGACTATTGTGTGGGGGTAAATGCTCATTTAGTCGTTATTTTCACTTATGTCCAGAATTAGCTTCATTATTTCTTGGTATGAGGAGGTCCTTGCCAGAGCAGAGCAGGGCATATCGCCTATACTAAGGAGATGAGCCAACGGCTTACGCGCCAATCGGTGATCCATTCCAATGCTAGGAATTGGTAAAATCCGACGATGCACCAGAAGGCGATACGGAAGCTGCGTTTGCTGGTCTTATGGCGAAAGAGTTGCTGCGCGAGATAGGCCGCTGGCCAGCCACCGAGCAGCTCGAAGCTATGTAGACTTTTTTCTGGGATGCGCCAGAGGCCTTTCTGTGCTCTGCGTTTGTCTTGCCAGTAGCTGACAAAGGTGGTCACTGAGATGAACAGCCAGTAGCCGAGGATGAATTGCCAGTCGATATTGGCGGATAGTTTATAAAGTCCCACTAAAGGGAGGATGCCGCAAACGAGTATAGGAATGTGGCGCTTCATACATTTAGAGGTCGGCCAGAATGCTGCGTAGTTCCGCAGCGGGCTCGTCGTGGTGTTGTGCAACGGCGAGCTGCAGTGCAGTTTCCAAGATCGATTTGGCTTCAAGCGGCTGATTATTTTGCAGCATTGCTTTGCCTAATAATATGCGAGGGAGCATCCAGTCATCGCGTGAATCGGCGCATTTTTTTAGGTGCGGAATGGCGTCCAGAGTGTCGCCCTCCTCGTAGAGTGCTTGCCCCAAGCTGAAGCGGAAGAGCATGTTTTCGGGCTTGGCCAGAACTTTTGGTAGGAAAATTTCTGATTTTTTCATCAATCTAAGTTTATGAAATGTGGACAACAATGACAGTAATGTTGTCGGGGCCTTCATTGTCATTGGCCATTTGGGCGAGTTGTTGACAGGCTTGCTTGGGGCTTTGTTTGCGGGCGAGCTCTTCTTTGATCGCTTCAGCGGAGAGTACTTTATTCAGCCCGTCGGTGCAGAGTAGCAGTCGGTCGCCGGGTTCGACGGTGATTCGTCTTTGATCGACTTTCAAGGCTTCGCCTTGTCCCACGCAGCGGGTGAGAGTGTGGCAATATTCGGGCGGCATGATGGCGCGAGCGGATTCGCCCTGGCGGTCGATCAATTCCTGCTCCATGGTGTGGTCGGTGGTGAGTTTTTCCAGATCTTCGCCACGGAGTAGATACGCGGCCGAGTCGCCTACATGCCCGATGAGTAGTTGATCTCCAACGATTTGGCCGATTGTCAAGGTGCTGCCGCTGCCTGTAAATGGGTGTGCCTCGAAGCCTTCTTGGGCTACGATTTGATTGATGCCTATAATCAGATCCGTCAGATCGACGCGCTCCTCTTCGGAGTCGACTCGTTTCATTGTTTGTGCGAGTAGCTGAACTATGCGCTGGCTAGTTTCAGCACCTCCTGGCAGGCCGCCCAAGCCATCGGCGACCGCATAAAACTGATGTGCGTCGTCAAGGAAGAGAGAATCTTCGTTTGCGTGGCGGACTTTGCCTTGGTCGGATATACCGTGGGAGATTACTTGCATTGAAGGTGATATGGCGAATTGAAGAATATTATGCGAATACAGAATCTCGATTTTCGCGATTGAAGCGTTGGTAGTTCTGCACGGGCAGTGCTTCTAAGAAACGCGCTCCGTATGGTTTTGTCAAAATTCGTGAGTCGAGAATCACAATATTACCTCGATCCTCGCGCCGTCGAATGAGTCGGCCGATACCTTGGCGGAATTTAACCAATGCATCGGGCACAGTCATTTCGGCGAATGGATTGCCCCCGCGCTCGCGGATGTATTCGCTGCGGGCTTCACTGACAGGGTGGCTGGGGTTTTCGAAGGGGAGTCGGGCAATGATGACTTGAGAGAGCGCGGGGCCTGGGATGTCGACCCCAGTCCAGAAGCTGTCGGTGCCAAAGAGCACGCCATTACCCACTGTTGCGAATTTCTTGGTGATCTCTGAGCGTGCCATTTGATGGCCCTGGGTGAATAGGGGGCGTTGAATTTTCTTAAAAAAGGCTTCCGTGCGCTCCCGCACTTGGCGTAAGTCGAAGTGACTGGTAAAGAGCACCAGGGTGCCGCCTTCGACGCGGCGGGCGCACCAGCAAATCATATTGGCTAAATAATCGAGGTCGAGGCGACCTTGGCCGGGCTCGGGTTGTGGGGCGTCGTTGGCGATGTAGATGTGGCAATTATCTAATATAATTGAATGGGGAATACACGATTTCGGTTTCGGCGACTTGTCCGCCGACAGTTTCTTGAAATGCATGCATGTGGTTGCCATCGGAGAGCGTGGCACTCGTCAGTACCGCTGCGGTGCCTCGTTGGAAGACATGTTTTCGCAGGTAGGGAGCCACGTCGAGGGGGGCACTGCGCAGGGTGATGATTTGACCTTTTTTACCACCGCGTTCGAGCCACTGGACATGATCCTCTTCGGCGAAGGTAATGAAGCCATTGATGGCATCGCGATAGCTGAGTATACGACGACGGTGGTCGCGCAGTTCATCCTGGGCGCGTTCATCGTCGCTCTTCTGAATGAGAGCACCGAGACGTTCGGCGACTTCTTTAAGCGGGCCGGTGAGTATATTATCGCAGAAGTCGGGTTTGTGGATGCGTTGAATTGGCTTTTTTAGTAGAAAGGTATCGCCTAGATAGCTGAAAAATTCGTGGGCGGCATCGATGGCATTGGTGACCGCGTCTTGATCCCACGCCTGGCCATGACGGCGTAGGCTGCCGCGATTGGTGCGTTGGTTATAAATGCGTTTGAGTGCGCGATCTACCGCAAAGGAGCTTACGTGGGTGCCGAAGTGGTCGGTTGCGATGGCAGGGATGCGGTGCGCTTCGTCCAGCACCACAAAGTCATCGGCCAGCAGAATGCCGCGCACATCACCCTCGGGTTGCATGCCTGCATTGATCAATGAGAAGAGTAGGCTGTGGTTGACGATGACACAGTTGGCGGAGAGGAGCTGCTTGCGGGCGCGTTGATAGAAGCAGGTGGCAGGATCGCAATTTTTGCGTGAGCAGGTAGAGCTGTCGGCGTTGACCGCATCCCAAACGTCGGGCAAGGGCGCGGGAGAGAGTTCTTGGATCACTCCATTCTTGGTGGTCGCCGACCAAGTGGCAATGCGCACGAGATCCGCCTTTTCGTCGTTCTTAAATAGTTCCGCTTGTTTGCTGGACTGAGCATCTTTGAGTGCATTTCCGAGTCGGGTGCTGCAGCAGTAGTTGCCCTTGCCTACCATCAGAGCAGTCTTAAAGGCACCATAGCGACGTAATTCGGGCACCTTGGTAAAAAGCTTGCGGCAGATCTTGAGGTCTTTTTCGCGGATTTGCTCCTGTAGGCTGATTGTGTGGCTGGAGATGATAAAGGGGCGCTCACTGTTAATGGAGTGGATGATGCCGGGCACCAGATATGCGAGACTTTTGCCAACTCCGGTGCCTGCCTCGAAGAGTAGTGGCTGGTCGGATTCGAGTGAGCTGGCGACCGAAAGAGCCATCGCGGCTTGCTCGGGACGGTGGTCCAGTTGCATCTCTGTTTGTAGATAACCACCTTGTTTAAAGATGCTTTCGATCAGGTCAACGAGGTAGCCTTTGGGTCTGTCTACATTCGGCGTATCGTTGCCACCGCCTGAATTTTCGATGAATCCGATCATGTTCCGAAGTCGTTTTGAAAAGTTGGAGTCCCGCCTTTATGCGGTTGCGTCGTGAAAGTCGTGCGCGCGCTGCCGCCTAAAGGCAGCACTCCAGCCTCTACTGCTTTTTGCGGAACGATGACAATTTGTAGTTTCATTTAGTTATCATCGAGCCGCTGCCTCTGCACAGCGAATGCCGTCGAGTGCGGCGCTCACGATGCCGCCTGCAAATCCAGCGCCTTCGCCGCAAGGGAATAGTCCGGCGATCTCCGGGTGTTGCAGGCTCTTTTCGTCACGTGGGATACGCACGGGAGAACTGGTGCGAGTCTCGAAGCCGATTAAATTGCACTCGTCTGTGATGTAGCCACGCATCTGTTTCCCGAAAATGTCCAGCCCACGGCGCATGCGGCGGGTGATCCATTCGGGGAGGATTTCGTCAATTCGGGCAGGGGTGATGCCCGGAAAATAACTGGTATCTGGCAACTGGCCGGAGTCTGTGCCTTGTAAGAAGTCGGTTACGCGTTGCCCCGGAGCGATTTGACCGCCGCCACCAAATTTTTTGGCTGCTTGTTCGAGGGCTTTTTGGAAGGCAATGCCTGCCAGGATGCCGTGTTCGGCCTGAAACGGGGCCGTGTCTTCCGGTTCGACAGTGACCACCATGCCGCTGTTGGCAAAAGGAGAGTCGCGACGTGCGAGGCTCATGCCGTTGACGACGACTTCGTCGTTTTCCGTGGCTGCCGGCACGATAAATCCGCCGGGACACATGCAGAAAGAGTGCACGCCCCGGTTGTCGATTTTAGTCGCGAGCCGATAACTGGCCGCGGGTAGTTGTTTGGAGCGTGCTTGGCCGCGGGGAGTATGATATTGTAAGCTATCGATTAGTGCTTGCGGGTGCTCTATTCGTACGCCGACTGCGAAGGGCTTTTGCTCCAGGCGAATTTTTTGTGTGTGAAGCTGGTGGTAGATGTCGCGTGCTGAGTGGCCCGTCGCGAGGATGACTTGCTCGCTTAGGAATTCGCGCCCATCGGTGGTACACACCCCTGCGATGCGTTGCGCATGAATTAGAAAAGAGTCCACCTTGGCGCCGAAATGAACTTCGCCCCCCGCGTTGCGGATCGACTCACGCATGGCCATGACGACCTTGGGTAGTAGATTCGAGCCGATGTGTGGATGGGCGTCGATTAAGATACGTTCCGGTGCGCCGTGAGCGACCAGTGTTTCGTAAATGGTGCGGACAGGGCCGCGCTTGGTCGCACGGGTGTAGAGCTTGCCATCGGAAAAGGTGCCTGCTCCACCTTCACCAAAACAGTAATTCGAGTCCTCGATGACGCGCCCCTCTTTCAGGATGGGACCTAGATCAAAACGGCGGGCTGAGGCGTCTTTGCCGCGTTCGAGAATAATGGGTTTACGGCCCAGTTCCAGGCAACGAAGTGCCGCAAATAATCCCGCTGGTCCGCAGCCGACGATGATCACATTTTTAGCATGAGGTGGTAGGCTTGGGTAGTCTGGGCGTAACTCCGGTTCCGCGGGGAGGGTGTGACCGAGGCCGACTTCCAGTCGTAGCTGTGCTTTAATCGTGCGCTGGCGGGCATCGATCGAATGTTTGCGCAGTCGTAATTCGACCACTTGGTCCAAGGATACGCCCAGTTTTGTCGCAACGGCTGCTTTTTGCGCGGCGATATCCTCGGATTGTTCAATCGGTAAAATGATATCGACGAGAGTCGGTGCTGAGGGATCTGTGGAGGCGTCTGTCATGTGTAAACCATTGTTTTTGTGTTTAAAAACCACTGAGACAAGGCTCTAATGCACTTGCAACCAGTGAGATTCTGTTAAGTTTGAGTCATTATGGATAATCATGTTTTTCAAATGAATTGCTGGTTTGAAGGCCATGTGCAGGGTGTGGGTTTTCGTTATCAGACAGTCAACGTGGCTAAAGGTTTTGAAGTGACCGGTTATGTGCGCAACCTGGTCGACGGGCGCGTGCACCTATACGCTGAAGGGGCTGAGTCGGAGGTGCGTGCCTTCCAGACTGAGGTTGAGTCGGAGTTGCAGGATTACATTCGTGCGACTGAAATTAAGACCGACAGCGGTCCTCGTGCTTGCCAAAGTTTTCGCATCGAACAATAACAGATATAATGAATACCCCCGCCATTCGCATTCAGAATTTAACCAAAGACTTCTCGGTCGGCATCCGCGGTGTGAAGCTGCGCGCTGTGGACGACCTTTGCCTCGAAGTCGGAGATAATGAAATCTTTGGGCTGCTCGGGCCCAACGGTTCGGGCAAGAGCACCACAATCAAAATTATCCTCGGCTTATTGGAGGCGTCGGCGGGAAGTTGTGAGATTTATGGAAAGCCGAGCAAACAAGTCGATGCGCGACGTAGTGTCGGTTTTTTACCTGAAGCGCCTTATTTCTATCGTTACCTGACGGGACGTGAGCTGGTGTGCTATTATGCCCGCATCTGTATGGTGCCACGAGCAAAGATTGATGATGCGGTGGATTCAGTGATAGAATTGGTCGGAATGAGTGAGGCCGCGAATCGTCGGGTCGGCACTTACTCCAAGGGCATGTTGCAGCGTATCGGTTTGGCGCAGTCACTGGTGCATGATCCCCAGCTAGTCATGTTGGATGAGCCGACGGCAGGGGTGGACCCGCTGGGGTCGGCCGCCATTGCTGAGATCGTGCGCGAGCTCAAGCGTCGCGGCAAAACAGTCTTACTTTCTTCCCACCTGCTGGCTCAAATTGAGGGTCTGTGCGACCGCGTGGCGATTCTGCACCGTGGCAAGCTGGTGCGTGAAGGGCGCGTGGATGATTTGGTCGAGGAGAAGAATGCAGAATCGCTGGTGGTGGAAGGGCTCAGTGCTGAGGGACGCGCTGCAGTCGAAGCGACGATTCAAGCCCAAGGTGGGCGCCTTGCGCGAATCGAGAAACCGCGCTTGAGTTTGGATGCCTATTTCCTGAAGGAAGTGCATCAACGCGAGAGTGAGCATGTGGCCAAACAAGAGGAAACCGGGAGTCAGAAATCATGAGTCTTTTAAATTCATTCACACGTATACGTCTGATTGCGGGCACCACTTTTCTCGAAGCGGTTCGCCAGAAGTTTTTCAATTCACTGTTGATCATTTCGATCGCACTGGTGGCTAGTTCGACCTTCTTTCAACAGTTTGATTTTGGCACGGGAGAGTTGAAGTTCATTACCGACTTCGGCTTTGGGGCGCTATTCTTTTTTGGATCGATCTTGTCGATTACTGCGACCACCCAGCTCTTTTTTAATGAAATGGAGAATCGCACTGCGCTCACAATGTTGGCGAAGCCGGTCTATAAACTGGAGTTTTTGGCTGGTAAGTTTCTAGGTGCCCACATGCTGATGCTGAGCTTTACTCTAGTGATTACACTGGTGTTGAGCGGTATCTTGTATTGGCGTGAAATGGCACTGCTCGAACGTCTGGGGGAGGATGTCATGTTGAACGGGCCACTCGTTCGCTATGGCGACGTGTTTGTATTCGGTTTCCTTCAGTGGGTGAAATTTGGAATACTCGCGGCTATTACGCTTTTTGTGGCGAGCTTTTCAAATACGAACCTCTACACCATCATAGTGTCGTTTTTTGTGTTGATCATTTGCCAACTGCAATACATCGCTCGCGATGCTTATTCCGGGATGGAAGCTGGCCTGGAGCGCTTTCTGGTGATGGGCCTGGGGCTGATTTTTCCTAACTTCCAGTTGTTTAATATCGGAGATCAATTGGTCTTCGATGTGGAGCAGGCATTGCCTCTGGCTACGGTGTTGCGGCTCGCTGTGTATGGTTTGATATATACCTTTGCTTTTATTTTGCTGGCGCAAGTTAACTTTCGTCGACGGGAGATCTAGAGATGTCTGTGTTGCAACATCCACTCATATTACGGTTTAGTCGGATCTTAACGATTCTGCTGATATTGTTGCTGCTCGGTGTATTGACGCGGCCGATCGAAGCGCCGGCGTGGAAGGTGGTGAAAGCAGGTCAGCCAGAAATGAATCTCGAAGCGATTGAAGGTGCGCTCGGGCAGGGGCTGGTCGTTGGCGTGCTGGGTGGTTTTCGTGCGATTTTGGCCGATTTCCTATGGATTCGGACTAATACCATTTGGGAGCGTCGTGACCGGGTGAAGCTCGATGCGATGGTGCGTCTGGTCACTACACTGGACCCCCGCCCAGAGTTTTTCTGGATCAATGGCAGCCGTATGATCGCTTATGATGTACCCAACTGGCGAATACGGGAAGAAGGCGGCTATGATGCGGTGCCCGAAGTTCGGCAGCAGACGATTGATTATGAGCAAGCACAACAAGCCTTTGAATTGCTGGATGAGGCGCTCGAGTTTCATCCGGATCGTGCCAAGCTCTACTTGGAAAAGGGGCAAATATATTTAAATCGTTTAAAAGATGATGCCAATGCGGCTGAGTGGTTTCTAACTGCCTCCAAGCAGGCGGATGCGCCTTACTATGCGGCACGGATCTATGCTGAATTGTTGCGTAAGCAAGGTAAGAATACGGAAGCGTATGCCTATCTCAAAGAGTTGCACCGCGAGCTTCCGAATGTGCCTTATGCGCAAAAAGGAATTATTCTAGAGCGTATTCGTGAACTTGAGGATGCGTTGAAAGTTCCCTTTTGGGAGCGTTTTCAACCCGCAGTAGAGCCCATGTTGGAGGCTCCTAGAAGTGCTCCCGCATTTGATGTTCCGGAGCCGCATGATCATGCGGGGCATACGCATTGATGAATCGGCAAGCTAAAGCTCAACTTGATAGTCAGTTACGCCATCGTATCAATGCGGCGCGTGTCGCTGTGCGTGATCAAATTGCTTTTTTTGGACGGCAGTTCGGCGATGTCGCCTCAGAGTGGAAAGAAGACGATACGCGTGTAACTTTTGCAGATTTTGCGATTTCAGAAAAACTCTTTGCGGAACTGCGGCGCGATTTTCCAGAAGATGATTATTGCAGCGAGGAAGCCAGTCCACTGGACGAGGTGCTGGAGCTCGAAGCCCGCTTTGCTTGGGTGGTGGATCCGATTGACGGAACTAATAATTATGCCCTAGGCTGCACCTTTTGTGCGATATCGCTTGCACTGCTGTTGGATGGAGAGCCGATCTATGGCTTTATTTACGATCACAGCACCAAGGATCTGCTGGAGGGTGGGCCAGGGCGTGGCTTCATGCGGAACCAAAAGAAAGTAGATCGTAATAAGGCAGTCGCTGATGCGCAGACGATGATCGGATTGCACTTTCCGATGCCGGTTGAGGAGCTCGAAGTGTTGGCCCCCTTATTGGCAAAGTATCGTGTGCGTTGTATCGGCAGTGGGGCATTAACCGCGGCTTATGTGGCGACCGGATACTTGACGGGTGTGATTGATTCCCGTGTTAAAGTGTGGGACATCGCGGCCGCATATGCGCTCTGCCGGGCTGCAGGTCTTCAGTGGATCTTTACGGAGAGCTCGCCATTTCCTCTTCGGCGCTTTCATCCGAAGATGGACTTTTCGCCGTATTACGCCGGGGCGGATTCGTTTGTGGAGGAGCTTGCCGCGTTGTCGTAGACGAGGCGAGGGGGCGGCAATTGTGCTACGCTTAGACCACGCCCATTGTTTTGAGTAGTGATGAAATGTAGGGGATTAATTGCTTCTTGCGGCTGACGATTCCGGAGAGTTCGTAGATGTTGCTTTGGCCGCGCTGTGGATAGTTGATGGAGGCTTTTAGCTCATCATTACCGGCGACGACCAGTAGTGAGTCCTGAGAGTTGATGTCGGTGACTAGCAGGAAGCTGAAGTAGAGCTCTTCTTTTGCTCGGTAGGCCTCAAGTGCTTCGTCCAGGGCATCTTCATTTTTCCAGAAATTGTCGAAGCCCAATTCTTCAATCTGAGATACTGAGAAACGTAGTTCGCCCTCGTTGTAGATCTTGCAGTCGGAGCTGATGACTTCTGCTGGCTTACTGTTGATCACGACGGAGCCAGCGGTGAATATGAGATCGGCCAGTGCCTTGGGCTCGATACCAGCTATTGGAGATAGCCAGTCCAGTAGTTCCCCTTCCAATGGCGTGGTGGTGGGGCTATTCAGGAGTAAGGTGTCGGAGATGATGCCAGCCATCAATACGCCTGCAATGTTGGGAGCGGGCGTGAGTGATTGCGCGCGAAACATGTCGGCTACAATGGAGCAGGTGGAGCCGACCGGGCGATTGATAAACAATATTGGTTGTTCTGTTGGGATGTTTCCGAGGCGGTGGTGGTCTAAAATTTCGGTGATTTGCACTTCGCCGGCTCCATTGACGGCCTGGCCCAATTCGTTGTGGTCGACCAGGGCGATCTTGGTGTGGCTGGGGCGCAAAATGTCGCTCTTGGAGAACACACCGATGAGTTGCTTAGTGTCGTTGACGACCAGATAGAGCGGGTCGTTATTGTTGGCGATACGACGCTTTACGGAGGAAATGCGATCTTCCGCGCTGAAGCAGCATACCTCGGGATCGATGAGTCCATCGATGTGGGTGGCGGTGCGAATGATCCATGAAGTGGTTGCCGAGTCGTAGGGGCTGACGATGAGAGAGACGTTGCGCTCTTTGGCGCGGGCGACGACATCTTCGTCCACTTCCAGCGCGCCGGTAATGACGAGTAGGCGCACGCCGAGTTGTAGGCAGCGTTCCTGAATGTCCCAGCGATCACCTACAATGATGATGCTGCGGTCGGAGGGGAGGCCGTGTTCTTTATGGTGGCTGCCGAAGGAGCGGATGTCCATGGCGCCGATGCGGACGAAAAGCTCCTCCAGTTCATCCTGATGGCTGGCGTGCAGCACCTTGGCATTTAGCGAATCTATGATGGACTGTACGCTGGTATGCACACGGCGCATCGCGCGTGGTTCGCGTGGTTTGGGGATGAAAAATTCGCCTAATTGGAAAATGGAGACGAAGCCTTCGATCTGGCCATTGTCGTCGACGACGGGGAGTGCGCGCACATCGTACTTGTCGATCAGTTCCAGTGCTTCAGCGCAGGTGCTCTGCCGGGTCACTGTGCGGGCCTTCGTTTGCATGATATTGCCGACGCGGGGCGTGACATCACCGATGAAGCGCGGAAGGGGCGTCTGAAAGCGCTCCAAGATCGCATCGATGCGGGCATTGGAGTTGCCGCAACGGGCCGCTACATATTCGGTCTGGCCGATCGCATGCTTGTAAGCTTCGTAAGCGAGAGCCGAGCAGATGGCGTCAGCGTCTGGGTTTTTGTGTCCAAAGATATAGATAGGATCGGTCATAGTCGGCGATGATTAAACTGCTCTCTTCGATTTCAACAACGTCAAAGTCACTGATCCATGTAAAGAAAAACCCCCAACCTCTGAGGAGGTTGGGGGGTTGTTCGAACAAATGTCTAAATTAAGATCAATTACTTAGGCTCAACTACGTATTGAGCTCCGCCGAGTGCGGCTTCAACTGTCTTCGCTGCTGAGCCTGGGCTACTTGCTTTGGGGCCTTGGATTAGGAGGCCAGTTGTGCCATCTGCTGGGTCGAGTAATGAATCGTAAAATGTAACGTGGCCATCGGCGAAGGCGATGTGGCCGCCGTCACCTGCCCAAGGGGAGGTCGTTGCCCATTCACCTGTTGTGCCTAGTCCTTTTGTCCAGATTAGGGGAGTTACAGATGATTGGGCGTTTGTGGAGATATCAACAGCCATTTCGTAGCTGATAAATGCTGAAGCAGAAGTCCAGTCCGCTACGGCTGCATCACTGCCATCAAGGATGACCGATGGGATAGTGATTGCTGCTACGTCGTCCGCTGAGCTGATGAAGTAGAGTGGTGCATCATTAAGATCTGCATATTTAGCTAGAACTTCGGCCCAGTCGCTACTGTCAGCTGCAGAGTAAGCGCTCGCAGTGTTTGCAGAGATCACGCGTGTGCGGCTGCTGCCGGATGCAAATGTGCTGTAGGCGAGTGCCACTTGACGTAAGTTGCTCGAAGAAGTCACCATCGAGGCCTTCTTTTTAACTGCGCCAACAGTCGGTATGAGGATCGCGGCAAGAATGCCGATAATCGCGATAACAGTAAGTAGCTCAATCAGGGTGAAACCTGAACGGGGGGTGGATTTAGTTTTCATCATTATAAACTGTTGTTTGGTGTATGTTGTAGTTCTTTGGTTGGGGTAGGCGCACGTTAAAGTGTGCGCCACTAATTTATAAAATTCTAAAGTAGGAAGCTTATTTTGCCAAGTCCAATCATTTTTAACAGATAATTTGTTCCTCGTTCCTGTTATAAATTCAAATTGTTGCTTGCATGGACTTGGGGGCAAACTAAGTTGCCTGAGCTTTGAGGGCGAGTCGGAATCGAGCTCCTAAGATCAACATGCAAAACACAAACGTAGCCTACGATAGCAAAGTGGAGGGTGAAGTCATTGTCACTCAAGCGGATGCTGTGATTAATTGGATTCGGAAGCATTCGGTGTGGCCGATGCCGATGGGACTCGCCTGTTGTGCGATCGAGTTGATGGCGGCTGGTGGTTCGCGTTTTGATATTTCTCGTTTCGGCATGGAAGTGATGCGTTTTTCACCTCGTCAGGCGGATTGCATGATTGTGGCGGGCACTGTGACGTATAAAATGGCGGAAGTCGTGCGTCGCATTTACGAACAAATGGCAGAGCCAAAATGGGTGGTCGCGATGGGGGCTTGTGCCAGCACGGGCGGCATGTATCGCTCTTATGCAACTTTACAGGGGGTGGATCGAATCGTCCCCGTCGATGTCTATATCAGTGGTTGTCCCCCGCGTCCGGAGGCACTTCTGGATGCGATGATTAAATTGCAGGACAAGATTGGCCGGGAGCGTTCGGTCAAAAACTTGACCGCCCGAAATGCCAAGCCCGCCGAAGCGGAATTGGCAGGAGCCGGAAAGGAAAGCTAAACCATGGCCAAGAGCGAATTTGCTCAATTGAAGGAGCGTTTTGAATATTTAACAGAGCGCGAATCTGCGGATCATTTGGCGGTGAATTGCCCGGCAGATCAGCTACTCGAGCTCTGCACCGCATTGCGGGACGAGTTGGGCTATGATCTGTTGCTGGATGTAACTGCGGTGGATTGGGATGCGCAAAGCCCCCGTTTCACCGGAATCTATCATCTGCTATCAACGACAAAGCATGCCTATCTGCGCATCGCGGTCGACTGCGCGGATGATATTCAGCCAAGTTTGCCATCGCTTTGCGGTTTATACGCAGCTGCAAATTGGCATGAACGTGAGACATATGATTTGATGGGGATCCACTACGAGGGACATCCCGATTTGCGACGTATTTTGATGTGGGATGAGTATCCCTATCACCCCTTGCGCAAAGATTTCCCATTGGCTGGTATTGAAACACCGTTTCCTGCCGAGGATGTGGCAGAGGCGACTCACGCAAGGGTGTTGCCTGCGCCGATGGCGGGCGGGCCTTTTGTTTCTTCGGGAGATGGGCCAATGAGCCAGACGGAGCCACGCGCTCGTGATGAGAGCTGGAGTGAGCAAAAGGAGAAACCCGTATAGTAATCTATAGACATGGCTACGACCACAAAAGAAATTTCGATCGGCGATCTCGGTGCCCGCAGCAGTGAGGCAGAACCTACGCTGCAAGGGGAGACCATGGCGTTGAATGTCGGTCCCTCGCACCCGACCACGCACGGCGTGCTACGCTTGAAGATGGAGCTCGACGGCGACATCGTTAAGAGTTGCGATCCGGTGCTCGGCTACTTGCACCGTGGTGACGAGAAGATCGCTGAGAACATGACTTATAATCAGTTTGTGCCTTATACAGACCGATTGGATTATCTCGCACCTTTGGCCAATAACGTGGCTTACGCGATGGCCGTTGAAAAACTGGCGGCACTGGAAGTGCCGGACCGTTGCCAAGCGATTCGCGTGCTTTGTTGCGAGCTCGCGCGTGTGTCTTCGCACTTGTTGGGCATTGGCGTATACGGGATGGATGCCGGTGCATGGACGGTGTTTATGTATACTTTTACCGAGCGTGAAAAATTATACACACTGTTCGAAGAATTGACCGGTGCACGTTTCACCACCAGTTACACTCGGATTGGTGGGGTCGCGCGTGATATTCCCGATGGTTGGTTAGGGCGTGTGCTGGAGTTTTGTAAGGGCGTCCTACCAGTATTGGATCAAGTGGATAAATTGCTCACGCGTAATCGTATCTTCATGGATCGTACGGTCGGTGTGGGGGTGATTTCTAAGGAAGATGCCATCTCCTATGGACTGACCGGGCCGAACTTACGGGCCTGTGGTGTCGACCTCGACTTGCGCAAAGATAAGCCTTACCTCGGTTACGATCAATTTGATTTTGAAGTGCCCGTTGGCACCACCGGGGATTGTTATGATCGCTACATGATGCGCGCTGAGGAGGTGCGCCAAAGTGTAAGCATTATACGGCAATGTATCGATCAGTTTCCTGAAGGCAGTTATTATGCAGAGGAGGCGAAGAAGATTTTTGCACCACAAAAAGCTAAGGTGCTCACCAGCATGGAAGAGCTGATCCAGAATTTCATGATTGTGACCGAGGGGCCACAGATCCCTGCTGGTGAGGTTTACTTTGAGGCGGAAAACCCTAAGGGTGCTTTGGGCTTCTTTATCGTTTCCAAGGGGGGCGGGGTGCCTTACCGTCTGAAGATCCGAGGTCCATCTTTTTGCAGCCTGAGTATTCTGGAGAAGTTGATCCCCGGCCACTACATGACCGATATCACTGTGATTCTCGGTTCGTTGGACTTCGTGATGGGGGAATGTGACAGATAGAATTAGGAATTAGGAATTAGGAGTTGGGAATTTAGAATTAAGAAAAATTGGCTCTGATCACTATTTAGGAAATGAATTTAAAACCAGAAACTATCGAAAAGATCGACAAGCTTGTGCCACGCTACCCGACGGTGCGTAGTGCGGCGCTGCCTCTATGCCATTTGGTGCAAGAGGATCAGGGCTACCTTTCGCAGGAGGCGATGGAGTGGATCGCCGAGCGTCTGGGATTGCAGCCGATTAATATTATCGAGATTGTTACCTTTTATCCGATGCTACGCACGGAGCCCACGGGCGAGTATCATGTGCGGTCTGCCGTACGCTGCCTTGTGCGCTTGCGGGCGCATATCAAACCTGTAAGAGCTTTGAAAAGGAGTTTGGCTGCAAGGTCGGCCATACCAGTGAAGACGGTAAAGTGACGCTCGAATTCGTAGAATGCCACGCTGATTGTGGTAAGGGGCCAGTGGTGATGGTCGGAGAAGATGAATACACGGATATCGATCCGGAAAAAGCCGCTGAAATGGCCACTAAAATGAAAAACGGCGAGTTCCCCACCGGTCTTTAGCCATTTCTTATTTCTAATTTCTTAATTTTTATTTCCCAAATGGCACCACAAGAAACCAGATTAATTTTCAAACATATCGACGAAGAAGGGTATACCAACGACATCGATTGTTATGTGAAAAACGGCGGCTACGAGCAGCTTAAGAAGGCTGTGACGATGAAGCCGGAAGACATCTGCGCGGAGGTGCTCACTTCTGGTGTCCGTGGTCGTGGCGGTGCCGGATTCCCCGCGGGTATGAAGTGGAAGTTTCTCGACCGCAAGTCGGGCAAGCCCATCTACCTCGTCTGTAATGCCGACGAATCGGAGCCGGGCACTTTTAAAGACCGTCAAATCATTCATCAGGACCCACACCAGCTGATCGAAGGCATGATGTGTGCCGCTTTTGCGATTCAGGCGAAGCTGGCATTCATCTATATTCGAGGTGAGTTTTTCCAAGGCTATAAGATCCTCGAACGCGCAATCGAAGAAGCGCGCGAGAAAAATTTCCTGGGCGATAACATTTTGGGCTCGGGGTATTCCTGCGATATCATTGTGCACCGTGGAGCTGGGGCTTACATTTGCGGCGAAGAAACTGGATTGATTGAGTCTTTAGAAGGCTTTCGTGCCAATCCGCGCATTAAACCACCATACTTTCCTGCGGCACTGGGTGCCTATCAGTGCCCGACCATTGTAAATAATGTGGAAACTCTTTGTGACGTGAAGCACATCATCGAGATGGGCGGCGAAGGCTTTGCGAAGATCGGCACACCTGGTAATACCGGCACCCGTATCTGGTGTGTTTCCGGTCATGTGCAAAAGCCGGGCTACTATGAATTTGCCTGCTCGGATGTGACGCTGGGGCAACTTATTTACGACGTGTGCGGTGGCCTCAAGCCCGGACGTAAGCTCAAGGCAGTGATCCCCGGAGGTTCGTCGGCTAAGATTCTGCGGGCAGATGAGCGCTTTACCGGTAAGCTCAAAGACGGCACCGAGTTTGATTGGGGCATTGAAGATATCCCGATGGATTTCGATAGCTTGGCTGCAGTCGGCTCGATGTCGGGTTCCGGTGGCGTCATCGTGATGGACGACACCACTGATATGGTGGAAGCGCTGGCCAATATTAATTATTTCTACGCCCACGAAAGCTGCGGCCAGTGCACGCCGTGTCGCGAAGGGGTGCCTTGGATGCGTAAAGTCACGCAGCGTATGGTCGACGGCGAAGCTCGCGAGGAGGATGCCGATCTACTCAAATCCATCGCCGATCAGATTGCCGGTCGCACGATTTGTGCCTTTGGTGAGGCGGCCTCGTGGCCGGTGCAAAGTTTTATCGCCAAGTTTAAGGACGAATTCGTCGAGAAAGCTAAAGAGCAAGCCGCCCGTCGTAAAGAGGGTAAGGAAGTCGCGAAGGAGACTACTTTAATTTAGACCATGAACATTCAGAGCATCGTCGAAAACATCACCATCAATATTGATGGTCAGGATGTCGAAGTACCTAAAGGTATTAACATCATTGAGGCCGTGAAGATGGTCGGCAAGGGTAAGGAAGTGCCGCACTATTGCTACCATCCGAAACTCTCCGTTGCAGGTAACTGCCGTATGTGCATGGTCGAAATGGGCATGCCGATGCGTGATCGCGCCACAGGCGAGGCGATTCTGGATGAGAATGGAGTGCAAAAGATCGGGTGGATGCCTAAGCCCACCATCGGCTGTGCGACCAATGCTTCGCCGGGCATGCATATCCGCACGAATTCTGAGATGGTGAAGGAGTCGCGCAATGGAGTGACGGAATTCTTATTGATTAATCACCCCTTGGATTGCCCGATTTGCGACCAAGCAGGTGAGTGCCGCTTACAGGAATTTTCCGCTGAGCATGGCCGTGGATATAGCCGCTTTATTGAAAAGAAGAATGTGAAGCCCAAGCGCACGACGCTGGGCCCGCGGGTCACGCTTGATGACGAACGTTGTATCCTTTGTTCACGTTGCATTCGCTTCAGTAAAGAAGTGGCCGGCGACGATGTGCTCGGCTTTGTCGATCGTGGCACTTACTCGACGCTGACATGCTTCCCCGGCAAAGAGCTTTCCCATAATTACTCGCTCAACACGGTGGATATTTGCCCTGTGGGTGCACTCACTAGCACGGACTTCCGCTTTAAGATGCGGGTTTGGTTCCTGAAACGCACGCACAGTATCTGCACCGAAAGCAGCGTGGGCGCTAACACGGAGATCTGGAGCCGGGAAGGTAAAATTTATCGTATCACTCCACGCCGCAATGACGCCGTGAACGATACATGGATGACTGATTCCGGCCGTACGCTGTATAAAGCCATCGAGTCGGATGATCGGTTGACGCAATATACTATAGAGGGCGTTCACAAAACGGTCGATGAAGTGGCCGCGGCAGCTGTCGACTTGCTGGGATCCGGCGATGTGGCGCTTGTGGCGTCCGCGCATAGCTCAGTCGAAGAGCAATTTTTCTACAAATTGATTGCCGAACGCAGCGCTGCTCAGGTTTCCATGGTCAGCCATTATGGTGAAGGGGATGGCTTGTTGTTGTCTGAAGATCGCACTCCCAATCTGCGCGGGGCATTAGTGACGGGTTTGATCGATCAACTGCCCGAGGCAGATGCCCAGCTGGAAGCACTCGCCCGCGATATCAACTCTGGTGCGGTGAAGACGATTTTGGCCGTGAACGAAGATCTGACTGAGTTGGGCATCGCTAAGGACGTCCTTGCCAAGGTAAAAGTCATCTATGTTGGTACTCATGCGAATCCTACCAGTGAGGTGGCTAACGTCGTAATACCATCGCTCATGGTTTTTGAGAAGGACGGCTCATTTATCAATCAGAGCTTCCGCATCCAGCGTTTTAGAACTGCCGTGCCCGGGCCGCGTGGTGTGCAGCCCGACTTTGCGGTGCTTGAAAAAATCGCCGCACCGCTTGCGAAAGAAAAAGCCGCAGCGATCACTCTCGACACCGTTTGGGAACGGATGGCTTCCCAGCTGGCACCACTCGACGATAGCTTACGTTGGCGCACGCTTCCCGACGACGGTGTCGCCCTGGATGCCAGCGCCTTCCTCGATCTCAGTTTCGTTGAAACTAAAAATCTCAAATACGATCCCGTCGCGTTTAAGGAAGCGCACGCTACAGCTGCCGCAGGACCCTCTGCTACGGCACAGGAGGAGGCCTAGATAATTGAACAAGTTTCTGATATGGAATTTTTAGACGCATCTCTGCCCTACATCATGCCGATTGTATATGCAATCCTCATGATCTCTGTCTTCATGGGACTTTGTAGCTACTCAGTGCTTGCTGAGCGCAAGGTGTCCAGCTGGATTCAAGGCCGTGTGGGGCCCAATCGCACACGTCTACCGTTGATTGGTCATCTCCCTATTGTGGGGAATCTGATGACAGGATTAGGGCTGTTCCAACCTGTTGCTGACGGACTCAAGTTTCTTTTTAAAGAGGAAATCGTCCCCGGACATGTAAACAAGGGCTACTATTACCTCGCGCCGGTCGTCGCATTGGCACCCGCGTTGACGACGATGGTGGTTTTGCCATTTGGCCGTTATGTCGATGCCGAGGGCATTATTCAGCCATTGGTCTTGGCCAATGTCGACCTCGGCATGTTGATCATTCTCGGGATTTCTTCACTCGGTGTCTATGGCGTCGTGTTGGCGGGTTGGTCTTCCAATAGTAAATATCCGTTTCTGGGGGGCGTGCGTGCTTCTGCGCAAATGATCTCTTACGAGCTCGCCATGGGCTTGGCGCTCTTGCCAGTCTTTATGTGGTCGGCTTCGCCAGGTTATTACAATGAAGCGGGCATCTTTGTTGAGGGGAGCCGCTATGGAATGAGCCTCTTTGGTGTGGTGCAATCACAGCAGGCTGCTTGGACGATTCTTTGGCAGCCACTCTCCGCGCTACTGTTCCTAGTCGCGCTCTTCGCTGAAACCAATCGTTTGCCTTTCGATATGGCCGAGTCCGAAACCGACTTAGTCGGGGGCTTCCATACGGAGTATGGTTGTTTTAAGTTCGGCCTCTTCTTTGTGGCAGAGTATGCTCACATTATTATGGGCTCAGGGATTTTTGTTCTGCTCTTCCTCGGAGGCTGGAATTTCCTTCCGTGGATGGCGGATCCGTGGGGCACTGGCATACTCGGTAGTGTGCTCTCTGTCGCTTGGTTCATGGCCAAAGTCTTTTTCATGATCTTCTTCTTTATTTGGATGCGTTGGACTTTGCCGCGCTTCCGTTACGACCAAGTGATGTCGCTTGGTTGGAAGGTCCTGCTTCCACTCGCCGTTGCTAATTTGGTCTTCAACACCATTATCATCGCCCTTTACGACACACTCACCCGCTAAATCTAATGGCTAAGACAAAAGTTCTAGAACGAAAGCCGCTGTCCTTTGCGGAGAAAACCTTCTTGCCGCAGATTGTGACGGGCTTGAAGACTACCTTCAGCAGTATGCTGCAAAAGGGCGTGACGCTGCAATATCCTGAGGAGCGGCCAACCATCCCAGATAATTATCGGGGCGTGCCCACTTTGGTCAAGGACCCCAATGGGCGCGAGAAATGCGTGTCCTGCCAATTGTGTGAGTTTGTGTGCCCCCCTAAGGCGATTCGAATTACACCCGGCGCGATCGATGCAGAAGCCGAGCCTGAGCGTGCGCACGTGGAGAAGGCTCCGCAGGAGTTTGATATCAACATGCTGCGGTGTATTTATTGCGGCCTGTGCCAGGAGGTTTGCCCCGAAGAGGCGATTTTTCTACAGGATATTTTCTCACTTTCCGGTTATTCTCGTGAGGAGATGATCAACAACAAGCAAAAGCTCTATGAACTCGGTGGTACCTTGCCTGATAAGCATTTTAAGTGGGACAAGAAGAAAGCCGCCGAAGCCACTGGTAACGCACATTAAATATCCATTTTTAAAATAAGATTTAAGATTTAAGAAATGGTTCAGCTAACACATGCGACGGCATCTTTAATTTATATCATTTCTTATTTCTGCTCTCTAAATTCTTAATTCTCTAATGATAGACCTACTTTTTTACATTTTTGCAGCAATCACGCTGATTTCGGCATTGCTGATGGTCGTGAGTCCGAATGCGGTGAATAGTGCCATGTGTATGATCGTCTCCTTTGTCGCTACGGCGGGGATGTTTGTGCTGTTGGAAGCTTACTTCCTGGCTGTGATTCAGATTCTGGTCTACGCAGGCGCGGTTATGGTGCTGTTCCTCTTTATCATCATGCTGCTGGATGTTGATAAAGAGACGAATCAGATCCTGAAAGATAAGCTCACTCTAGGAGCATCTATCATCGGCTTTGCACTTTTGGTGGTTATGATTTGTTCTGCATTTTGTGGCAACCAACATCTGCCGGAAACAACCTTGCTACCTGTTTTAGAGAATCCGACAGGTGAGGGCATCGGTATACCTTTCACCACCTCCGCCAAGTCCTTTGGTTACAGCTTGTTCACTAAATACATGCTGCCCTTCCAGGTCACCGGCTTCTTACTGTTGTCCGCCATGATCGGCGTCATCGTTGTCTCGAAGAAACACAAGGAGAATTAGGAGTTATTTCTTCTTTTATAAATTTTATTCTAAAATGACTGTTGGTATAAACGCTTTTATATTGGTTGCCGGATTGCTTTTCGCAATCGGTTTACTCGGAGTGATTCTTCGCAAGAATACGCTGATTATCTACATGTCGCTGGAGCTAATGCTCAATGCAGTGAACCTCGCTCTAGTCGCGTTTTCCCGCTACAACGGCACGATGGATGGTAACCTTTTCGTCTTTTTTATTATCACGGTGGCGGCTGCTGAAGTCGCTATTGGCCTTGCCATTATCGTTGCGCTCTTCCGTCTGCGCCAAACGGTGATGGTCGATCAACTCACCTCCTTGAGTCGCTAGAAATATGACCGCCGCTCAATCTCTTCTCGCTGTTCTTCTCACGCCGCTGCTATCCGCAGTATTGATTGCATTCTTTTGTCGTCGTATGGGCAAGCTCGCTTCGGCGATCTCCGTCGTGGCCGCTGCAGGGATCTTTGTCTTTTCACTGTTCGCCATTCGTGCTGCCGCCGGTGAGGATGTCATGATCTCCTGGGACTGGCTCAACTTGGGCGACTATAGCGTGTCGATGGGCTTTCTCTTCGACGGCGTCTCGGCCACCATGCTGATGATGGTGGGGGCAGTAGGCTTCTTGATCCACGTCTTTAGCTTAGGCTACATGGCTGACGATAAGGGACGCGCCCGTTTCTTTGGTGGTCTGTCAATTTTCATGTTCTCTATGCTGGGAATCGTGTTGGCGGATAATTTGATCATGATCTTTGTCTTTTGGGAGTTGGTTGGTTTCAGCTCTTATATGTTGATCGGACACTATTTGGATACCGACGAAGCGGCTGCTGCATCGAAGAAAGCTTTTATTGTGAATCGGGTCGGGGACTTTGGCTTTTTAATCGGCATTGTTTACGCCTACTGGCATTTCGGCACCACTAACCTTAGCGAGATGCACGGCATCATCGCTGCCAATAGTGATCTGATTAGCGGTTGCATTGCGGCGCTGCTAATGTGTGGCTTCATTGGTAAGTCGGCTCAATTCCCGCTGCATGTTTGGTTGCCTGATGCGATGGCGGGGCCGACTCCGGTCTCCGCTTTGATTCACGCGGCGACCATGGTGGCGGCAGGTGTTTACTTCCTGATTCGGATTCAGTTTCTGTTCACCCCCGAAGTGCTGACATTTATTGCCTGGCTGGGCACCTCAGTCGCTGTCTATGCTGGATTCTGTGCATACGGCCAGAATGACATTAAGAAGATCCTTGCTTACTCGACTCTTTCGCAGCTCGGCTATATGTCGGCGGCCTTCGGTTTGGGCTACCCCGGCGTGGCGCTCTTCCATCTGATCACCCACGCGTTCTTCAAGGCGCTGCTATTCCTATCGGCAGGTTCCGTGATTCACGGCTGCCATCACGAGCAGGACATCTTCAAAATGGGCGGCCTGCTCAAGAAAATGCCGATCACCGCGATCACTTTCTTGCTCGGCACTTTGGCACTCTGTGGTGTGGTCGGTTTGGCTGGTTTTTATTCGAAAGACGCGATCTTGGTGGCCGCTGGATTGCAAAGTGTGCCGATTTTTATCTTGTTAACGCTGGGAGCCTTCTTGACGGCCGGCTACATGGGGCGTCTTTTCTGGATTGCTTTCCTTGGGCAGCCTAAGTCCGAAGCCGCATCGCATGCCAAGGAGAGTCCGCTGACCATGCTAGTGCCATTGATCGTGTTGGCGGTGCTTTCGGTCGCTGGTGGTTGGATCGGTTTTTGGCCGGAACAACTGGGTGGTCTGATTAAAGATAACCTGGAGCACCTACACCATCTGCCAGGACACGACGCGATGCACACCAAGGTGCTCCTGCTCGGTTCGGCTGCATGGTTAGTTGGTCTGGCGCTCTCACTGTTCTTTTACCGAGTGGGTGCTAAAGAGGATCGTCTCGAAAAGACGGCGGCGCCGGTTTATGGCTTTCTAAAATCACGCCTTTGGTTTGATGAGATTTACGGCTACTATGTGGCTAAGATTCAGCAGCGCTTCGCGCTTTTCCTCAGTTTTATAGATGTCTTTGTGATCAAGGGCATATTTGTGCGTGGGAGTGCAGGCCTGGTTGGGCTGGTCGGCATGTGCTCGCGATCCTTACACGATGGTAACATTCACAGTTACGTTTATTGGTTCCTCGCCGGTCTGGTTCTTCTCTGGGCGGTCGCTTCCGGACTTCTGTAAATTCAATTTTTCTTAGGTAGATATGGGACACCTCGATACGAATTCACTCTTTTTGCTCGTCGCAATACTCGCACCGCTCGTTGCGGGTGTGACCTTGCTCTTTGGTGCTCGCTTTAGTCCGAGCACCGTGCGAGCGATTGCCGCCTTTGGCTTTGGCTGGCCACTGATCATTGGGCTATTGCTCTACAGTCTGTTTGAGCCCTCGCTGGTTGGGGAATACAATTTTGAGCTGCGGCTCCCTACCGGTTTGGAAAGTATCGGTATCTACCTGCACCTCGGCTTGAACGGCATCTCTATGCCGCTCTTTTTACTGGCTGGTGCGGTTGGGTTTGCGGCGGGGCTCTACGCAATGTATTCCAACGCCGAGCGCCCCCATCTATACCTCGCCTTATTGCTCTTTATGCTGGGCGGCTTAATGGGCACCTTCGCTTCGGTCGATGTGTTCTTCTTCTATTTCTTCCACGAGTTCGCGCTGATTCCGACCTTCTTAATGATTGGCATGTGGGGCGGTGCCGGTCGCCGTGGTGCTGCCATCGAGATGACGATTTACCTGACTCTCGGGGCATTGCTTTCATTGCTCGGCCTGATCGCACTCTATGTGCAGAGTGGTGCGGATTCCTTCTCGCTGTTGGAGCTGCGCAATTATTTGACCGCACAACCGCTCTCCGAAACGGTTCAGAATAACATTTTTGCGCTGCTATTGTTTGGATTTGGTATCTTGGTCTCGTTGTTTCCATTTCACAGTTGGGCGCCCAAGGGCTATGCGGTTGCTCCGACCGGGGCGGCGATGCTACACGCAGGTGTTTTGAAGAAATTTGGCCTGTATGGCTTGCTACAAATTGCCGGTCCTTTGTTGCCGGCAGGTGGCGAGCATTGGTTCCCCTGGATAGTGTGGCTCGCGCTGGGTAATATCCTCTTCATCGGTTTGGTGACCATGGCGCAGAAGGATCTTAAGATGATGCTCGGCTATAGCTCTGTCATGCACATGGGGTATGCTTTTCTCGGTCTGGCTTGCTTCTCCGTAGTCGGAGCGGGTGGGGCGCTGCTGCTGATGGTGGCACACGGCCTGTCAGTCGCCTTACTCTTCATGCTCTCGACCTGTATCTATCACCGCAGCCAAACATTTGATCTGTCTGCGATGGGAGGGCTCGCTTCCAAGGCCCCAGTGCTGGCAGCGTTTTTCGTGGCTGGTTCCATGGCTAGTATTGGCCTGCCTGGCTTTGGTAATTTCTGGGGAGAGTTCACGATCTTTGCGGCACTTGCGGAGACTGAATCCACACGCTGGATCGTGGTGCCTGCCGCTCTCGGTATTATTATTTCTGCGATCTACGGCCTGCGCGCGGTTGCAAATATTTTCTTTGGCCCAGCTAAAGGGGACTTTGCAGCACGCTTGGAGAGTGGGCAAATTCGCGATCTGCAAGGTTTTGAAAAACTGCCCGCTGGCATTTTGATCGCAGGTCTGGTGTTGATCGGTATTTTTCCACGAGTCTTTTCGGACGACGCCAACCGTGAGTTGGCCGAGATGTATCCACAGGAACAAAGCAATTTGCCGGTCATCCACTCGGCCGTGCTCCCCACTGATGTGGACGCACACAAGGAGGTTACACACTAATGAACGAACTTCTTATTGAATTTTTGAGCGGTTTCACCGCTACCAACGAATGGGCGGCCATTCTGCCTGAGATTCTTTTGGGCGTGCTCGCATTGAGCCTGCTTGGCGCCGAGATGGCCCTGCCCAAAGGCAAACACCTGGGCTGGATTCCACGTCTGGCCATCTGGGGGCAAGTTGTGATTTTACTGATCGCATTCAGCTGTGCTGGTGGCTGCAGCTTCGATGAACGCGAATATTTCAGCGGACTCATTACGCAAAACGAGGTCACGCAGATCATGCGGGGCTTCTTTCTCGTGAGCTCGCTCGCAGTCTGTTACCTCGGTAAGCTCTACTTGTCCAAGCAGTCCTTGCCTCGCACAGAGTTCTACGCGCTGGTGCTGATTATCTCGGCTGGGATGATGCTGCTGGTGCAGAGTTCTCACTTCGTCATGCTCTTTGTCGCCTTGGAAACGGTGACTGTCGCTTTCTACGTCTTGGTGGCCTACAACCGCACCAGTAAGTTCTCGTTGGAAGCGGGCTTGAAATACCTGATTCTTGGAGCGCTCAGTTCCGGTATCTTGCTCTTTGGTATCGTGCTGCTTTATGGCATCGCCGGTAGTCCCGAGTTGCTGGGGAACAGTCAAGACTCTCTGAACTATAGCGAGTTGATGCATTTTGTGATTCCTAACATGGACAATATGATCGTTAAGATCGGTGCTTTGTTGGTGATCGCAGGCGTCTGTTTTAAAATCGGTGCCGTCCCTTTCCAAATTTGGGTGCCCGATGTGTATCAAGGTGCGCCCACTCCAGTCACAGCTTATCTCGCTGTGGCCTCGAAGGCTGCTGGATTCATCGTATTGATTCAACTCGTCCGCGGACCTTTCTTCGGCTTACATGAATTTTTGATTCCGATCCTCTCCGTCATTGCTGCGGCCACCATACTTTTTGGTAATATCGCGGCTGTCGCTCAAAGAAATGTAAAGCGCTTGATGGGACTTTCCGGTATCGCACACGCGGGTTACCTCTTGTTAGGCGTGGTCGCTATGATGCGTGGTATTGATTGGGCCGTCTATGCCGTGATCTTTTATCTCATTACTTACTTGCTCGCATCCTTCGCCGTCTTCGGTGTGATGTCGCTGGCAGCAGGTGAGGACGATGCGAATCAAGAGCTCGAGCATTATCAAAACTTTGCCCGCAAGCGTCCCTTCCTTGGTGGCGTCTTGGCATGTGGCTTGGGCTCCTTGGCGGGCATCCCGCCACTGGGTGGATTTATTGGTAAGCTCTTTCTCTTTGTCGCAGCCTTTCAAGCCGCGCTTTACGGTTTGCTGGCAATCTCCATACTTGGTGTCGTCATTTCGATTTACTATTACTTTGGGTGGATCCGTGAGTGCTACTTCTCTGCGCCCTCGTCTGAAGTGGTCAATGAAGCGGCTTGTCCTTCCACGGCAGGCGATCGCTTCTTGTTAGGAGCACTCACAGTTGCCTCCGTAGTGGTGGGCCTCTTGCCTGCGGTGCTTCCAATTATTCGCTAGTGAAATACCTGTTCATTGATGCCTACAACGTAATCTGTGCGACAGATTCGCTGCGGCAAACAATGCAGGTGAACTTGGACGCCGCACGTGATCAACTCGCCGACTTAGTGCGCAGTATTCATGATGCGGAAGGCGTGCGTGTGGCCTTGGTGCTCGATAGTCGCAACGATAAGCTGGAGATCGAGCATCCCTATAAGAAAAAGACTTTCGAGTATGTGTATGCACCCGCAGCGGTATCGGCCGACGGGGTCATCGAGAGAATGGTGGCTCGGGTTAAGCATGCAGCGGACGCTACAGTTGTGAGTAATGACCGCATGGTGCGAGAGTCTGTGCGAGCCCATGGAGCCATTGCCCTGCGCCCCGAAGAGCTCTTTGAGTGGAGTCGAGCGTGCGAGTCGCGACTGGTGCAGGACGCTCGTCGTCGCAACACAGCCAACGCGAAAGATTTTCGTAATGGTATCAATCTGGACCTGTAGCATTTAATTTATATTGAATCGTCTGAGTTTCTATTGTGAGGCTGCTTCGCTTTCTGGTTGATTCTGCCCCCTTGCGGGGCAAATAATGCGCGTTTCACCTCATTTGAATCTTATTACATTATGGCAACAGGTATTCTTTTTTCTGGGCAGGGCGCACAAACTGTGGGCATGGGCCGCTCGCTTTACGACAACTCGGAGATCGCGAAAGCGCTCTACGATGAAGCCAATGAGGTGCTGGGATGGGACTTGAAAACTATTTGTTTTGAAGGGCCGGAAGAGACTTTGACTGAGACTCGGGTCTGCCAACCTGCGCTTTATGTGCAAGGTTATGTGCTCTTTAGTATTCTGAAGGAGCGCGGATTGCTTTCCGACTTGAAGGCGGCCTGTGGCTTAAGCCTAGGGGAACTCACTGCGCTGGCAGCTGCGGGTGTGTATGATTTTGCGACTGGACTACGTCTGGTGGCGGAGCGTGGACGCTTAATGCAGTTGGCATGCGACGCGACTAAGGGTGGCATGGCGGCCGTGATCGGTGGTGCTCCTGAAGATGTGCAAACCTTTTGCGATGAGTTCGATATCGAAATCGCTAATTTAAATTGCCCGGGGCAGATCGTCATCTCGGGCGACAACGCTAAGGTGCTCGAAGCCGTCGCAGCTTCGAAGGGCCGTTTCAAACTGTGCAAGCCGCTCAACGTCGCGGGCGCGTATCACAGTCGCCTGATGGAATCGGCCCGTGATTCCTTTGCGGAGTTTATCAAAGACTTTGATTTCAAAGCGCCTGAACTGGTCTGCTATACCAATGTGACCGGTCAACAAATCAGCGATCCGCAAGCGATTAAAGATGCGTTGGTGAGCCAAGTGGTGTCCTCGGTGCGTTTCGAAGACAACTTGCGCAACATGGCGGCTGACAATGGCATCAGTGAATTCTTCGAGTGCGGTCCGGGTAAAGTGCTCACTGGCTTTGCCAAGCGTATTGACAAATCGCTGGTCGTCACGCCGATGTCTGAGTTTGACGAGATTCCTGCGTAGTATCGGATGCGTATTTACTTCATGGGTATTTGCGGCACTGCCATGGGCAATGCCGCGCTTCTCGTTAAAGAGCAAGGTCATGAAGTGCTTGGCTGCGACGCCGGCGTCTACCCGCCGATGTCCGATGTGCTGGCGAATGCCGGCATTGAGCTTTTGGAAGGTTTCGATGCGGCTCGACTGGCCGCATTGAAGCCAGACACCGTGGTGGTGGGCAATGCCATGAGCCGCGGCAATCCTGAGGTCGAGTGGCTGCTGAATCAGTCGGAAGTAGCTTACATCTCCTTACCCGAGCTCTTTCACAACACTGTTTTGCCCCAGCGCAGGCCCGTCGTCATTACCGGCACGCACGGTAAGACCACCACTTCTACGTTGACGGCCTATCTCTTAGAGCGGGCGGGCGCGCGGCCAGGCTGGTTGATCGGTGGCGTGCCCAATGATTTGCCGGGCGGTGCCAAGCTGGGGCAGGGGAAGCCTTTCGTGATTGAGGGCGACGAATATGACTCCGCGTTTTTTGATAAGCGCAGTAAGTTTATCCATTACCGTCCCCAAGTTGCGGTGCTGAATAACCTGGAGTTCGACCACGCTGATATTTTTCGTGATTTGGAAGATGTGCAGCGCACCTTCCGACATTTTTTGCGCATCATACCGAGTTCTGGTTTCGCGCTGGTCAATGGCGACGATGCCAATCTTGCGGACCTGTTGCCAGTTACTTGGACGCAAGTGATTCGCGTCGGCACCGCTGAGGACAACGAACTGCAGATTCGTAATTTTCAAGATGCTCCCGCCGGGGCACAGTTTGAGCTCGTGTGGAAGGGGGCCCTGTGGGCACAAGTGCAATGGTCCATGCACGGTCTCTTCAATGCGCGCAACGCGGCAATGGCTGCATTGGCGGCTGCTTTGGCCAGCGGCTGTGAAGACCCGTTCGCGTTTGACCTTTCGGCGCTGGCACAGTTTGGCGGTGTCCGTCGTCGACAAGACTTGCTCTATACAGATGCGAATTGGACCGTGCTGGAAGACTTCGCGCATCATCCTACCGCAGTGGCGGGAGCAATCGAGGCCTTGCGCGCAGCCTATCCCGAGCGTGCGATGACGGTTTGCTTTGAGCCGCGCAGCAACACCGCGGCAACTTCACGCTTTCAAGCCGAGTTTGAAGTGGCGCTTTCGCAGGCTGACCGAGTCTATTTCGGGGCGGTACACCGCGCCGAGCGCATGCGTCCCGAAGAGCGCCTAGACACGGCCGCGATGGCCGAGTCCTTGTCGGCAAAAGGATTACAAGCAGCCGCTTTCACGAGCAACGAGGCACTCTTCGAGCACTTGCAAGAGCAGCTACAAAGTCAGCCAGGCGGCGTGATCGTCTTTTTGACCAACGGTTCGTTTGATGCTTTGCCGCGTCGGATCGCTGAGTTGTTCGGTGCCTGAAGCAGCTTTCCGATTTTGGATCGCCGGCGCTCTATCCTTCACGACAGCAGCCGTGCAAAATTCCCGCTCATTAGCTTGTTCTGTTCTTCTTGGGTGAGGCCGGATTCTGTGCGAATGCTTTCGATGTAGCGCGCCATTTCGGGTGTTTTCTGGCTGCGTGGGTAAATTCTTAATGGATAGTCGGAGCCAAACAGCAACTTATCGATGCCGACCAGATCGACCATCTGCTTGAAAACCCGCATTTCATATAGTAGTGGGCTGGCGGCACAATCGTAGTAAACATTGCGCAGTGTTTTGCGTAGTTTCGGGTTTTGCTCGAAAAAGGGCAAGCCACCGCCCCAGTGTGCGAGGATTAATTTTAACTCGGGAGCTGCTTCTGCCATGCGGACAAATTCCTGCAGCGGCGTGGGGATCGCGCCGGGGTGCTCGTGTCCAGCGGTTTCGGTCGCGTGACAGTTGATCGGCCAGGCCTGGGCCGAGCACCATTCGGCCATCGCTTGCCAATGTGGACTGGCCGCGCTGAAGTCTTGCACCCCCATGTGCAGTTCCCCCACGCCGCGAAATCCTAGAGCTTGGGCGTTTTCGAGCTGGTCGATTACATTGGCATTGGGGTAGATGGCTGCAAAGCCGATGAGACGCTCGGGCGCGGCTGCGAGCCATTGCGCGACGGCGGCATTTTGCTGGCGGCATGTCGATTCGTTTTCCCAATACCACCCGAGTAGCACCGCTTGGTCGACTGCGGCGGCATCCATGGCCGCTAGCATTGTATCCAGGTCGCTCCAGCCTTGTATGCCGGGGCGATCTTTCGGGGCCACTAGGTCGGCCCAGTGCATTTCGCAATGTGCCAAGGCCCATTTGCGGGGGGCTGCCACCAGTTCGGCAGGGTAGGCATGTGTGTGGCAATCGATGATCATGATGTCTTCAATATCGTGCTTTTGGGGGAAGTCTGGCTATGTTATATGACTGCGGATGTGTTCGTTGAATCGGCTGTATTGCGGCAATGATCGATTTGTGGAGTGTGAATAACTCTAAAAAAGAGATTGACGATAGGGCTGTTGGCGACATTTTCACGCCTTTTCCAATAACCAAACCATTAATTTTATGTCACTTGAAGTAAAAGTCCGCAAAGGCGAGCCCATGGAACGTGCGCTCCGCCGCCTTAAGAAACGCCTCGACCGCGAGGGTGTGATTCGTGATGTGCGCGCTAAGCGTTATTTCGTAAAGCCTGCACAAGCTAAGCGTCGCAAGAAGAAGGAATTGGACTTCAACAATATGCTTCGCGTTCGTTATTCGAACATGTAGTTTTCAAGGTTGCGAGTGCAGAGCACTTGCGTCTTATTAAGTCCCGGCTCGTATAGAACGCGCCGGGATTTTTTTTATATTTTGTTATGTCTAGCATTCTTGATCGCCTCTCCCTTTCTACCTGCTGGTGTTCCGCACGGCATTCGGATGGATACGAGATGGTGCAAGAGATGGTTGGTCTGGGATTTAAGCGAATTGAATTGAGCCACGGAATTCGTATCTCGTTGGTGCCGGGCATACTTCAGGCTGTTGAAGAGGGGCTGGTCGAAATTTCGTCTGTGCATAATTTTTGCCCTTTGCCGGGCAGTGTGCAGCATGCCGCGCCTAATTTGTATCAGCCTTCTGCGGTGGATTGTCGGGAGCTGAGTCTGTGGCATCGCTATACGATCAGGACCTTGGATTTCGCGCTCAAAGTCGGGGCTGATCGGGTTGTGATGCATTCCGGTCGTGTGTGCTTTTTCTTTTATTCTGCAGAGAAACGCCTAGAGAAATGGATCGATGAGTCGGAGATCCCCACGCATGAATTGACAGAGAGTCCGGTCTTCATCAAACGTCGCGACAAGGCCATGAAGTCGATTCGCCGCGTCGCAAAGAAGACGATTCCCCGTATTCGGGAAAATTACGAAAAGCTGCTACCTGAAGTGAAGGAGCGTGGCTTGAGGTTGTGCCTTGAGAATCGCGAGGGCATGGAAGAGATGCCGATCGATGGGGACTACGACGATTTTCTGGCCAGTCTGAATGAGCCGGAGCATGCCAGTTATTGGCACGATACCGGGCATGCACAAATTAAGCATCAACTGGGTTTGCTGGACCATCGAGCGCATTTGGAGAAAATGTCGCCCCGTCTCGCGGGTTTTCACTTGCACGACGTATCCGAATCGGGCCGTGATCATCAGGTGCCTGGCAGCGGAACTGTAGATTTTCAAATGATTGCTGAGTTTGTCCGTCCTGAGCATACCCTGGTGCTGGAACTGAGCCCCAGTTTGTCGGTAGAAGAGGTCGTTGCTTCGCGTGATTATATCGCAGCTACCTTGGGCTGAAGGCTTGAGTTAGAAGTTTGAAGTAAGGAGTTTGGAGCTCGAATGGGTGAGCCTGTGACATTGTGACGCTTGGTTCCGTTGTTGTGTTTATTTGTCTTTAGGTGTGACATAGTGGCGCTTTTGTGGGTTTTGGCGTGTTTTGTAAGTTGTTGATTATTAGTGATTATCGATGGTTTGTTCGCTTGGCATACGCTCTGCAATAGAGTGTTTGTCAATCAACTCATTAAGAAAGGAATACTAAACCATGAAACTAATACGATATGCCTACCCACAATCACAGGCCTCCAGTGCCTTTAATCGTTTGTTCGATTTCGGTGCGCCCGCCATTGGGCGAATCGGTTCGTTGATGGACGATTTTCTCGCGACGGAAGCCGGATTCAATCAACCCGCTGTGGATCTGTATGAAGACGAGCATCATTTCTACGCTCGCTTTGAACTTCCCGGCGTGAACAAAGACAAGGTCGACCTGGAACTGGAAAATGCTGTGCTGACTTTGCGCAGTCAGGAAGCCAGCGAAGGGGATGAAAAGCTGAGCCGCACCCAGTTCGAGCGTTCGATCTCGGTGCCGGATGGAGTGGACTTGGAAAAGGTCTCTGCTGCGATGGATGCCGGTATTTTGACGGTCACCATGCCTAAGCTGGAAGCCCGTAAACCACGCCAAATCAGCGTCAAATAACACTTAAATTGAAAGGAAATAGATAATTATGAGCACACAACTCGATACGATTCAGACGTCAGAAAAAAAGGCGAGCGAGCGCACCTGGCAACGTCCTCACTATGATGTGAGTGAAAGTGAGGAAGCCTTTAACGTTCGCGTCCATCTGCCAGGAGTCCGACGCGACGGCGTTGATATCTCGCTGGAAGAGGACACACTCACAGTGGTGGGCACTCGTGCCAATGACTTGCCAGAAAACTGGCGTCCCTTGCGCCGCGAGATTCGCTCGGGGGATTACCGCTTAAGTTTACGGCTCAATGTGCCTGTGAATGAAGCCAAGATTAAAGCGAGCGTTGAAAATGGCGTTCTCGATTTAAGCTTGCCCAAGGCGGATGAAGTGAAGCCACGCAAGATTAAGATCAGTTAAGGTATTGTTAGCTAAGTAGGTCTAGCCGGGTGGTCACGATTGTGAGCGCCCGGCTTTTTTATGGATTACGGAGGCGGAACGGTATGTAAATGCGTGATTCTCATATTGGGGCTTTTGCTTTAAGCTGTGTGCCTTGATGTGCTCCCATAATATGAAACTTAGGCGGCTTGTTTTGTCTGCGTGCTTCTTGCTCTGCCTGTCGGCGCAGGCGGCCAATTATTGTGTGGCGACAGACGGGGATGATCGCAATGCCGGTACTTCGCCGGAGCAGCCTTTTGCTACGATCCAACATGCCGTGGATGTGATGCAGCCCGGGGATACCTGCTATATCCGAGCGGGAGTCTATCGAGAGACGATCAATCTGTCAGGAAAGGCCGGCTATGCCGGACAGCCTATCACTTTAACGAATTATAAGAACGAGCCGGTGACGCTGGACGGCACGCTGCGAATCGGCAGTGCCTGGACTCTGGACGAGGGAAAGGTTTACAAGACGACACTGGCTCAAGACGTGACACAGTTGTTTGTCGACGGAGCGCTCATGACGCTGGCTCGTTTCCCCAATGCGCTGGCGTTCTCCGATACCGTGTGGCACCGGACGGCGGCGCGATGCTTTCGCACGCGAGAGTCGAGTAACGGGCATGTGATCGATGGCAGTGTGGATGAGCGCTCGATCGCGGGCGCGGGCTTCTCATTTAACGATTGTGTGGCTCTACTCAATTTTGGAGCGCATGCCACAGCTTCCCGACTGGTGGAAAATCATGTCGCGGGCTCGGCCGAGTTCGACTATAGCCCTGAGCTGAAAAAATATAAAACCACGCTGAATTACTTCTTTGAGGGTGGGGTGGGCAATGCTGAGCGTGTCATGTTGGATCACGCGCAGGAGTGGGCATATGATGAAACGAGCAAGACCCTTTATTTATGGGCGGATGACGGCCAGAATCCGTCCGATCGTGAGATTTATGGGAAAGTGCAAAGCTACGCGATCGTCGGTGATGCCACGACCCAACATATCGTGATCGACGGCTTGGATTTCTTTGCCACCACATTCTCGTTCACAAAATCCGATCACATTACCATTCAGAATTGCGACTTCAGTTACTATGCGGCATCCAAGCGTGCCTTGGGCATTTTGGGGCCGTCGGAAACCGCTCATTTTACAGGTACAGAGGATGACTTTTGCACGGATATCTTAGTCTATAACTGTAGCTTTCAGTATGCCGATGCCAGTGCGTTACTGGGTGAATTTGTCGAAGATATGCGGATCGTGAACAACCTGTTTCATCAGATCGACTATGCCTGTGTGAATAATGATTGGGGGCCGCAAGCGCCCTTCAGCCCGAGCAGTTCTATCCGAATCAATAAGGCCCGGGGGCTTTTTTATCGGCGAAATACGCTGTCGATGACTGGCAATGCGCAGGGATTTTCCGCGAATCGTTACATCGCAGGGCCGTCGCGTAAATTTAGGCCGGAGGGCTATGACCCTGCATCGATTGAGAACATTGTCTGCGAATACAATTTTCATACTGCTTGCGGTCTGCTGCATACGGATGGTTCCTCGCTGTATATGCCCGATGATCATGTCATGGAATCCGTAATACGCTATAATTGGTTTATTGGCAATGGGCAGCGGGACTTTCGCTGGGATGGTAACAACCGCCCCTTGCTAGGGGTGCATGGCAATCTCTATCGTAATGTCGCAATGGATACGGGAGTGAAGCGTATGTCTCCTTCCGGGGGCAATGGCTTTCGTGTAAAGGGCAGTTACCATGAAGTGTATCACAACCTCGGGGTGGGGCGTGGTGCCGAGCTCAATATCGCCACTGAGAAGGGCGGCAATGACGCGACGGTGACCCGTAACAACGCGGCTTCTCATTTGACGGATCAGCCGATCCCCGGGATCCGCTCACACAATTATGCGGCTCGTAAAGAAGAGCGACGCATCCAGGAGATGCTGCGCGATTTGCCCAATTGGGATTTTCGTCCGAAGGCCGACGCGGTGGGATTGATCGACCAAGGCACTCCGGTTCGCTGTTCGATTCGCGGTGAAAGTGTGGATGTCAGCGGTCGTTATAACGGAGCTGCACCGGATATCGGTGCATACGAGTATGGGGACGAATTTTATTGGATTCCCGGTCGGCAGGAAGTGATCGCATCGATGCCAGTTCCGAAGGATGCTGCGGAGCAAGTGCCTCTGGATGCTGACTTGATGTATCTCATCGGTTTACACGGAACACGGGCAAATATCTATTGGGGGAGCCGCCCCGATGCTTTGAAACTGATCTCAAGTCTGGATGCTTACCGGAACATTGTCAGTTTTACCGGAGAAGACCGCTTGCAGGCCGGTCGAGAGTATTACTGGCGTGTCGATACGGTCACATCAGACGGTTCCGTGGTGCCGGGGACGGTCTGGATGTTTAGCACTATTAATAGCGAGTGAGCTGGCATGCTACGATTTACATACACGACTCTTGCCAACCAATGGTCATGAAGGTGGTTGGCGCTATAATTCCAAACTAATTGAATCAATAATATATCCCGTTTTATGAATTCTAGAAATAACACATTCGCTTTTGTTTTAGTTCTCTATGGCTTGTTCGCCTATTCTATAATTCTTCTGATGAGCTCTACGGCCTCTGCTCAGGCAAAGCCCAATCTAATCATCATTTTCACTGATGACCAAGGCTATGCCGATTTGAGTAGCTTTGGCGGTAAACATGTCTACACGCCGAATATCGATCAGATGGCGAAAGAGGGCGCGCGGTTGACGAGTTTCTACGTGGCGGCGCCTCTATGCACGCCCTCACGGGCAGCGCTGATGACCGGGTGTTATCCGGCACGGATCGATATGGACGTGCCTTCGTCGATTATAGTCGAGGGAGTCAGTGAGAAGCCATTCCCCGTGTGCCTGGCGGGAGATGGGCGGGGACTGAATCCCAGTGAGTTGACGATCGCCGAGGTCGCGCAGTCGGCGGGGTATAAGACGGGTATGTTTGGCAAGTGGCACCTCGGCGACCAGCCGGAGTTTTTGCCCACACGTCAGGGCTTCGAGGAGTTTTTCGGCCTTCCTTATAGTCATGACATCCACCCGAAGCACCCGCGGCAAAAATTATTTAAGTTTCCAGCACTGCCTCTACTTGAAGGAGAGACCGTCGTCGAGATGGAACCGAGTGCGAATTACCTGACTCGGCGCTTCACTGAGCGAGCTGTTGACTTTATTAAACGTCATAAGGACGAGCCGTTTTTTCTTTATCTGGCGCACCCTCTTCCACACGGACCGCTCGCCGCATCGCCTGAAATGAAAAAGCAATACGCCGAGCAATTGAAAGTGAACAAGGCGGGTAAGCCGGGCCTGTTTCCGGTGACGATTTATGAAATTGATTGGTCGGTCGGTGAGATCCTCAAGACGCTGAAAGATCAGGGCATTGATGAGAACACTCTGGTGCTTTTCACTTCGGACAACGGGCCGGCTAAAGGATTGGCTAAACCTTTGAGCGGCAAAAAAGGAAGTACTTTGGAGGGCGGGCAACGTGTGCCAGCTGTGATTCGTTGGCCGAAGGGGATTCCGGCGGGGATTGAGAACGATCAAATTCTTACGGCTATGGACGTGTTGCCAACCTTTGCCAAGTTGGCTGGGGCGAAGTTGCCATCGGACCTTGTCATCGATGGAAAGGACATCATGCCAGCAATCGTGGGCGAGGCGGATAGCCCACATGAGTATTTCTTCTACGCTCACTGGGGCGTTCTGGAGGGGGTGCGTTGGAAGTCATGGAAGTTGCGTATCGTTGATGGCAAAGAGGCGCTTTATAATTTAGATGCCGACATTTCCGAAAAGAAGAACGTCGTCGCCAATCATCCTGAGATTGTCCAGCAACTAAAAGCCGCCATGCTAGGCTTTGAAAAAGAAATGCAAGCGAGCGTGCGTTCGGCAGGGACGGTAGAAAATCCGATGCCGCTTACGATGAAGTAGAGAAATGAATCACGACGGAGCAATTATGGTGGCGCAGGCGCGCGTGCTACGGCGTAGCCTTATGGCGAAGACGGGTCCCGCGCCGCAAGTGGTGGCAGGAGCCTTCGACTTATTTAACGCAAGTGCGCACCACCTTCGACAAACTCAGGGCAGGCGGGACGGTGCTGCGCTACCGAGAAAATCCTCATTTATGAAACGCATACTAAACATACTAAACTATCTTGCCATCATTATGGCACCCATCTGCGTTTCGGCTGCTAAGCCCAATTTTATCATCATCTTTACCGATGACCAAGGCTATCAAGATCTTGGCTGCTATGGCTCACCGGACATTAAGACGCCACGGCTTGACCGAATGGCGGAGGAGGGCATGCGGTTTACCAATTTCTATGCGCAGACCGTCTGTGGGCCTTCGCGCGGGGCTTTAATGACGGGTTGCTATCCGATACGCTTTGCGCGGCAAGATGATCCGAATTCGATTCACCCTGAGTTGCACACGGAAGAGGTCACGATTGCCGAGGTCTTAAAAGCGCAGGGCTACGCGACGGGTGCCTTTGGTAAGTGGGACCTTGCGGGGCATAATCCAGAGGCATACAAACAGGAACTACTTCCGACTTATCAGGGATTTGATACTTTCTTCGGCACTCCGGGGAGTAATGACAAGTATGTGAAGCTACTGCGAGGCACTGAAGAAATCGAGCAAAGGGCCGACATGGCGACTCTGACCCAGCGCTACACCGACGAGGCCTTGGACTTTATCGAGGCGCACAAAGACGGACCGTTTTTCGTCTATATACCGCATACGATGCCACATACGAAGTTGGCCGCATCAGCTGAGTTCAAGGGCAAGTCCGCAGGTGGGCTGTATGGTGATGTCATCGAGGAACTCGATTTTCATATCGGTCGCGTGCTGGACCAGGTCGAGGCGCTCGGTCTTGCGGAGAGTACCTACGTGATTTTTACCAGCGACAATGGCCCATGGTTGATCCGTAAGCAGCACGGTGGCCATGCTGATCCGCTGCGAAGTGGTAAGACTTCCTGGTGGGAGGGCGGTTTGCGGGTGCCGTGCGTCATGTGGGCACCGGGACGTATACCCGCGGGCGTAGAAACGGATGCCGTGGCAGCCACCATCGATCTCATGCCAACCCTGGCGAATTTGGCGGGCACCACCGCGCCTCAGGATCGCGTGATCGATGGGGTCGATCTCTCGGACCTCATTCACGAAACAGCAGAGACCTTGGATCGTGTTTACTTTTACTACCAGCACGACTGCTTACGGGCGGTTCGCTTCGGTAAATGGAAACTGATGTTGCCACATACGGAACCGGTGGAGACCAGCATCGCAACGAAGTGGAGGAACCATATCAAGAAGGCCGATGCCATACGCATCCCGACGGCGCAGCTGTATGATCTAGATGCAGATATCGGCGAGACGAGCGATGTGGCAGACCGCTATCCGGAAATCGTGACGGAGCTGGTGAAACTCGCGGAGGGAGCACGTCAGGATATTGGTGACCACGATCTCTTCGGTGAAAATGCCCGCACATTTGGCGCTGCTCGGCGCACACTCTCTAACGAATCGGCTTATGCTGAGATTTTTAAAATCCCCTCAAAGAAGAAATGAAGCTCTCAGTATTCACTTTCTTGGTCGCGTTGCTTGCGAGCGCTGTCTATGCCGCTGAGCCGAAACAGAATGATTATCAAACACGTTTCAGCCCAAGCGTGAAACAGACTCCGGATTCGGAGGCGCGTTTGAATCAATGGTATCGCGATGCGAAATACGGAGCCTTCATCCACTTTGGTGTGTATTCGATGCTTGCAGGTCAATATGAGGGCAAAGTGACGAAGGGAAGCTATTCGGAATGGATTCGTAAGAATATGAGAATCGTTCCGCAGGACTATCACGCGGTTGCGGCAGAGTTTAATCCGTCGGAGTTTGATGCCGATGAGTGGGTGCACATCTTCAAGGAAAGCGGCATGAAGTATGTCGTGATCACTGCGAAGCACCATGATGGTTTTGCGCTGTATGATTCCGAAGTGAGCGACTTCAACATCGTCGATCATACGCCCTTCAAGCGCGATGTAATTAAAGAGCTGAGTGAGGCCTGTCAGCGAGTGGGGCTAAAGTTTGGAGTCTATTACTCGCATGCGAAAGACTGGGATGAGCCGTATGCCACAGGGCCTTTGATTACGAAGGATCTTCGCAATTTACACCCGGACCTGCCCAAAGACTTCAAGGCCGATCAGGATACATATTTTGACCGAAAGAGTCTGCCTCAGGTTGAAGAGCTTCTGACGAACTATAAAGTCGATCTGATTTGGTTTGATACGCCGCATGCGATGACAGCGGCGCGAGCGAAGCGCTTTAGTGATCTGGTCTGGAGATTGAACCCAGATTGCTTGATCAATTCTCGAATCTTATTGAAAGCGAACGATATCGTCACAGTGGAGAGCGTAAACTATTTCGATTTCGGTTCTCTGCGCGATAAGGAAGTGCCGCCAACACCACCTGCACCGGGCGCAATATATGTGGAATCTCCAGACAGCGTCAGCAGCTCTTACGGCTACAAGGCATTTGGTAAGCACCATTACCACTCGGGAAATGAGCTCGTCGAGCGTCTGGTGCACACCGTTTGCAATGGTGGTAACTACCTGCTGAACAACGGCCCGATGGGGAACGGCAAGATCGATCCCGAAGCCGTGCGTCTCTATGGGATCGACGGCGATTGGTTAAAGGTAAACGGCGAGTCGATTTACAACACACGCCCGAATCCCTTCGGCAATCGCCCCGGATGGGGTGACATCTCTGTCAGTCAGGATGGCAAGGCCGTCTACTTACACATCATGACATGGCCTACCTCGGGGAGTATCCGCCTAGAGGGATTGAGCTTAACTGCGGCGGCAGTTAGTTTTCTGGCCAATGGTGAGAAGGCTGAATTCAGCCAGCAAGACGGCACGCTGACAGTGACTCTGCCTGCTGAACCACTGAACCAATACGATACAGTGCTGAAAATGTCTTTGGACGATTGCCGATAAATTCGATAAATCATAAAGCTCACCCGTAGAATCACTTGTATAAGTGATAGTCCTGCATGCAATTTTACGTTATAGTGCTCCTGTCTAAACAGATTTTATGAAAATAAATATACTCCACCTCGCATCGGCGCTCTTGGCGTCGGCAAGTCTCTTTGCCCAACAGCCCAATGTCGTGCTGATCTTTGCCGACGATCTCGGTTATGGCGACTTGGGCTGCTATGGGGCGACCAAGGTGCAGACGCCGAATATCGATCGGCTGGCGGCGGAGGGGAAAAAGTTTACCGATGCACACTCGGCCTCGGCAGTGTGCACACCATCGCGCTACGGTTTGTTGACCGGGCAGTATCCTCTGCGTGCCAATGGAGGCAAAGGCCTCTGGGGCCCTGCGCCAGTTGAGTCGGGACTGCTGATTGATGTTGATACGCTGACCATCGCCGATGTCTTCAAGGATCAGGGTTATGATACCGCAGTATTCGGTAAATGGCACCTTGGTTTTGGTGAAGGCAAGAACGACTGGCAGGAGCCGCTGCGCCCCGGCCCCCAGAATCTAGGTTTTGATTATTATTTTGGCATGCCAGTGGTGAATAGCGCGCCGCCCTATGTTTATGTGGAGAACGACCGCATTGTGGGCAGTGATCCGAATGATCCGCTCGTTTATCTCGGTAGAAATGCGAAAGGGGCGACACCGCTCACGCCCATTCCTAAAGAAGCCGCGCAGCGCTCGGCTAATATATTCGGCGGGGCGGTCGAGGCTCACAAGTTGTTTAACGATTACGAAGTGGGCACCACCATCGCTCACAAAGCGACCGACTGGATTGCGTCGCGGGAGGGGAAGCCTTTCTTCCTTTATCTGGCCACGACCAATGTGCATCACCCTTTTACGCCGGCAAAGCAGTTTCAAGGTAGCAGCCAGGCCGGGCCTTACGGCGACTTCGTCCATGAGCTTGACTGGATCGTGGGCGAGGTGCGCAAGAGCCTCGAAGCTTCAGGAGTCGCTGATAACACCGTCATTATTTTCACCAGCGACAATGGCGGCATGTTTAATCTCGGCGGACGTGAAGCCGCCAAGTTGGGGCACAAGATTAACGGCGACCTGCTGGGTTCCAAGTTCGGTGTGTGGGAGGGCGGTCACCGTGTGCCCTTCATCGCCTGGTGGCCGGGCAAAATCGAGGCCGGCACGGTCTCCGATCAATTGATGAATAGCGTCGATTTATTGGCGACCTTCGCGACGCTGGTCGGCCGCGAACTCTCTGAGGCGGAGCAGAAGGACAGTATCAACATGCTCCCCGCGCTCACTGGCAATCCGGAGCAGCCATTGCGCACGGAAATGATCATGACGCCCAACAAGCCGAGCCATGCATCGATTCGCAAGGGCAAGTGGATGTATATTCCGGCGCAAAACGATGGCGGCTTTAAAGGCTCCAAGCCCCATCAACACGCCTGGGGCGGTCCAGCGGTCACCACCTTGGTCGGCACGCCCAACAGTGACATTGTGAATGGTAAGATCAAGAAGGGCGCACCGCGTGGGCAGCTCTACGATCTGGAAGCGGATCGCAATCAAACCCAGAATCTTTATAATCAATACCCGGAAGTCGTTGAGCAGATGAACGCATTGCTCGCGGAATATAATCAGGGTAAAAAATAAACCACCTAAACCCTTGGAAAGAATGACCATGAAGACCTCCCAATATCTATCACTCGCGCTGCTTCCTGCGTGTTTACTCATGAACGCGTGCCAAAGCAGCGATGCGCAAAGCGGAGTGGCGGCAGCTGATAGCCCAGTTACTGCATCCAACTCCGCGACGGTCGATGGCCTGATCCCTGCCGTTCGCGCGGAGGCCGCGGCGACTGTGGCCAATGTGAGCAAGGTAACCGTTACAGTCAAACGGACGAATTTAAACGGCATCGGCGAAGAGGAGGGTGTCATGCGCCGCGATCCCAGCGATGTGATCAAAGTGGGTGATCTCTATTACGTATGGTATTCCAAAGGTCCGATCGCGACTGGGTACGATGCCACGGTTTGGTATGCGACTTCACCTGACGGCTTTGACTGGACGGAGCAGGGCATGGCGTTGGACAAAGGCACTGAAGGCACTTGGGAGGGCGCAAGTGTCTTCACGCCCAACATCCTTGTGGCTGAAGGCAAATACTGGCTTTTCTATACGGGCATTTCCTCTTCATACTATGAGAAGCCATTCAACCCCGATTCCAAAATCGGAATCGCAGTTTCCGACTCACCAAACGGCCCATGGAAGAAGCTGAGCACCAACCCTGCGCTGACGAACAGCGAGGTCAGTTCGGACTTTGATAGTCATTTGGTCGACGACGCCTGCCTGATGGTGCGCGATGGCAAATACTGGTTCTACTACAAAGGCCGTCAGCTCGGTAAGAGCCCGGCACATACCAAAATGGGAGTCGCCATCGCCGATAAGCCGCAAGGCCCCTACGTGAAATACGAGAACAATCCGGTCATCCCCGGAAACCACGAAGTCGTTGCCTGGCCGCAAGGTTCGGGCGTGGCTGCCATGATCGGCCCGCGGGCGCCGACTGCAATTCGCCACTCCATCATGTATTCCGAAGACGGACTAAATTTCACCAAGACACACGATATCAAAGGCCACCCCTGGGCTGCCGGTTCGTATCGTCCCGAGGCCTTTACCGATCGCGACGGGGGGCAGCCCATCCAATGGGGCATCGAAATGGCGGTGACCAAGGGGAAGGGGAATCTTCCTTTCCTTCGTCGCTACGATGTCATCTGGTCGAAGTAAGCAAAGCTCCATCTTAGGAATCAGTTTCCATGCAAATACATAAGCGAACACTTCTGGCCCTGCTAACCGCGTGCCTATTCCATTCTGCGCCGCTGGAGGCCGCGGGTGCTGGTAAAGCCGTCGCCAAGGTCACTCGCACAGAACTCGCTGGGATCGGGCAAGAGGCGGGTGTGATGCGTCGCGACCCGAGCGATATTATCAAGATCGGTGATCAGTTTTATGTATGGTATTCGAAGGGGCCGATCTCCACTGGCTACAATGCCACGGTTTGGTATGCCACTTCGCAAGACGGCATTCATTGGACTGAACAGGGCGAGAGTATCGCAAAAGGCGAGCCGGGCAACTGGGACGCCGGCGGAGTTTTTACGCCCAACATCCTCGTGGCCGAGGGTAAGTATTGGCTTTTTTACACCGGAGTTTCCCGCGATTATGAACGTCCGTTTAATCCCGACTCCAAGATCGGTATCGTGGTGTCGGATTCTCCCGATGGCCCTTGGGAGCGTCTGCCGAACAATCCTGTCTTAAAGAACAGCGACAACCCTGGGGATTTTGATAGCCACTTGGTGGATGACGCCTGCCTCTTGGTGCGCAATGGGCAATACTACTTCTACTACAAAGGTCGCCAGTTGGGCAAGAGTCCGGCGGATACGCAAATGGGCTTGGCCATCGCTGATGCCCCGGGTGGACCTTACGTGCGAGTCGAGAGTAATCCGGTCATCCCGGGGAATCACGAAGTGCTGGTCTGGCCGCAAGGCGAGGGCGTCGCCGCCATGATTGGTAAAGTCGGCCCGAAGGCAATACAGCACACGGTTCTGTATGCCGAAGATGGTCTCAACTTTTCCAAGACACACGACATCGTCGGCGGCAGTCCTTGGGCGGGCGGCACGTATCGTCCCGAAGCCTTCACCGATAGTCAGCAAGGCGCAGCCCCCACTTGGGGCGTCGAGATCGGTAAGGTGAAAGATAAGAAAGTCTTACCCTTTATTCGCCGCGTCGACATCGAGTGGTCGGAGTAGGTGATTCGGGATAGGCGATCGGGACAGGAGTGTCCCGTCTCCTTTGGGCCTCACGGAGCATGGACACTCCTGTCCATGATTTTGGTCTTAGGGAATCGTTGCTGGATCTACCGTGCTACGTTTGGCTTCTTTGGGTGAAAGTGCGTTGATCTTGGCGATCTGCGCGTCATCCAGTTCAAAGTCAAATAGCTGGAGGTTTTGTGCCATGCGTTGCGGGTTGGAGCTTTTGGGCAGGACCACGCGGCCGCATTGCAGTTGCCAACGCAGGATCACCTGTCCGGTGGAGCGTCCGGTTTGTTGAGCGATCTCAGAGATCACCGGATCTTTCAAAATGCCATAGGCACCTGAGGCGAAGGGGGCGTAGGCCTCGACCAAGATGTCGTGGGATTGGCAATAGGCTTCCAATTCCGGGTCCTGACAATAGGGGTGGAGCTCAAACTGATTGACCGCAGGCACGGTACGTCCGGCGGAGATCAAGTCTTCGATGTGGTCGGCGGTAAAGTTGCAGACGCCAATCGCATGTGCGTCGCCGCGCTTGACCAACGATTCGAAGACCTCCCAAATCGCCAGACGCGCTTCGCGGGCGAAGCCTTTGTCCTTATTCACAAAGTCGCCCGGCCAGTGCATCAGTAGCAAGTCGACGTAGCCCATGCCGAGCTTTTCTTTGGAGGCTTCAAAGTCGTCCATCACCCGTTGCTGAATGTCGGGCACGGAGCCCCAATTCCAAGTTAAGCGGTGGGAGATCGCGACATGGGGCGGTGCGGCCGGGTGGGCCAACTTGGTGGTGATAAACAGGTCTTCGCGCTGAACTTGGCCTTCACTTAAAGCGCGCCCAACGATGTCGCCCACGTGGCGCTCGGTGCCGTAGCAATGCGCCGTGTCCAAGTGCTGATAGCCAGCCTTGAGGGCTTCGGTCACTCCATGCCAGGCGAGTTCAGGGCGAAAACCCTGCATTTCCGTGTCGTCGGTCCAGTTGCCAAAAGCGCAGCCAAAGCCTACCGCAGGGATGGTTTTACCCGTGTTTAATGTGAAATTCGGATCAGTCATCAAGCAAGCATAGAAGGATTTGGAGCAAATGCAACTGGTGGCCGAAAAGAGATCTAAGATTATGGGTGAACCTCGATTAAGCTGTGGTCCGTCAGAATGAGCGGAGTGTTGGAAATTGGCAGATTCAGTAATTCATTCATTCCATATTGATTCTGTACGACCTTTAATTGGTAGACGTTTTGAGTCTGTGGATCGATCAATACTGGAGATTCGAGATGTAATCCTGCGTCTAGCCAATATTCAAAGTGCATGCTACGCCAGATTGTTTCATTTTCAACTGGTTCGCGTAGCCACCAGCTAATGACGGGGATATTGTCACGGATGAAGCTGGCCTGGTAGGCTGAAGATGCTTGTGCGCGTGTGATGGCTTCCCCTGAATCGCCCCCTTCGAGTCGAAAAGAGGTGCGTCCTGCAGCTATTTCTAATGGATCATGCAGTAGTGTCGCTAAACTTTGCAAGGCGTCGTAAGCTGGCTTGGTTGTGCCATCTTCCATGCGAATTAATCCATAATGGCATGTATAGTTAAGTTCTCCCTGCATCATATAGTGTGAGAAATCACCCATGTTGAAATAATTGACGTGTTGCGCGTCGTAGCTGAGCTCGGCTAGCACGCGCCTCAAAAGCCAGCGTGCTTGTATGTCTTCACTCACTTGCATCGCAGCCATTGCTTGTGTGTTACCTGGTGGCACTTTCGAAGGGCAGCCAGTTTCGCCCTGCCAGTATGCGAGTGTAGGTTTATATTGTCTTAATAAACGCAAATATGCAGGGAACTCTTCGCTGCAATATTGTTCAGGCATATACTTATAGCCATGGTAGCTGACGGCATCGATCCAGTCTGCCATGCCACATTCCAGACAGTCGCGAGTGAATGTTAGGCCAGCGGGTGTCATTGCCCGGGCAAAGGCTCCGCCGATGATGTACGCGTCTGGCAATACCTTGCGAATCGCGGTCGCGGTGAGTGCCACGAGTTCCACGTATGTCTTGGGATGCGGCTTGGGCAGAAAGAAGCCACCGCCGTCGGGTTCGTTCCAAATTTCGAAATGGGTGATGCGTCCTTGATAGTGCCTTACGGTCGCAGCCACGTAGTTTTTCCATCCCTGACGTTCCTTCTCTGTATAAATAGGAGGGTTGCCCACCCCAGCCGAGCCAGCTCCATCAGTGTAGAGCACATTGCCATAGCTTAAGCTCAACCACGGTTGAATGCCACGTTGGATCAAAGGATCTATGATCGCATCCAGCCATTCGAAATTATACTGTCCCGCAACTGTTTCTGTTCTGGCCCAACCGCTCTGTACACGTGCCCATTTGACTCCGAGAGCTCCAACGACTTTCCATGCGGGGGCGACATCCCACATGTTTCGATCCAGTGTTTCGAATCCCACGCCCAAGCGTGAGGATTGGATGTCTTGGCTCGCCTTTGTTTGTAGACGTCCAAGTAGAGGGAATTGTTGAAAGGTTGTTGTGTGTGTGTTCATACCTTATCGTTTGGTCCTCTACTATGAAAGTTGATTTTATCTTTGTTTATTAGTCGTGAGGCCATCAGATTTTGTCTAATGATTAGAATCAATCCCTTAGGATGTGTAGTCTGTTTTTTATTTGTTTTTTCTGTCTGCTTTATACAGGCGGAGGGAACCGCGCCCAATGTTGTTCTGATCGTGGTCGAGGATCTCGGCTACGGGGATCTGGGCTGCTACGGCGCAACGAAAGTGGCCACGCCGAACATTGATCAACTGGCGGAGCGGGGACGGCGCTTTACCGATGCCCATTCCGCGTCGGCGGCGAGCTCGCCTTCGCGCTATGCCGTGTTGACGGGGGCGTATCCGTTTCGCCGTAACCTGTGGGCGCCGGCCCGCAACGATGCCGCGCTCCTGATCGATCCAGAGCAGTCGACACTGGCCAATCTGTTTCAGGCAAAGGGCTATGCCACGGCCTTTATCGGTAACTGGCAACTGGGCTTTGGCGAAGGAGGACACGACTGGCCCGAGCTCCTTAAAGCTGGTCCCTTGTCGCTGGGCTTTGATTATTTCTACGGATTGCCCGTAGGCAATAGCGTGAGTCCGTTTGTTTATGTTGAGAACGAGCAAATTGTCGGTGGAGACCCCGAGGATCCGCTTGTCTATCTGGGCCGAAAGCGAGGCAAAGAGGCCACGCCGCTGACGCCGATCTTACCCGAGGAAGGGCAGCGCTCGGACAACGAGTTTGGCGGCGCGCAAAGGGCGCATGCGATCTATGACGACTATGCAGTCGGCAGCCAACTGACGCAGAAAGCGAACGACTGGATCGCATCACAGGCCCGTTCGACAGGCTCAGGGCAGGCAGGCCAGCCCTTCTTCCTGTATTATTCCACCGTGCAGATCCATCACCCCTACACGCCGGCCGCGCCGTTTCGCGGCAGCAGTGAGGCGGGGCTCTATGGGGATGTCATTCATGAGCTCGACTGGCTAGTGGGACAGCTCGTCGACCAACTCGAAAGCCAGGGAGTCTTGGAGAACACTTTGATCATTCTGACCAGTGACAATGGTCCCATGTTCAGCGCAGTCGGGCAGGCTGCCTTTAAGCAGGGACACGACAGTCGTGGCGAATTGTTGGGCTACAAATTCAGCGCCTGGGAGGGCGGGCATCGTGTGCCCTTCATTGCCAGTTGGCCGGGGAAGATTGATCCAGGCACGCAGTCGGATCAATTGCTGAGTACGATGGATCTCTTTGCCACTTTTGCCGCCTTGACCCAGCAGGCGAATGTCGCGCCGGACAGTATCAATATGCTACCCGCCTTGTTGGAAGCGCCGGAGCAAGCACTCCGCGATCATCTGATCATCGCCGCGCGTCAAGAGGGGCATCTTGCGCTGCGAGCAGGGAAGTGGGCCTACCTCCCTTTTCAGGGCGGTGCTGGTTTTAAGGGGAAGAAGCCAGGCCAAAACAATTTTGGCGGTCCGCCTGCAGTTGCATTCTCAGGTCGTGAAAATAGCGACATTGAGAATGGGCGGATACGCAAAGACGCCCCGCCTGCACAGCTTTACGATCTAGAAGCCGACCCCAGTCAAAGCAAGAACCTGTATCACGAGCATCCCGATGTTGTAAAACAGTTGGCCTCCTTATTATCGGAGTACAAAAGCGCAAAGTAGTTGTTTTCGGACCCCTTATGTAGGCGTGTTCCGACTCCTGGATGGACTCATCACTCACGCCAGGCTCTTCGACCAGGATTGGGCACTTGTTCTTTTCAATATCGAAAAAATAGAAGCTTTAATAACGGGAAATAAGCTTGTATGCAGAAGCGATGAATCTTCGCTGGATACATTCTATTTTACTTTGGATTCTGCCTTCTCTGGCCCTTGCTGGGATTGAGTTTAATGAAGGAGACTATGAAAAGAGCTTTGTCCTGGGACTGGAGCAGCCCGGAAATCTGACACTGGACCTCAAAAAGGAGTATAAGGGACAGCAGAGTGCCGAGCTTATGTTTGTCTACGATGAGGTCCGTATGCGCTGGGAGCAAAAAGGAGATCATATCCATCTTTACCGCTTACCCGCTTATCGTGATCGTAGTGAAGAGGAATTGGCCTTTGTTCTCAGCTATGAGCCTGAAGCGCAGGTTTTGATCTTTGAGCCGGAGGGGTTATTGAAAAATCAGGCTTACTTTGATTTTTTTGCTGAGAAAAAATGGCAAGCGGCGAACAAGCGGGCGGACTCTGGCTATAGAATGTATCAGGCCAGTCGCAATCAGCCGAGGAGTTTCTATCAACTAAAGAGTAAAGGCAGCTTTCCGGACGACACGCCTGCGGTGCTCATGAATCTAGCGGCACGCCTCTTTCGTGACCGTGTGCATGAGCTAAGGGCACCGCTTTTATATCCTGACTTGGATGCGTCGACCTTGCGAGTCGTGGCGGAGGCTATGTTCGACGAAGAATATGATCAGCATACGCTGCATCGTCCACTGGTGGCGGCTCATCCGCATACGCCAGCAGACTTGCGCGATCGATTCTTTGAAAGTGAAGGACATAATCGGGTTCAGGTCTGGCGTGCGGTGGCAATGCGGGAAGATGAATCGGAGGCGCGCTATCAAGCGTATTTGCGTCGAATCAAAGAGGGGGAGCAGTTGGACCGACACATGGTCGCCCGGGATCGTGAAGCACCACGAGAAGCCTGGGAACTGGCACTCGCGCCAGGGGAGCGCGATGTATTGCGGGAGTTTAGTCGGAATCCGAATGCGCCGGCAGATATGATCACAGATCTATTTCAGAGTGGAGCCTTGAAGCATGATGCGGGGGGCATGGCCTCCAACCCACAAACTCCGCCTGCGGTGCTGGATGCCCTGTCAAATACCGAAGAGAAACAGATCCTTTGGGCCTTGCAGCGTAACCCGTCCACCCCGGAGGCGACGATTCTGAAGATCCTTAATTATTTTGCAAACAGTCCGAGTGCTAACTTAAGAGGGCATGCGGCCCGGGACGAACGCACCCCTGTAGACCTGCTCGAGAAGTTGGCTCAGGATGTGAACACTAATGTTCGCATCGGTGTTGCGGTGAATTCCGGGGCGCCCCGTCACCTGCTGGAACAACTCGCCGAAGACAGGCATCAAGTGCCCGCCGAGCGTGCGCGGGATACCCTCAGAAGGTATCATAAGGCGGTCTATGAGGCGAAGAAGGCAAGCTGGACACCGAGTGATCAGCTCAACCCCCACAATGATCTCTCTCAAGAGTTTATTGCAGCGATAAAAGCGGGTGATCAGGACGCGGCGCGTAAATTGATCGCCTACACAGATGATCCCGAAACCCGTCTGAAGGATATGGACATCCTGTGGGCGATTCAGAATCATAACTTTGAGGACTTCAAAGTTTTGTTTAAGGAGACGCTGATGAAGCTGGAGCCCCGCTCGCGTCTGAACATGTTGAATCGTGATCAGGTCACTGCCGAGCAATTGAGTTGGGCGATTGATGAGGGAGTGGTGACAGCGGACCAGGCGCCGCAGGTCGTGGGTAATTACACGCGCAAGGGGCGCAACGATTTGATCGAGATTTTGGAGGAAGCCGGTCTGCTGGATTCGATTGATGAACAATCGGCAACGGAATGCCTATTTGTTGCCGTCCTCACGCGCAACGAAGCGCTCAGCGCATTCTGGCTGGGTAAAGGCGCTGACCCCAACCGCAAAGGTCGCGAAAACTTAACTGCAATCGAGGTCGCCAAGCGCTTCCGTTCCTTGTCGATCCTTGAGCTGCTCGATCAGGAAGGTCGCCACGCAGACTTTGTTGAAGAGATTCGACGGGAGTTTCCAGTTCCGAATAATCCGGACTATGTCGGCGTCTGGACGAATCGAATGGATGGCTTTGGAGAAAGCTCGATGCGTCTCTTTGAAGACGGCAGCGGCCGCATCGGAGCGACTATGGTGCTATTGCCGTTTCTTTGGAAAGAAGTGGGGGAGAAGCAGATTGAGCTCGCGATGGTGAATCCTGATTCCGGCGAGTTAATTGAGGAGCGCATGCAATTCGTGCTAACTGATAGGCTGAAGGAACATCCGAATGAAAAGCGCTCTGTGCCGATGCTGCAAGCAGTGGGGAAGGACCTCGTATACTTTAAGGTATCAACGGATACGAAATGAGCCTCGAATGAGGTGGGATACGTTTTCTAGCTAATATTATTTTAATTATTTTTTTGGGAATAAAGCTTTGGTTGTTTCCTCGCAGCTCCAACGCAACTACTGCTAACAATTTAATAAACCGCATGACTTTCGGGAAAAAATGCCAGTCCCTACTTACCATATTATCTTTATTCTCCTGTGCCGGCTGTGCTGTGCATCGGGTGAACGAATCGCCAGAGGCGCCTATGCAGGCGTCTCACTACCAAACGGTTGTGCAGACCGGGGACGGAGCCTCGGCTAGCGTTTGGTGGCAGGCCTTTGAGCGCCCGGAGCTGGACGCTTTGATCCAGCAAGCGCTAGCCGCGAATCCGGGCCTAGGGCAGGCGATGGAGCGTGTGCGCCAAGCACGTTTCCTTGCAGCCCAATCGGCTGCCGGTGGCAAGCCGAAGCTCTCACTTGACGGCGCCGCGGGTCGTGACTGGGAGGGGCGTCAGCCGGATGATTGGACTTGGAGCGCGGGCCTCGGCGCAGCTTGGGAGCTGGATCTGTTCCGGCGTATTGAAAGCCAGCGTTTGAGTGACAGATACAGTGCGCAAGCGCGTCAGGCGGATGCGGAACTGGTCGCGCTCTCGCTCTCGATTGAGGTGGCGAATGCCTACTTTGGTTCGGTAGCGGCGGCGAATAAATTACAGCTGCTCCAGCAGCAGGTGGAGCTGGATCAGGATCTGCTGGAATTGATTCAACTGCGCCGTGATCAGGGAGTGGGCACGGTGGTGGATGTGCTGCAGCAGGAAAGTCAATTGGCCGATAGCCAGACCTTGATTCCTTTGGCAGAGTCGGAGCTGCGTAGCTATGAAAACCTGCTGGATATTCTGGTCGGTGAGCTACCGGATGGGAATAACCGTATCCCAGCGGAGGATCAACTGAGCTTTGATGCGGCCATGCCGCCGCTGGGCGTGCCGGCGGATCTGCTGGTGCAACGTCCCGATCTGCGGGCCGCGCTGGCCGACTTGGTTGCCGCAGATGCCTCGATCGCGGTGGCGGTGGCGGAGCGCCTGCCGCAACTGACCTTGAGTGGCTCGGCCGCGGTGGGAGCCACCAGTAGCTACGAGGGCGCGCTCAGCTCGCTGGCCGCCAATTTCACGGGGCCGCTGCTGGACTGGGGACGACGGAAGGCGGAGGTCGAGCGCCGGAAATCCATTTATCAAGAGCAGTTGCTCAGCTTTACCGAGATCTATCTGCGCGCGGTCGAGGAGGTCGAAACCACGCTCTATCAAGAGCAGAAACAGCGCGAATTCCTCAAGCGTTTGCGTCACCGACGCGATATTTTGCAGCGGGCACTGGAAGAGACGGAGGCCCGCTTTAAACAGGGCATCGACGATTACCTGCCAGTTTTAACTGCCCTGCAAAGCCTGCGGGAGATCGAGCGCGACTTGATCGACGAGCAATTTGAACTCCTACAGCTACGCATCCGACTGCACCTGGTCACGGGTGGACGTATGCCAACACTTTAACCGACGATACACGATGAACCTTCTCAAATTTATGCGACCCCAACTCTACCTGCTGGCCGCTGCGCTGCTGGCGACTGCCCAATCTTCGACTGCGCAGACCGCGGTCAAAGTCTTTGCCACCCGGGCAGCGGAAAAAGCAATCTTCGATGAAGTCGAGGCGCTCGGCACGCTGCGCGCGAACGAAAGCATCAATCTCACCTCCACCGTCACGGAGTATGTCACGGCGATCAACTTCGACGACAACCAGCGCGTGAAAAAGGGGCGTGTGCTCCTGGAAATGGATGCGGCGGAAGAAGAGGCTGAACTGGCGGAAGTCATGTCCTTGTTGGAAGAATCGCAGCGTCAGGTGGAGCGTCTGAAGCCCTTGGTCGAGCGAGGGGCTGCCAGCGAATCCGCGATCGATGAAAAGCGTCGCGAAGTCGAAGCGGCCAGGGCCCGCGCACAGGCCATACAGTCGCGTATCAACCAGCGCCGAATTGTTGCGCCCTTTGATGGCGTGGTGGGCCTGCGTAATCTCTCGGTCGGTGCCCTCATGCAACCCGGCACCCTGATCACGACCTTGGATGACGACTCCGTGATGAAGCTCGATTTCTCCGTGCCTTCGGTCTTCTTATCGACTCTGAAACCGGGACTACAAATTCAGGCCCGGGCGCGCGCTTATCCGGAGCGACTTTTTGAAGGAACGGTGGCTAGCGTGGACAGTCGGATCGATCCAGTGACGCGGGCTGTGTTGGCACGTGCTTTGATTGAGAACAGCAACCAGACGCTTAAGCCCGGCATGCTCATGCGGGTGACCTTGCGCAAAGATCCGCGTGTTGCGATCGTCTTGCCTGAAGGTGCCTTGGTGTCGCAAGCTGAGAAGGTCTATGTGTATCGCGTGATCGAGTCAGACGGCGCGCAGAAGGTCGAGCGTCGTGCGGTTGAAATCGGTGCCCGCCGCAAAGGAGAAGCTGAAATTTTGTCCGGTATCGAGATCGGCGATTGGATCGTGACCGATGGCACCATGAAATTACGCCCGGGGGCGATGGTCGAAGTCATTGCCGAAGAAAGCGGGAGTGAAACACTGAGCGAGAAGCTTGGGCAAGCCAAACCGAAGCTCTAAACGATTATGTTAATTTCCGATATTTCTGTTAAACGTCCGGTCTTTGCTTCGGTCATTTCGCTGATTCTGATCGCCTTCGGGCTGGTCTCTTTTCAGCGACTTTCCTTACGCGAGTATCCCGATATCGATCCGCCGGTGGTCACGGTCGAGGTTTCGTATCCGGGCGCGCCGGCCAATATTGTGGAGACACGGATCACCAAGCTGCTGGAGGAGCGCATCGCCGGTATCGAGGGCATCGAGTATGTCGAGTCGAGCTCGCAGGACGGTGAAGCCAGCGTGACGATTGAATTTGCCATCGACCGCGACATCGACGGCGCGGCCAACGATGTGCGCGACCGCATCTCGGGCATTCAGGATAATTTGCCGGAAGAGGCCGAGCCGCCGGAAGTGCAAAAGGTGGATAGTAACGACGACGTGATCATTTGGCGCAATCTCGCCAGCGACCGTCACAGCATCGAGGAGTTGACCGACTACGCCGAGCGCTATCTGGTCGACCGTTACTCAACGCTCGATGGCGTGGCCCGCATCCGTATCGGCGGCGGCCTGCGCTACGCCATGCGGGTGTGGCTCGACCGTCAGGAGCTGGCGGCGCGTGGGCTCAGTGTGTCCGATGTTGAAGATGCGCTGCGCGCTGAAAATGTGGAGTTGCCCGCAGGCTCGCTGGAGTCCGATGTGCGCTTGTTCAAAGCGCGGGTGGATCGTAAATTCAAGGAGCCCGAAGACTTTGGCAAACTCGTGCTGGCTGAAGGCGATGACGGCTATTTGATTCGCCTCGCGGATGTCGCCCGTGTCGAACTCGGCGTGGAGGAAAACCGTATCATGTTTCGCGGCAATGAAGTGCCCATGGTCGGTATCGGCACGATTAAGCAGTCCACAGCCAATACCATTGATGTGGCCCGTCAGGTCAAGGCGCTCACGGCGGAAATCAACAAGAGCCTGCCCGAGGGCATGAGCATCGAGGAAAGTTACGATGCCTCGGTCTTTATCGAAGAGGCGATTCATGAAGTGTATACCACGCTCTTCATTGCGATCGGCTGTGTGATCGTGGTGATCTATCTTTTCCTTGGTAGTGTGCGGGCCACACTGGTGCCCGCGGTGACGGTTCCGGTCTCGGTCATCGCGACCTTTATCGTAGTCTATAGCCTCGGGTTTTCGATTAACTTGCTGACCTTGTTGGCGCTGGTTCTGGCTATCGGACTGGTGGTGGACGATGCGATTGTGATGTTGGAAAACATCGTGCGTCGCATCCAAGAGCTCGGCGAGCCGCCCTTGCTGGCGGCTTATCGCGGGGCCCGTCAGGTCGGCTTCGCGGTGATTGCGACCACCTTGGTCTTGGTGGCGGTCTTTGTGCCGATTACCTTTCTGGAGGGCGACATCGGACGTTTGTTTACCGAGTTTGCGCTCACGATTGCTGCGGCGGTGTGTTTTTCCTCTCTGGTGGCGCTGACGCTTTCGCCCATGCTGGCCTCCAAGGTATTGAGCCGTCAGACGGAGCCGAATTTCCTCGTGCGTGGGATTGATGCCACGATCCGTTTTTTCCGCACCGGCTATCTGGGGGCTCTGCGATTTTGCCTGCGCGTGCCATTGTTAGTGGTGGCCGTCTTTGTTGGGCTGCTCGCCTTGATTGCATTGGTCTATAGCAAGGTGCCACAGGAATTTGCGCCGACAGAAGACCGCGGTGTGATCTTCCTCTTGGTCAATGGCCCCGAAGGCGCGACCTTTAACTATATGGAAGAGTATATGACAGAGATCGAGCAACGCATGTTGCCCTTTGTCGAAAGCGGGGAGATCCGCCGCATGTTGGTGCGTTCGCCTCGCTCTTTTGGTAATCTGGAAAACTTCAATTCCGGCATCGTTATTTTCATTCTTGAAGATTGGGCGAAGCGACGCAGCGCCTTTGACATGATCAATGACATCCGTGCCAAACTTGCCGATTTACCAGGCGTGCGAGCCTTTCCTGTCATCCGTCAAGGACTCGGCGGCGGCACTTCCAAGCCGGTGCAATTTGTGCTCGGCGGATCCACCTACGAAGAACTAGCTGCCTGGCGCGATATCATCATGGAGCAAGTCGAGGCCAACAACCCCGGTCTGGTGGGGCTGGACAGCGACTACAAAGAGACCCGTCCGCAGATCGACCTATCGGTTAACTACGACCGAGCCGCGACACTCGGGGTGACCATCGAGCAGATCGGCCGCACCCTCGAAACCATGATGGGTGGGCGCAACGTGACGACCTTCCTGCAGCGCGGCGAGGAATACGATGTGATCGTCGAAGGAGAGCGGGAGAGCCAGCGTTCTTTCGCCGATATCGAAAACATCTACGTGCGCAGTGAACGCACCGGCGAATTGATCCCTTTGTCGAATCTCGTATCCATTAATGAATACGGAGCCGCGGAGACACTCTCACGCTACAATCGCGTGCGCTCCATCACACTGGAGGCGAATCTGGAAGACGGCTACACACTCGGCGAGGCGCTGGGCTATCTGGAAGGCCTAGTTCGCGAGCACTTGCCCGAAGAGGCGATTGTCGACTACAAGGGGCAGAGTCGCGAATTCGTACAATCCGGCAGTTCGATTCTGTTTATCTTCGTCCTCGGGATCATCGTGGTTTTCCTCGTCATGGCTGCGCAATTTGAGAGCTACATTCACCCATTTGTCATTATGCTGACCGTGCCACTCGCGATTGGTGGCGGTCTCTTGGGCTTGTTCCTGACCGGGGGCACTTTAAATATCTATTCGCAGATCGGGCTCATTATGTTGATCGGTCTGGCCGCGAAGAACGGTATCCTAATTGTTGAATTTGCCAATCAGTTACGCGACGAAGGCCGCTCCTTCCGCGAGGCGCTGATTGAGGCTTGTGAAACACGCTTCCGTCCCATTGCCATGACCGGATTGACGACGATCGCCGGATCGGTCCCGCTGGTTTTGAGCAGCGGAGCCGGAGCCGAAACACGCTCCGTCATCGGTATCGTCACACTCTTCGGCGTGGTGGCCGCGACCTTGTTCACGCTCTTCATTGTGCCCGTCGCTTATGACTTGATCGCCCGCCGCACCAGCTCACCACAAGCCGTGGAGAAAGAACTCAATCAGCTCGCTGTCGATGAGAACGCGATGAATATTTAACCTTAATTCAGAAGTCAGAGGCCAGAAAATAGAAACCAGTCACTATGAATCGGTCAGTTTTGAAAATCACGACATGCGCCATTTTGGCGAGACAGGAAGTGCCAGAACTGATAGATATTCATCTCTGGCTTCTGACATTTGGCCTCCGACATCTGTCTTCTGACTACTTTTTCTATAAGGTTTAAGGTTCGTAAATTTGAGGTGACACGCGGGACAAGAGTCCCGACTCCTTGGGGGGATTACGGAGCTAATCGTCCGCGTTTAATGTTAGAATTCGATATAAACTTTTATTCGCCTGAGGATTATATATTAAGAAAATTAAACGGCTGTCGGGCTGTATCATCTTGCGTGTCGAATAGCGCAGTGTCCATTGCCCTGCCTGCTCGCTTTCGACGGCGATTTGAATGGGTAATTTAGAATCTCTCAGGTGATTGATGGCAACTGTTTCGCTAGCCATCGCCCGCATCTGCATCTGCGTCTCGCCGACTTGGATTGCGATGTCACTCGGAGTCAGATTGTAGATGATTGTGTTACCTGCTGATAATTTTTGCTGTGATGTATCGACTGCTAGAATCTGATATTTGACAGTGCTTTGTGATTCTGGAAATAAGATAAACAGTCCATCCGTCATCGAGGCCGGTGGATTGACCTCGGCAATAATCGAGGGTAATTGGTCACCGGTCGGGGCTGAGTCATACTCGATGAAGCGTATTGGAGGCGGTCCTGAGTATGTGATTGGTTTGGACAGCCTCGCTTTATCTGCAGGGATCAATATTGTCTGGTCACCTTGGAGTAGGCCGATTCGTTGGCCCACATATTTGGGGAGCAATTCGCCTTCTTTACTGACTGCCAAGCTCGCATTCTGGTCGAGCGTTGCGCCTCCGTGTGGCCAGATATAAATTTGGAAGTCGAGCTTGAGCTGAGGTGTGTCATCCGCTTTTTGAGCGTGAAGGTGGATTGATAACGATAGTAGTAGACCGAGGAGTAGAGAAAGTGTTTTGGACATGTTCAGGCTGGCTAGATTTCGTCGGCTGTTAGCCACCGGAACTCGATGATTCGATAATGGCGGCCGAAAGTTTGATTGATGGCAGATAGGGGCGGAAGACTTGCGAGGGCGGCTTGAGTATCATCCAGAGGTGTCCATGCTACATTTTCTTGAGCATTCACAAAGTCGGGAATGCGTTGCACGATAGCCTCGCACCATGCTTGGCCTTTTGCGAGGCCGGTGACTTGGTCGAGGGATTCACCATAAGCACGAATACGAAATGTATCTGATCGTGCGCTGAGTGTGGCACCTGTGCGAGCTAGGATGTCAGCTTGAGTCAAAGAACCAGGTGTGCCTTCTGTGGCCCAGCCCGCCTCGGCGGATGCTTGCATGCCAGTGACACCACTGCTTGTGGTCGGGAAGTCTTCTAGTTCTGAATTCAGTCCTGAGGCATTAATCGCCGCCTGCAGCGCGCCACTTAGTTTCTGTGCATCTGTTGCGCCATCGATTGATCGGTTTACAAAATTGGCCAGAGTGGTGAAGGGGCCGCGTTCTTTGACTTGTTGAACCATTGCATCGGCTAAGTCAGTAATTTGCTGCGGGGTGAGTATTCGGAAGCCGTCGAAGACTGCTGAGTTCGTGGAGCCTCCAGAGCCCGTATAGGCATTCCCGACTGGATTATTTAAGCGTAGCATTGGTGATGCGGGATTGCTTAGATCGGCGGTGTAAGTCGCCCCGTCGGTGGGGGTGACATCGACTCCATAAAAGGATGCAAATAAAGCCTTCCATGCTTCGACTGAAGTGGAGTTTACATTAAAGGCTCCGTTCATCATTAAGCCTGCCGAAGCCTGGTCTATGTCTTGCAGCGAAGGAGTCGCGGAAGTGGAGGCTGTGAGTCCTAGGTCCGCGGCAGAAACTATGCGGCTGTTTGCCAGTGGAAAGGATATGTTGCCAGTCGCGGGAACCGTTGAGAAAAAATAGCCGTCCCATAGCGATTCGTTTAGTAAATAGGAGTAATCGTAGAGCAAGCCTTGGAAGGTGAAGTAGCTGCTGTTTGTCGGACTCAAGTCGCCCCAGTTTACATACAAAGCGTCTAGGGGGATTTGTGGATTTGCTAGCGAGCTTCCAATGGCGTAGGCCGGCGTCAAATTATCGAAACGCGTATAACGATTTAAATATGCAGTCAGTTCTTCGTCGTTAGCTGGGCTAAAACTACTGTCTAAATAGCGGAATAATGGAGCGTGCATGAGCTGTCCAATTGAATGAATCCAGCTTAGGTCCTCAGGCACCTCATAAAGTATGGCTCGATCAACTGCGCCGATCGACAAGGATTCGGAAAGGCCAACTAAGGCAGCGGTTCCGTCTAGTGTTTCCACTTCGGCGTATGTGCCATCGGTTTCTATGGCAGTGCGAAAGGATGGATTATTATTGGGGTTTCTCCGGTAGTGCGCACTCGGCATTGAAAATTCGTAAGGAATGGTTCCCTGCATCCTAGCGCGCGGGTTGTAGTTCGCTAGCCACTTTCGCGTGCGGTCCATGGGCGATGTCGTGGATACCGTATCGACATAAGTGCGAATGGCTTTGAAGCCGAAATACTCCGCGACTTCAAGATCTGTGAAGGGGGTCGTTTCGCTGAATGGGCCCATTGTCAACGAGGCCGGAGTCGAGGGGATCGTGGTATTTAAATATAAGGCTTCTGAAAGTACATCGGTTTCGGCAAATTGCCCCATGCCCTGAGAGAGGCGAACGCTCAATATATTTGAAGTGAGAATACGAGGCGCATAATCGCGATAATAATCTCCGTTGGTCGTAGCAGGATATAGGCTACGATTGTTTGCATTTAAGTAGTAGCTACCGTTCAGATTTAGTCCCGGTTCTAAGCGGTTTTCAGATGCAGTGGGTGTGGTTGTGTAATTAAAGGGATGATGATATTTCCCATCATTGACGGGGGGGAATAAACCATCGCTTCGCCAGGGGCTAGGCTGACATTCGGTATGTGAAAAATTAGATGAGTCTGGCCGTTCTTTCGGAAATTGTAATCTCCGGAATTCCCGACACTGGCATCTTCGAATGAATTATTTCCATTCTGTAGCTCAATTTGGAAGATTCCAGAGGCTTGAGTTAAATAGGTGAAATTCGAATTATATTGATAGCTCTTTGCTATGCGCAGAGTGTAATCTTCGGTTTCTAGCGGGACGTTGTAAGGGTTCCAGAGTACGACGGCAGGGATGATGTGAACGAAGTATTTTCCAGTCATCCCTGTGGTGTCTGTTTCGTATGTGAGCCGAGAAAAAAACTGCGCACCTGTAATGACAGGAGAGAGTCCGATCTGTGTGTCCGAAGTGGGGCGGACTAAGAGCTCTCCAGAGCTGTTGGATGGGTAGTTGACCCAAGATCGGAGTTGTTCCCACAGGGGGCCTCCCGGGTCCACTGCACTACTGAACGAAAGCCCGCTGCTCGTCGGGTGCTGGCTGATCGGGGGGAATATACTAGAGCTAGGCTCGGTGGCGCTGCTGGCCAGCCCTGCGCTGAGATCCTTTTTGAGGCCTCCTTGGGCGATGTCTGATAGGATCCCGTAGCCGTAGGTCGTCAGGTCATGGAAGCGTAAGCTTGAGATCTTGTCTGTAGCTGATGGAATCAGAATATCTAAATGACTACGATCTGCGATGCGGCTCACTTGTGCCGGTGTATCGAGAGGGAAATTCTCAAGCTCAGTCATTGCATTGACTCCATTACGCTGAGCCGACACGAGCTTCAGTTTTTCTGGGTCCAATAGATCATTACGTTCTTGAATACTCAGATTGATTTTAGATTTGAGGCCCTCATCGCCGACCCAGTAGGCGTAATTTCCGGTTCTCTGAAGATCGCCGGAGATGCTTTGCTTGGGTGCATAGACGAATTTTTCTGAGGCAATCCCCGTCGTGGAAGAGGCGGTTTTCTCGGAGACTATAATGGCAACATCTGAAGCAGCCGGATCTAAAGCCGTGTTGTCGGCCAGTTGCTCGAGAGGATCGGCTCCAGTGTTTCCGCTGACTAGCCAAGTGGATAAGGTGCCATCGTTCTTCCATACGCCGGTCCAGAATGGATTCGCGACGTCATCGACTAATTCTGTATCACTCGTGCTGTCTAATAATTCAGCACGAGCAGTGACTACGGTGTCAACGCCTGTGTGTTTCTGTAGTTCACCCAGTGCGATCTGTAAGCCAAGAAATGCGTTTTGCTGTGCTTGTTGCTTTGAGATCGAAATCGCTGCAGTGGATACTTCAGTGCGTATTAATAACTGCATCGATAGCAGCAGCATTAAGACAAAGGCCATCATCAGCAGCGAGATCACTAATGCAAAACCATTGCTAGCTGTTTTCGGTCGAGTGCTATGTTTGAGTGGGTTTTTCAAAACGTAAAACATGTTGATTTCACTTCGATGAACTGAGGCGAATCGAGCGTGTTCAGAACTAGCATTGAATGCGGGGTAATTGATGCTTGGGCAGTTTAAGTCAAGTTGTAGAATTGTGGAGATTGTCCTTGCTAAGTGGAAGACTCCGCAAACTTTAATCATAAATGAAGAAAAAGAAAATATCGTCGATGGCTGAATTGGCTAAGATCGCTAAATGTAGTGTCATGACTGTTTCTTATGCTTTGAGGGGGAGTCATGAAGTGTCTGAAGAGACCCGCTTGCGCATACAAAAGCTCGCCCATGAGTATGGCTACCGAAAAAATCCATTTGTATCTGCTTTGATTACGAATCGTCGATCTAAGCGGTCTGGTGGGTTGGATGTGATTGGGCTGATCACTAAGTTTGATGTGCCTATGAGTCAGTGGAAAGAGCGCCAGCACTTTTATTCAGATTTATATGAAGGAATGGTAGAGCGTGCTGCTGAGTTAGGTTTTCGTATTGATGAATTCCCTACATACGGCGGAGAGAATGCGTTAAATGGGCGTCAGTTGAATCGCGTGTTGGCTACTCGTGGGATTCGTGGCGTGATCCTAATGCCGGGAGGCGAATATAATCGTAACTTTCCCTTGGATGACTTCGATTATTCTGATTTTAGCGTGGTTGCGGCTGCCTTTCATGCGAGGCAGATGCATATTCATCGTACGGCAACGGATTACAGTGGTGGAATTGAGTTGTGTTTGCAGGAGGCCAGTAAGCGTGGATACAAGCGTATCGGTCTTGCCATGGATCAGAGTCTGGACCCTAGCTTGAGGTACGGGTTCTCTGGGCGTTTTCTCGCGTGGCAAGCGGGCCAACTGAAAAAGAACTGTGTGCCTCTTATCGCTGGTAGAGCAGGGGGGCTATACAGAGATAGTTTTCTCGCATGGTATCAAAAGCACAAGCCAGACTGCATTTTATCTCCTTCAGTGTCGCCCTTACGATGGCTTGAAGGGATTGATGTGGTTGTGCCGCGGGATGTGGGATGCATTTTCGTTCCGGTACGTGATCATCCCCATTTGAGCGGTTTTGACGCTCGCACACATGTCGTTGGGAGAACCACTGTGAACCTACTGGCACGTGAGCTATTTTTAAATAATACGGGCTTACCTGAATATCCGGAAGTCGTCATGGTCAGTGGTCAATGGCAAGAGGGAAATACCGTGGCGCTGCCTGTTGCTTGATTGCTAAGGCCGTTGAGCAGGTGGATTGCACAACAGTTGTAAAAGGCCTGTATGATTAAAGTGAAGATTGGCTGTCCAATGGGAAAGGGAAACCTATAAATGGTATTCTTCACCCTACTTGTATCACATAAACCACAACATAAATAATTATGACTATGAACTACTCCCGCTCTCTTGCCCCCGTTTTCTTCTCAGTTTTGGTTGCCTTGTCGGCTGCGCCTGTATTTTTGAATGCTGCAGAGATCTCTAATCCGACCTTGTACACTTCAATGGATCCGGATGGTGCACGCGATATCACTCTTTCTGACGCAAGCAATGCGACTTCTCAGGCTACTTTAGAGGCTTTGGATGATTTCTTGGTGGTCCGCGACTTTACTGGTGCTGTAGATGGCACAAATGTTGTATCGTTTACGGATGCATCCGTGCCGGACATTCAAATTTCCTTTGGTGGGACGGCTAACGGTGCGAGCTCAGGCAGTATTGTAACTAACAGCGGGTTTATTACATCAGCTGGCAGTGGTATCCGCGCTGTGAGTGGTTCGAATGATGCGGGCACTATCATCGGGACGATTGATTTTGGTTCTTGGAGTGGTAGCACGTTTGCTTCGAATGTGAATGCAGTCTCTGCAGCTGCATTTACTTTGTCACAGCCTGGTCGTTGGGTGCGTATTGATTCTGTGGTGGTTACATTTCTGGGAATCGATGATTCAACAGTGCTTAATACGCAAACAATCTTAGGCTCGTCGATTACGGATAAGGATTCCAATCAAGGTCTCTATTTTGGCTATAAAGCTGGCAGCGGCGAGGCTATTGGATCGGCCGTATTGACCGTGAATTTGAACGATGTCGTGACAGGAGATAATCCGCTCATGGGCTTGGATGACATCAGCTTTGCAGCGATTCCTGAGCCTGCAACGAGTGTGAGTCTTTTGGGTGGAATGGTTCTACTTATGTCGGTGGCAATGCGCCGTCGATAAATTATTAGCAAGCGCTCAGTAAGATCCGCTTAGCTTGTATTTATTCATCATTGCTGCGGAATTCTGTTATCATGAATGACACTATGATTGGTGTCGTGAGGGGATTATTATGTCTGGAAAACAAGTGAAAGTGCTCGTCAAGTCATCTTGGCAGTCGGTCAATATCGGAGATGTGGGGCATACGCCTGGCTTGCTTCGTTTGATTGAGCAAGCCATGCCGAATGCGGACATTACCTTATGGGCTGGTAATTTAGATTATGGTGTCGATGAGATGCTCAAGCGGGATTTTCCGAATGTTCAGATTTATGTTCAGCGTGCGAATGAGGCGGGGATGCCGACGTCGTCGGATCTGCTTCAGGCCTGGAAGGATGCTGAGTATTACATTCATGGCTCGGGCCCATCGCTTGTAGCTGAACACGCAACGCGTGCTTGGGCGAATACGGGACGACCATTTGGAGTGTATGGGGTCACGCTTGAGAGTTTTGATGCGAATCTGTTGAGTCTGCTCAATCAGGCAGATTTCATTTTTTGTCGTGATACCGATTCGCTGAAAGCCGCTCGCGCAGCTAAGGTGCAGGTGCGTTATTTGGAATTCGCTCCAGATGCGGCATTTGCGACCAATGATCGTGATGATGCATTGGCAAATGCCTATTTGAATTCGGTGGATTTGGCTCCGCGGGAGTACATCTGTGTATTGTCGCGATTGCGCTACACCCCTTACTTCAAGATTCAGAACCGTGAACCCGATCTCAGAGAGAGGGAGCGTCAGGAAATTAGTGAAGCGCATAAGGAGTCCGATCATGAGCCCTTACGACGTTTGATGATCGATTGGGTGCGTGAAACCGGGAAGAAGGTTTTACTCTGCCCGGAGATGACTTATGAGATCGAACTGACGAAGGAAGAGTTGCATGACCGCATGCCTGAAGACGTTCGACCCAATGTAGTATGGCGTGATACTTACTGGCGTCCAGACGAGGCCAGTAGTGTGTATGCCAATGCGATCGCGGTGGTGAGTATGGAAATGCACTCGCCGATCCTTGCCTGTGCGGTCAATACGCCAGCATTTTATTTGAGAGTGCCGACGGATACTTGTAAGGGGCAGATGTGGCGTGACCTGGGGCTACCTGAATGGATTTTTGAAGTTGAGGACACGGACGGATCTGAGATGTCGGCTGCGCTTTTACAGTTGGTGAATGATCCTAGGCGGGCTCAGGAGAAATTGGCACATGCGCAAAGCCGAGTGAAGCATTTACAGCAACGTTCAATGGATATTGTGCGTGAGTGCGTATCGAATTCTAGTGTTAATGTAGCGACTGTTTTATGAGTACTGTGAATCAAATTTTGGTGACAGGTGTGCCGGGGCCTGTGTTGGATGCGGAGACCGCAAAGATGTTTCGCATGGTGCAACCGGGAGGCTACATCTTATTTGCGCGTAACATTGAGTCCGCTTCGCAATTGCGTAAACTGATCGATGATTTACGTGGTCTAAGTGAAGTAGATCCTGTGATCATGGTGGACGAAGAGGGTGGTCGTGTTTCCCGATTACGCCATATCGGCCATGAGTTGCCGAGTGCGCAAGAATATCTAGAGCGAGGCGATCAAGCGTTGATCAAACGTCATGGTGCATTAACGGGGGAGTTGATGCGCTTGTTTGGCATGAACTTAAACTTATGCCCAGTGGTTGAAGTTTCATTTGATGATGAGGCTGATAATTCGCTGCGAGGGCGTTGTTATGGTACCACGCCTCAGCAGGTTGTCGAATATGCGAGGGAGTTTAACCAAGCCTTGCGTAACGAAGGGATCCTTAGTTGTGGTAAGCATTTTCCTGGATACGCAGGCGTGGTTGTGGATCCGCATCATGAACTACCCGCATCGCATCGTACACGGGCGCAACTCAATGAGGCAGAGTTGATTCCATATTTTCAAATGGCTACAGAGCTAGACTCCGTCATGACTGGCCATACTTGGTATCCTTGCTTTGATGAAAAGGAGCTTCCGTCGAGTTTGTCTTCGAATATTATTAAGAATGTATTGCGGGAGGAAATTGGCTATCAGGGCTTAGTGATCAGCGATGATTTGGATATGGGAGCACTGCTTGAAAAATATAGCCAGGCGGAAAGCATTCGTATGGCAGTCGAAGCTGGCAATGATCAGCTCTTAATTTGCCATCGGGTGACTTCTTTAGCTGAAGCCGCGCAAGCATTGAAGAGCGTTGCAATGCAGGATGTAGATCGAGCGCTTGAAAATATTCATGTGGCCAAGCAGAAGCTTGAGTCGCCCACGGACTTTAGTGAAGCGCGCTATGCGGAGCTGAATGCCGCAGTCTGGGATCTACGAGTGGATACACTCGGGGAAGAACAGGCGAAGGTGCGAAAAGTATATAAGCATAAGGTTTCTCCTGTTGAGACCTATTAGCCTCTCAATCGTTTAGCGTATATTCATGCCACCATTGATGTCGATTGTGGCACCTGTGACGTATCGGCCTGATTCAGAGCAAAGATAGCCTGCTGCCGCACCGACGTCGTAAGGATTACCTAGGCCCAGAGGGACAGAATCGGCGAGTTCTTTAATTTTCTCGGCTGGGTAGGTGCGTTGCAGTAAGTCGGTGAGTATGATGCCCGGGCAGATTGAATTGACTGTGATATTGTAGGGGGCGGCTGTCCGTGCGAGTGTCTTTGAGAAACTCAATTGTGCACCTTTGCTGGCGGCGTAGTGAACATGTCCAAACAGGGCTCCTTGGTGTGCGGTGACTGAGCTGATTTGGATGATTCTTCCCCATTTCCTTGCTTTCATGCGTTTGAATGCTGCGCGAGCACACAGGAAATTGGCGGTGATGTTGACGTTTAACATTTCTTGCCATTCCTGTAAGGAAATCTCTTCAATGGTGTGCGGGTAGCAGATGCCCGCATTGTTGATCATAATGTCGATTGAGCCGAACTTTGATTCGTTTTTAGAAAACATGTTTTCGACTGAGGATTCATCCGTTACGTCGGCCTGGTGGTAAATCACTTCGGCTCCAATCTTGCGAATTTTGTTGAGCGCCGGCCTTGCTTCTTCGTCAGTGATGAGACCATTTAAGATAATGCGCGCACCCATTTGAGCGAGCACTTCTGCGATGCCTAAGCCAATCCCTTGGCAGGATCCTGTAATGAGTGCGGTGCGGCCTGTTAAATTAAAAAGTGGTGTAGAGGCTGTCATTCAATTGATTTAGCGAGCCAGATTCGCTGGTGCAATTGAATCAGAACTTTAATACTAAAGCTGCTTTGGGATCATACTGGCTTTACAATTAAAGTCTTGGGGGCTTTGCGATGTGCCTGTGACTCTGTTCTTTCTACAGCTCTAATAATCGCGATGTTTAAAAGCTGCTAAGTGTCATCCATTCATTCATGTCTATCCCCAAACCTATGTTTATGCCCCGTGTTACTTTACTGACTCTGCCTCTGCTATCTCTGGTGTTTTTCTCTGCTTGTTCAAAGGAGCACAGTGCCCAGCAAGAGCGTCCCTCGGGGGAGCTTGCACCGATCACGCAGGTCTCTGAGCAGGCCGACTTGATACCTGCGGTTAAAGCTGGTGAAACACTGATGTCAACTGATGAGGCTTTTGAGAAAGTGATGTCGGATGCCTCTTTAGTGGAGGCGCGTCAACGCCTGCTAGATCGTGCGAAGAAAGACGTGGATCGCGGCGTGATTCATCGGCCAGAGACATTGGATGAGTTATATAATTCACAATTGTCTATTCGCTATAAAAAGAGACCTGCACACATGAGCGAATTGAATGATGAAATGTGGCGAACCTTTGCATTGGCACTGGGTGATACAGGCGCGGGCACTCGACTGGCGGTTCGTTTGCCGCGCATGGCGGCAGCGGTACGAATTCAAAAGGATCCGGAGGTTTACGCCTATGTTGTCGATCAACTGCAGGAGCTGGCTTCTTGGGCTCCTTTACAGCGTCCAGGCTGGTCGCTGCGAAATTCGAATTTGCAACTCAAGCCAGGTGGGGACGGTGCCTGGTTGGGAACTGGTACTTTAGTTCGAGCGATTACGGAGAGCTTGGCAATCTTACCAGAGGGCTCTCTGCCTGATGGTCTGCGAGAGGCATTGCATCAGCGTTTGGCGAGTGAATTGGCGGCAGTGTATGACGATTTTGTAAGTAAGCGTCCCTGGTATGCGAAGGGGCAGGCAGTACAGAGTAATCAATGGATACTACCGAGCGAAGCGCTTGTGCGGGCCAGTATTACACTTGGAGTGGATGCCAATCGCGAAGCCTATGAGTTGGGGGTTCAGAATCTTATACGCTCGATGGATTTTCAAGGGAAACAGGGGGAGTTTGTCGAAGGTCACTCTTATGCGCGTATGTCGTTAGCGGGTATCCTCTCTGCGGCTCGTGCCATGGCACAAGAGGGGGATCGTCGCTTAATTGATCATCCGTTTCTTGCAAATTTCCCGACATGGTTTGTGCATCATTATCAGCCTGGTGATTCAATGCTCAATAGTTTCGATTCTGGACGTCATAAATCAACCAGTTGGGAGTATAAGGAGTTACTGGCCGATTTCTATACCGCAACTGCGAATCCAGTGGCTCTGTGGGCGATGGAAACTCGATCTGGTTTTCCAGCAGATACCTTTAACGGCTTGGTCGCTCAAGCGGATGCGGCTAGTGTCGATGAGTTTGAGATGCCTCCACTCTTTGCGAACTACGAATTGGCTACGCATCTTAACTGGCGCAGTAGTTGGGATGATAAGACAGCGACGGGCTTTTGGATGCGAGGGGGGAGCTCAAGAGATTTTCATGATCATATGGATCGTGGGCACGTAAACTTTATCGTGGGTGAGCGTAAGATTCTGATTGAAGCGGGCACCTTTAATTATGGCCTGAAGAATTATCTGACGCATTTCAGAGGTGTTGCTGGTCATAATGTGCTACAGGTTGGAGATTTTACTCCAGAGCAACTGACACCAGAAGTGATGAAGGCGGGGGCGGGTCAAATATTTGACGAGGAACATCGGGTCGCACCGATCACTGTGGAGTGGATGGATGCAACTGGAGGGAGTGCGTCAGTGGATGTATCGGGATGTTATGCATCGGTGAAACGTTGGGTTCGTTACGTGACTTGGGATGCCAAGCAATTAACTGTGCGTGATGAAGTTGAATTGCATGCGGCGGATACGGTTTTATTTCGTTGGCACCTCGGTGTGTCGGATGATGTGCGTCGTCTTGCAGTTCAATCTTCGCCGGATGCCCTCCAGAGCTTGAGCTTGCAGGCGAATGGTTTTTCCATTGAGGCTGAAGCTGATTCTGCAATTACAGGACAGATTGAAATTATGCCGGATGCGACTTTAGATCTGGATGCAGAGGGGCCGACGAATCATCAGTGCCTTGTGGTGCAATCGGCAGAGCCTGTCAGTAGTTTCATACTCAATACAGTTATCAAAGTTACCGAATAAGCGGCTTCGAATCAAATACCTGCTTTACTACGGCTAGTCAGTCGATGCGTCGTTATACCCCTAGGATGTCTAAATTATCAAATAGTTACTTTAAGGCTATTGGCCTCTTTATTGCGGTCGCTAGTGCTTTAATGCTCTGCTCTTGGGGCATTTCCGTTTGGATGCGCCCGGTGATCGAAAGCACGCCCATCGTTTATGATGCCGCGGAACTTGAGGCGATTCATTTGGATCGCTCAGAGATGGGAAGTGCTACAGAGCCTCCGGTGGTGCAGGTTGATGTGGATTATACCATTGGGCACTCTGCAGCATGGTATCCTAAAGGTGAGTCGCCGATCTTAGCCGAACTGGTCGAGCGTGGCGATATACCCGCTGTTGAGGAGAGAGTTGGGGAGGAACCGGTTGTCTTGCAAGGACCCGATGGGGTGGGGAGGTTCGGAGGCACCTTATTTCGAGTGGCGAGTTCGTCCAGCGATGTGTCGCTGATCGGAGATCGTCTCGCGGCGTCGACGCTGGTGCGCTGGTCACCCATGGGCTATCCCGTCCGACCTCATATTGCGAAAAGTTGGGAGAGCTCAGAAGATCGACGTGAGTGGACTTTTCATTTGAGAAAAGGCATGAAGTGGTCCGATGGCTCGCCATTTACAAGCGACGATATTCACTATTGGTGGGCTGAAGAGCAATACTTCAATAGCAGAGCGCCTAGCTGGATGATTGTAGGTGGTGAAGCCGGCGATGTTGTTAAAGTCGATGCATACACCGTAAAATTCACTTTCCCTAAGCCTTATGGTAATTTTCTTGAGATGCTGGCCAACCCGGTTTTCCCGTATTCTCCAAAGCATTACCTGGAGCCCTACCACCCCGAATGGGGCGATTCCGAATTGATTGAAAAGGCCATGCAAGCCCGTGGCTTCTCCACTGCCCGGGCACTTTATTTTAAGCTGAAGAATTTTCGCAATCCAGAGCATCCACGCATCTGGCCATGGGTCTATCGCACCTACCAAAACAATCCACCCGAGAGTTTTGTTCGGAATCCCTATTACTGGGCTGTGGACGAGGCCGGTAATCAGTTGCCCTATTTAGATCGAATTTTATTCAGTGTAAAAGCTCCCAAGCTAATCCCAGTCGCTGCGGCTGCAGGCGAGATGAGCATGCAGGCACGGCATGTGCGCTTTTCAGATTATACGTTGTTGATGGAGAATCGAGAGCGTAACCATTTTCAAGTGTATCATTGGTTGTCGGCAGATCGTTCGGCGTGGGCTTTGTGGCCGAACCAGAATCGCTATGTGGACCCAGAAGACCCGAGCACTGCACTGAAGGCTGAATTGTTGAGAGACAAGCGTTTTCGTCAGGCCCTGTCATTGGCGATCGATCGGGAAAATATTATATCCGCCGTCTACAGTGGATTTGGTGAACCTGCTCAAATTGCCCCCGGTAAGGGATCTCCGTATTTTTCGGAAAAATTGCTACACAGCTTTACTGAGTTCGATCCAGAACGTGCGAATGCAATGTTGGATGCGCTTGGCTTAGTTCGAGATGAGTTTTCGGGGATGCGAACCTTTTCAGATGGTAGTCCCATGACATGGTACATTGATTACACTGATTATACCGGTGAGGGGCCGGTGCAGTTTGTGATCAACAATTGGGCTGAGGTTGGAATACGTGCGGTGCCTCGCGAACGTTCACGCCCGCTATTTTGGGCAGAAAAATCCAGCTTACAGCATGATTTTACGGTGTGGTCTGGGATGAGTGAATACAACCCGACTGTCGGATCTCGTAGTTTCGTCGCCGACAGTGCGCAATCGCATTTTGCGATGTCTAATGCCGCATGGTTTCTTCGCGGCGGTCTGTATGGCGACCCACGAGCGCAAGGAGGAGAGATGGTTGAACCTGTCGTCGGTAGCCCGATTCGTCGTGCGATGGAGCTGCGCGAAGAGGCGATACAGGCGACTACTGATGAAGCGCAAATGCGCTTGTATCAGGAAATTTTAGAAATCGCAGCCGAGAATCTGTGGTCGATCAGCATTGCGACACCACCGCCGCAACCAGTGCTGGTCAAAGATGGCCTGCGTAATGTCGCACCGAAGGCTTTGGTTGGTTATACTTATATGACGCCTGGTAATACTGGTGTGGAAACGTATTATTATGACGAGCCCACAGAATCGCCAGAAGCGCTGCTTGAGATTCAAGACCAAATGACGCGCATTGTTCCTGAGCCTCAAAGTGTATCAGGACAAGTTGCTGAATTGAAGCATGGCAAAGGGATCGCTTGGTGGTTCGGTCGCGGACTGATGCTTACCTTGCTTGCTGTCTTTGTTTTCTCCGCAGTGAAATTTCCTTATATCGGGAAGCGTTTTATAATTCTAATTCCGACGCTCTCAGTGGTTTCTTTGGTGATTTTTTATATTATTCAACTGCCACCGGGGGATTACGTGGAAACACGCATCTTACAGCTGCGTTTGACTGGTGATGAGGCGGCAATCGAGCAAGTCGAAGAATTGAGACAGAGCTTTCACTTGGATGAACCTTTTTTCCAGCAGTACAGCCGATGGATCGGTTTAACATGGTTTACCAGTTTTGATGAAGGTGATAAGGGGCTGTTACAAGGGTACATGGGGCGGTCTATGGAAACGGAGACGACTGTTAATTCACTGGTGGGAGATCGTCTTATTCTGACACTATTAGTCTCTTTCTTTACCGTTATGTTTACTTGGGCACTTGCTATCCCGATTGGGATCTATTCAGCCGTGCGTCAGTATTCGTTTGCGGATTATATTTTCACCACAGTTGGTTTTATCGGTATGTGTGTGCCAAACTTTCTGCTTGCGATCGTATTAATGTATTGGAGCACGAAGGACCTTGGCGTGAACGTTACGGGGCTCTTTTCTCCGGAATACGCAGCGATGCCAGGTTGGTCTTGGGGCAAGGTGCTTGACCTGATGACTCATATTTGGGTGCCGGTTATTGTGATCGGCACCGCAGGCACTGCGGGGATGATTCGAGTGATGCGTGGGAATTTACTGGATGAACTTCGTAAGCCTTATGTGACCACAGCGCTTGCCAAGGGTGTGCGTCCTTTCCGGCTATTGATGAAATATCCGGTTCGCTTGGCATTGAATCCATTTATCTCGGGGATTGGTAGTATCTTTCCTCAATTGATATCTGGTGGCGCGATCATTGCGATTGTATTGAGTCTGCCGATGTTGGGGCCGTTGTTGCTACAAGGACTGATGACCCAAGATGTTTATCTCGCGGGCTCGATGCTCATGGTGCTCAGTTTATTAGGTGTCTTTGGCACCTTGGTGAGTGATTTATTGCTATTATGGTTGGATCCTCGGATTCGTATGGAAGGAGGTGCCAAGTGAAGCCTGTGATCGATGAAAGCAATTCTATAGAGAACATGATGCCCACGGAGGAAAACCCCATTGTCGGGAATCTTGAAGACAGTAGTGAATCGAATTTGGCCACTTATTCTCAGTGGCAGTTGATTCGCCGGAACTTTGCGTATCATCGACTTGCTTTGATTTCTTTGTTTCTCTTGGGGATACTATATTGTATGGCAGGCCTTGCTGAATTCGTAGCGACGGGGGACCCCGGTAAGATCGAAGTTGATTATATTTATTGTCCACCTCAATCACCTCAGTGGAGCCTTTCAGAGGGCCTACATTATCAGGAACTGACTCGGCAGACCGATCCGATTTCTCTTAAACAATACTATACAGTAACGGGGAGCACGGTCCCTCTTGGTTTTTTCGTTAAAGGGGAGACGTATCACTTGTTTGGATTGATCCCATGGGATCGTCACTTGTTCGGACCTTCTGTTTTGGGAGCGGATGGTGAACCCATCCCATATTATTTCCTTGGTGGGGATGAATACGGGCGAGATGTTTTCAGCCGTTTGATTTATGGGTCGCGTATTAGTTTATCGATTGGTCTATTTTCGATCGTAGTCACCTTCCTGCTAGGAACAGTCATTGGCGGTATCTCAGGCTATGTAGGTGGGCGCGTTGATAACATGATTCAACGACTCATTGAGGTGATTAATTCATTTCCTCATTTGCCCCTATGGCTGGCGTTTGCTGCGGTTGTTCCAGGTGATTGGTCGCCATTGAAGACCTATTTCGCGATTACTATCTTATTGAGTTTATTGGCTTGGACAGGCCTAGCGCGTGTGGTTCGAGGTAAGATTCTCTCTCTTCGAGAAGAGGATTATGCAGTCGCCGCTCGACTATTAGGTGCGGGCGATGGGCGTGTTCTGTTTCGGCATTTATTGCCAGGTTTTACCAGTCACATCATTGTGAGTCTATCGTTGAGTGTGCCAGCGATGATTTTGGCAGAAACAACATTGAGCTTTCTAGGACTGGGTTTGCGGCCTCCGGTGGTTTGGGGAGTCATGCTCCAGGAAGCGATGAATATCGATGTCGTGGCCAATTACCCGTGGCTATTGCTTCCAGTCTTTATGATTATTATGACTGTGATGTGCTTTAACTTTGTCGGGGATGGCATGCGTGACGCAGCCGATCCTTATGCCTCCCGCTAGATTCACTTTTTCTACTTTTTTATGTCCTCTCATTCTGCAGCCATTGAAACCCCAGCGTCAGATACTATTCTCCGTATTCGTAATCTAAGGACATGCTTTCCGAGCGAGGAGGGCGAGGTGCCTGCGGTCAACGATGTGAGCCTTACATTAAAACGAGGCAAGGTTTTGGCGATTGTAGGAGAGTCTGGTTGTGGCAAGAGCGTGACATCCAATTCGATCCTGCGCCTGATTCGTCCACCAGGGCGAATTGCTGGAGGAGAAATTATGTATTACCCGAGTCATGGGGAGCCCTTTGATGTTTTAAAGCTCCCGGAAAAGTCTGATGAGCTCTATGATTTAAGAGGGGGTGCCATCAGCATGATCTTTCAGGAACCAATGACGGCCCTGAGTCCCGTGCATTCGGTCGGGAATCAAATCATTGAAGCGATTCGATTGCACCAGCAGGTGAGCAAGCGAGAAGCGCGTGAGATGACGATCGAAATGCTCCGAGAAGTGGGCATCCCGGGAGCGGAGCGACGTGTCGATCAATACCCGCACGAACTCAGTGGTGGTATGCGACAACGTGTGGTGATTGCGATGGCATTAGTGTGCCGTCCTGAAATTTTGATTGCTGATGAGCCGACGACTGCACTGGACGTTTCAATTCAAGCGCAGATTCTTAAGTTGATTAAGCAATTACAAGAGGCGCGCAATGCGTCGGTGATTTTTATTACGCATGACCTGGGAGTGGTGGCGCAAGTGGCCGACGAGGTTGCTGTCATGTACCCTGGGCGAGTGATTGAATCTGGCTCTGTGCGCGACGTATTAAAGCGTCCGAAGCATCCCTACACGCGCGGACTTTTGAATTCTTTGCCTGGCGTGAATCAGGCACCAGGCGAGCGCTTATCGGCGATTCGAGGCAGCGTTCCCGCATTGACGGCGATACCGAAAGGATGTCCATTCCATACACGTTGTGAGTTCGCCTTAGGTGGGCTCTGTGATGTGGGGGATGCCCCAGAGATGGTCTTGTCAGATACGGGAAGTGATGCGGCTTGTCTGCGACTTGATGCGATTCCTGCATTTGCTCAGCCAGTGAAGGAGAGGACCGTATGAATCATTCAATAAAAGCCGATCACTTAAATGCTACACCTGTCGAGGGCACACAACCATTGTTGCAGGTGCGCAATTTGTGCAAATATTTCCCAGTCTATAGCCAGGGCTTTGTTCGAAAAGAAATTTCGAAAATTAAAGCAGTCGATCAAGTCAGCTTCGATTTGATGCCTGGAGAAACTCTAGGGCTGGTCGGGGAAAGTGGTTCCGGTAAGACCACCTGTGCACGTTCAATTCTACGTGCACTCAGGCCGACATCAGGTGAAGTCATCATGAATCTACCTGATGGGCGCCGCCTTGATCTGGCTCAGCTTTCCAATAAAGCGCTGAAGCCGCTGCGTCAGCAGATGCAGATGATTTTTCAGGACCCCTATGCGTCGCTCAACCCTCGCATGACAGTGGGAGATATTGTAGCTGAGCCGATGAAGATTCATGGCTTAGCTAAAGGGAGTGAGCTGGATGATCGTGTGGAGCGCATCCTTGGTAAAGTAGGCTTGAAACCAGAGCATCGTCATCGTTATCCCCATGCATTCAGCGGGGGGCAACGCCAGCGAGTGGGAATTGCCCGTGCTCTAATCATGAATCCTTCACTAGTTGTGGCCGATGAGGCGGTGTCTGCACTCGATGTGTCCGTTCAGGCGCAGGTGATTAACTTGCTTGGAGATCTGCAGGAAGAGTTTGGACTGACTTATATCTTTGTAGCACATGATCTCAGTGTGGTTCGGCATCTCTGTGACAAGGTCGCGGTGATGTATGCAGGACGCATCGTGGAGATGGCTTCTTCCGCTGCACTCTTTGAGGATCCAAAGCATCCTTATACACGTTCGCTATTAAGTGCAGTGCCATATCCCGATCCGGATATTACAATGGAGTTTGAGTTGGGAGGCGAAGTCGCTGATGCGGGGAACCTGCCTTCCGGTTGTAGTTTCCATCCCCGGTGCAAGGACTGTTTTGAACCCTGTGATCAGAGAACGCCTCAGTTAGAGACGATGCCCGATGGTGCTCAAGTTGCCTGCCACTTATGCTCCCAAGCGAATGTATCGAAATAGAATGGTCGAATTCAAATCTGTTAATATTTTAGTATGAAGTTATCACACCCAGTTCCATCGACTGCGCAACTCGCATGGCAGCGCACCGAAACAAATGCGTTTTTTCATTTTAGCCCTAATACATTTACAGGACTGGAGTGGGGGGATGGTTCGGAGTCTCCGGCTATATTTAATCCAACACAATTGGACTGCCGACAGTGGGCGAGAGCCGCTAAGCAGGGCGGCTTGCGCATTGCGATTTTGACAGCAAAGCATCATGACGGGTTTTGTCTGTGGCCCACTAAAACGACCGAGCATTCTGTGAAATCATCGCCATGGAAGAATGGAAAAGGCGATGTTGTGCGTGAGTTTGTCGATGCGTGTCGCTGCGAAGGTCTGATGGTCGGGCTATATTTATCACCATGGGATCGGCATGAGCAGTGTTATGGCGATTCGCCTCGCTACAATGACTTTTACTGTGCGCAACTAGAGGAGCTCTTGACGAACTATGGTGAGTTACATGAGGTGTGGTTTGATGGTGCTTGCGTCAAGGGGCCCAATGGCGAGATGCAGGAATATGATTGGGAGCGTTATTTTGCTTTGGTGAAGCAGTTACAACCGAACGCCGTGACTTTTGGTGATGGTGGCACAGACGTTCGCTGGGTGGGGAATGAGCTAGGGATTGCGGGGGAAACGAGTTGGTCGACGATAGACCCTGATTTTATCAAGTATCCAGGAGACTCGGGTATTGCTCAAGCTGTTGGTGCGGTCGCAACCGTCGATAAGGAGCAACGTTTGAGAGAGGGCGATGCTCCCGATGCTTGTGCGTTAAGAGTTTGGCGTGCGGTTGAGTGCGATGTGTCGATTCGGCCAGGATGGTTTTATCATCCCGAAGAAGATGATCAGGTGAGAAGTCCGGAGGGGCTGATTCAATTGTATTTTGAGAGCGTCGGGAGAAATGGCGTCTTATTACTTAATTTGCCGATTACACCAGAAGGCTTGCTGCATGAGACGGACGCTAAAAATCTTGAAGCTTATAATATTGAGAAGAAACGGATATTTACTGATGACTTAGTTAAATCTGTCGTTGCATCGGAGACTACGGAAGAGCTGAGTCCTGAGGCCCCGTGGATCGTGAATGTTAGCCTGCTCGGTAAGCGCGCTGTGACGGTATTATGCCTTCAAGAGGCAGTTGAGCATGGTCAACGCATCGCAGAGCATCACGTAGAAGTGAATGAGGGGGGCGAGTGGCGCACGCTTGTGCGTGGGACCACTGTTGGTTATAAGAGATTATATCGTTTCGATCCCATCGAGTGCGCCGAGTTGAGAGTTGTTGTGACTCAATTATTTGGAGCACCGCAATTCTCGGATATAGGCGCCTTCTAATATACCCGCGAGCAGTTTGAGAATTGGGGATCCATCCCATTTGGTTAAAAAGATGGTTTAAGCTCGCAAGTGGCCATTGTGGGCACGGCTAAGCTTAAATGGTGTGGAGGAGGATCTTGCGCGGTGGGCGCTTTGATACAATTATGCTAGAAAGAGTCGTCAGCAGACAGAGATCAACACATCCTTTTTTTATACTTGTTGCCTAGAATGAAAGCCATGCCGGATGGAGCATGGACTGCTGCCCATATTTGCGGTTTAGCCGTTTTGTTAGTCCTGACGTCTGGCTTCTCGTTCGTTGTCGCTACTTCAGCTTCGAACTCATACTTTAACTTTTATACGTGATAGGCAGGAGGGGGCGCTTTTGTTACTCTATGTGTTTCTCATTGAAGGAAGCCCTTTGTTCAATTTATAATCCTATGAAGCCAATCATTCCATTCGTCCTATCGGGGCTGCTTGCGAGCCAAGCCTTGACCCACGCCAATGAAATCACACCGGAAACGGATGCTGCGTATCAGGAGCGCATGCAGTGGTTCACGGATGCCAAGTTCGGACTCTTTATCCACTATGGCGTCTATTCGATCCTCGGAGGGGAATGGCAGGGCGAAGAGATCCGCGGCTATGCGGAATGGATCCAGCGCTGGGGCAAAATTACGCCGGAAGCATACATTCCGCTGGCGGCCGATTTCAGTCCCGACGCGCTCGATGCGGACGCCTGGGTGAAGCGGGCCAAAGAGGCTGGCATGAAATACATGGTCATTACGACCAAGCACCACGAGGGCTTCTGCCTCTGGGATAGCGGCTACACGGAGTATGACCTCGGTGAGGCGACCGCGTTTAACCGTGACATTTTGGGCGAGTTGAAGGCCGCGTGTGAGAAATACGGGATCGCATTCGGCACTTACTATTCGATCATCGACTGGCACCATCCTTCGCAGATTGCCGAGCAGGCCACGAACAAGCCGCCGATGCGCGATAAGGAAGGCTACGTCACTTATATGAAGGCCCAGCTCAAGGAGCTGGTCGAGCGCTATGATCCCGCCATCATGTGGTTCGACGGCGACTGGACGCCTTGGTGGACGATGGATGACGGCGTCGATCTTTATAACTATCTTCGTGAGCTCAGCCCCGATATGATCATTAATAACCGCGTCTCCAAGCGGAAGCAGTTCAAGAAAGACTTTGGCACGCCCGAAAACTTTACCCCCGGTGCGGCGCTCGATCATGCCTGGGAGTCCTGCTGGACGGTGAATCACTCCTGGGGCTTTAAGAAGAGTGACACTAAATGGAAGAGCACCGAGGAGTTGATTCAGAAGTTGATCGATATCGTGGTCAAGGGGGGCAATTTATTGCTCAACGTCGGCCCGCAAGCCGATGGCTCCTGGCCGGAGATGTCGATCCAGCAGTTTGAAGAAATGGGGGAGTGGACCTCTGCGCACAGTGAAGCAGTCTACGAGGCTGAATTTGTGGCCGTTCCTGAACAAGTCTGGGGACGCGTGGCGCAGGCCCAAGGGGCAACTGCGGCGTCCGGCGAGCTCTTTCTCTATGTTTTCGATTGGCCCCAGTCCGGAAAACTGACGCTGAACGATGTTCAATTCGATGAGGCGCAGGCCTACACCTACGACCAGCAAGTGCTTCCGTTGATTCGCACGAAAAAGGGCCCGGTGATCGAACTGTCAACCCTCGAGCCGACGGAGTATGCGACCGTGCTGCGCCTCGAATATGAAGGCCTGCAGAGCGCGAAAGCATCCATCGATGGCTACAGCTTCTCGGGCGACGAGCTTGTGTTACAAGCTTCAGCGGCGAAGCTAAGCGGACCGGAAATCAAATTGGTGGATAACAGCTATATCGGTTTCTGGACCGATCCACAGGCCACCGCGACCTGGAAAATGAACGTGCCTGCTCCAGGCACCTTCCGCGTGAAGGCGCTCTATGCCTGTGCCGATAAATATGACGGCAGCGAGGTGCAGCTCACGCTCGACGGCACGACGCTAAGCGCGACCGTGCCTGCGACTAAAAATTGGAATCGCTACGAGCTCCTGAATCTGGGCGAGATCGAACTCAATCAGGTCGGTACTTTCGACTGTCAGGTCGGTTTCGGCAAGGCGCACAAGGTAGCACTGTTCAACCTGAAGACCCTCATCTTTGAGCCAGTTGGAGAGTAGGGGGGCTTTGCCTCGGGCTGGGAGAACGAGGTGCGGTAGCCTTTGTGCATCTTGAAGTTTATGTTCTACAGCTGTTTATGGAAGCGAGTTGTGTCCGTTTAGTCGACAAAATCAGGAGGAAGCAGTCAAATTTTCTTAGATTTTTTTGCGTGAATCGTTCGCATGGTCACAACTATGAATTATGATCGCTACCTGCTAACCACATACAGAACCAAAAACATAAAGTAAATCACATGAAAAAAACACTACCTAAGTCCCTTGCGATCCTGTTGCCCGCGCTTCCACTGCTTTCGCTGACAGTGAACGCACAAAGCGTCGTTTTTAACGGAAGTTTTGAATTTGCGAACGCAGCTCAAGCAGCGGGTACTGAAACACCAACTACGGGCGGAACCTTTGGTTGGACCGTCGATAACAGCACTGTGTTGCCTTCGGAGTCCGTTGGTGATGGTAATTTCTTCAATCAAGAGGCTAGCGATGGAAGCTATTTGTTGAACATGAATGTGAATGGTAGCTATGCAGAGCAAACTTTAACATTGGTGGAAGGGACCACATACAATGTCTCGTTCGATTGGAATCTTGGTGTGAACGGAGCTAATACCAGCTCGGCTACGATGTCGGTTTTATTGGGGGGGGGAATGTGTTCACCTCAGATTCAGTTGACGAAACTGCTGATAACCAATGGAACAGCGAATCCTTCACCCTGACTGGATTAGCATCTGGCAATACGATTCGTTTCGTTGCCAATATCACAAGTAATGTACAGACGGATGTTTATTTCGACAATGTTGTTGTGAGTGCTGTCCCTGAATCTTCTGCTTATGGATTATTGATGGGGCTGGCAGGCTTGGGCTTTATTTTGAAGCGTCGTCGCTAGTTGGATATTCTCTTTTCAAGATACAGCTTCGGAAGGCTCGGTCACCCGATTAGATTTCTAATTCTTATGCCGTCTGGCTCTGCGCAGGAGCCCGCGATTTGGATGCTTGGCTCCTGCGCATGGCTTGTCGGGGCTGATTCGAGTTTAGAGTGAATCGATTTTATTGAAATCGATGATTCTAATTTCTCCTGGCTGCAGGGTGATCGTGATCGTGTCTCCGAAGCTGTAGCTAGCATTGAGCCCATCGAGGCTTTGGGGCATCGGCGATGAGAGCGCAAAGCTTGTTCGCTCGGAATTAGACCGAATTTTCTGTCGAGTACGATGCTATATGCCTGTGCTTTGTCTGCAGGGTTGTGGATGGATATATAGCCCTGCTCTGAGTTCCATGCGGTGAATCCATAGACTTCATCTTTTTTCGGATCGCCGCCATGCATGCGTGAGCGAGTGAAAGTGGGGAATGCCTTTTCGGCCCATTTTAGGCCTTCAGCGAGCACATCCCAATCGCTCTCGCTCAGTTCTTGTGTCTTGAGATACAATTCAATGAATCCTGTGCCACGCGACATATTCATCAAGAGGTAGCTTTCGAATTCTTCTCTGCTCTCGCCGGTTTCTGTCTTTTTCGGCTCGTGATTGAAGAGTGCGTTCATTGGGTAGTGCGTATTTTCTTTGACCCAAATGTCATGGTAGACACCGTCGCGGTAGACGAGTTGCTCCGTGCGTCCACTGCCACCAGCCGCATCGCCGGCATTGATCATCCAAACCGCGTCCACATGCATCAGCCACCAAGGGCTGAGGTAAGCACCATTAGAAATAACGATATACACCTCTGGGTTGGCTTCGCTCATAGACTTGAAGGTCTTCATTAGGCGCTCGGTGCCGACAGTGAGGTAGTAGATTTTGAGCTCGTTATACTTGTTGTCATTCAAGCGCTCGTCGTCGGGACTCAAGCCCTCAGTGCCGAGTTGTGGCATAACGGGCACTCCGTGTTCGGCACCGTCGATGTCGAATTCACGTGTGCGAAGATTCCCGAAGGTGCCATCCAATTTGAAATACGAAAATCCCTGGTTTGTCAGTTCGACCAAGCGGTCTTCCAATTTGTCCATATACGGCGTATTGGCCAGTGACATCCAAGTCTTGAGAGCTCCCATCTTCGCTTTACGCATGGAAGGCACTGCGAAACGCGCACCAAAATTAGCTTGCGGGCTCAACCATATGCCGAGCTTAGACAGCACCTTTTCGGCCGCTGCGAAGCTGCTTTCAAAGGCAGGATCAAACTTCTTATTAACGGGCCAAACTTCTTGTGACCAGTCGGCACCTTTGGGTGAATCTTGCCAGCCATCGTCGATCACATACGCATCTAGTGGGGATACGCCGCGTTCCACGCAGAGCTCTTGATTCACCTTTTCTACGCTGGCGATGAAGTCGGGTCCGGTGACTGCCTTGTGGAAGTCAAACCAGCTGTTGTATTGAATCTGAAGACGGAGCGGACGAACGCGGATCGTTTCGATGTATTCGTAAAACGCGTCCGAATTGAAGGCGGGATCATCGCTAGCGCCCATCACGGCTTTGTAGCTGGTGTAGCTCTTGTTCGGCGTAAGCTCATGACCATATTGGTAACCGCAGATGAGTTCCTGATCGACCACCATATTGTCAGCGGCTGGGAATTCAATGCCCCAGAAGGTGCCGGATTCTGTTGTAAACAGCGGTTGTCCCAATCCTGGGCGCCATCCCCTCATTTTAAGTTCACGGCTTTTCGAGGTGGTGATCTCTCGCATCGTATAGGGTTGATACGCATCGCTGGTGCTGATCGCTTCGACGTCGATCCGTTCCAGCGTAATTGCACGCTCACTGATGATCTTGATCTGCTTTCGCATGAAGAAGTCATCCTGTGAAAGTTCATAGCGAACTTTAAGGTTCAGACCGTGGGCTTCGTTCTTCAGCAGGAACTCCAGGCTTTTTTGGCCCGCTTCGTCTTCTGATTGAACATCAAGGCAAATAAAATCACTGGTAGTCAGTATTTGATCAGTGCCTGTGGTATGAGTGCCTTCTGAGATGCGTAGTTGGAACTCGTCGCAACTAGTCGGCTGAATCACCTGTCCCGAGCGATGGTTTAAGATTTGAGAGGTTTTTAGATGATTATCGGCCAGTGAGAACTCTCGCCCGATGTACTCATTCGACAATAAATAGGGCTTTGCTTTCGGGGCTTCGGCCCAGGCACTATAGCTGATACTGAGGCTACTGAGAATGGCTGCAAGGTAACTGACTCGTTTTTTCATATTCTGTATTGGGTCAATAAATGTGGTTCGATGTTACGTTTCAATTGCTGGGGAGCTCCAAGGTTTTGAGCGCCGACTATGTTCAAGGATTCGGAGAATCTACTGCCGTAGTTGAATTTGTGATATAAGATGCAAAATATGATAAAAACGATGATATAACCTGGAGTGATTTGTTTACGTAACCTACTTGTGGAAGATTCGTTGTATTCTGTGGGGCGGGCTGTCCTTGTGTGTATACGTAGTGGATTGATCTGAAGATTACGTAACTACTTGTCGTTTCCAAATTGTTTTGACGGTAATGCCCGGCGGCATGTTTCTGGCTTCTTTGCATGTAGCAGGACATTCGTCTCGAACGGAAGTCTTGTGGTGTTGTGTGGCGCTCGGTGTCTGGGCGCAACGGCGCGCAATACGGAACTCTGAATCTGTTTACTTTATGAAATTAAGCATCCTTATATTTAGCATAGCGTTCCTTCCGTTTACGGTTTTGTTGGCGGATCGTGTGGTTGCTTCATGGGACTTTTCACAGGTAGAGACTCCATTGGAGGACCTGGCTGGTGCGTATGACTTGTCAAACATGGGAGGTGTCACGTTTGATCGCTCGCAGGGGGCTCTTTTTAATGGAGGGCCCGTCGATCATTTGAGGGTTGATTACAGTGAAGCTCTGGAGCCGTGGTCGGTGAGAGAAGGTGAAACATGGCAGCTTGTATTGACTGGGTTGAAGGTCAATTCGACCGGAGGGTATCGTGCTATCTATAGTAGCCGCGATGATGCCGGAGAGGGCGCGGTGCTCTACATTAATAAAGGAGTCTTGATGTTCTGGGTTGGAGATGGCCATGGAGACTGGAATCGTCTGGAAGGGGGGAGTGTTTATCGCGGGCATACTTATAATTTGATCGCTGGTTGGGATGGGCAAAGCATGTATTTGACGGTGGATGATGGTGCGACGAAACATACGACAAGTTTAGTTCCCGATGCGGTTGCCTTCAACTCTGGCCTCAAGGGGGTGAATTCTGCAATCTACTTCGGTGTGGGCGGGCATGGCGGAGGTGATAAATACCAATTTAGAGGGCATTTAAAGAGTGCGAAGATCGTCTACATCCCCGAGGCCTCGAATTTTGCTTTATTGTTGGGTCTTGCGAGTGTGGTCGTCGTTTTTGTTCGCCGACAAGCTTGATTTATGAGTCGGCCCGCTTAGTTGAGTTTTATGTGGGGACAGTATCCGTTTTGAGGTTGTGATTTTTGCATTTCTACATCCCTATGATTGCTAAGAATGAAAAAAGCGGGTAAAGTTTCTATGCGTGAAATAGCCGAGCGTATCGGCGTGTCCCGCATGACGGTTTCAAAGGCACTGCGTGGCTCTGCGGGTGTCTCGGAAAAGACCCGGCATCGCATCGAAGAGTTGGCTCAGGAGATGGGCTATGTGCCGGATCCGAATGTATCGATTGCGATGGCAGCTGTGGCGAAGACCAAGTTCACTACGGGGGAGCGACTTGCCTTTTTGACGACGCATGAGACTGAGCATGGATGGAAGCGTTTTTCACATATTCAGAGCTGTTTTGAGGGGGCGCAGCAGCGTGCCGCGAAATTTGGTTTTGAGTTAGAGCCTTTTTGGGCACTGCAGCCTAGAGTGGATTTGGCGAAGATGCTGTATGCGCGTGGGATAAATGGTATTCTGATTGCGCCTACGGGGGCGAATTTGCTCTCAAATGGTCGGCGATCGATCGATATGGATTGGAGTCAATTCAGTGTGGTTGCCTTGGATGAGCTCTTGGACGATCCGAAGGTGACTTTGGTGCGGCATAGCCATTTGGCAGCGATGTTTGAGTTGCTTTATCATTTAGAGCAACTTGGTTATGAGCGGATTGGTCTGTCCTTGAGTCGAATTACGGAAACCAGGAACCGTCATCGATGGACTTCAGCTTATGTCTTGTGGTCCAAGTTTCGTAGTGGAGCTGGAGAGATTCCCATCTTCATGCATGATCAATCGGATCCGGAAGCATTTGAACAGTGGGTTCAGCAGCATGAGGTTGATGTGGTGATTGGTCTGCCTACTGATTTTTCGATGCTGCAGCAGGCAGGTTTTCAATGCCCGGAGGAGATTGGTTTTGCGTTGCTGGATTGTCAGCAAGTGGCGGGTGTGGATATGGAATTGTCTGGGATTGATCAGAAAGCTGAATTTCTAGGAGTGACCGCGGTGGATACCTTGATCGGGGTGATGCATACCAGAACTACAGGTGTTCCGGAAAGTCCGGGACATTTGGTCTGTCAGGGCCATTGGGTGGAAGGACAGAGCACACGTAAAGTTGGAGCTCCACGGGGAGATCGAAGTCTTTACGAAATGCCATTGAAGTTGTGATTGTCTAAGGATGTGAACGTTTAGGTTGCGTAAACATTCTTCGCAATCTTATGCGTTTGCCTGACTCGGCGCATAGGAGGATTGTCTTGGTAAACAAGAAATTCGTCCCTTTATCCTGGGGCGCCCGCTCAATCCTGCATGGACAATTCCCCAGACAAACACGCAACTCCCAGCTCTGACAAAGTGCCCTTTTGGCGTAAAATGGCCTATGGGAGCGGTATGATGTCTTATGTCGTTATGGCACGCAGTTGTAATCAGTTTGCGAGTCCGATTTTTAACGATTGCATGGGGGTGGACCCACGTTTGTTGAGTTGGGTGTTAGGGGGTTCTCGTATTTGGGATGCGCTGACAGATCCATTCATGGGCAGTGTGACAGATAATACCCGCTCCAAGTGGGGCAGGCGTCGTCCATGGATTGCGTTAGGAGCTATGTTGAGTGGCATTACCTTTTCGGCGATTTGGCTTTTTCCTGCCGGGCTTTCGGAGATGGGGTATTTCTTTTGGTTTCTAATCACTTCATTGATCTTCTTTTTGGCTTTCACGGTCTTTTCGGTGCCATACATGGCGCTGGGGATGGAGATGAGCTCTGATTACAACGAGCGCACTTCGGTTATGGCCTACCGTACCGTGCTTAGTCAGGTTGGGGCTTTTGCCGTTTCGGGGATTTATTGGCTGATTACCTTGGATCGCTTTGAGAGTATGGCGGAGGGGATGCGTTATGCGGGCATGATGGTCGGTGCTCTGATTATTGCCATGGGATTGATCCCAGCATTTTTTGCCCGTGAGCATGATTCGATCATTGAGCAGCAGCGGGGTAAAGTGGTCGCAAAAATTTCTTTGGCCAAGAGTTTTAAGGAGACCATACGAGAGGTGCCATTTTTGATCATTTGTGCCATTACCGTACTGATGTTGACTGGTTTAATGATGGTCGTGCAGCTGGGGTATTATGTAACGGTTTACCATATCTTTGGTGGGGAGAAGACGCCTTTTCTAGGGACGCTGATGGCGGTCGGAGGGATTAGTTCGCAAGTTTGCACCATGCTGGCAGTGCCGGTTCTCACCAAGATCTCACGTAATATTGGTAAGACTGGAACATTGTTGATAGCGATGGGCTTGTCGGTGATCGGTTCGGCTCTTAAGTGGGTATGTTTTACACCTGAGAACCCATGGTTGAGTGTGATTCCTGGCATCGTTATGTCCGGTGGCTTAGCGGCTACCTGGACTCTGATAAATGCAATGATCCCCGATGTCGTCGATTTGGATGAATTAAAAACCGGTGAACGTCGTGAGGGTATGTATAGCGCAGTCAATAGCTGGGTGTTTAAGATGGGGATGTCCGGAGCCTTAATTATTTCCGGTTATGTTCTGACCTGGTCTGGTTTTGATGTGGCACTCGGCTCAGAGCAGACGGCAGACGCCATTTTCTATATGCGACTTTTCTTCACTACGATACCTGTGGTGACGATCTCATTAGCGATGCTCTTGTTATTATTATATCCCTTAAAGGAGGGTCGTGTACGTGAAATTCAGGCGCAGTTAAAGGCGCGTCGCGAAAAAGAAGGGACTGTTGAAGCATGATACAACCACTGAAAAAACAAGAGGCTCTGAGTTTTCTTGAGCAAATGACCGCAGCGGTGGCGGCTTGTCGCGAAGGCCGCGCTCGTAAGATTGTGATACCCGCTGGCGTGCATCACATTCGTCCGGATTATTTGCCGGAACAATACTGCTATATTTCGAATCACGATTCGGGTATGAAACGCATCTTTCTTAATCTAGAAGGTTTGGAGGGGATTGTTGTCGAAGGTAATGGTGCGGAGCTAATTTTTCATGGTCGGGTGATTCCATTTTATTTAAAGAATGCCAAGAATATCGTCCTACGTGATTTGGCAATCGATTGGGATCGTCCTTACTTGAGCCAAGCTAAAATCACTGGGGTTGGGCAAGGATCATTGGATCTACAATTTGATGCGAACTATCCCGTGGAGGTTAGTAATGAGCGCTTGGTGTTTACCGGGGATCGCTTTTTCTCTACAAAGATTGATAACCTTTTGGAGTTTGACGCGCAGACACGCGCACCCGCGGCGGGCGCACGCGATAATTTCGGTTTTCGGGATTGGAGTCGAGCGGAAGCTTTGGGCGTGGGGCATGTCCGGCTGTTTTCAAATTATCATCCGGAGAATGAGTTTCAGGTCGGCAATTGGGTCGTTATTAAGCACGAGCAGCGTTGGGCCCCAAGTGTCGTGCTAGTTGATTCTGAATCCATTACCCTGAATGCGGTCGATATCTATCATTCCGGTGGGATGGGGGTGATTGCGCAGACTTGTCGTGATATTGATTTGCAGCAGGTGCGCGTGATGTGCCGGCCAAACTCAGACAGAGTATTTTCTGTTTTTGTCGATGCATTTCACTTTGTGGATTGTTCGGGCAAGGTGACGATTGAGGACTGCCTGATGGAAGGGCAGATGGATGATGCGGTCAATATACACGGAGCTTTCTTGCGCCCGGAACGGGTGAAGTCGGGCCATACACTTCAACTGCGAATTATGCATTTTCAACAGTTCGGAGTGCAGAATTTAAAGGCCGGAGACGTCGCAGGATTCTTCGATGAACGTTCGCTTAGTTCGTTATTTGAAGCTAAGGTTCTGAAGGCAGAGATGCTCAATCGTGAGTTTATCGAAGCCACTTTTAGTCGGTTACCAGAGGGTCTAAAATTGGAACATATGCTTGTGATGCGGGCAGAGCGGGATTTTGAGGTGTTGATTCAAAACTGTACCATGCGCGATAACCGATCACGCGGTGTGTTGTTTAATGCATATGGAGCTTGTCGAATTTTGAATTGTTACTTCCGCACGCCTTGGCAGGCGGTCAGAGTGAGTGGAGCGGTCGATGGAAAATGGCATGAATCCGGTCCATCGGAGTTTGTCGAAGTCTCAGGTTGCACCTTTGAGCGCTGCGGTTATGCCACGGGGCGCCCAGTGATTGAAGTGACAGCTCATCGTCGTCCAAGAGAGGGGTCCCCCGCATATCACGACAAGATCCGGGTGATTAATAATCGCTTTAACCTGGCACATTCTGATCTACTACAACTCGATAATGTGGGTTACTTTGAGTTTTATGATAATCAGTTGGAAGGGGCCACTCCGGCGCTTTTTCGAAAGGGGCCGAACGTGGAGTCTGGGCGCGTTGAATCGATACAGGAGTTAAGCCATGGATAGTAGGGGAATTAGAAGGCTATTGGGTCTATTCTTGCTGACAGTCGGACTGGAAGCGGGAGAGCCTATGCAGGCTCGTTACAATGTGGTGATCATGATGTCCGATGACCATGGACGCGAGGCATTGGGCTGCTATGGAAACCCAGTGGTCCAAACTCCGAATCTGGACCGTCTGGCTGATGCAGGCATTCGTTTTGACAATGCTTTTTGCACCTCCGCTTCATGTGCGGCCAGTCGTTCGGCGGTATTGACTGGTTTACACAATCATGCAAATGGCACTTTTGGTCATACACACTCCTATCACCATTTCTCCAGCTATGAATCTGTTCAGAGTCTGCCAGCGATGCTAAGTGAGGCCGGGTATCGGACGGGACGTGTCGGTAAAAGGCACTATGCCCCCGAGTCCGTCTATCCGTTTGATTATGGTATGGAGGAACGAGAGTTTGACCGTGATGATGTCGCTGCTTCTGAATCGTGTCGGGAATTTATCGCTGAGGAGGGGCCATTCTTTTTATACTGGTGCTCGTTTAATCCGCATCGCGATGGACGTATTGTGGCATCGAACCCGCATCAGCCGAACAGTTTCGGCAACCCCGAGAGCTCGTTTGCGGGCGACCAAGAGTATGTATTCTCCGAGGAGGAAGTCATCGTTCCTAGCTTTTTGAGTGATACGCCGGAGGTGCGTGCGGAACTGGCCCAGTATTATCAGTCCATTGCACGTCTGGACCGCGGCATTGGCCGTTTGATTCAAATTCTCAAAGAAGAAGGTAAATACGACAATACCCTGATTATATACATGGCAGATAATGGGGCGGCATTTCCCGGATCAAAGACGACTCTCTATGATGCGGGGATGCAACTAGCTTTGATCGTCAAGGCGCCCCTATCAAAGCGCCAGGGGGAGGTTTCAGAGGAGTTAATTAGCTGGGTTGATATCACACCGACGATCCTTGATTTGACCAATGCCACACCGCGTGATGTGAGCTTTCATGGGCAGTCTTTTTTGCCCTTATTGCAGGAGGCACCTGAGTCGCTGGGGCGCGATATGATTTATGCGTCGCACACTTTTCATGAGATTACAAATTATTACCCGATGCGGGTACTGCGCTCTCATCAGTATAAATTTATATGGAATGTGGCCTATCAATTGCCCTATCCCTTTGCTTCGGATCTGTGGGATTCGGCCTCATGGAAAGCTGTGCGTCGTGATCAGTCGGAGTATTTTGGTGCGCGGAAAGTGGCTGACTACAAACAGCGTGCACAGTTTGAACTCTATGACTTAGAGAACGACCCTGATGAGGTCGTGAATTTGGCATCGCATCCCGAGTATGCCGAAATGGTCGAGTTCTATTCAAAGAAACTTAAAGAATTTCAAACGGAAACAATGGACCCCTGGGTGCATAAATGGGAGTATGAGTAAGATAGGTATGAGTCAGAAATTTATTTGCTATGTAATGGTTGCGGCTTGGGCATGTGCATGTTCGTTTGTGTCTGCCTCTGAGGTAGAGCGTCCTAATATCCTAGTTATCATGACAGATGATTTGCGGATCGGTATGCTTGGTGCCGAGGGGCACCCCTATCTGAAAACGCCCAATTTGGATCGTTTTGTCAGTGAAGGCGTCACTTTTAATAATTGCTATGCACTCAGTCCGGTGTGTGGTCCTTCGCGCGCTTCCATTTTTACCGGGCAGTATTCGACACAACATATGCGCCGTGATAATTTTTATTATCCCGATGATTTTGAGTATTATTTGCCTCAGTATTTTCGAGATTCCGGCTATGTGACTGCGCTGATTGGGAAGTACTATGAAGGTGATGCTTTCAGAAAAAAGGCGCGTAAGGCCTGGAGCCATTGGTTCGTCAATGCCGGGCCTGATACCGAGAAGAGGACACCCGGAATGAGTCACATTGATTGGTGGAATGCGTACCTCTATCAGGATCAGATGTATGCCGTCGGCAAGGACCGTAAGGTTGTGATCGAAGGGCATCAGACTGACATTTTGTTTGATGAGGCTGCCCGCTTTGCCGTGGATACAAAAGAGCAACCATTTTGTATTTTCCTGAGTCCCTTTTCGCCGCATACGCCCCTGATTCCGACAAAGCGCAACGCTGGAAAGTATAAAGGAATGGGGATACCCGAGCGCCCAGATTTAGAGTTGGATCTGGGGTACTTTAGAAAAGAAGGCCGGCTGGAAGAAGTGATTAATATGTATGAGGAATATTGTGCAATGATCACGGATATTGACGAAGGTATGGGTCGACTTTTCCAGAGTTTAGAGCAAAGCGGTCAGTTGGATAATACGCTGATCATCTTTACCAGTGATAATGGTTTGTTGTATGGAGAACATGGTTTTGCCTGGAAGCGTCATCCGTGGGAAAGCTCCGCTAAAGTTCCTTTTTTTGTTCGTTATCCAAAGCTGGCGAAAGGCGGCTCTGAGAGTGATGCCTTGGTGAATCTGGCCGACATCTTTTTTACCTGTGCTGATCTGGGACGGGTGAAACTGCCTGAGATTCCCGGTCAACAGGGGGAATCGATCCTACCGTTATTGAGTGGGGAAGTGGATCAAGTTCGTGATGAGATGATGTTTATCCAATACGAAAAACCCGATCGTGAAAATCCGGGAGTGCCTGAGGTCATGCTTTGGGCCTCTGTTGTGCGTGCGAATGGTTGGAAGTTGACCGAGTATAACATTCCGCCTGAGCAAAGACCTGATGTTCCGCTGACTCAGATGTACCATCTAGCCACCGACGCCTACGAAATGGAGAATCTTGCTGGAAACCCGGAGTATGCGCCTGCACTTAAATCCTTGAAAACTCAGTTGAAACAGAAGCTGGAAGCCATTGAGGCGGACAGCACATGGATGCGTTAATCGAATACGGCAGAACCTCACTATGAGAATACAACACCTTATCTCCTTTTTTAGTATCGCTATGTGCTGCCTTAGCACGGCGAACATGTCGTCTGCGGCAGTGGCAGAGATCGATGATTTACAATCATGGATCATGTCTCAAGTGCAGGACGGGCAGACGAAGATTAAAGTTCCTCAGGCGACGTATCGCTTGGCTCCGGTCCATTCAGCGCACTTAGAGCTGATTGAATTGAAAGGCATAGAGATTGACTTTCAGGGCTCTGAAATCGTCTGCACGGATCGCACTCGCGCGATTCATTTGGAAAAATGTGAGAATGTTGTGATCAAGAACCTGAGTATTGATTACGACCCCATGCTCTATACCCAGGGGCTTATTACAGAGTTCACACCGGAGTATTTTCAAATCGAAGTCTTTGAAGGTTATCCGATGGAAGGCTTATCCGCGAAGGGGGCCGAAGTCTATAGCGCGGAGACGCATGAACTGAAGCCGGGGTTCAGAACTTTTCACGACATCAAAAGCATAACGAAAATGGAGGGCCGCAGCTTGCGTGTCTATCGTAAGAAGCACCTTCGGATTGATTCTGAGTTTGTGGAGGTCGGCGATGTGCTCCTGTTAAAAACGGAACGTAAGCGAATCGATGGCGGGAGCTTTGCGCCGCATTGTGTGTATTCGACTCAGTGCCGGGATCTGCTTTTTGAGAATGTAACCGTCTATGCTTCCAACTGTTTTAGTTTCCTTGGAGAGGAGTCTAGCAATATTCATTATTATCGCTGCCGTGTGGATCGTAAGAAAAACGATCCGAAGGTCAGTTATCCGCGTATGCGTTCCAGTAATTGGGATGCCTTTCATAGCATTAATGCGGAAGTCGGACCCACCATTGAGGAATGCTATGCAGGCTATATGGGGGATGACGGGGTGAATATCCGTGGAGATTACCATGTGGTGGCCGAAGGCGAGGGCGCGGTGCTCACTGTGATCAGTAAGCGTGCTTTGAACATTCAGCTGGGCGATCCGGTAGAGGTTGTCTCTCGAAATGGTAAATTGCTTGGAGAAGCCGTGGCCACGCATATCGCACGCGCGCGGGACTATCCGAAAGAGAAAATTGAATCGGCCAAAGATCAGTTCACTCTGATATTACCGGGGAATTTACGCGATGCGTGGTATGTTACTTTGGATCGGGTGATTCCAATCGATGATGTTTCCGTAATTTGTGCGGTCAATCGAGTTGGACGGGGATTTAAGGTGATTAATAATGTAATCGGGCACAATCGCTCACGTGGTATTTTAACTAAAGCCAGCGACGGCGTCATCTCGGGGAATCTGGTAGAAGATACCGGGCTCGAGTCGCTTAAGTTGTCTCCCAATATCAGCAATTGGCTCGAAGCTGCTTACTACAGCAATTTAGTCGTTAAGGATAATGTGATTCGTAATGGTAAATTCGCAACGCACTTTGGCTCTCATCAGCGTGCGCAGATCTTGATCGGTGGTTGTCGCAGTGGTCTGGAGTTTACCGGGAACACGATCGAGTATACCGGAGAGCGTGCGATGGTTCTTAGCGATTTGGAGGGCGGTGTGATGCGTGGCAATACCTTCACGCGTCTTGATGGTGGGGAGGCTGCGGACCCGGTTCTTTTTGAAAATGTGACTGGACTCGGACGCTAAGCAGCCTGGGCGCAACTCTGTACTAAATGAAAACAAATTCTAATATTATCCTTAATTTTGAAGAGAACGGGCTGCATGTCGTGATTGAACAAGGGGCCGATGGTGCGGCTCGCTTGTTGCATTTTTCGAGTCAAGCATGGCAGACACATTCAGTCACGGCCGAAGAGCGTTTGCGACGTCGTTACACTTTAGTCGAAGTACATTGCTGGGGGAGAATCAGCATGACCATCATGGTGGCAAGCATACGGGCTCCAATTGCGGTGGAAACATCCCACGCTATCGATCACATCGCGATGGGCGTAATGGTTTTGGCCGAAAATTAGAGATTGAGCAGCTGTCGGATCGCTTACGTATCGTCAGCCATATCCAGTTTTATGATGACATTCCAGTGGCTCGTTGCTGGACCGAGTTGACAAACATTTCAGAGTCGGAAGTCGGCATTGAGTACGTCAGTTCGTTTGCCCTCGCTGGGATTACGAAAGAGCAGGGGGCCGAGGTGATGGAAGACGCGTATTTGCATGTGCCCCATAACTCGTGGAAGTCTGAGTTTCAGTGGCGCCGTCATTCGTTGGCTGAGCTCGGTCTGACTCCGATGAGTGAACAGGGCTTTTCGATGAAGAGTCTATCTTATAGCAATACCGGCACCTGGGCGGCGAAAGAGTTCCTGCCGATGGGGATGTTTGAGACTGCACGTCATGCTCACTTTTTGTTTTGGCAAATTGAGAGTCATGCGTCCTGGCACTGGGAGGTCGGTGATATCGCGAGTCAGCTCTACTTGCATTTGAGCGGTCCGACCGAACGCGAGAACCAATGGTGGAAGTCGCTCAAGCCCGGTGAATCTTTCGAATCGATCGCTGCTGTGGTGGGGGCTTGTTCCGAGGGAGCGCAGGGTGCATTCGGGCATTTGAATGCCTACCGACGGACGATTCGGCGTGAGCATTTTGATAACCGTCGACTGCCGGTGATCTTTAATGACTATATGAATTGCCTGATGGGTGATCCGACTACGGCGAAGTTGTTGCCTTTGATTGATAAGGCGGCCGCTGCGGGGGCTGATTATTTCGTCATTGATGCTGGCTGGTATGATAACGGTCCATGGTGGGCGGGCGTCGGCGAATGGTTGCCCGCGAAGGGGCGTTTCCCAGGCGGGATCGAGGAGCCTTTGAATTATATTCGCGAGAAGGGAATGGAGCCTGGGCTGTGGCTGGAGATCGAACGAATGGGGATTAACTGCCGTTTGGCAGCAGAGTGGCCGGACGAGTGTTTCTTTCTGCGTCATGGCAAGCGTGTGGTGGATCACGATTCGCTGCAATTGGACTTTAGGCATCCCAAAGTGATTCAGCATGCGAACCAGGTGGTGGAGCGGGTCGTCGAACAATATGGCTGTAGCTTTATCAAGATGGATTATAACATCGAGATCGGCCCAGGGACGGAAGTTGAGGCGGATAGTTTTGGAGATGGCCTGCTGGGGCATCAGCGAGCTTATAAGGCGTGGCTGGCAGCGATCTTTCAAAAGTATCCCGATCTGGTGATCGAGAATTGTAGCTCGGGAGGTATGCGTATGACCTACGGCTTGATGGATCTGCACACAACCTCGTCCACTACAGACAATCAAAACTACCTGATGAATGCCCGTATCTCGATCAACAGCGGGAGTGTGGTTTGTCCTGAGCAAGCCGGAGTGTGGGCCTATCCCTTGATGGATGCGACAGAAGAATCTGTCATCATGAATATGGTCAGTGCCATGAGTTGGCGAATTTATCTGAGCGGACAAATGCAAACTATGGACGGTGTGCGTCTAGAGCTCATTCGGGAAGCTGTTGAAGTCTACAAGAGCTACCGCGAGCGCATTCCGGAGGCAGAGTTGTTATGGCCTTTGGGGCTTTGTCGTCATGACAGCGCGTGGGGGGCCTTTGCCTTGAAGTGGGGCGATGAAATCCTGCTCTCGGTTTGGCGCTTTGAGAGCGAGGAAGACAGTATTCGCATTCCTTTGGATTGCGATCTAGGTAGGGTCTCTCCTATGGATGCTCAGTGCCTTTACCCGAAAGAACGTCCTGTCGATGTCACGTGGCATAACGATTGTGGTGAGCTGTCGATCACGCTGCCACAGCAGAAGATGGCACGCATCTTCCGTCTTCGCTAGTTGCGCGAAGCCTTCAATTTTTAACAGAAAGCATGTCTATGCAAAATAAACGACCTAACATAATACTGATGGTATCTGATGACCATGGCCGCGAGGCTTTGGGCTGCTATGGAAATCCGATCGTACGAACGCCTCATCTGGATCGTCTGGCTGCGGATGGGATGCTCTTTCGGCAGGCCTTTTGCACGACTCCTTCCTGTGCGGCCAGCCGTTCTGTTATGTTGACGGGCCATCATAATCATACCAACGGAACGTACGGACATACGCATGGGCAACATCACTTCGCATGTTTTGAAGATGTCCTGACGCTTCCAAAGTTGTTGAACGACTCGGGGTATCGGACGGCTTGTGTGGGTAAAAAGCATTATGCGCCTGAGTCGGTTTATCCCTTTCAAGAGCAGCTCGGCGAGCATGACTATGGTCGCGATGATCTTCGTATGGCAGATGCATGTGCGGACTTTATTAGTGAAGCGTCTCCGTTCTTTTTGTATTGGTGCAGTTATAATCCACACCGGACGCCTAATACTGTAAAGAACCATCCCTTGCAGCCAAATGACTTTGGCAACCCGGAGCAGCCCTTTGCTGGAGATGAAGAAGCCGTCTACAGTGAGGAGTCGGTAGTCGTTCCACCGTGGCTGCCGGATAATGCACACACGCGTGCGGAACTTGCACAGGACTATCAAAGTATCAGTCGCCTGGATCGTGGTGTCGGACGTTTGATCGAGTTGCTCAAAGAGAAAGGGGTGTATGAGAATACCTACATCATGTATATTTCCGATAATGGGGCCGCATTCCCTGGAAGTAAAACCACACTCTACGATCCGGGCATGCGACTACCTTGTATTGTCAAAGCTCCCACTTCGAGTCCACAGCAGGGCGAGAGTGGCGAACTCATCGCATGGTATGATATTGCCCCCACTATTCTGGATTATGCGGGAGTACCGCAGCTGTCGGATCATATGTTTGGAGAGTCATTCCGTCCATTACTTGAGGGCAATACTTCGGATTGGATGCGCGAGGAAGTCTATGCCTCGCATACTTTCCACGAGATCACCAACTATTATCCGATGCGGGTGATCCGCTCGAAAAAGTATAAATTTATATGGAATGTGGCGCATCCGCTTACTTTTTCTTTTGCCAGCGACTTGTGGGAATCAGCAACCTGGGCGCCGTATCGCGAGGATGGAGAGTCACATTTCGGTCAACGTCAAGTCGTCGATTATTTGCATCGCCCCTGCTTTGAGCTGTATGATTTAGAGCAGGACGCGGATGAGGTTCACAACTTGGCGGGGCTTCCTGAGTATCAGGATCAGGTGCAGCAGTTTAGTGATAAAATTAAGCAGTTTCAACAGGCGACAATGGACCCATGGCTGCATAAGTGGGAATACGAATAGCAGCTGTATCTAATTTCGTCGCGGCCCTTTAAAGGAAAGTCGGGAGGAGCCGCAAGAAGTGGATGGTGGATCGGGCCGACCGGATGAGAGGGCAGGCATTTGTTCCATCTGATAGCGCTTCACTCCGGTCGTCAAATTTCTCTGCAAGTTCCTGAAATCGAGAGTGGCAGATGATTTATTGCATCTGTATTCTTCATTCCAAATCGACGCTAACTTCAGTCATGACTCTGGGGTGTGTAATTGAATTTCAGACTCAGCAGGACAATCGTTTAATGTTCGCGGAAGTAGGCTCCCTTGGGAATCGTCTCACGTGACCGCTGTGGGCCTTCCCACTCCAAGGACAATTTGTTGGGGCCCGTGCCGTGACGGTAAGCAATGGAGATTGGGTGCAGTCCTGCCTGTAAGGGGATTTTCTGGGATGAAACTGTGCGCACCGCCGGTGGGCGCTGGTAGTCGTCGTCGATCACGAGACGATCATGAATGTGCATGACGACGCCCGAGTCGGCGCTGAGATGAAACTGCCAGGCACCCGCCGTCGGCACGTGAATGTAGCCTTGGTAGTGTAAGCCGATACCGTCGTCACGGCTGCGAAATGATACGTCTAAACCGTTTGCGCTGCCACTGGCAACCGGTGTCATACTTGAAAAATCTGGAGTCCATTGCCAGTCGCCTTCAAAGGCCTGGTAGGCCAAGCCGGACGCACGGTCAGCCACTTGCACGGACGGTAATGGAGTCTGGCTATAAGGTCGCTCTGCTCCGCTGAGCGGGTGATGTGCCGCGAGGGCGTAATACTTCATTTGCGCTTGCATCTCTGGCATCGAATTTGCGAGGTCCGTGGCTTGGGCGGGGTCATTAACCACGTCGTAAATTCTAAACGGGTTCTCGGCATTAGTTATTCCGGTGCGCACTCCCATAAAGTTGCCAATGCGAATGGCCTGCATTTGACCGCGCGGGTCGCCGCCGTGATTCGGGAATTCTCGATAATCTGGAGTTGTTGCTCTATAAGTGTATTCGAAATATAAATACGAATGATTTTGTTGGTTTTCAGCGCCTGTCAAGAGGGGCGCTAGGGAGACTCCGTCTGTATTGGCGGGCGCAGGCACGCCGGCCAGTTCGGCGAAGGTTGGCAACCAGTCCCAATTCCCGCTCGGAGTGTCGATCTCGGCAATCGCTTGTTCGTCATTAGTCGCGGCAGCAATATGCCCCGGCCAGCGCACGATCGTAGGCACGCGTAGACCGCCTTCCCATAAGTCACGCTTCAGGCCTTCCATATTGGCGAAGGACTCAAAACTACGCGGGTTCTGTCCGCCTTCCTTGTGAGGGCCGTTGTCTGAGCTGAAGATGCAGATGGTGTTCTCATCGATCTTCAAATCCGCCAGCAGTTGCAGAATGTCGGCGACGGAGTTATCCATGCGTCGAATCATGCCCACGTGGCGCTGCTCTCGTGGGTTCCATTTTGGATTAAGCTCGGGGTGGACATAGTTATCGATCTCTTCGCTATCTCCGGCCGTATTGGCATAGCGGACACGTCCCGTGGCATCTTTTTCGGTCGTCCATTGCACGCCGCCGTTCAAACCGTAGTGGTTCTTTGCGTTGCCTTGGCCTTCGCCGGGATAGGCTTTAGCAGGAAACTGTAATACTGAATGCGGGGTGTCGTATGCCAGATAAAGGAAGAACGGTTGGTCATCGCCGTCGTTGACTTCATCGATAATCGCCTGCTTCGCCGCGGCGGTCCAGGCGTCCGTTGTGTAGAGATTCGTGGCGGCATCAGTCACTTGGCGGAAACCATCATAGATGAATGCTTTTTGTTTGCTGGTTCCGTTGCGTGGATAGTGCTGGTGCCCGTCGATATGGAATAAATAGCCGAAAAACTGATCCCAGCCCCGATGCAGTGGGTGTGCGGGTAGATTCGCTGAGCCTTCGCCAGTCAAATCAGCATCTGTCTTGGAACCTGCGAGTCCGAATTTTCCAATATGAATGGTGCGATAGCCCGCAGCTTTCAGCATGCTAGCGATATTGATATTATCTGGTAAGGGATAATCAAACTGGTTGTTACGCACGTCGGCGTTGCCCTGGTGGCGTCCTTGAAAAAAGGACGCGCGTGAAGGCGCACAAACCGGCGCAGCGATGTAGTGGTGCGTGAGCTTCGCGCCCTCGGCTGCCATACGATCGAGCCCCGGAGTGTCGAATTTCTTAATACCGCTCCGCTGATCCTGCCAGAATGCGCCTAAGTCGCCATAGCCTAAATCGTCGGCTAGAAAGAAGATGATATTGGGTCTTTCTGAAGCTTGTGCGAGCAGAGAACTCAGCGCACTGATCACAGCAAGGGCAATAATGTAGTAAGTCTTCATTGACTGTTGAGCGAGAGGGTGGATTCACCCAGCCCTTTGGCTTTTGCTTTGATGGTGATCTGACCAGCTTGGCCGTCTAGGCTGCGAACTATGGCGAGGCATAGCCCGTTAAACGCGGAGTGCTGATCGCCTTGAAAGGACTCATGGTTGGTCGAATCACCGTTGCCGACGCCAATGATTTCGCCGGGACCTGTGATCTCAAACTGAATCAGATCGCCGGCCTGTGGAATCATTGTGCCTTCACTGTCTTCAATGCGGACGGTGATAAAGGAGAGGTCGTCGCCATCGGCTTTGATGGTGGTGCGGTCTGCGGAGAGGCTCAGCTGACTTGGCGCGCCAGCGGTTTTCATTGTTTGTTCCGCCCATGGCTTGCCGTCTTTGTAGGCCACGACTTTGAGTTCGCCCGGCTGGTATTCCACGTCGTTCCATTTGAGACGATACTCATACTGTTTCTTGCTGCGGCGTCCTAAGGACTCGCCGTTCAGAAAGAGCTCTGCTTCGTCGCCCGAGGTGTAAACATACACGGGAGTGACTTCACCGATACGATCCGGCCAGGTCCAGTGGGGGAGGATGTGCGCCATCGGATACTCCGGACGCCAATGCGCTTGATAGAGATAGTAGCGATCCTTCGGGAAACCGCATAGATCGACGATGCCAAAGTAGGAACTGCGCGAACTCGCTTTACCGTTATTCAGACGTTTGTTGGCTTCTTGGGCACGCTTGGCCTCGGCTTCGTTTTTGAAGTTTAAATCCAGTGTCTGATCCCATGCGAGGAAGGGCGTCGGCTCGCCAATGTAATCAAAACCAGTCCATACAAACTCACCGGCGAAATTTGGATTTTTCTCTAACAGCTCAAACTGCTTGTCAGGAGTGATCGACCAACCCGGGCCCCAGTAATCGTAGGAGCTGATTTGGTTATTTCTAGCGCCGCCTCTGAGCTTTTGAGCGCGGTTCCTTGGCTCTTTGACCGGAAAGTAGTATTCACCGCGCGAGCTGGTGGTGGACGAGGTCTCGGAGCCGTAGATGGCGTAGCCCGGATTCTTTTCGAGGAAGATTGGGTAAACGCTTTGGTTGTAGTTGGCGCCGATGATATCCACCGAATCTTTCCAGTTGCCCATGATCGGCTTGGACTTGTTTGAACCTACGGTGACTGGACGCGTCGGATCTTCGCGGTGGAAAATATCGGTGAGCATTTGCGAGACTGCCTTACCTGCATCCGAGTGTAGTTCAAATACCTCGTTGCCCGAACTCCACATGATGATGCTCGGGTGGTTGCGGTCGCGGCGAACGAGCGCTACGATATCTTTCTCATGCCACTCTTCGAATAGTGTGTGGTAGCTGTTGTCGGTCTTGCCTTTTTTCCAACTGTCGAAGGCCTCATCGATCACGAGGATGCCCATGCGGTCACACAGTTCCAGCAGTTCGGGTGCCGGCGGGTTGTGGCTGGTGCGGATCGCATTCGCGCCCATTTCCTGCATGATCTCCAATTGACGCTCCATGGCGCGGGTGTTGAACGCGGCGCCTAAAGGACCGAGGTCGTGGTGGAGGCAGACGCCATTCAGTTGCACGCGGCGACCATTGAGGTGGAAGCCGTCTTCGGCTGTAAATTTAATCGTGCGCACACCGAAAGTCGTTTCGTAGCTGTCCACCAGCTTCCCGTCCTGCAGCACACTGGTGACGACGACATATAAGTTGGGGGATTCCACATCCCAGCGTTTCGGCTTGCTAAGCTCTAAAGTGACGGTGGCGACTTCGGTCGAGGCGGGCGCGATGGAGCCTTTGCCAGTCGTTGTTTCCGCGACTTTGACTCGCTTCGAGCCAGCTTCATACACCTCATGGCGAAGCTCGACAGGAGCCGCGCTTTTTTCGCTGTTGCGAACAGTCGTTTCGATGCGAACGGTGGCTGATTTGTCAGAAACCTCTGGAGTCGTCACGTAAGTGCCCCAGTGAGCAATGTGAACGGGAGCTGTCTTGACTAGTGAAACTTTACGATAGATGCCTGCGCCCGGATACCAGCGTGACATGCGGATTTTGTTTTCCAAGCGAACGGCTAAAACGTTTTCTTCGCCCACTTTCAGGTAGGGAGTCAGGTCGAAACGGAAAGAGCTGTAACCGTAAGGCCATTCACCCACGTATTGACCATTCAAATACACTTTTGAGTGCGACATTGCTCCGTCGAAATCGATGTAGAACCGTTGACCTGCATCTGCTTTAGAAATTGTGAAATCTTTGCGATACCAGCCCACGCCGATGTAAGGGAGCTTGCCTTCTGCATTCGGCAGATCGTCGCGAAAGGGGCCCTCGATCGCCCAGTCATGGGGCAAGTCGAGTTGTCGCCATTGCGAATCGTCCAGCGAGACTTTCTCCAGTCCGGTGGGTTCCTCCAAGTAGGAGCCGTAGTTCATTTCCCCATAGCGGGCGAAGCGCCAATCGTCTTTGAAGGAGACGACGCTACGTGTTGTCTGCTCGGCTGCCTGTAATGACGTAAATGTTGCAGCTAGAGCGAGTAAGCAGTGGAGTAAACGAGTCGGTTTCTGCGCAAAGTGAGTATCTTGGATCGCATAATGTTTATTTGGAGTGGAATTACTTGATGGCAGCTGCTCGACTGTGCTATTTCAGGGAAAGCAACAGATGGCTTCGTTGATATATCATTAACGAATCTGGGTATCGTGAACGCATCGTTTATTGGAAACCACTGTTGATTGAGTGTTGTTAAGTTACGTAACTTACTTGAAGCCTGATCATTGTGGCTTAATTTTGGCGGGAGCGCGGTCGAAATGAGTTCCTCATTCCGCTACGTTTTCTTGGTGTAGCGGAAGTGGGAACCACTTTCGATCTGTGCTGGTCTATTTGCTCTCGTATTCGGGGTTAGGCTCGGTCGGAGTCTGTGCGCCGACTTCTTTCTGCCAGACCTTAAGTTTCTTGAGCAGCGTATTGGCTTTCTCCGGATCGAGTTATGGGAACTTCTACTGATACTTTTGGGTGAGGTCTTCGTGGGCTTGGATCGGGGTGTGAACAGAATAGAAGGGGAAGTAAACGAAGAAGGGCTTGTCCTTGTTCTCGACGATCCAGTTGGAAACTTCCTTTCCGAGACGATCTGTCAAATGCTCGACTTTGTGGCCGTCGCTTAGTTGTGGGTTTCTGTAAGGGGAGAAGTATCCACCGCGTGGCGCACCAGAGCGATTACTTCCGAAATTTGTATCGAAGCCAAACTCGCTTGGATCTTGTGAGATGTGCCACTTTCCCGCGACGCAGGTAGCATATCTCGCCTCCTTCATCATCGTGCCGAAGGAGGTTGTTCGATGGGGCACATTGTCGACAGGTTCAGGCACCATGACTTTGCGGTGTTTTGATTGGCCGCGTGCCGCAGGTTTCACCTTGCTTATTCCGTGGCGAGGGACCTATTGGCTAGTGATCAGGCAGGCGCGTGACGGCGCGCAGTTGGCTGAATTTGCGTAGCCGTTTGTGAAAGTGATCCTTGGTCGTCCCAGATTGGGGAGCTACCCCAAATGTGGATCATTGTGGCTTAACTTCTTTGCCGTCTTTGACCGGGTATTGAGCATCTTGAGCTTCGAGGCGTTGGTTCATCTCGCCGATGAGCTGTTGGACTTTTTCGGGTTTCTCCGTGGCGAGATTGTGATTTTCGAACGGGTCGGTTTTGAGGTTATAGAGGACGTAGGGCGTTTCATCGAAGTATTGATAGATGAGCTTCCAATCGCCTAGGCGCAGCGAGGTATAATAATTTCTGCCGGGATCATCTTCTGCATTACCGCGATCGTGTGGACTGTGCATGAGGAATTCCTGCCGGCGATCAGGGTCTGCTTGACCTGTGAGGAGTTTCTTGAGGCTGGAGCCATCAATGGTGTGGTCGCTTGGGTTTTCTGCATTGGCGGCGTCGAGGACCGTTGCGTAGAGATCCATGACAGTGCCGATGTTGTTGGGATCAATCATTCCGTGCGGAATGCGCCATTGTTTTTGAAGCTCAGACTTAGGGTTGGGCTTTGCCCATGCGGCGATGAAGGGCACGCGGGTGCCGCCTTCATACATGGTGGATTTCTTGCCGCGTAACGGAGCGGACGAAGTGTGACCAGTTTTTTCGCCGAGTGGAGCATCACTGCCGTTATCGCCGAGGAAGAAGATGAGCGTGTCTTCGGCGACAGCTAATTTCTGCAAGTGAGCTACGAGGTCGCCAAGTGATTTGTCCATCCCTTCGATGAGTGTGGCATAGGCGGGCGCCCGACCATTTTTTTTACCTTTGTAGTGCTCGATAAAGCGTGGGTCAGTATGAAAGGGGGCGTGCACGGCGTAGTGGGAGAGATAGAGGTAGAAAGGGGGGCCCTTTTTTATTGCAGCAGTCACAGCTTTGTTGGCTTCGAGGGTGAGGGCTTCGGTGAGGAAAGTCCCCGTATTGTGGTAGGCTTCGAGCCCCGGGACGGGATGGTTGCCGCGTTGCCCGTAGTCGCCGCTGTAGGATCCAGGGTGGCCGATGGCGGAGCCTCCGATGTTGATGTCGAAGCCTAGGTTTAGGGGATCCGCACCTTCAGATCTCATATGGCCGAAGTGGCCTTTACCTACGAAGATGGTCTGGTAGCCGTTTTCTTGGAGGATTCGCGGCAAGGTGATGGAGTCTTTGGTGAGACCTTCCCAGTTCCACTTGCGCGGGCCGTATTTGCCGCGATTGTTTCTATTGGTGTGGATCCAATTTGTGGTGTGGTGCCGAGTCGCGTTCTGTCCCGTCATAATGGAAGCACGGGTTGGTGAGCAGACAGATTGGGCGTAAAAATTGGAGAAGCGGATGCCGTTGGCGGCCAGTGCTTCCATGTGGGGGGTGCGATACCAGTCGTTGAGTGGGTATTTTTTTGGCTCACCTTGGTCGTCGGTAAGGAAGGGGACGGAGGTATCCATCAGCCCCATGTCGTCGACTAGGAAGACAACTATGTTGGGCCTGTTGCTTGCTGCGGATAGCAATAGGGGGCAGCAAGACATGAGGATGAGTAGCTTGAGGAACGTTTTTTTTATTAGATTATTGATGGATCCGTAAATGCCGAGGTCGCCGTAGCCGGCATCGTCCCCGTAAATGAGGAGCACGTTGGGCTGCTTTGCTGCATGGGAGCTGAGCATAAAGGCCAGGGTCGCCAAGAGGGTAGCAATGGTTGCTTTGGTCATAATTGATATGAGGTAATCGCTGCGGAGAGACTGTTAGTAATTCGCTACTGTATTACACCCTTTCGACTGTTTTTTAAACGCTTTGGTGTAACTCTGGTTTTAAGAGGGAGCAGCAGATGGTGGGGAATTAACCAATGTGCGAAGGATGAACGCATGTTTGAGGTGAAACCATGCTTGATTGAATTGTTATTAGGTTACGTAAACCTAAGGTGCTCTTTGTCTTACCGGTTATAGTTGGAGGATCTGTAATACGTAGAATCGATACAAACGTTTCCGCTGAATGGTGCAGCGGAACGAGGCACTCGTTTCGTCCGTTGCAGAACGTGGGGTCGAAATCGGTTCTCCTCCTTCTCTCTTCGAGCTACGCAGGCCGCAGCGAGGAACTCGTTTCGTTTGCGTTGTGCAAGAGCGTCGAAATCGGTTCTCCTCCTTTGCTCTTCGAGCTTCGGCGGACAGGCCGATTCCGCTACAACTAGTGGAGACACCATTATTTGTTTAGAATTTTAGAGAATTGTTCGACGCTGAGTGACTCTTCGGGGACAAAGTTTGGACTTGCCATATAGTTGATAATGGAGGCCATCATTTGGCGGGCAGCAGGGCGTTTTTCTAAATCGCCGTCTAGGTTGAGTGAACTGATCATAAGCTTACCGCCGTCGACTTCTGCTTCGACCAGCATGCCTAAGCGGCGGGCATCAAACCAGTTGTCGATACTATGAACCAGAGGACGAAACTTGGGTGGCAAGTCCTCTAGAATCATCGCGTGTGAGTCGTGTATGAGATCCCACCACTGCCAATCACTGTGGTAACTGGTTGGGAATTCGCTAAACACTGGGTGCTTCGGATTGCATAAAATGCCCATCGTGTGTGGCGCTTGATTGTTGGTCCAAGCGATGTTCCAAAAGTTGGATGAAAAACCGATTTGAATGTCATTCTTCACCAGTTTGTTGGCGAGCAAGAGGACTTTGCCTCCGTCCTTGAGTGCGGCGCTGGCATCGGCGACGCTGTGCACGATGACGACGTCGTCAGCAGAGGTTGCGACGGTCTCAGGATAGACCCAGAACTTCCATTCATTGCGTGCGTCCGCACCTTCCAGTGCGACCTTGAGCGTGTATTCAGCAGGAGCAGGCAGCTCGCTTAGCTGGACGTTTACATTGCCCATCTTGATGGCATTATCGAGTGGGATGTCGCGTGCGTTGGTGGCTCCTTGAGCGACGACGTGCCCCTCGGCTGATAGAATCTGCCAAGCTGCTTTGCTTGGCTTCAGCGGTTCCGATCCAAAATGTGAGACTTCAAGGGCGGCGGAGAAGGATTCTGCAGTCGTCCAAGTCCGCTTAGGCATACGAGCGAGGGGAACGGTGACATTACAGAACTGACTCCATTCTTCGACATCAATATAGGGCTTGCTGTCCCAGAAGGCATCAAGAATTCCAACAGGGGCAGTGCCTTGTCCGGGGAAATCTGTGAGGCTGAGCAATTGAAAACCTGCGAAGCCTGGCGTGCGCAGTGCGGCTTCCACTTCCTGTTTATAGCAGATCACCTGGAGACGACCGGAGGCCATGAGGAAATCATCCGCGAGGTCCGCCATATGATGATCGGCCAGCAAGTCGCGGAAGACTTCGTAGTTTTTGGCTTTTAAGACACCGGTGTATTTTTCGATCTCATCAAAGTTGGGATACACGGTCCATTCACCGGATTCGTGCGCAACAACTGGCACTGGGTTTGCATTGATAAACCCAGAGAAATCGAATCGAGTGTCAGGCGCTTTAGCATTCAGGCGGGACTTTAAACGTGCTCCCCACATGTGCAGGCGAGGGTTCGCCACATTGTGAAAATCATTCCCTTCAACCCGTGGCCAACCAGCTGCTCCCGTATGCATACGACGTGGGTCCACTTCTTTCCAATGCTTCACCCAGGGCTTCAGGAATACGCCCCCACGTCCTGGACCAGTCGGTTCATTTCCATAAGCCATCATCACGAAAGAAGGGTGATTGCCATAGGCATCCACCATACTTTGCGCCTCTTTATACAGCCATGCATCGACTGGCGCTCCGGTGCCGATCTTTGTCCAGGCGCTGGCTTCCGCCTGTAGGTAGAAGCCTTCCTCGTCAGCTGCGATAAATGCGGCTTTAGGTGGGCACCATGAGTGAAAACGAATGTGATTGAGTCCGTGCTCTTTGGAAATGCGGATGATGCGTCGCCAGGATTCGACATCCGTAGCAGGGTATCCAGTTAAAGGAAATACGGCACATTCCAATGTGCCTCTGAGGAAGACCGGACGCTCATTAATGGTGAAACGTGTGCCCTCTGCCTTGAGGTCGCGCAGGCCGAAAGTGACCTCTTTGCGATCGCCCGATTCGAGCTTGATCTCCAATTGATAGAGGTTCGGGTTGAACTCATCCCAGAGTAGCGCGTCGGTCCCCATGTCGATGAGCAGCTCAGCTGTGCCACCGTCTTGATTCCAGGAGACAGTCTGATTGCCACTCAATTCGGTCGCAGTGTTGTTGGAAACTTGCCATGAAAGCAGACCACTGCCAGCAGCTCCAGTCTGATTGCCGAGGTCCACTTTGACCGTGGCCTTACGTTGTTTAGCGTTGGGGTATACTTGCACGTTCTCAATCCAAACCGGTGACCTTGCGACCAGTTTGAGTTCTCCAGTGAGTCCATTCCAATTACTTTGCGTATGATCCGTTACGCTGTGTGCATTGTGTCCCACATCGACGATCATACGGTTATCCACTTGGATTGAAATCGTGTGTTTTCCAGGCGTGAGTGCCGACGAGAGATCGTGGTGATGTGGAGTCGCTAAGCTGTCTTGAGTGGATAGCTTGTGTCCATCGACCCAGACGATGGTCTGCCAGTGCGCGCGTTCCAATTGCAACTCGATGTGCTTGCCCTGCCATGCTTGTGGGATCTCGACTTCCCGCTGATACCATGCGGCTCCCATATAGATTTTGTCGGGCTGTAGCCAGAAGGGGATCTTGAAGTTGTCGGCAGTTTTATAGGGGCTATATTGCGGCTTATTCCATTCGTTGTTCTTGATGGCGCCGGTCCATGGTGAGTCCATCGCGGGATCGTCGCCATAGCCCGCTTCCTGTAGGCTCGCGGGGAGTTGAATGACATTCTTGAATTCGAGACTGTGCCATCCTTCGGCGATCCCTGTATCAGTGGGGTCCAGTCGTATGCCCCATTCGCCGGAGAGATCAATGGATGCCTGCTCCGCCAAGGTGGTAGCCGTCGGCAAAGCTAGAAATGTAAGGTAGAAGGCGAGTGCTATGCGCGCAAAGGCTGAAACTTGCATCTTATGTTTTTGATTCATCATTTTTGAGGGTTACTCTATTACACCCGTTCGAGTGTTTTTTAACGGACGAATCATCATTTTTTATTAACACCGTGTAGAGCCAGCTACTCGAGCTGTGAGCTTTTGAAGGAAATGCGTAGTCTCGGTTTTTTACGCGAATTTGGGGAGTCGTTACAGCAATACTCATCGAGGTCACCGGTGCGTGAGAGGCTGGGGTAGTGTGGCGTAAAAGTTAGGACTTTAGAGAAGAATTTAGCCTAGCAATCTAAGCAATGAGAGGCACTCCCTATATTTGACGATGCTTGTCCCCTTATAAAGAAAATCCCCGGCATACGAGATGCGGGGATGAAGAATTGAAATGCAGACTATTGGCTTCGCGCTATTTTGCGCGTCGGCGCAGCATGACAAAGCCGAGGGCGCACATCCCGCCAAGCAGGGCGAAGGTTTCTGGCTCAGGTACTTGAGTGAGGCGAACTTCAGAGAGTCCTACGCGGTTGCCGCTATGGTTGCTCGAAAGTGTGACTGTGAAGGATTGTATGCCGCTGTAGACAATGCCTTCACCAAAGATAAATTGCTCTGCTGCCACGCTGCTCGCGGCACCCGGACGCTCTAGCATCGTGGCCGAGTATGTGTCGCCTACTTGAATCGAAGCATCGGTGTCGCTATAGAATGATACAGAAAAGTCTTTGGTTTGATTGGATTCGTTATCATGCGTGTAATTCCATAAAATAATGGAATCGATGTCGTCGTAAACATCACCTAGAGTGAAGGTCAATATGGGGGCCGTGCCTGATGTAAAATAATCCGGATTATTTGCGGGGGTGACATAGCTGTTGGCAACCCCATCCAGAGTCTCCGTCGTAGCCAGTGCAATGCTTACGTCAGTGCCAGTGGCTAGAGTCGTGGAACTAGCATCGTAAGTAAGGCTGCTGCCGCCTCCATTTTGCGTGCCGCTCACGAGGTAGCTTAGGCTGGATCCCGCGTTAGCCGCCACATTTGAAATGGGAGTATTTGGGTTGATGATTATGGAGGCGCTAGCCGACGAAAGGCCAAGCGTCAGAGCCAGGCTGAAAAGAGTCGCCTGAAGAGATTTGATTTTTGTGTTAATCATAATTGCGTAAGGTTAGCTGAGTTCTATAATTCATCCCCCTAAGGTTCAGGTCAAAATACTTATCTACGATGACAACTTACATCGAATCTTTGGATGCTTGTTGAGTCAATGGCTCTGGGGCGCCGGAAAAAGTTATGTAATCCTACTTGTTGCATGATTTGCGAGATTGCATTCGAGCGGGAATTAGTAATCACCCATCGTTATCGTCATCTTTGCTACGGCGCTCTCGTTTTGCTTTTCTCAAATTACGGATGTCTTCTTGCGTGGGTAATTTGAAATAAGAATCTCTTGGGTTCTCTGCGAATAAGAGTTGATCATCACCATAGTAAGCCTGTTCGCTTTTTAGTTCGTGCAACATTCGCTCGACAACTTCCTTATACTCGGGTTCGTCGGCGAGGTTGTTAGTTTCCCAAGGATCCTTCTTTAAATCAAATAGCAGCGTTTTGTTGATCTCGGTAAACTGGATCAATTTCCACCTTTCATCGCGAATGGCTCTTTGGTTCCGCTGATAGGCAAACATCAGTTGCTCGCGAAGCGTATCGACCTTACCTTCGATAACTGGAACCATACTAATACCATCGATGCCTTGTGGCATAGGTGCACCTGTCAATTCACATACGGTTGGATACACGTCGTGGATATACATAAGGGCATCGGAACTACCCTTGGGAATTCCGGGACCGGCAAACATCATCGGCACCTTCATCACATCATCGTAGAGACTTTGTTTGCCCATCAGTCCATGACTGCCGATGGCTAAGCCCTGATCGGATGAGAAGATGATGATGGTATCTTTCGTCAAATTCATTTGATCTAACTTGTCCAGTAGGCGTCCAATATCGACATCCATGCTAGTAATGATTGCGAAGTAGTCTTCTATATGGCCGCGAATGGCCTCTTCGGTGCGTGGCCACGCTTCAATCATTTCATCGCGCGCTAGCATCGTGCTCTTGCCGATATCCCAGGGATGACTGGGCAGATAGTTTTCCGGCAGCGGTATTTTCTCGCGATCATACATATCGTGAAATTCCTGTGCCGACAAGCGCGGGTCGTGCGGGCCGGGGATTCCCAGATACATAAAGAAGGGCTTGCTGGTATCCCGATCTTTTTCGAGATATTGAATCGCGTCGTTGATTATCGAGCGTGCCGCGTAGCCGGTCCTCTGCTCTTGGACCATGTTGATATCACCATAGTAGTCGAATTGTGTCCGAATGTGGGGGAGGTTGGCGGAGCCGCTTTTTTCGCGATTATAGGTTTCGTAGCCAGCGGCTTTCATCGACTTCGGAAAGGTGTATCCTTTGCCATTGTCGCGTGGGTTATTTCCACTGGTATTGCCGCCGTTGAAATGAAAGAAGGTATTCCCCGTCATATTCATATTCCTGGCCGGGATGCACACCGCCGCTGTATTGCCCCCGAAGCAATAGGCGTTGCTAAAGATAAAGCTACGCGCCGCCAATCGATCCAGGTTGGGGGTGATGATATCCTCCTGTCCCAAGGCTTTGATGGTGTTATAGCGCTGGTCGTCCATGAAGATGTAAACCACGTTCGCTTGATCTGCGGTAGGATTTAATTCAGCAGTTGCGCCCGTGTGTCCCCAGCAATGTGCGACTGCGCCCAACACGAGCATTATGAGTTTTCTGATATTGGGCATGGTTTTTACCTAATTGTCTAATTGAAGTTGCTAGTCAGCTTTCTTGAAGTGCAGGTCAACGGAGAGCTTGTTTTCCGGGCGACCTTGAACTGTAATGCGAATGTTGTAATCGATACCAAAAGCGGGCTCTGGGCACTCTACGGTGTAAATGTTGTTGCTTGGGTTGCGTGATGCCCAACCGGAATGTTTATCTGTTGAAATCACCTTGCCCGCTTCAAGTAGTTCGACTTGGAGTAGCTTTAGGTTGGATGGGCCTTGCTTGTGTTTGAAGGTGACAAAGTAGTTGCCTTCACCTTCAAGATACTCAGTTACGGGGAAGGAGAGTTGGGTGCTTTTCTGGTCAACATTAATATTTTCGCTGTTGCAGCTGCCGATGATTTCCCCGGGATTTTGTTTGAGCTTGGCGAGTTGATGTTGATCCTGAGTGAGTTCGCGAATGGCTTTCTCATATTTGATGTAAAAGCGCTTGGCGAGCTCGACTTCATCGCCGCTTGTCGCAGGCGAATCGACCTTTCCAGGTAGGGTGGCCCAATCCATTTCCCAATCGGCTAGCTCATCAAAAAAGTCATTTGCCCGCAATGCGGCGCGGCCATGCACTTGTTTGATTTTGCTTTCATCGTAAGGCGTGCCATCGACAATATGTTGGCGCAGCATTGAGTTATGCTTTTGCCAGCGCACCAAGTAATAGTCTTTGATCAAGCCAGACCATTCGCGCCAGCCGTAGTCAAAGATACGTGGTCCTCGGCTATCCAAGGGCCCCCAGAGAGTGACGAGTGTGCGCGCATTCTTTTCGTAAAGATCACTCTCTGCTTCAGTGGTGCCAAAGGAACGGGCATCACTGATCCACTTGTTAAGTGAATACTCTTCGCGTGGACGGATGAGTGTGTCGATATCCAGCAGCAGTGTTTCGAATTCTTTGGTCGCTTGATCGAATGCCTCTAGGTCACGTTTTTCCCATGCTGCTTTAACTTTAGGGTGTAGGTTTTGCGCATGGTTACTCAATACTTGGCGACCGATGTCGACGATGTCGAAGCGGTATCCGTCTGAGTCTTTGAGCTTGTCAGCATCTTTAAGTAGTAAAAACCAGGCGTTGAGCAAATCGATCTGAGAGTAGGGAATCTTAAATCCAGCATTGGGGCCGGATTTTTTGACATCTATTTCAGGGCGAGCAGCGACCATGGATGAGAGTTCAGTGCCGTCGGTATTTTCACCGTAGGGACCTTTGGCGATCAGATCCCAAGCTTTATTTGCATTCTCAGAAGGCGCACCGTAGCGACGATGCGCATAGTGGTGCAGCCATTGAGTTAAATCAACCGGGCCATCTTTCCAAATCAGATCAAAAGCCAGCTCATAATAAACAGGGTTGTTGTCGATGCCTTCCATGAACAAGCCCATGCCGACATAGTTGGGCATGTCGTTTTTCCATTGCATATATGGATTTGAGGCCAGCAGCGCCAGGTCGCCATGCAGGTTAATGCGACCGCCGAAGTTGTTCAATGGGCCCGCCACAAATTCAATGTCCCAGAAGTCATCATTTCTATCATGGCGCTTCCCACCCAGATCCAAAATGAAAATGTCCTCTTTAGGGATCGCGGTCGCAATGGGTTTGCGGATCGTCCAGGATTGCATGGCAATTTTACCCTCCGGATCGTGTGCTTTAATGAGTGTGTGAATTTTCTTACCGACCTTAGCGAGATAGTCATCCCCTTCAACCGGGGGGGAGCCTTCATGGAATGGGTCGCAGCCATAGAGATGAGAAGTACCAAACATCTCCTCCTGCTTCGCTAGGAAGGTGCGGCCCATTTTATCAAATAGCGGGTCCAGTGGGTCAAGTTGCGCAGCACCTTCAAACCAGACCCAATTATGTTTGTAGCTGATCTGGTTATCCGGAAATTTCTCTTTCAGTAGGCGTGGCACATGGCCCGTAAATCCTTGCTGGATGGGGGTCATCCCTAACTCAATTTGACGATCAATAATTTGCTTACCCAGCACTTTGCTCTGATCGATCCAGGATTTTGGAAGGGGGCCGCCATGAGCTTCGATATTAGTCATCCATTGCCAGGCAAAGAATGCGGGGCCGACGAGGAATTCGCGTGCTTCCAAATCGGTGAAGCCGTATTCCAGCAATGTTTCATACCAAACCGCTTCAAGGCCAATGACGGAAAGCGGGTGGTTGATTCCCTGCATTGCCATGAAGTCGATTTCACGTTCCCATCGATTCTCCCAGTTCCACCAAGCACCGGTGTAGGACAGGGTGCAGTAGTTGAAGTAAGTGCGGCGCTTCAGTGGAGTGGTGACCGTGACTGACTCGCCGACTTTGGGGAGTGGCGTCGGGATATCCATTTGATCGCCACACCATGAAAGATGGCAAAAGGCACGATTCTTGAGATACCAGTTAAAGCCAGAAGCTACAGATACTCCATTGTTGCCACGTATGAGTATTTTGCCGTCAGCAGTGTCGGACACTGAGAAGGTATCCAAGCCTTCTTTCTTAGGTAGCGAGGTATCCACGACGAACTTAGCTGCGTGTTGAGGAGCGATCCGTTGAATCAGCTGATGTGCCGCTTGATCTGCCGGATTCGCAGCCTGAGCTACGTTGATAGTGAATACCGCGAGTGTCAGTAGGAGAAGTTTTATGTGTATTGTTCGCATCAGAAGTATCATGTAAATTCATCACACTGAATACATTCTCGCAAGTGAAAGTCGGGCTGTGTGTCGGTTACGTAACTTAATGATGTGTCATCCTTTACTGGTCTTTGCAGCCACTCGGATTAGTGTGTGGGGCAATTAAGATAATTATGTACTTAGCATCCATCACACTCACCACAATTGATTGGGCGATACTTGTCGCTTTTTTCATTATCGTTTTATCGATTGGCTATGTTGCCTCCAGGAGTGCCGGGAAGAGCACCTCCGAGTTTTTCCTGGGCGGGCGGGGAATGCCGTGGTGGCTATTGGGGATTTCGATGGTCGCATGTACTTTTTCTGCGGATACACCCAATCTGGTCACCGATTTGGTGCGTCAGGATGGTATCGCCAAGAACTGGGTGTGGTGGGCCTTTTTGATCACTGGTATGGTCACTGTATTTATCTATGCAAAGCTTTGGCGGCGCTCTGAAGTGATGACCGACCTCGAGTATTATGAGTTGCGATATCATGGGAATGTGGCGGCTTTTTTACGCGGCTTCCGATCGGTCTTTCTCGGACTGTTCTTTAATGTGCTGATTATGGCGACGGTGACGCTCGCTATTATCAAATATGGTCAGATTTTATTTGGATTACCCGCATGGCAGTGTGTGCTTTTTGGTTCCATCGGTGTGGTCATTTACGCCACGCTGGGCGGTTTGAAGGGGGTCATTTGGGCTGACTTTTTTCAGTATTCTATTGCGATGTTTGGTGCCGTTTATGCCGCTTATGTGGCAATTCAGCAACCCGAAGTGCAGGCCATTGGCGGCTTGTCCGGTATGTTGTCTGCAGATTCTCCCATCGCGAGTAAGTTGGCTATTTTTCCTGATCCAGGGGACCTTTCATTGCTCGTGAGTATGTTGATTATACCGATTGCTGTGCAATGGTGGGCTGTCTGGTATCCCGGTGCGGAACCAGGCGGTGGCGGCTATATCGCGCAACGCATGCTTTCGGCGAAAGATGAGAAGAACGCGATTGGAGCGACGCTGCTTTTTAATTTCATGCATTACGCGATCCGTCCATGGCCTTGGATTCTGGTTGCTCTGGCCTCGTTACTAGTGTTTCCCGAACTGAGTGATATCGGGGAGCAGTTTCCCGGGATCGATGCGCAGTATCTTGCACATGATGTCGCGTATCCTGCGATGATCAGTAAGCTGGGGCCAGGTATGCTCGGTATCGTTATCGCATCGATCGTGGCCGCTTATATGTCGACGATCGGCACGCACTTGAACTGGGGCTCGTCGTATTTGGTCAACGATTTCTACAGTCGCTTCATTGTTAAGGATGCCAGTCAGCAGCACCTTGTCCGGGTGGGGCGTATTTGCACAGTGGTCTTAATGGTGATTGCCGGAGTGTTGGCGCTTAAGTTGGAGAGCGCTTCGCAGGCCTTCGAGTTGTTGTTGCTTTCCGGTGCGGGCACAGGTGCGATTTATCTGATGCGCTGGTTCTGGTGGCGCATTAATGCAGTCACTGAGATCGTGGCGATGTTTGGCGCAATTATTACCGGTGTCGTTTTGGTTTTCTTCGTCGATGCCGATGCCTTGGCCATTCGGAGTGAGAGCTTTAGTCTGGACGGGAGTTCTTGCCGACTGCTCTTGGCGATTCTGATAAATACGGTGATTTGGGTGACGACTGCCTTGCTGACAAAGCCTGAGAAGAAGGAGACACTCTACGAATTCTACCGCAAAACCAAGCCAGGTGGACCCGGTTGGGCCAAGTTACGAGCACTCGCTGAAGCGGACGGGGTAGATATCGAGGGCGACAGCAAAGGGAAAGCATGGGAGCTTCCTTACGAGCTTCTTTGTGTCTTTGTCGGCACCATTATGATTTATGCCTGCCTGTTCTCGATCGGTAATTTCCTCTTTGGAAATCTGGTATATGCGGCATTGCTGCTACTTCTGTCCGGCGTGTGCTGTGTGATTATTTTTAAGCTCTTTAATCGAACCCGGGCGGTTGGTTGAGTGACCTCTTTTGTTCGGTGGTAGGTGACTGCATTGTTGAATGTCTAAGTCGTTTTCGACGGACATGCGGCAATGTAGTCACTGCAGTTTGTTGAGAAATTGCCGTATCGCGCAGGCCGTGGGCTTGGGAGCTTCCAAGTGCGGGGCATGGCCTGAGTCATCGACAACAATGTGCTCCGTTTGGCTGTGGTCGCCGAGAGAGAGGACTTGGAGCATTTTTTCGGCGATCGTCGTATACTTATGATCGTTTCGGCCAGTTATGCATACAATGGGCATGGAGAGTTTGCTGAGCTGCGGCCACAGGTTGGGCACGCTGCCTTGACCGAATTCACGCAGGTTACGAGCGAGGCCGGCTGTTGTGTGTGTACCACGATTTACCTGCATGCGCGTGCGCCAATCGTTGCGAATATTTTTTTGGCTGCGAATCATGGGAGTCTGCTGCCAAAATTCCAGAAATGCGCTCAGGCCCTTGCTCTCGATGGAAGACGCAAGTTCGGCATCGGTGCTACGGCGCTGGGCCCGTTCCGCTTCGTCTGCTATGCCCGGATTGGCACTGATAAGAATCAGTGCATCCCATGCCGCGGGCTGTTGGCAGGCGTGAACTAGGGCGGCTCGCGCTCCCATGGAGTAGCCTAGTAGGATCTTGGGGGCTGCAGTTTGTAGCTGCTGGTTGTGCCGTTCGTGGTCGATAAAATCGATCATGTCAGCTGGCTTGCAAGGCAGCTGAGAATTGGTGGCGTGCCCCGGGAGGTCGGGACAATGCCATTGCGCGCCGACCAGCTCCGCGAAAGGAGCAAAATCATTGCCGCAACCAGTGAAACCGTGAAGTGCTAGAATCTGCATTTGAATGGAGTGGAGAGTGGGCCGTGGAGAGTGGGGAGGCAAGCATGGCTTGGCGCCATTGATCAGACACAAAAAAAGACGGCTCGTTGCGAGCCGTCTAGTGATTCAGTTCAAAATCTGTCTTCTGGACTACTCGCTGACTGTGGCCGAGATGATTTTTTGCTCCTCAACCGGGCGGTCACCGGGGCCTTTTTTGACCTTTTCCAGTTTTTCTACGACGTCCATGCCTTCGATCACTTCACCGAAGATGGTGTGGTTCATGTGGAGCCAAGGTGTGGCTGCAGTCGTGATGAAGAATTGGCTGCCGTTGGTGCCGGGACCTGCATTGGCCATGGCGAGCAGGCCGGGCTTGTCGAAAGTGAGATCGCGCGCACACTCGTCTTCGAAATTTTTGCCCCAGATGGACTCACCGCCGCGGCCTGTACCAGTGGGGTCGCCTCCTTGGATCATGAATTGCTCAATGATGCGGTGGAAGATCACGCCGTTGTAGTAGCCGTTCTTACAGTGAGTGGTGAAGTTTTCGCAGGTCTTTGGCGCGACGTCGGCAAAGAGCTCGAAGGTGATGGAGCCTTGTGTGGTTTCGAGTGTAACTTTCATAGTATGTGTGTTTGTGATTTATTTGGTTTTCGTCTTAATCGGATTGGGATTTAGAGTCGGACTTATGTTTCAGAGTTGAGATGAGAGATGGTCTCGACGACGAAGTGTTCCAAGCTGGCTTGTGTGGCTTCGAAGGCAACCGGAAGTTTGAGGTCTTTCAACGTTTGCGTGGTGAGGGGGCCGATACTGCCGAATACAGGCTTGCGGGCATCCGGCTCCAGTGTGAGTGCAGCATGTTGATCAACAAAAGATTTCACTGTAGATGAGCTGGTAAAGAGCACGGCGTCGGCACCTTCCTTGCGGAAACGTTCGGCTGCAGGGTCTTGGCTGAGGTCTGTTTTCGTGATTTTGTAGAGGGGCAATGTGTCGACGATGGCGCGGCCCTCATCGGATTCCAAGCGTTTGACCAGGTTCTCGCGGTTCTGATTGCCGGTGATCACGAGGATTTGCACGCTTTCGATGCCTTCGTTTTCGATCAATTCATCGGCGAGGGCGTCGGCATTGGCCTGTTGCGGGATGAGGTCTACCTTGAGTTTGTGCTTTTCAATCTCGCGCGCGGTGGCCGCTCCGACTGCGGCGATGCGCATGGGCCCGAGGCAACGGATGTCATCGTAGGCCTTATAAAATAGATCGAAGAAATTCTTCACGCCATTGGCGCTGGTAAAGATAATCCATTCGTAAACGGCGATGCCTGCAAATACCTCACCCAGGCGTTTGGCATCGAAATGTTGCTGGACCGAGATGAAGGGCAGTTCGATGACTTCGGCACCTTGGTCGCTCAGAATTTGGCTGAGTTGTCCCGCCTGTTCGCGGGCGCGGGTGACGACGATACGTTTGCCAAAGAGTGGGCGTCCTTCAAACCATTCGGTCTTTGCCCTGTGTGCCACGACTTGGCCAATGATGATCATGGCCGGGGTCCCGATGCCGGATTGCTCGATGTCTTCGAGTATGCTATCGATGGTGCCATAGACGGATTTTTGCCGGCTAAGCGTGGCCCATTGGATGATGCCGACGGGCATTTCGCCCGACATGCCACCTGCTTTGAGCTCTTTGATAATGCGCGGTAGTTGTCCCACGCTCATGTAGAGACAAAGTGTGCCATTGGTTTTTCCGTATAGCTTGAAGTCGATGCTGAGCGTATGTTTCTCTGGATTTTCGTGTCCGGTGAGAAAGGTAATGGAGGAGCTGAAGTCCCTGTGGGACAGAGGAATGCCTGCATAGGCCGCTGCTGCCAGTGCGGCCGTGACTCCGGGGACGATTTCAAAGGGGATTTTGTCGATCTGCAACTCGCTGGCTTCTTCGCCGCCACGACCGAATACGAAGGGGTCGCCCCCCTTGAGACGTACCACTTGCAAGCCTTTATGGGCGCGGTCGACCAGAATTTCCTCGATTTCATCCTGTGGGATCGAGTGCATGCCCGAACGCTTGCCGACGTAGATTTTTTCCGCAGCTGGCTTTGCCCAATCTAGCAACTTGGGATTTGCGAGGTAGTCGTAAACGATGACATCAGCAAGTTCGATGAGTTCACGTGCGCGAACGGTGACAAGGCCCGGATCGCCGGGGCCGGCGCCGATGAGATATACTTTTCCTGGTTGTGACATGCTGGAGAATTAGGAATTAGAGCTTTAGCACTTTCATGATGGCATCGAGTTCGGGCTCAATTTGATCCATGGACTCGAGTGTGATTTTAAATTCTTGATGGCCCACTTCAGGATGAAAGACCCGAAAGAGACCCGCTTTGTAATAGGCGCCGACCGGGATTTGACAGCCACTTCCCAAGCGTTGCAGGAAGCCTTTTTCGAAAGTAACCGCGAGCTGGGTCTGGGCGCAGAAGAGATTTTCGTATTTTGCGAAATCTTCACTGCGGCATTGCACCGCGATCGCGGCTTGCCCGGGTGCCGGCACGACTTGGTGTACCGGTAGTTCGATGAAATTTAAGCCTGGATAGGATTCAATTTCAAGGCGGTCGAGCCCCGCCGCAGCGAGCAGGCTGGCTTCGCATTCACCTTCCGCGATCTTACGTAGGCGCGTGCCGACATTGCCGCGAATCGTCGTCCATTCGGCGGATGGAAACAGGATGCCGAGCTGTGCCCGGCGACGAGGACTGCTGGTGGCGATGGTTTGGGGGATCGGGCAATCGTTGCGATGCACCAGCACGTCATTTACGCGGGCGCGCGGTAGATAGCCAGCGATGGCAAGTCCCTCTGGGGAAACTGTCGGCATGTCCTTGGCGCTGTGAATCGCCAGTTCCGCGCGATGATCGAGTAGGGCGTCCTCCAGTTCCTTGGTGAACAGGCCAATCCCACCACGCTTTTCCAGCGACCAATTGAGGCGCTCGTCGACTTTGGTCGTCAGTTCGAGATTCGCAAATTCCTCTTGTGGGAGCGTCTCTGCTAGGCGGGCACGTACCATTTCCGTTTGCTTGAGTGCAAGCGGACTTTTGCGGGTGGCTATGAGTGTGGATGAAGACATGTGTGAGGGCTGACCTTCAAACTTCGTTGAATGAAGGTCGATTCAAAAGTTGAGTAATTCTAGTTCCTGTGCGCTGGTTAAACAGACGGCTAATCCATGGTGAATGGCAACCGGCTTCCATGATGAGGGTTGCGCCTCGGTTGGCTTTGCTGAAACGGATCAGCTCGGGCTGGTTGTTGAGCAGTGTTGTTCGTTCGATAATCTCGCCCTCTGCGTTTAGAGTGCAAGTTTCGTGGCTCTTGTCGCCGAGGTCGATGCCGATGGTGTGGGTGTTTTTTGCTGTATTCATAGTGGCGTAGTTCTATGCGATTGAGCTCCATTTTTGAAGCTTACTCGCTACGCCTTCTCATGCCTACTGGATCTGAATCCGAACCCTTGAGGTATTCAGAGGGACTCCAGTCAATGGCATAGAAGCCGAATAGTATGATTTTATTTCTGTCTTCTCCTTTCAAGGTCGGCATATGCTGGATTGCAGCAAGTCCGAGGTATAGGTGAAGAAAACAAAACAGGATAAACGTAAAAGGTATAAATGTAAGCGTCTCGATGACACCAGCCCTAGGATAGTTGTATTCGTTCATTTCATCGACCGTCCCCAGGAACTCGTCCAAGACTGCTACGCTTTCAAGTAATCCCATCACAGTGATAAGAGCCATGATTATGGGTAAGGCTAGCATGAACCCCAAGATCTGCTCCGAGTAAGCCACGCGCTCTTTGAGGCTGTTTTTTTCAATTCTTTTTTTCGCTTCACGGTAACCTGAATATCCCAACGTAGCGAAATTGAGCGCTACTTGTTTTCCTATGATTTTCATTTTCAGATCGTCGAGCATGAGCGATGGCGCGATAGCGACATTGCTCACTGCGATTGGTTAGAGGTAGATTTCTGGATTGCGGTCGATCTTCTCGGTGCCTTGGAAAAGACGATCGGATGTAACAAGTGCTACATTATTATTGTTTAGGAAATCGGCTTTCTTTTCTAGCTGTGCATCTGTTAGTGAGGCTCTTCGTCCCATGATTATATCGTAGCTGAAATACAGCGACATACGTGGATGATGGATAGACCATCCTGCTGAGCATGTCATTGGTTCAGTGTGATCTCGAATTAAGTCCTTCTCTTGGGCGTAGCGTTCGATGTCTTTCAGGAACTGTTTTTGATTCTTTTTTATATAAGTATTCCAGCTGTTAACTTGCTCCAATGCCTTATTAGCTCTCTGAGACAGACTTCCATTTTTGTTAAAAAATGGGCTGCTGGGAGGTTCTATCTCGATCAGCTTGATCTCGAATGCGCCAGAGAAAGGTGCAAGCACTACGAAGTCTGCTCGATAGTCATTCCCGATGGGGAATTCTTCCACGACTCTTGTCGGATGTCCCATGAATTGGAGGGACTCACGAAGAACAAACGGATTCTCTTTTATGAAACGGCATAAAGCTCGTTCACCATCCTCCGAGTCTAGGATATTTTTTAATTCTTCGGTTTTCATTTTGTCTCTCTACGGTGAGGTGTCTCGATTCAGTGAAGCGCGGAGCGCGAAACTGAATTGAGACGACCGACTGGTTCGCACTATTCGTAAAACTTTGAGGTGTCGACTGAGATGGACTCGACCGAGACCCCAAATGTGTTCGGATCAATTTCTACATAAAACTCGACTGGGTATGAGTCAGGCATAGATACTCCCTCTTTCTCGTTTCCATAGTTTAACTCTATTTCGGCAGTAGCACTACCAGACAATAGCGGGGTGGCTAAGCTGGTGTCAAAATCTTGTAGCTCATCAATACTGATGCCCTCCACGTAGGTATGAGTAGATAGTGCATCCAGTTCGTCAGGTATTGCATTCATGACGTGCTCGTTTACCTCATTGTGAACCAAGTCATACACGATTTCTTTTACTTTCTTTTTTGTATTTAAAAGCGTATCGGAGTATTCTCTGAAAATATCTTCAACTTCTGCTAAGAAGTCGTTAGACATACTCACGCTTGGGCTGGTTGTTCCAGGACTAATGTGAGCGTATTTACTTAGCTTGTTTACGAGTCGGGATAGCTCGTCGACAGTTTTGCTGACGTCTAAATCTGGGTGTTTTTTAATTTGTTCGTCTGATATTGTTCCTGTTATTGCAAATCGGTATCGAGCGCGTCGAGTTACAAATGGCTTTCCTTCTTTTAGGTAAGTCCAATCCGAACCATTGCACCATGATGCACTCAGAACCTCCTTATCTGGAGACAAACGCTCCATGATGATTCTTATTAACTCTCTTATGAGCAGTGCAAATACGCAACCTCGCAAGGGATCGTGATAGTTAAAAACTGTCGAATATGCAGATTTAAGGATATTCTGTTCTAACTCTCCTTCGAGTAGATGCGCTAGAGATTTGTCTTCGAGTAAATTCATTCTTTTGCGAACGTAAAGGGGATGCGCGGAGAGTAGCGCGGCAGCGCTACTCGGAGTTGTCATCTCCCGCCTGGTTAGGCCATTCCTTTCTGTGTGTTCGAGTCAAACTCCGAGAGCAGCTCTCGAAGCACGTTAGAGTCCTTCTGCTTTTCTATATCAAAAACGATCATGCTCATTTCAGGTCGAATATGTATGCCGAATCTAGTCTTCCCTGAAAGCTTCTCCTTAATCTTCTTATAATTCGTTTTTAGGTCTTCGATTACGAAGGTGCTCTCTCCCTTGATTCTGTTCTCTTGTATTCGATCAGTTTTGTAGAACGCGGCAAAAATAAGATTCGCTTCAGTGAAGTCACATGCGTCAACCGTGCCATCAAACCGCAAAGACCACTTCCCACTAAATCTACATTCCACGAAGTCTGCCTCGATAGTCGGCAATGACATTTCTTTCTTTGGTCGAAAATGACAGTTTATCCATTTATTGGAAGATAGGACGGACTGTGCTACTGCGTTATTGCAATTCAACAGAATGACGCAGTCTTTGATCTCGCATCCTTGAAATACGTGAGCGGACTTATCGACCTTCAGGTCAATTTCGCACCCTGAAATTTTCTCATCATAGTAGCGATGCTGCTTATGGTCGGGATTGTTGTGTGCGAGTAGCATGCTCAAATGTTTTTCTACCTAACGTCGAAGGGAGACGCGCCGTTAGGCGTTGTCCTCTCCTGACTTGTTAGAGTGTTTCTTGTTTAGGTATGTTTCCAGAAATTCGGTGAACTCCTCGTCTTCAGTTCCAAACAAATCGTATCCAATTTTTTTGAATCCGTCTTTTTCGATTCTTTCAATTTTTCCTCTTCCATTATTTGCCTGAGAAAATCGCGCTTGAAGCACATAGATTAACTGAAGAAAGCGCATGTCAGGGTCTTCTTTCCATGCTTCACGAATCAGCTCTGTGAGCTTATCTATTCTCTCTGGCTGTCTCATTCTTTTCTCTAACGTAGACGAGAGGAATAGATGAGCGCCAGCGAAATCTATTGCCTCGTCGGACTGGATCTGCTCTAGGGTAGTTCGATAGTTTTGAGAGGGTAAATTGTTCCATCTGGGTCCTCAAACACAAGCTGATAGCTTCCTTTTAAATCGTCCCTAAGGATGAGTTTCGGCTTAATGGCTTTACCTGCGCAGACAGATGTAAACACTCTAATTTTAATTATTTCTTCATTCACTTCGGCTTTCGCCCTCTTAAAGCAGATTCCAGAGTTTTTCATCCAGCCACCTCCACTGAAGCCAAGCTTCAATTCGATTCCTTCTTTGGTTTGAGTTGGATCACCTACGACGATCTTCCCCGCATACTCGTGATCAATTTGCGCTTCGGTGACTTTTTTCAGACCCGAAGTGCAGCTCGAAAGGATTACGCAAATAGTGAGTATCAGAAATTTCATTTTTTTGTAGATCGTAGAGGGGATGCATAGATGAGCGCCAGCGAAATCTATTGTCCATCTCCCGACTGGTTGGATCTTTGATTCAGAAGGGTTTCGTAGTGATCTAATACCTTGTCGATGGCAGATTCATGGTCATACCCTTCATCTGTGACTGAATCGTGATAGATTCTGTATAGGGCACCATTCTTTCCTTCTTTCTTGTTTATGAAGTAGGGATCGCCTGTGCCGATCTGGCAGCTGCCGACTGGGATGAAACCATCTTCTTTTACTTTTATTCCGGGGTAATAGTTCTCTGCCTCATCAATAATATCTTCAAAACTCATCAAACTGAAATCAGCTCCAACCCCAGAGAGATCTTCACTTTCGCTTAGTTCGAAGTCCTTCTCGATGAGATCATTCGCTTCGAGGAATTCTTTCCAGTAATCAGGAATCATTTTTAGTTATCCAACGTGGAGCTCTGGCGCGGCGCGTTAGCGACGTTGACCAGAAGCGACTGGTTCGGTCTCATTCTTCTTGTGGGTCCTCCTTGTCAAAGGGGGCATCTTCCATTGGTAAAACCATTGGGATAGAAAATGATATTCTGGAGACAGAGCTATTTCCTTTCTCTGTTTTACCTTGAGTGCCTAGTCCGATGCTTCCGACGTGTATTCCTACGCCTCCTTTCGTTTCGGTTCCCTTCTCCGCTGTCACAGCAACGTCGAAATCAATTTTCTGAACAACTTTGAAATACTGTTTTTGGGTATTCAAGTAACCATAGACTGCACTTTCTTTCTCTTCGAGAGCATGGACATTCCGAGGGTTCACAATTGCTTTCGTTCCTTCGAGTTGGTCAGCGGCATTTTCGATTCCGCGAGCGATCTGAACGAGCGTGTTCGTAATAAAGTCTTGTAGTTCCATTTTTCTTTTTACCGAACGTGGAGGACTGGCAACCCAGCCCGAGTGATTAGTAGTCTAAGTGGTTGTCGAATATCTGACGCGTAAATGGGGTTGACCAGCTCCGTCTTCCATGAGAAGGGGTTAATGTTTAATGTGAAAATTTCAATTTTGTTACTCTTTGATGATGTATGTTTGAGAGGATGTCGAGACGGATTCCCTATGTCAGACTTCCATACGCACTCTTTTTTGTGAGCTTACCAGGCTCGGTGCTTGTGGGTGTCCTGTCTCGGAGCTGCTAACTGGTTCTCGCTTTCATTGTAATCGCCATGGTTTGGCTTGAAGCTGACGGAGCTCCGCAGTCATCCGGACGGGACATGGGAATGGTCTCAAAATTCATCTTAAGCGGCGATTGCTTGTTGCTGGCTGCTCTTACCTGGGAAGGGTTCGTATTCGGAGTTCGGATCTTTCCAGAGTGCGAGCATCATCACGGCTAATTTGCGGGCAGTCATGACGACGGCTTTCTTCTTCGCTATCTTTGCTCCGCTGTTCGCTTTGCGCTCTCCAGCTTCTTTGAGCGCGCTGGGCGGTCCAAAGTGTCCGAGCGTGTATTGAGCACAGCTGACGAGTAGTCGTCGCATCATGCGGTTGCCGGCTTTGGTGATGCGCATGGGTTTATCTACGTCGCCGGATTGATCACGCCCAGGGACGAGTCCAAGAAACGGGCCGACATCTCGCGCTGTCGCAAAGCGGTCTGGCGAGCCGATAATTAAGACAAAGGAGAGAGCTGTGATTGGGCCGACTCCGGGGATCGTCAATAGCTTCTGAGCCACAGGGTAGTCCTCGGCGATCATGGTATCGATGTGTTTGTCTTCGGATTTAATGAGTTCACTCAGATGGCCGATGCTTTCGATGACCGGTGCGACGAGTGCGTAATCCGCGGCTTCAAGATGCTCCGTGGCCTTACGGGCAAAGGCCTCCGTGCTGCAACCGGATGGTAGGAAGATGCCTAGGCTTTTGAGAGAGCCGCGCACATGGTTGACCAGTTTGACGCGTGCGGTCACCAGGGCATCGCGTGCTTCAATGATCTTCAGCGCTCTTTGGTGCGCCTCGCTCTTGTGTTCGATGCCGTAGAGTAGGTTGCGGTCAAAACGTCCAATGCGAGCCAGCAGCAGCGCGTCACGTTCGTCGTTTTTGTTGTCGGTCTGGTAGATCGCCCGGACCTTGCGTGGATTGGCGACGACTACCTTGTGGCCGCGCTGGTTGAACAGACGGCTAATCCATGGTGAATGGCAACCGGCTTCCATGATGAGAGTGGCGCCTCGGTTGGCTTTGCTGAAACGGATTAGCTCGGGCTGGTTGTTGAGCAGTGTTGTTCGTTCGATAATCTCGCCCTCTGCGTTTAGAGTGCAAGTTTCGTGGCTCTTGTCGCCTAGGTCGATGCCGATGGTGTGGGTGTTTTTTGCTGTATTCATAGTGGCGTAGTTCTATGCGATTCAGCTCCATTTTTGAAGCTTACTCGCTACGCCTTCTCATGCCTACTGGATCTACGTTTCATTTGCTCGGTTGATTGTGGTTTGTCGAGTGCTCGATTCTGAATCCTTTTTCTTCTTTTCTTTGGCCATGCACTCAAGTCGGTAGATTAACCACATCGTGCCCATCATGCCGCACATGGGTATAGTCCGTGTTACTTTTTCGCTCAGATCCGTCGATTCTAATTCACTTAGCATCCAGATCCAGAGGAACATCGTGGTGTAGCCGAGAATGATTGTGAATCGAAGTTTCATTTCTTCTGTAGATCGTGGAGATCAGCGGATGCGAGCCGACTGATTTCGATTAACACTGGCGGCGTTACTCGCATTCGCTGGATCGACTGGTTCATCCTCAGTTTTCTTGAATGAGTAGTATAGCCCAAGAACTATTCCAAGTGTGGGCAATTTTCCATCAAACGTGGCTCCGGTTAGTATAAAAAGCAAGTCTACAACAATACCGACGAGCAAACCTATCGATGCGAATTTAATCATTCGTTTATTCGATTTTACCCACTTTTTGATGGTGTAGTTATTGGACAGGTCGTCAGTCATTCTTTCTGATGAACGATGAGCACTATCGCGAGTGAAGCGCGGAGCGCGAAAGGAGTTGATAGGTGCGACTGGATCTACGCTTCATTTGGTCGGTTGGTTGTGGCTGGCTTGCTGCTTATCCCTTAATCAGCATCAGCACGATAGAGGCAGAAATCAGAATTCCGGGCAATAGGAATACAAGCGTGATCAGGTTCGGAAATCGGATTATTTCTTTCCACTTCCCCCAGACTGCTGCTATTAAAAATAGGAGGCCTATGTAGCAAAATGGAAGACTCGCAGCTCCATACATCATTAGCGGCGCATTCAGTGAAAAACCATGGCCACCTTCGAAACGGTCAGCTGGAAGAGTAGCAATTTCTTTTCCGTAAAAATAAGCGATGCTAGCAAAGCCAATGGAAGCAGCGGATAGTCCAAAAGCTAGAAGTCTGCCTAGCTGACTATTCCCTTCTTCAATAGCTTTATTCATTTTCTGTAGATCGCTAAGGAGTATCACGGAGAGGCGCAGCCTCGGAGTTGATACCTCCGCCTTGATCTACTTTTAGTCGGGAAACGAGGAAGTATTTCGTAGCCCAGAAAAAAGATAGATAGCTTAATACCAATACGGCTACAAAGAATGCTATCAAAACTAGTGGGTTCTCGACTGGGATGAAAGTCAGAATATTTCCGAGAACAAAGCTCACAATCCACGCAAGTATCCAAAATCCGATGAAAGCTCGAATATAGTCAGAATGCGTTAAGCTTTCCTTTTTCTTTTTTCCTTCTGCTTCATGCTTAGTCAGTCGAGGCTCAGGAATTGTGAATCTGAAAGTTTTCATTCTTTCTGTAGATCGTGGAGCACTATCGCGAATGAAGCGCGGCTTGCCGGGCGTAGCTCGAAGAGCGAAGCCTGGAGCGCGAAAGGAGTTGATAGGTGCGTCTGGATATGCTCCCGCCCATGGTCAGATGGGCTACACTCTGGTCCGTGGTCTTCATTCAGTTGTTCTGTCTGGAGAGAGGGCTCAAATGTGAGCCACTCATCATTCCATTTTTATAGATTCTCTTTTTTAACACGTTAGCGCAAGGCTGGAATCATCCAAATTGGATTCGTTCTTTCTTTTGCATATCGTAGAGAGGACTCGTAGATGAGCGCAGCGAAATCTATTGAGTCGCTCGACTGGTTAGGCCCTAGGCCGACCGAGAGCCCTAATGTGGAAATCGTCCGAATCATCCTTAGAGTAGAAGGCATGATAGCAAATGAAACATTTGTATCCAGTGCCTTCCGTGTGTCTCTGTGTGGTAAGCTGATTTTGTTCTTTCTTCGAGTGTTTGCATATCGGGCAAAACGGAATCGCATCACCATTTTTCCAATAAACATTTCTACTATATCTTAAATATGACCTCTTTTCTTTTATCAATTTTACGACGTATAACACACTCAGGCAAGTGGAGAGCAGGATTATCGTCAGCAATCCCCATGTCTGTGTTATACTTTTTTCACTTTGGAGGAACGCCACCATCCAACCCATTAGAGGGATGGCTACAAATGTCCACAGTCCTACCGATAGCCATTCCAGCCAGCGTTCTTTTATGGATCTCAGTAGAGGCTGCATTTTTGTTTTTTTCTCTGCCTAACGATGAGGCTATGCATGAGTGTAGCGCGGAGCGCGAAACTCATTGTCATATGCCGATTGGTTATGATTTCTTCTGTTCATATCTTTTTTCGATCAGCTCCATATGTTCAACCACATCTTCTGCTGTTGAATTCTGAACCTTTCTTTGATGATGCCCAAAAAATAATGCCAAACATCCGCATACTAATGCACTAACAACGATAAGCCATGATAAGACAATGGGCATCGGTGTCTCTCCGTTTGGAAGCGCTGGAAGGTTAAGTGTTAGAGCTGCAACCAGGGCAGAACCTGAGATACCTAAAAGCACTGAACCTGCAGTATGAAATAAGTTCGCATTGTCGCAGATGCTGTTGATCTTCCCTTTCAAGTGTTCCCATTCTTCGATCAATATAGGATAGGCTCGTTTTTTCAAAGGGCGGACTAGTTCATAGTCCTGCGACATTTTAAAGGTAGGGTCGTCGCTCATACCTCTTCCTCCTTTAGAACTTCTTCTTTTTCCTTTTCAAATAACCCAGCAGAGATTGGATTAACTAATATAGTGTTTCCACAATTCCTGCAGGTCACGGGTGATACCGGGAATACCGCTATACCTTCTATTACTGATGATGAGCCTTCTTCAATGTGTTCTCTTAATTCAAAGATCTTGCTGGTGACGCTCCAGCTCGAAGAATCGCATTGTGAACATTTACGCTTCCCCCATTTTTCTTCGAGGTGAGCTATTACTTTTTTGGAGTCAATGTCAGACATAAATTAGTATTTTTTCATAACAGTGTTATATCATTCACTCAGTGAATGATAACTCGGGTTGGTGTTTTGTTTGATTGTGAGGTGTTTTTCGATGGAACCGTTTGATTTGTATGACTGAGGCTTTAGTTCTGTCGGGGGATTGCGGTTGACTGAATAGTCAGTAGGTAAGTCAAAATTATGTGTAATATCAAGATTTTGTTTCCGGCGATTCGTGCACTCAGCGGTGGTTTTTGAATCTGAGTGAATGATAACACTTTTTGATAAATCCCACAGTAACTGTTTATTCGGATGTATAAGTATCTGATTTATAGCATCTAGTGGATTTATTGTCGAATTTGTGGATAGTTATCAACTCCGGCGATTCGTGCACTCAATTAGTTTTTGCTTGCCATTAAGTGAATATTTGAGCACCAATAGGTTTGTTGTGAAAACCATACATTTTCCCCGTTGGGCTGAGGTATTGGCCGCGTAAAAAGGCTTCGCCTCACCACGTAAAGAGCAGAGCTCACGTGGCAGGCGGCGGTTATTCTTTTAGGGATGATCAGTTATGTTCTATGTTTACGTGCTGCAGTCTCAACTCGATCAGGGGCTTTATATCGGTTACACTGGTAATTTGCGTCGCCGTCTATTTGAGCATAATACTGGTGAAGCCAGAGCGACTTCTTTTCGAAGACCTTGGAAGCTCATTTATTATGTGGCGTATTTGATTGAGGAGGACGCAATGAGACGAGAACGCTTTTTGAAGAGTGGAGCGGGCAGGCGTCATATTGATAAACAACTGCGTCGCTATTTTGAGCGACACCCTCGAGCTTGAACCGCGTGAGGCGCAGCCTTTTACGCGGGAGACGACGCAGATTTACACGCATGTGATGCAGAAGCCTGGAGTCGGGGTGCGCAGTCCACTGGACAGTTTGTGAGTGTCAGCAGTTCAAGCGCCATCAGACGGCAATCTTGTAGCTGCTGTCTTCTAGGATTATGGTTTACTCTGCGATCAAGTGCTGGATGCCGGCTTCGCAGACTTGGGCGGTTTTCTGGGTGACGCGGGTGAAGCCTAAGTGTTTGGCGATCTCTTTGCAGAAGTCTTCTGCGGGGAAGTTTATGTATTTCTCTAGGGTGTCGAGTGCGCTGCTGAGGGTTGTGATTTCTTGCAAGCAATCATGCGACTGCGGGGCGCTGGTGAGGATGGCTTACTCGTGTTTGAAGCTGCGGATGTTTTCAAAGAAGCGGGGGCGGTGGTGGAGTCCCATTTGGCGGCGTCGGCTATGCGGGCGAGACGGATTGGTTTTAAGGGGAACTAGACTTTGAGCGATATGAAGAGACCGCCTTTTGCGAGGGTTGGCTGATCGCGTGTGGCGGTGGCGGGATGGGCACTTGGTCTAGAAGCTTACACGATGCAATGTTTCACATGGAGGCTAAACCACTGCAGATTCTAAGCTCCGTGTCTTTGTGCCTGCGTGTGGCTTAATTCGCAAAAAAAAAAAGCGGTCGTCGGAATTAACCGACGACCGCTTTGAAATTCAAATATGAAATTGCTTAGTTGTAAGAAGCTTGTGTGCCCTTGATGTTGCGCTTCTTGACCCAAGGCATTAGCGCGCGGAGGCGTTGACCCGTCTTCTCGATTTGGTGGTTTTGGCCGTCTTCGATGAACTGCTTGTACTTTGGCAGACCATCCTTGTATTCCTTGACCCAGTTCTTGGTGAACTTGCCAGTTTGGATGTCCTTGAGGATCGCCTTCATGGCCTTCTTGGACTGTGCGTTGATCACGCGAGGGCCTGAGATGTAGTCACCCCATTCAGCTGTTTCGGAGATGGAGAAACGCATGCCAGAGATACCGGACTCAACCATAAGGTCGACGATCAGCTTCAACTCGTGCAAGCACTCGAAGTAAGCCATTTCGGGTTGGTAGCCAGCTTCAACCAATGTTTCGAAGCCAGCCATAACGAGGGCCGATGCACCGCCGCAAAGAACGGCTTGCTCGCCGAAGAGGTCAGTTTCACACTCTTCCTTGAAAGATGTTTCGATCACGCCGGCACGTGTGCCGCCGACGCCTTTGGCCCATGCCAGTGCGACTTTTTTGGCATCCTTAGAGGAGCCCTTGTTGACCGCGATCAATGCAGGAACGCCCTTACCTTCAACATATTGGCTGCGAACCACGTGGCCAGGACCCTTAGGAGCCACCATGATGACGTCGATGCCCTTAGGTGCTTCGATCAATCCGAAGTGGATTGCAAGACCGTGGGTGAATGCGAGTGTCTTGCCTTCTGTCAGGTTGGGAAGAATGTCGTTTTCGTAAACTTCAGCCTGCTTCATGTCGGGCACGGCGATCATGATGACGTCTGCACGTTGAACAGCTTCAGCAGTTTCAAAAACTTCGAAGCCTTGCTTGCGGGCAACGGCAGCAGATTTGCTCTTTTTGTAGAGACCAATGATCACATTCAGACCGCTGTCCTTGAGGTTTTGGGCGTGTGCGTGGCCCTGAGAACCGTAGCCAATGATGGCGAGGGTTTTCTTTTTGATAACTCTTAGGTCGGCGTCTTTATCTGTATAGACTTTTGCAGGCATATTTATCGTTGTTTGTGGAAGTGAATGACTCCCTGGTTAATGAAAAGCTGTAATGTTTTAAACTTGGATCGGAAGGAAAGTACGCTTGGGTCACACGGTAGCAATCACGAAGGGCGAGTGGGCGGATAATATTACGAAGTCAGCGAGTGAAGTTTCGAAATCGGCAGCCATCGGCATTCAGAGGGTCCAGGCGGTCGTTTAGCCGCGTTTGAGGGCTAGGTTGCCTGTGCGTGCCATCTCGACGATCCCATAGGGTTCGATTAGGTTGAGGAAGGCTGTGACCTTGCTGGCATTGCCAGTCATTTCGATATTCACGCTTTCCGCGGAGACGTCGATGATCTTGGCACGAAAGATGTCGCATACTTGTACGACCTCGGCGCGTTGGTTGGCGGTTGCGCTGACTTTGAGCATGACGAGTTCGCGCTCAGTGGCTTGTCCATCCGAAAACTCAGTGACCTCCAGTACGTTGATCAACTTGTTTACTTGTTTGATCGCTTGATCGAGTGCTTCGCTATCACCAATAATTGTCGCTGTAATGCGCGAAAGCTTGTTGTCGATCATTGGGCCCACATTCAGTGTCTCGATATTGAATCCGCGACCGCTGAACATTCCAGCGATGCGAGCGAGAACTCCAAATTTATTTTCGACAAGAATTGAGATGATGTGACGCATAATAGAAGAACGGGGATTAATTGCTTAATCCCCGATTCGACGTTATAAAAAAATGGTAGACGGTGAGGGATTCGAACCCACGACCCCCTCGGTGTAAACGAGGTGCTCTAACCAGCTGAGCTAACCGTCCTCTAGATTTGAGAAAGCGAACAAAGTGCGGCTGAAGATCTTTGAATCAAGCCTATTTTTCACATTTTTGAATTTTTCTCTAGAATTCGATTGGAAGAAGAGTTGCCAATGGGTCATTGGCAGGGTCAAATGCTGACTTGTGAATACTTTATCCTGCCTTCGAAATCAACCACGGCTCAGTGCGTCTACAGTGTCAGTTTCTCTATTGTTGGGAGCTTGCTGTTGGGGGAGTCTGATGTCTGCTGGTTGTGTCTCCGTTAAGACGGAACATCGGATCGAACCGATCCAAATTACAATGGATGTCAATGTGCGCTTGGAACGTGAATTGGAGAAATCATTTGCGGAGCTGGATGCCCGCTCTCGCGAGATCGCTGCCAAGCATAATGATAATGAGAAAGGATCTGAATAGATGAAGAACCATATACTATTAATGAGGTGCCTGTTGATTGCATTGGCCGGCTTACTTTATTCGCAGTTGCCGCTGTCTGCGGATACTTTGAATCCGAATGAGGATGCTTTATTGGAAACGATGGGGGCACGTTTGCCTGAGTTGATGGAGCTGAAATTGAAGGGTTTAGTGGGCGAGACGAATATGGGCCTGCTTGAGGCCAGAGGTACGATTGAGCGTGAGCAAAGGCGCTTGTTGTCGGATGAGAATCGCGATCGTCTTGCCTATTATAAATTAATCTCAGTTCGATTGGGAATACCGGTGGCAGCTGTGCAACGAAAGCGTGCAGAACAAATTCGGGAGAATTCACCCAAGGGAGTTTGGCTTGAATCAAAGTCGGGAGAGTGGCATCGCGAATAATTTTTCTTGCTGATCGTCCTGCTGATTGCCCGATTTGTCCTGTAAGCTTCCGAACTCTTGCATGAAGAATACTGCCCTGCGTTTTACTTTAAAGTTTTTGTTTTCATTGCTTGCAGTGGCTTTTGCTGCGCAGATTACCGTGACGCTGACAGACGCGCGTTTCGGTGACTATATTCGGCAGATCGCGCCAGTATATGGTGTGTCCATTGCGATCATCTTGTTGGGGGGCTATCGCTATCTAGCTGCTATTTTTCTTGGCTGTTTGTTGCCTGCGCTTTTCGAAGATCAACACTATTTGCTTATATTGAGCATTCCTTTCGCCGTCACATTGACGGCGGCCTTGGCGTATCGTTCTCTGATTTATTTGAAGGTTGATTTGAGAATGGAGCGGATTCGGGATGCTCTCTTTGTCATTTTTGTTGGGCTTGTATTGAGGACATTGCTGGGGGCCTTGGTGCAGACTTTGTTTTTTAGTCGGCAGTGGAATTTGCTGTTTTTTAATCAGTTTCTAGAATTGCTCTTCACTAATTGGCTCTCGGCTGCAGTCGGGGCAATTATCGTGACCCCGTTTATTTTAACCTGGGCGCGTCCGGCAGGTTTTCGATTGGTGGGGCGCCAAGGTGTTGAAGTGTGTCTCTGGTTTTTGACCTTGTTGCTCTTTGGGCATATTACTTTTCAGAATTGGGCCCCGACGGATACGCTGTTCTACCCCATGGAACTGGCGATTTTCCCGATTATGGCGTGGTCGGCGATTCGGTTTGGCTTACGGGGGGCATCTGCTGGGGTGCTGGCATTGGCCTTGTTGGCCGGCTGGGAGATCGTTCGGGTGTTATCTGGCCTTGGCTCGGGGATGACGCAAAGTCCCGCGAATGTGTGGATCTTTGTCGGCATCGTTTCCGTGACCTCGATTTGTCTCGCCTCGGTCATGACGGAGCTGCGGATACGGGAGTCACAAATTTTAGAGAATGAAACGCGTTTGAGTGCTTTTACGGAAGCCCTTCCCGATATCGCTTTTGTTTTAACCAGGACTGGGGAGATTCGTGATATTTTTGCCGGGAGCGCTCGCATCGAAGCGAATCACCGTATCGTATCTGCGGAGCGAGCTGTTGGGCGGAACATTGCGGATATCTTTGAGGCCGATGTGTGTCGTGGCTTTTTGGATACGATTGAGAGAACTATTCGAAGTAACGAGATCCGGAAGCATGAATATTCGTTGATGTCGGCTGATGTCGGGGAGCATGTTTTCGAGGCGCGGGTGACTCCGATGAGACGTTCTGTCGGGGGCGCTTCAAGTGTGGTCTGGGTGGCTTATGATATCAGTGAGCGTAAACTCGCGGAAATGGCGATTCAGAGTCGGGATAAAATTTTACGTGCGACTGCGCGTGCGAATAATAATTTGTTGACGACTCAGGATGTGAGTCAAGCGGTGGGCGCGGCGATGCGTGAAGTCGGGCAGGCTTTGAATGTGGAGCGCGGGTTTATTTTTGAGGTTACGGATCGCACACATGAAGCGTTTCAGAATTTTTGTATCAAGCATGAGTGGCGCTTAAACGATCGCTTGCCCAGTTTCTGGGGAGATCCACTCTATCAGGATTCTCCCTTAGAGGAGTTTTGCCCGGATTGGTATCAGCTACTCGCCAGTGGGCGGCATATCGAAATCGATGGTCTGCAGAAGGATCGTCGTTCGATGGATATCCTGCGATACTTTAATAGTCGATCCATGTTGGTGGTGCCGATGTGGATGGAAGGCAAGCTGTATGGATTTTTCGGAGTGGATCATTGTAGTCGTACGCATGAGTGGAGCGATGGCGAGATTTATGCCGTCAGAGTGCTTTCGACCAGTTTGTCCGGCTTGATTCTTATTCGAGAGCAGGAGAGGCTACTGCGTGCTGCCAAGGAAACGGCCGATGCCGCCAGTTCGGCAAAAGGCGAGTTTCTTGCCATCATGAGTCATGAGATTCGCACCCCGATGAATGCGATTATTGGCTATACGGATTTGCTGGCACAGACGGATCTGTCTGAGATCCAGAGTGAGCATGCGGCCATCATTAAGCGTAGTGGGCGTGCCTTATTAGATCTCATCAATAACATACTGGACTATTCCAAAATTGAGTCACGTTCATTGGAGTTGGAAGTTCGGGAATTTGATTTGGAGCAGGTGATTTGCGAGTCACTGGAGAGCATCTTAGTTGCGGCTAAGGAGAAGGGAATCAAAGTTGATTATGACATGGATGATGATCTCCAGGAAGCGTACATCGGCGATGCTCATCGAGTCCGGCAGGTGCTCTTGAATCTCGCAAATAATGCCGTGAAGTTTACGGCCGAGGGAGAGATTTTGATTCGTGTTGAGTTGGAAGCAAACGAGGCTGATTTAGCCTATGATCGTTTGCATTTTATTGTCAGTGATACTGGCTGTGGGATCGCTGAAGATAAATTTGAGCGACTTTTCCGGGCCTTTAGTCAGGTGGATTCGTCGACCACAAGAGTCTTTGGTGGGAGTGGACTGGGCTTGATTATTTCGAAGCGATTGATTGAACGCATGGATGGAGAGATCTGGGTGAAAAGCCAAGTCGGGGAGGGCAGCCAGTTTCATTTTAGAATTCACTTACTACGCACGGATCATGAAGTGCGCACGCACGCTCCCTTCGCTTCGCAAGCCGCAAGCGATGATAGTCTGGAAGTTAGTTTTGCGGCGACGTATCCTCTGCGAATTTTACTTTGTGAAGACGACAAAGACAATCGTTGGGTGATTCGTGAGTTACTGGAAATGTTAGGTTATCGTCCCAATATTGTGGAATCTGGGGAGGACGCTTTGGAGCAACTGAAACATCGTGCGTATGATGCTGTGTTGATGGATGTGCGTTTGCCTGGCTTGAGTGGGATTGAATTGACGCAGGCAATTCGTAGTGGCGCAGAGAAGATCGAAAAGGCGGATCAGGACATCATCGCTGTCACGGCTTACGCGATGAATGAAGATCGTGAAAAATGCCTGAATGCCGGTATGAACGATTATATTCGCAAACCGGTGGAAATTATTGAACTCAAAGATGCGCTTAGGCGTGCCTGTCAGAGTTCCAGAGCATAAACTGCGGAACCTAGGATTTTTTAATGTCAAAAATAGAGCCCAAATTGATTGATTTGCAACGGGTGCTTTCCGGTTCGAATTGTCCGCAGTTGCTGATTCAAGCAATCGCGCCGTTTGTTGAACGTGCGCTGGGGATTGACGGAGTGAATCGCATCTATGCCGATGTGCACGCGCAGTTGGATGATACTGAAAATGACGAAGCGTTTTTCATGAAAACCTTACGTGTGATGGGCGTGCATTTTGAAGTTGATAGTCAGGATTTTGAACGAATCCCGAAAGAGGGCCCATTGATCGTGATTGCTAACCATCCCTTTGGCGGGATTGATGGCGTGGTGTTGGGGGCGCTGATTAAAGGCGTGCGGCAGGACGCTAAGTTGATGGGGAACTATTTACTGGCGGAGATGGAGGGCATTCGAGGCAGTATCATTCGAGTCGATCCCTTTGGGAGTGAGGCTTCGGCACGGGCAAATCTAAGTGGGATGCGTGATGCCATCCGCTTGTTGCGCAGTGGGGGCTGCCTCGGTGCGTTTCCAGCGGGAGAAGTTTCTAGTTTGCGTTTAAAGAGTGGTGCGGTGGTGGACCCTGCGTGGACTGGGCACATTGTGAACCTTGCGCTGAAAACCCGAGCGAAAATACTCCCCGTCTATTTTGAAGGCCGTAATAGGTACCGTTTTTCAGGCGGCTGGCTTGCTGCATCCGCGCTTGCGAACCGCTCTGTTAGCGCGTGAGTTTGCGCGTGCCAGAGGGCGGGAGTTGCGGCTTAAAGTTGGTGAGCTGATCGATCCTAAACGTTTGGAGACGTTTGAGAATAAAGAGGCGGCCACGGAGTTTTTACGTTTGAAAACGTATACGCTCAAAGATTTGAAAAAAAAGCAAAGTCGCATGCGACTACGTTTGCCTTTCCGATCCGCCTCTGCCGAGCAGGCGATTCAGCCCTTGGCTCCTGCGCAGTTGCCACATCGTTTGGAGCAAGAGGTCGAAGCCTTGCCCGCGGAGCTGCGTCTAGTCGAGCACGGTGATTTTGCGGTTTATTATGCGGACTCAGATCAGATTCCGACTGTGTTGAAAGAGATTGGACGATTACGTGAAGAAACTTTCAGAGCGGTGCAGGAGGGCACAGGGCGAGCCACCGATCTCGATGAATTTGATACCTATTACCTGCATTTGTTTATGTGGAACCGTGTTGAACGTGAGATCGTAGGCGCGTACCGCATTGGCTTGGCAGACGAGATTGTGCGAGAATTTGGCAAGCAGGGCTTGTATACTTCGACGCTCTTTCGCTATCGGTCCCAGTTTTTGCAAAGGCTGGGGCCGGCGGTTGAATTAGGACGTTCCTTTATCTGTATCAAATACCAGAAGCGCCATGCGTCGCTCGCGCTTATCTGGCGAGGTATCGGCGAGTTTATCGTCAGGCATCCACAATACCGCACTTTATTTGGGCCTGTGAGTATCACCGATGCCTACAATAGTATTTCGAAAGATTTAATGGTGCACTTCTTTCGTGAGCATAATTTCGACGATGAAATGTCGCAGTTTGTGAAGCCGCGCAAGTCGCCAAAGTCGTTTAAAATGTTGAAGGGCGTATCTTTAAAGCACATCGGTGAATCAATTCGATCGGTCGATTCGGTTTCTGCAATTGTCTCGGGCTTTGAGGCGGATCAGAAGGGTGTGCCGATTTTATTGCGTCATTATTTGAAACTCAATGGTGTCTTGCTCAGTTTTAATGTGGACCCGGCCTTTAGTGATGTGATCGACGGACTGATACTGGTGGATCTGTGTAAGACTGACCCGAAAGTTTTGCAGCGGTATTTGGGCAAGGAGGGCTACGCAACTTTTACTGATTTTCATGCAAAGGAGGGCTCGGCAGAGGTGCCTGTGAGCGCGCCGGGCTGATCCCTTACTGCAATTCGCAGATCACAATATCACGGCGGCGAGATTCGGGGACCACATGCTCGAGTATTACTTCTCCGTTGGTGATATGACCTTGCACGACGGTGTTGCCCGGGGCTTGGAATTTAAATTTACAGTTCCAGTCCTTGGGCCACGCGGGGCAGAGGTAGATGCTGTTTCCTTTCCAGTTCCAAAGCATGTATTGCAGCGTGGATTCTACGATGCCTCCCGACTCCATATTCGGGACGTAGTCAGGCTCCGCACTGTATTGAAACGGCGGAAAGCGGAAGTATACCTTTGTCTGGCCGTTGCGCCCTTCGTTCACCCGGCTCAACACGCCCTGTTTGGCGCGCTCGGCGAGGCCGAGAATTGCTGCGCAATAGTCGGCGTAGTGCCAACCTTCGCTGCCGTTGTCGTCGAGGTGAAGCGTATTGAGCGCGAGTTGATAATCTTGTTCCGATGTGCCTGCTTCCCGGAACATGTAGGCCCGGTAAGGCCAAATCGCATACAGTGTGGCCCGATCGGCACCTTGGGTCTTTGTAGACTCGTTGTCATAGGGATCTGCGTAGGGGAGTAGCCCCTGTTCGTTATTGCGTCGCACACCTGTTGGCATCGAGGGCGCATCGTTGAGCACGCGCTTCCACAATTCAACGGCTTCCTCCTTAACGCCTGGTAGACCGGACAGCGCAATCAGTCGTGGCAGTTGTGTATGCATGAGTGCGACACCTGCAATCGGATTGATCGGCACGTAGCCGTCGTCATAGAATCGTACGTAAACTTCAGACTGCAGGCAGGGCCATAGCACTATTTTGCCGTGGTCGTCGCGGGGATAAAATTGCTCAAAGAAGCGGAATAGACCTTCGGCATACGGCACGAGTGAGTTTGCTAGAAAAAACTCGTCCTTTGTTAGCTCGTAGTAGTCGATCATGTATGGTAAATATTCGTCGGCTACGTCAGTAGTGTAGCGATAAGCGGCGCCTCGTTCGAGCCCCACGGCCTCTGGAACAATGCGGGTGCGCCATTCTTCGCCACGTTGAATAAAGTGTTCTTTACGGGTGGCCTCCCACGATGCGATGCCTGCGATGGTAAAGCAGTTCTCTAGGCTGGTGTATTTTTTCGTTGTTTGTTTCCACGCTTGAGAGGTGATTGCGGGCCACTGATACCAAGCACGCGCCTGGTCGTAGTCGCCGGTTAACAACATTGGATTGTAAGTGTGGCGTGTGTTCTGCGACCGATCCGAGGCGCCCCAGTAGCGGAAGTCTGCCGTCATTCTGAGGGAAGGGTCTTTGGGATAGACGCCAACACCAACCGGATGGTATGCCTCTGGCAATTCCACGTCTTGAAAATCAACGTTGAAGATCCCTCCGTTAAAAGGGATGCGCCAAGTCTCTTCCAGTGTGCCAGTCTGGCAGGCATAGAGAAAGCGTTGATGGAGGTAAAAGCTGGTAATCCTCCAGGCTTCTTCACCCTCGGTGATGAGGAGCTGGCTCCTGTCCCAATAGCCGTGCCACCAATCGAGATGTGCCTTCCAGGCGGTTTCGATCTCTAGCGCTTTGTTTGTCTCGGCCTGCGCTTGGATGAGTGGAAGCCATTTGTCTGGTGTCGCCTTCTTTTCCTGCGAGTATCGCAGCACGTTGATATCTGCCCGGCTACGAGTCACCGGCTGCGAGCGCAAGGTTGTGGCATCGACAGAGGTCAATCCGTCGCCTTCGACCAAGGCACCAAAAGTGACTGTTGTGTAACGTGGGATGGACTCTGCACCAGGAAGGTTCTGCTGGATCAGGTCTCCTTCGGATTCGCCGCGGTATGAGGTGGTCGTTCGCGGATCGTGGTAGCACCAGATGAGTTGATTTGGATGATCCGGAAGAACGATGTCGGCATGGTGTTCGCCTTTGACCTCATGTGTTCTCCATGAGTCGTTCTTGACGGTCATGACGACTTCCCGAGTCGCGAATAATTCAGTATGAATGACTGCGCGATTCTTATCGACCCACACTTTGACTTGGTTCTCTCCGTCCCCGATGTAGATGGCAGCTTCGCTCAGGACCAGCGTTTGTTTGTAGGTGCCCGCGCCAGCGGCCTGCTTGAAAATGGATGGCTCCAAGCTGATGCGTACTTGTCCGATTTTTCTTAGACTGAAACAGCTGTTCGGCCCCTCGCCGTCGCCAGTCTGTGCAAAAGCGTCTAACTTGCCAATGAGGAGACCCACGTCGCCGTTCGGATACGTCCAGACATTTAGGGAGAGATCGCCATTGCCTAGCGGCATGGAGTCGCGGGCATTGACGCCAAGCGTATCGAAGGTGAAATTATATCGATCGACCTCATTGGCCAAATCAATCGGCGAGGTCGGGTCGTTGATTAGCACCTGAGTCTCGACCGAGGTTTCTGAGCCATGTTCGTCGACCGCGACTGCGCGGATGGTATGTCTTCCCCGCCTCGCGGTCGTCCATGCGAAGTGATAAGGCGCTCTGGTACTTGCGATCAAAGATGAGCCGTCATAATAGCGCACGGTTGTGATTGAGCCTTTGTTGGGGGACGGCTGAACGTCCACTTGCAAGGGAATGCAGGCGCCAATATTGTAAGAAGCTTTGAGGGGTAGAAATGATAGGGGTGAATGGGGCATTCGCATTTATATAGTTAAATTATTTTCTGTTCCTGTTTAAGTGATTACTTACTGGGGGAGGTCTCTGCGGGGATAAACTTTTCGCGAAGGTCTTCTAAGATCGAGTAAAATGCGGGGACTAAGAGCAGGGTGATGAAGGTGGCAAAGAGCACGCCGAAGCTGAGGGAGATGGCCATGGGAATGAGGAATTGCGCTTGTAGGCTGGTCTCAAATAGCACTGGCAAGAGGCCGGCGAAGGTGGTGAGTGAAGTGAGGATGATTGGGCGGAAGCGTAAGGCGCCGGCTTCTTCGATGGCTTTGCGCAGAGGCATGCCTTGGGCACGTTCTTGATTGATGAAATCGACCAGCACCAGGCTGTCATTGACCACCACACCGGCAAGTGCGACGAAGCCGAGTACGGACAGGATGCTCATGGGCTGTCCCATGATGATGTGGCCGCCGATGGCTCCGATCAGGCCGAAGGGGATGACGATCATCACGATGACCGGCTGAATATACGATTTGAGTGGGATCGCGAGTAGGGCGTAGATGATGAAGAGCGCGATTAGCGTCATTTGTTGTAGGCTGGCAAAGATGTCGGCTTGTTCGCGGGCTTCTCCCTCGAAGGTCCAGGACACGCCGGGATAGTCTTTCATCAGGCTGCTGAGAAAGCCGTCCAGCTCTTGCTTCCCTTTGAGGTCGGCCTTGATGAGGCCGAGGTCGGCGATGTTTTTGTCGGCGTCGGCGGTGATGTTGATCACGCGTCGGCGGTCGACGCGGGTGATGGAAGAAAAGCCGTCGGTGATTTTGAAATCGGCGACTTCATCGAAGGGGACCTCGTGCCCGTCGAAGGTGCGGATGCGTAGGTCTTCGAGGTTCTCGACGGACTGTCGTTCGTCGAGTGGATAGCGCACCATGACCTTGATGTCGTCACGACCGCGTTGAATGCGTTGGGCTTCGACGCCGTAGAAGGCGGCGCGCACTTGGCGACCTAGATCGGATTGGCGCAGCCCGAGGGGTTCGGCGCTGGGGTGGATGTCGAGTTTGATTTCTCGTTTGCCGCTGCTGTAGTTGTCTTTGATGTCGAAGAGCCCTTCGTAGGTGGCGAGTTTCGCTTTGATCGCTTCGGAGACGGCTTGCAGGCTGTCGAAATCGCGGCCGGAGAGTTGTATGTCGATCGGCATGCCGGCCGCACCGGCTGCATTGGCATTGAAGGAGAGCTCTTTCACGCCGGCTACCGGGCCGATCATATCGCGCCAGCGATTCGCGAGATTGGGCGCGGAGAGTGATTCGATATTGCCGCCGCCGGGCAAGTCTTCGCGTTTGACCAGTTCCACTGCAATCTCGGCGATGTGGGTGCCGGTGCCGCTGCCACTGGCATTTATGGGGTCTCCATTGCCTTCAAAGGGTTGCCCACCGATGGTGATGACGACGTTGTCAAAGGGCTCGCCGTGGCCTTCTTCTTTGACCTCTTCGATCAACTGATTGAGCCCGTCATTCATTTGTTCAATCGCGCGGGTGGTGAGTTCGACTGGGGTGCCTTCGGGCATTACGAGTTTGGCGACGATGTAGTCCGAGGGCACGGGGGAAAGAAGACAAAGGGCAGGTGCTTGCCCGCCAGCATGCCGAACATGATCATAAGTGTGCCGACAAAGGCGGCCACCGTGGCGTAGCGAAACTGTATCGCGCGTTTCATTACCGGTCGATAGCGATGCTCGATGAAGCGTTCCAAGCCGTCGGCTACTTTGCGCTGTTGTCGTTGTAGCCAGTTAATTTCTCCACGACTGCCGCCGCCTACGTTGCACAGCGTGAGGTGGTAGGGGAGCACTAGTTTTGACTCGATTAAGGACCAGATCAAAGTCGCGATCACCACCACTGGGATCGGGTAAAAGAATTTACCTAGAAAACCCGGGATGGTGAGGATGGGCAGAAAAGCCACGATGGTGGTGAGCACCGCAAAGGTGACCGGAATCGAAACGCGCTTGGTGCCGGCGACAGAGGCTTCCACACCGGGGCCGCCGTGTTTTTGAAATTGAGTAAACACACTCTCGCCCACGATGATCGCGTCGTCCACCACGATGCCGAGCACCAGTATGAAGCCGAAGAGCGAGGCCAGATTGATACTGATGCCCAACATCGGCAGGAAGAGCATCGAACCGAGAAAGGAAATCGGGATGCCCAGCATCACGAAGAAAGCGAGTGAGGGACGTAGGAAGAGCGTCAGGATCAGCAGCACCAAGAGCAGGCCGTAGAGGCCGTTCTCGATTAGCATCTGCAGGCGTCCTTTGAGGTAGTAGGTGAAGTCGCGAAAGGCTTCGACTTGAATGCCGGCTGGCAGGTCGGCATCGATCGTTTGGGCGAAACTTTGCACGCGTCCGGATACATCCAGTGCGCTCTCGTCGCCCACGGCATAGATGCGCAGTAGCACCGCGCGTTGACCATTGAATTCAGTGATGAGGGGATCGTCCACGAAGCCGTCCTCCACGCTGGCGAGGTCGCGCACGCGCACGACACTGCCATCGGCGCGAGTGATGACAGGCATATCTTCGAAGCCCGCGCCGGTGTAGGCTTTGCCTGTGGTGCGTAAGAGAATTTCGCCCCCGCGGGATTTGATCGAGCCGCCGGGGATGTCGACGGATGTATTGCGGATGGCTTGCACCACGTCGTCGAAAGTGAGGCCGTATTGGCGTAGTGCGATTTCAGATACGTTGATTGAAATCTCAAATTCAGCGACGCCTTTGATGTCTACTTGTGTGATGCGCTCGCGGACGTTGAGCTCATCGCGAATATACTCGGCCAGTTCTTTGAGCGTTTTGACATCCGCATCGCCATAAACTGCGAGTGAGATCACTTCATTGCGAAGGAGCAGTTCTTCCACCTGCGGTTCTTCCGCTTCTTCCGGGAAGTTATCGATGGCATCGACGCGCACTTTGATTTTGTCGCTGACTTCGGTGGCGTCGTAGCCGCGTTCGACTTCGACCAATACCGAGCCATAGCCTTCGCCGGCGGTGGCAGTTATTTTTTTGACGCCGTCGACGTCTTGGATGCGGTCTTCGATCAGCTCGATAATGCCGCTTTCCACTTCCTCCGGGGCGGCGCCGGGGTAGGGCACGGCAACGCTGACCATGTCGAGGTCTAGCTCAGGAAATAGCTCCAGCTTGATACTCATCGCCGTGAAGAGGCCTGCGACAATGATAATGCCTGCGAGCAGATTGGCGGCGACGCCGTTTTGTGTGAACCAACGAATCATTTATTGATGGGTGATGGCGGATGAATGATGGCGGATGAGTGATTGTGGATGAGTGATGGCGGATGAATGATGGCGGATGAGTGATTGTGGATGAGTGATGGCGGATGAATGATGGCGGATGAGTGATTGTGGATGAGTGATGGCGGATGAATGATGAGTGATGGCGGATGAATGATGAGTGATGGCGGATGAATGATGGTGGATGGGTGATTCGTTATTATTCATCATTAATCCGCTATCACCTCTACGGGCATGCCTTCGACGTAGTAGGCGATCGGGCTGGTGGCGACTCGCTCGCCGGGGGCGAGGCCGGCGGTGATGACGACTTCTTCGGCATCGCTTTGAATGATTTGCACGGTGCGTGTGATGAGGGTGTTTGCCTCTGTGAGGATGTAGACGGTATTGGAGCCACGCAGGGCGTAACGCGGTATTTTGTAGGCATCGCTCAGGCCGCGGCCTTCGATCTCTGCGTGGAGAAAGGTGCCGCGTCGTAGCGCTGGCTGCTCGGGCTTGGAGTCAAAGGGCGCATTGATTCGAGCCACTGCATAGAGCAGGCGGCTGGTCGGATCGACATTGTCTTCGATACGAATGAGGGGCGCTTTCCACTGTAGCTCGTTGCCATTTTTATTTTGCGTGAGCGTGACAAAGCGTTGTCGTTTACTGCGCTGATCGAGCAGGGAGGCTTCTTGTTCGGTGATCGGTAGGCGCACCTCTGCACTTTGAGTTGAGTAGATGCGACCGAGCGGATTGCCGGGGTTGGCGGTGATATATTGTCCCAGGTCGGCTTGTTTCGTCAGCACAATTCCATCGTAGGGCGCGGTGATTTGGGTGCGCTCCAAATCGCGTTGAGCGCGTTTCAGATTTGCTTCGGCGCTGGCGATGCGCGCTTGCGCTTGAGCGAGTTGAGGCTTGCGCAGAGTGAGATCGCTGGCTGCGCCCTCACCGAGAGCTTTCCAATCGGCGGCCGCTTGTTGGGCCTGGGCTTCTTCCTGTGCCAGTGCTAATTGTGCGTTGGCTAAGTCGGCGGCAGCATTGGCGGCTGCGGCCTCGTAGTCGGCGGGATCGATTTTGATGAGCAGCTCGCCTTTGCGAAAGCGATTACCGACATTGAACAGCTCCGCCATTTCGATGATGCGGCCACTGACCTCGGCGATGAGATCGGTTTCGGTGGTCGGTAGCAGCGTGCCTTGGCTCTTGACTGTGAGTTGCACCGATTGAGGCTGCACCGTAATCACTTCGACATTGGTGACCGGGCGCTCAGGTGTGACCTCTGCCGCCTCGGGCTGTAAGATCACCAGTGCTGCCGTGATGCCGCCGGCGGACAGTAGAATGAGTATGGGAAGGAGGACTTTCATAAATAGTAGGGGCGTGACTTGTCACGCCCGCGGTGGGCCAGCTTATTCTCGGCGGGCGTGACAAGTCGCGCCCCTACGTTTTTATCGTAGGTGTGAGCGGAGGGTTGATCCGCAAACTCACCTCCTAGGGCTAGGTAGAGATCGATTCGGTTTTGTAAGAGCAGGTTGGATACGCCCAACTGACGGCTGCGAGCGCTGTCGGCTGTGCGTTGGGCGTCGAGAGCGCTGAGAAAATCACCAGTGCCGTTGCGGTAGCGCTCCCAAGCCAGGGTTTCGGTGGCGGCGGCTTCTTCGGCAGCCAATGCGAGCTTGCTTTGTTCGCGGCGCAGATACTGCTCCGCCGCGAGCGTGCTCTCAACTTCGAAGAAGGCACGTAAGGCGCTGTCGCGATAGTTGGCGGCGGCTTGTTCGCGCAGTGAGGCTGTGCGGTCGATATTGGCCAGTATGCGGCCGCCTTGGAACAGGGGCTGAGTTAAGTTACCCGCGAGCGACCATACGCTGAAATCGCCATCGAGTAAGTTTTCAAATTCCTGTGAGGAGCTCCCGCCGGAAGCGGTCAAACTGATCTGGGGCAAGCGTTCTTTCTGGGCGGCACGTTGCTCGCGCTCGGCAGCAGCGAGTTGGCGTTCGGCAGCAATCAGGTCTGGCCGGCGCTGTAGTAATTCCGCGGGCAGCCCGGCCGGCACCGAGGCCGGCAGTGCTGGAAAGTTCGGGAGTGTTTCAAATTGGCCGGACGGGTAGCGGCCCAGCACGACTTCAAGATTGCGAGTGGCCTGATCCAGCGCGCGTTGGCGGGTGGCACTATCGGCCTCGGCGGAGGCGGCTTGGGTGCGAATACGGCGCAGGTCGAAGCCTTCGGTCAGGCCGCGTTTGAAGCGTGATTCCAGTGCTTCTTGATTGTTGCGATAGGCCTGTGCCGTGCGTTGGGCCAGGGCGAGTTGCTGTTGGGCTTCGATTACATTGAGCCAAGCCTTGGTCGTTTGGGCAGCCAATGAGAGTCGGGCGGCATGCAGTTCGGCTTGACTGCTTTCGGCGCGTGCTCGTGCGGCCGAGCTGCGATCACGCAGGCGGCCCCATAGGTCGAGCTCCCAACTGAGGTTGAGCGCGAGCTCGTAGTTTTCAAAAATAACACCACCGGTCGAACTCGGGCCGAAGGTGCTGATCTGCTGCCGTGTGCCATTGAGTCCGAGTCCCGCCTGGGGCATTCGGTCGGCACCTGCGATGCGAGCCTCGGCGATGGATTGGGCGAAGCGCGCGGCAGTGGCTTCCAGGCCCGGATTGTGGCGCATGGCCTCGGTGACCAGCGCTTCCAGTTGCGGCGAATTAAAGTCTTTTAGCCATGCGGTGGGCGTGGTGTCGGAGACCTTGCGGCCCCATGTGTCTGGGAGGGTGATTTCGGGCGCACGACTGCGTTCCGGCGAGCTGGCACAGGCGGCGAGCAGTAAACAGGGTAAAAGTCGTGCGCTGTATTTTAATAAAGTACGGCCATACCGGGGCCCGTTTGGGGCAGGGCTGTTGGTGGGGGGAGGCCCCAAGCGGTTCTTATACTTAGAAAGTGGAATTTTCATTTTTGTTGGAAGCCTGCGACGACGTAATTCGTCAGTTCCTCCAGTATCCTATCGAGTATCGCACTGTTTAACTGACTGCCTGATATAATTTCTAGCCTAACTTCACCCGCGATGGTGCCGATCATGGTGCTGATGCTTAGAAAAAAGCGGAATTGTATTTGTTCCTGGGAGAGCTCCGGGCATGTGCGTTGAATCTCGCCCATGAAACGCTTAGAGAGCTCGGCGAAAAACTCTTTGTGTAGATGGATCATGAAATCCGCCGGTTCCGTCAGCATGCGACCGATGATTTGGACCAGTGTGGTGTCGCTCACACTGTTGGCTCCGATGCCAGCAAAGAGGGGGCGAAACAGAGCGTCGAAAATAGCCTCAAGGGGAACAGCTGCAGGTGCGTGTTTTTGCACCAATTGATCCAATCCCTTCAGGCGCTGTTGGTTGATCGGCTCGAAGCGCTCATGGATCAGCTCACGCATTAGATTCGACTTAGAGCCGAAGTGATAGTTGACCGAGGCAAGGTTGACACCGGCCTCCTTAGTCACTTCGCGTAGGGTCATCGCACGGTAGCCGCCTTGAGCAAAGATTTTACCAGCCGCTTGGAGTATACGTTGACGTGTTTTATCTGAAACAGAGCCCGTAGGGGTTTGGGAAGGATTCATGTTTGAAACGATCATTTAATACGGCCAGAGGTCAATCTTACGTTCACTTATGGTATGTGATAAGACCCCCCCCATTTTCAGCCTTCGACTATTCGGGCTCGCCTAACAGGAAACTTTCGGCGCGCAGTCTGGGACGAGTTCATTCTCTTTGACCTCTAGGTGCATGTTCGACCGTCTGACCCGATTTGATTTCGATTGGGATGAGTTGCCCGCCACGATCCATCAACACATCGATCTCATGCCCCGTGTTATTGCGCCAGAACGAGAGATTGTTGCGTAGTCCCAGATTGAAGCGGCCTTTCAACAGTTCCAGAATTACCCAATTTTCAAAAAGTGCGCCCCGCAGTGGATGCGTATCCAACTGCTGCGGGCTCTCGATACCAAGTAGGCGAATCGCGAGTCCAACATCGTAGAAATAAATCTTTGGGGTCTTCACCAAGCGCTTGCGATAATTCTTATGGTGCGGTTGTAAACGGAACGCGACATAGGAGGCTTCGAGCACCGATAACCACTTGCCCACTGTGCCGTGATTCAGACCGCAGTCGCTGCCGATGCGGCTCGCGTTGAAGAGCTGTCCAATGTTGCCGGCGCAAAGTGCGAGAAAACGCTGGAAAAGATGGGTATCCTGAACTTGAAGAATTTGGCGCACGTCCCGCTCAACATAAGTCGTGATATAGGCGTCATACCAAAACTGAGGGTCAATTTGCTGGTCAAAGATGGGTGGGTAGCCTCCCTTCCAAAGTGTCTCATTCAGGCTGCTCGGTTGCGTCGCTGCCAGTTCGCGGAGGCCATTCGTCTGAGTATCGGCTCTATTTGGCGATCAATCACAGCCCGTTTTTACAAATTGATAATCTAAATGTCAATTTGTAGGATTGGCAAGTTCGCGCTGCAAGGGTGAGGGCGAAATTCAGGTAATGTCGATGCGCGGCAGACTGATTGGTGGGGTTAGTCGGCTTTCATTAAAGTAACTCTAAACCAGGGCGAAGGACAAACGACGCATACGCAGAGCGGAGCATTTCGAAGGTGCGCACACATGGGACATCAAACACCTGTGCGACTGTCGGGATTTTTACTTTTCGACGTTCGCCTTCGATGTGCACTTCGTGGCTGACGAGTATATATCCATGCGCTTTCGCGTAGGCGATGAGCAGCGGATCTGCTTTGGAAAGAAAATCGCGTTTGGCGGCGTCTTTAAATTCGGATGCTTGCACCCATTGAACGATTCTGCCGAGTTCTATGGTTGTGGCCGCATCGATGGGCAGAAAGAAGCCAGTCGGGCAATCATTCGCCCAGTCAACTAACTCATCTTGTCCATCCCGGATTTCTTCGAGCACGGGTTCGATACTATACAGCGTCCCTTGCTGATGCTTTAACGCGAGCCAGTCCCAGAACCCCGGACACAAATCGAATGCGTAGTATTCGTTCTTCGCCTGAATCAGTGTGTTGGTGTCTAGTAGGTAAGCCATGCCTAGACGTTAAAGTGCAATTGACGGGCGAAGTTGTTAAACGTCTCGGTCTTGCGCACGCCTAACAGGCTGTAAGCCTCGCGATAGGGCGTGCGGCCTTCCAAGGCGCTGCCAATCAGTGCCTGCGCGAAGCGACGACCGACTTGCACATGTTTCGAGGCGTAATAGTTGCCGCCGCCACCTTTTGCCTTCTGCTTGGCTTGAATGGCCGCGAAGCGGTCTTCTTCGTCTTTGTAAAGCTTGCGGAAGGTCGCAGCATCAAGCTCCTCAATGTCGCGCAGGCGACGCAGGATCACCAGCGAGCTGACTTTGAAATGCCGCACGAGGCGACGAATCGGATCGTCGTCCTCTTGCGCGAGTGCCAATTGGGCGCGCAGTGCATCGAGCGGCACCAACACTTCGGCGGCGACTTGATTGCAAAACTGCTCTACACGCGCGCTGGGCGCGTAGGTGCTGACTAGATTCGAGACGCCGGACAGCCCCAACCACAGATGCACCAGTTCATGCACTAAGGTAAACATTTGGGCGGCGTGGCTGTCTTTAGAATTAATAAAGATCAGCGGCGCGTAGGGGTCGCTCAGAGCGAAGCCACGAAACTCTTTCACCAGCAAAGGGCGGTGGGTATTGCTCTTCGCCATGCCGGTGCGGGTGACCAGGATGCCGTGCGCCTCGCACTGCTCAAACATCAGGTTGAGGGCGGCCTTCCAGTCGCTTGCTTCTGCGCGCGTGGCGCTGTCGAAGCCGAAATGATGGCGAATCCGCTCGCCGACTGCAGCGGGCGCGTCTTCCAGCCCGATGCTACCGATGTAGTCGAGCCGAGGCTCGCCCATTTCGATCAAATAATCGCGATACCAAGCCTGCTTGCTCATCGCATCGAAGAGCACATCCAGTAGTTCCGGACTCGGGCGTTTTGGCTCTTCGCTGCCGACGGTGCGGAAATCGCTGATCGGCAATTGCTCTAGTGGTGGCTCTTCCAGAAACAGGTAACCGAAAGGCGTATGCGTTTTCTCAGCCAGCTTTTCGGCGCGTTTATAAGTCAGCGTTCCGTCTTGCTCCCACTGCAGCACTTTCTCCTCGGTCGTGCTCAACTTCTTAGCCAGCGCAGCCGCATCCAGCCCCGCGCGTTCGCGGGCCCATCGCAGGACTATTGGCTGGAGACTAATATTCACTTAAGTAAGAGAACGCGAAACGGTCGCGTATTTCAAGGCTGAGTTTAAGGGACTCAATTTGTCGGGCGAAGGTCTAAATATTCTACGATTCGCGCCTTGTCAGTTTATCTGGCTAAAGTTTTGCTGTGGCCATGACTGAGCAATCAAAAATTCGCTGTGGCGTTGTCGGGACTGGCTATTTGGGGCAGCACCATGCGCGTATCTATGCGGCTCTGGAGAGCTGTGAGCTGGTTGGGATCGTGGAGGCCGACGATGCCCGTGCGGAGGAGATTTGCGGGAAATATAATTGTCAACGCTTTGACACCGCTGCGGCTTTGGCGGCGGCCTGCGACGCGGTGAGCGTGGTGGTGCCGACGGATAAGCACTGTGAGGTGGCGGTGCCGCTTTTGGAAGGAGGCTGTCATTTGCTGATCGAGAAGCCGCTCTGCACCAGCCTGGACGAGGCGGAGCAAATCTTGGCTGCCGCGAAATCGCAGGGCTGCATCGTACAGGTGGGCCACATTGAGCATTATAATCCGGTGATGGGCTATTTGGAAAATGCGGTCACTCAGCCTCAGTTTATCACTGCAGACCGTTTGGCGCCATTTAATCCACGTGGCACCGAAGTGGGCGTGGTCCTGGACCTGATGATCCACGATATCGGTGTGATTTTGGCGCTGGTGCGTTCGCCTGTGAAGCAAGTGGATGCGGTGGGAGTCAATGTGCTCTCGAACTCGGAGGACATCGCGAATGCACGCATTACCTTTGAAAACGGCTGTGTGGCCAATATCAACACCAGCCGTGTCAGCCAAAAGAAGGTGCGCGAGATTCGCGTGTTTCAGCCGCAGAACTATTTATCTATCAACTTCCAGGAGCAGAGCGGTCACTTCCTGCGCAAAGAGGGAGCCGAGCTGGTGCGGGAAGAGATTCCCATCGAAAAAGACGAACCACTCAAGCTGGAGTTGGAATCCTTCGTTCAAGTAGTCCGAAGTGCAGGGAAGCCAAAAGTCGGTGCCGAGCTGGGCAAGTCGGCGCTGGAGCTGGCGATCCAGGTTACGGAGTTGATTCACGCGAAGTAATGACTGCTTGTCGTGATTATAAATGTAGGGGCGTCACTTGTGACGCCCGCCGAGCACTTCGCTTTTCGAGCTGCGCAGGGCACAAGCCCCTACGGTGGTCCATGCGGTGTTATTCCACGAATTTTCTCCAGTATGTCTAATTCACTTCCAGCCACTACGGATTTTCCGGCGCCGATTAATGGGCAGCCTGATCTGCTGATCATCGCGGGCGAACACTCCGGCGATGAGCATGCGGCACAATTGCTGACGGATCTGCGGCGACAACAGCCCGAGCTAAAAGTGGCCTGCTTAGGTGGGGTGGAGCTACAGGCGGCAGGTGCACAACTGCTCTACGACCTGACGGCGGTCTCGATCGTTGGCTTTGTCGAAGTGGTGCGGCATTATAGTTTTTTCAAAGGACTCTTTGATCGCACCTTGGAATGGATCGAGCGCTACCAGCCGAAGCATATTTGCTTTGTTGATTATCCCGGATTCAACTTGCGCTTGGCCGATCAATTGGCGCAGCGCGGACTCAGTTGTAAGGGGGGCGGTTCGATCGGGCTCAGTTATTACATCGGTCCGCAAGTGTGGGCTTGGAAGGCGAAACGTCGTTTTAAAATGGCGGATCTGATTGATCGACTCGGTGTGATTTTTCCCTTCGAAGTGGATTGCTTTGCGGATACCGAACTGCCGACTGAGTTTGTGGGACATCCTTTTGTGCGCGAGGCTTGGCAGGCACCTTTTCGCTATGATGCCAGTGCTCCGGTTCTACTTTTGCCGGGGAGCCGTCCTGCGGCGGTGGGGCGCATTTTTCCATTGTTGTTGGCAGGCTTCCGCCAAGCCCGCGGCTCACATCCTGATTTGCAGGCGACGGTGGTGTATCCGAGTGAGCAAATACGTGCGCAGTTGGAGGCGGTGCTGGCTGCCGAGCCCGATTTGGCTGCGCATATTCAATTGGTGGCCAATTCGCAGCAGAGTCTGCCGGCGAGTGCCGTGTTGATGAGCTCCGGCACCATGTCTTTGGCCTGTGCATTGTCCGCGATTCCCGGGGCGATTGCTTATCGCTTGAACCCGATGAGTTATTGGATCGGGCGCATGTTGGTGAAAGTTAAATATATCGGGATTGCTAATTTGTTGCTGGATCGTCCGCTGCACCCCGAGTTCATTCAAGATGCGGCGAGTGCGTCGCAGTTGAGCCGTCAGTTGATACGTGCGCTCGAAGACCCGGCTGCCGCGGAGCAGGCGGCCGCCGGGGCGCAGGAATTATGCGAGCTCTTACATGCTGGCAGTGACGCCAGTGCCGCGGTTTGGTTGGCCCAAGGTCTGCTTGAATCCTAGCATCTGTCGGTCAGACGGATTAGGTCAGGCTAGAATTGTAGCATTCGTTGTTAGGCGGACAAGACCGGCATTTGCTTGGCCTGGAATTACCAGTGTTTTTGAGGCTTATTATTGGCACTGGTAATGCGACTCGATGTCATGCTTTGCGTTGTATTCATGAGATTCAATCGCATGAGTTGGGGGGCCTTGTTTTCGTCCATTTGTCGTGAACTTATAGTTTAAAAACATGCTCCGTGTTGTATCTTTTTTTCTGTTAGGTGTGTTCTCCTTTTCGCTCGCATTTTGGTGGAGCTGGCGGGCGTCGCATACCCGTAGTCAAGCAATGGAGGCCGTTGCTGCTGAGTCGCCTTCAAGTCCCGCACTGGTTGAAACGGATTCGCAGCAGTTTAAACACGGTCGGAGTCTACACAGTAATTTGTGTCTGACCTGTCATCGTGCGGCCAACACTTATGAGCGGCAACAAGTCAGCTTGGGGCCTGCACTCTGGGAGGTGCGTCATAACTATTTAAAAAAGCACGCGGATCATGAGTCATTTACCACTGCGATGACTGCCTATATGGCGGCACCGGATGCGGAGCGCAGTTTAATGCCGGAGGCGATTCAGCGTTTTGGTGTGATGATGACGCTGAACTTGCCAGAACACGAGCTGTTGGAGGTGGCGTCTTTGATCTATGATGGAAGCTTGCTGAAGAAGCCTGCTTGGTGGGATACGCAACTAGACTGAGCTGCGAGGTTGCCCCGCCAGCCGATCGGCTAGCGGCAGGTTGGACGAAACGCTGAGGTGCTCTATCTGACTACTGTGTGCATCCGTGGACAGAGGGATAATTGAAGCCTTTCAGTGTCCGTTATTGATAATGAGTTCGCTGACCTCGTAACCCAGCGTTTCGGCGTAGGCGATGTAGGCTTGCAATTTGGATGCGGGGATCTCTGGAGTTTTAGCTAGAAGCCAGAGGGTTTTGCGATTGGGCGAGCCGACCAGTGCAATACTGTAGTCGGATTCTAACTTCAAGATCCAGTAGTTACCATAATCGGGAGGGCTCCCAAATATTTGGGCGAAGAAGTTATCAATCGAGACCTTGAGCTTCGCGTTGTTGGAGCCTGCGACTGGCACGGCCGTCCCGGTGACTGAGCGTTGAGAGCCATCGGGTGCGATGGCGGTATTGACTAGGTCGATATTGCCCGCGTCATTCATCACGTATTCGGCCGTCGCCCGTTCGTTATCTTTTTGAAAGAAGACGGGCAGGCGAGCGAGTTCATGCCATAAGCCGGTGTAGCGGTTCAGATCGACCGACTCCACGGTGGCTGGTGGATCTTCGGGCAGTGCGCGGCAGGCCGTGAAAAAACTGAGCCCAAGTAACAGGAGTGCGGGGGCGACTGGTCGTAGTAATCGCATGTGGATGCGTATACGGATGCGTTTAAGCGTCGATCACGACGTCGGCATCGCCCTTTGGCTGGCAGCAGCAGATGAGGACATGATCATCGTCTGGCTCTGCGGTATGGCCCATCGGGTATTCAACTTCGCCGGAGAGGAGTGGTTGCTGACAAGCGGTGCAATTGCCCATGCGGCAGCCGTAGTCCAGATCGAGGTCGTGAACTTCGCCTAGTTCTAAGATGCTCTCTTCGTCGCCGGTCCAAGGTGCGGTGACGCCGGATTTTTGAAAAATGATATTAGCCATGTCGGAGAGACAATTCGGCCCTGTCGAGAATGCAAATCGTTTATCCTGAATCCTACAAAAACAGCGCAAATCCTACATTGAGCACTTAGCTCTTGTCGGGTGGGGTGAGCAGGACACGGGTTTTTAGGCCCATTAAGTATTCGGAAAACTCTTCACCTTCCGGAGCATTGCGAAGGACGCGTTGGACCATGCCCATTTTGGCATCGAGGTTGTCGACCATGGAGACAAATACAGCTTCAGGCGTGGCGGCCATGGCGGCGGCTCCCCATTCTTTCTCGCCTTGGTGACTGAGAATGATGTGTTCGAGGCGCTCGGTCAGGTCCGGGTTGAGCTTGGATTGGATCGCTGCCTTGCGGGCGGTGCGGAAACCGAGCACGACGTGGCCCTGTAAGGTGCCGATGCGGCTGATTTTGGCGGCGTAGTCGCCTTCATATTCTTCTATTTTGCCGATGTCGTGTAGAATAATGCCTGCGATTGCCAGATCGGCATCGACCTGCGGATACAGTGGCAACAGCGCACGGGCGGCACGAACCATATGTGTGGTGTGCTCTAAGAGTCCGTGGCGGTAGGCGTGGTGCATACTAATGGCTGCGGTGCTGGTGCGGAATTGGTCGCCCACTTCATCCATGACTCGTTGCACGGTGTCGTGCAGTTGTGGGTGTTGGATGGCGGCAATCGCTTCTTTGATATGCGCCCACAGGTCGTCTTCAGACTCGGGTGGCACTTCGACCAGTTGGCTGAGCATACTTTGCGCTTCTTCATCGCTGGGGGCGACTTCTTCGGCTGCTTGCAGGCGGGGGGAGAAGCGCTCTTGGTAATATTCAGTCTTTCCCGAAATGCGAACCATGGCACCTTCGGCTACGTTTTCGAGTGCGGCAAATACGGCAGAATCGCCAAAGGCGTTGGCGGTGAAACTGCCACCGGCATCGCCGAGTTCGATACTGAGGAAGGGATTGCCGTTTTTGGCGGTCTTCACCGTCTTGCGGCGCAGTATAAAGATGCTGCGGAAGGGGACGGCGATGGCGGGGTCGAGTTGCTTGAGTTCTTGGACGGTTTTAAATTCGCTCATGGCTATGCTAGTTCTTTAGGTCGGTTGTGTACGGAAGCAGGTGGTGTGGGGGCTTGCTCAATGAACTGCAATTTCATCGAGCACTTGTTGTTTCGATTTTTGTAGCGCAGGGTTGAGCACTTGATCCAGTAGGCTGCGGGCTTCTTGCAGGCGCCCTAATTTACCGAGCACTCGGGCGCGATGGAGGTCGAGGATTTCGAGTTGTAAGTGATTGGCGGCTAGTTTGCTTACTTGCTTCCAGTGCAGGAGGGCGCTTCGCCAATCAGGACTGCTTAGGTCGTAGTAGGCGACACCGAGGCGCAACTGATAGTCGAAGTTATCGGGTGCGAGTTCGGCGGCTTTGCGGAAGGCCTTGAGCATTTCTCGCTCGAGTGCGTCCCGGGTGAAAATCTTTTCTTGAATGAATTCCTGGCGGAAGTCGTAGATTAATTGGCCGAGTGAGAAGTGATATACGGCTGTTTCAGGTTCTAAGTCGACTGCGCGCAAATAAAAAGTGAGGGCGGCTTTGCCTTTACCTTCTTCGGCCAGGTGGTTGCCGATCTGTTGTTTGACCACGGCGATTTCAGGATCCAGCTCGTCCGCTTTGAGAAAGGCTAGAAAGGCTTGTTCGTTTTCCTGCACGCGACGCAGCAGTTTGCCGTAGAGTATGTAAGCGCTGACATCATCGGGTTGGTCGATCAGGTAGCTCCGGTATGCTTGGACCAGATTGTTTATGCGACGATCCAAGTCCTCTTCGCTATAGAATTCCGGGTCTTCGGCGATCTTTTGATAGATCTTGGTTTCTTTTTCCGCGATGCTGAGTAAGCGGTTACTGGCAAGGTCGGAGCCCTGCGAGAGGCATGGGCCACAGAGTATGCAGATGCAAAGAGTGGAAAAGTATCGGAGACGAAGCATGATCGAAGAGGAATGTGAAGCTTTGAAAGGACCACGCCAACAAGAAAGCGTTCCAAGCCACGTTAGCGGGTGTCATTCAAAGTGCGGGGAGCTTGGAGTCCCGGTTTTGTCCGACCGCTCCAGTTCATGATTCGCCTAAAGGCCAATGCCTTTAAGGATTGGATTTTAGTTAGCGCAATCATTTAAGACTCGTACTTTTAGTACGATTGCTTCTTTTGTATGAATGAGCGCATCCACCTCCTTGTGTTTACCGTTGTTTTCTAATTTTCCAGCTGCCTTTGAGGAGCTATTTAGCCGTGAGAGTTGCGCTCTGATTTTCGCGCAGCACGGTCCTCGCGGTGGTGGCCAAGCCAAGTTAAATGGCTGGGAATGGTTGATGTCCAGGGTCTACCATGAGTTGGCACGTTCGGGTACTTTCTCGTCTAATACCAAGGCGGTATCCGGAGTGCGCATCTCGGACAGCGCGCTCAGCCAGCGGGCCTTGTCAATTGGCGAGAAGCTGATCGAAGAGATACTGCCTATCGCGCTGCGTCCGTTAGCCGAGCGTGAGCGAGATGCGCAGGCCTTTTATCATGCATATCGGTTGGTGGCCATCGACGGGACTCGTTTCAATTTACGTAATACCGGAAGCATTAATGAACAGGCTTCAAAAGTGGCTTGCAACCGCGGTAGCGGTGAACCTGCTTTCGCGCATTTGCTGGCAGTTGTCCTGGTGGAATTGGGTATGCACCAACCTTTGGGCACCCGTTTAGGCTGGCAAGGCGAGGGCGAGTTGACACTCGCGCGGCAACTGTTTGCGGCGCAGGATCTGCCCGAGCGCAGTCTGCTTTTAGCCGACCGACTGTTCGGTTATCCTTCGCTGATCTGGGGACTCTGGTCAATGCTCCGGCGCACACACAGTTACGTTCTGGTTCGGATAAAGTCTAATCTCAAAGCCAAGCGCACACGGCAACTCGCGGATGGTTCATGGCTAGTCGAAGTCAAAGCGGTTGATCCATCCACACGCAAGAAGGTGGGGGTACTCGAACTACGTGAGATCTATGGTCGAGTCTGCTATGAAGACCAGAATGGTCACCGTTCGTGTCTTCAAATACGCTTGTGGACGAGTCTGCTCGATGACACCACCAGCCCAGCCACAGAACTGATCGCCCTTTACGCCGCACGCTGGGAGGAAGAGTTATTCTTCCGAGAACTCAAAAGCCACCTGCACGCCCGCAGAGAACTACTTGACGCACTCACTCCGCAAACCGCAGCCCAAGAAGTGCTCGCGATGCTCTTAGCGGCCGCGCTGATCGCCTAGCAGCGCCAAAGCGTCGCTTCTGCCGCAGGCGTTGAGCCCTTGCGCATCAGCTTTGCCAAGGTTTTGCACAAGACAGCCGCACTGTGCGAGCTAAAGCAAGTCGGTGCAGACTTGATCACCCCGCAAGCGCTGGCTCAGTGGATCCAGCGACTCTTAGATGATCTTATATATGATGCCGTTATTAAAAAACGAAGACCTAGAACTTGCCCCAGAACCCTACGACAACCCACAAAAGACTGGCCAAAAACTAAAGTTGCCCAGTCAAAACGAGTTGTTAAAACTATAGAAGTCACCAATCCTTAAAGACATTGGCCTAAAGGCGGGACTCCAACGAATGTGGCACTCATTCTCGAGCAGTGTTAATCGCGGGAATTAAAGAAATACAACGGTTCAAAATAATCTTGGCCTTATACAAGCGAAGGATGATGGTGTGAGCACTATGCCAAGCGCCACAGTCGAAGATTATATTAAGCAGATCTACCTCGTTTCCGAGAAGGTCACATCCTGCGAAGTGCCGATGGGGCAGGTGGCTGAGGCCTTGGGAGTCGTGCCCGGTACGGCAACTACTATGGTGAAGGCGCTTTCGGATGCAGGCTTGGTTCTATACGCGCCGCGCGTTGGGGTGCAGCTGACCGAGCCTGGGCGTAAACTGGCGCTGCATGTGTTGCGGCGTCATCGATTGATCGAGCAGTTTTTGGTGGAGGTGCTAGGCTTTGATTGGTCGGAAGTGCACGAAGAGGCGGAGCAAATGGAGCATGTGGTGTCTGATCTGTTGTTAGAGCGGATTGATCGCTATTTGGGGCATCCTACAGTAGATCCGCATGGTGATCCGATTCCTTCGGCAGAGGGGGAAATGGTGCATGGTGCGGTCGAAACTTTAGTGGAATGTCCGCTGAATACAGTGGTTTCGGTGGCGAGAATTAGTGATCAGGACCCGAATTTTCTCAATTACATTGCTGAGTCTGGCCTCAACCCTGGGGTGCGATTGCAAGTGCGGACACGAAGTATGAGTGCCGAATCCGTGGGCATCGAGCTTTCAGATACTGGGAGCACTCTGGCGCTTGGATTAGGCGCGGCTGCTAAGGTGCAGGTGAGCATGGTGAGCTAAATTTATATATTTTTAACGATTTGAGCGGCGATGAGCGATTGCAATGTGCTTTAGTCCGTTATTAAATCGTTCGCATTATGAATGTATTATTCATCGAAGATGAGAAAGAACTCGCGGCGATGGGGGCGGCTCAGCTTGAAATGAAAGGTTTTACAGTCTTCCTCGCTTCGGATCTGGCGGCGGCTAGAGCGATCTTGGAGGATCGTGCACGCACGGTCCATTTTGTGATTTCTGATCATCGTCTGCCGGATGGTTTCGGGGTCGATTTCATGATTGAGATACATGGTAAATTTTCACAGGGGAAGTGTGCTGTGGTTTCTGGTTGTTTGACTGCCCAAGATATCGAGAGGCTGGAAGCACATGAGATCCCGTATTACCATAAGCCGCTTCTTTATGGTAATTTGATTGATGATCTGCGTCGCAAGCATGCGGCCAGGGCTGCTATTCCTGTGCCAGCTCCTGTGCCGGCTGAACCCACGGCTACAGCTCAAGTGGCCACGCCGGAAGTAGGCCAAGCGTCAGCTGGCGCTGAACTGAATGAGGCTACTAGGCCAGCCACTAAGCGCAAACGCTATAAGATTTGGCCGTTTTAAGTCAGACTATTATTCAATTTTATTTATTTTTTACGTATTGTCAGATGTGTAATATTTTATACCATCTGGGTGATCGTTTAAACTCATAGCCAACATTAACTTATACATACTATGCCACAAGAAGCTTCAGAAATTATTGCCGCTACCGGTCCGGTCGCTGAGCCAACTATCATTGAAAAGGTCATCGATGGTCTTGCCTTATACGGGATGAAAATCATCGCCGCTGTTCTTATACTCGTTGTGGGCCTGTGGGTCGCCAAAAAGGTTCGGAGCTGTTTTGTCAGTACATTGCAGAAAAGAGAAGTCGATCCCACCTTGGTCGGGTTCTTTGCGAGCCTCATTTATGGAGCTTTAGTCATCTTTATCGTGATCGCCGCGATTGGTAAGCTGGGTGTGCAGACGACTTCCTTTGTTGCCGTGATCGGTGCCGCTGGCTTGGCGGTGGGTCTGGCTCTACAAGGTTCGCTTTCTAACTTTGCGGCGGGTGTTTTGTTGATTCTCTTCAAACCCTTCAAGGCTGGTGATTTCGTGAAAGCCGGTGGTGAAGCGGGTGTGATTGTTGAAGTGGGTATTTTGACCACTGAGATGAAGACCCCCGATAATATTCAAATCATCATGCCCAATTCCTCCATCATGGGCGGTTCGATTACCAACGTTTCTGCGCACCCGACACGTCGTGTCGATATGACAGTTGGTGTTGGTTATGGCGACGATTTGAACAAGGCTAAAAAGATTATGGAAGACTTGTTGGCTGCTGATGAGCGTGTGCTCAAAGATCCTGCGGTCACAATTGCGGTGGCTAACTTGGGTGATAGCAGCGTCGACTTTGTGGTTCGTCCATGGGTCAAGTCCGCTGATTACTGGGCTGTCAAATTTGACTTCACTAAGGCAGTCAAAGAGAAGTTCGATGCCGAAGGAATCAGCATTCCATTCCCTCAGCGCGACATCCACGTGTTCCAGGAAAACGCTTCTTAAGCATTTTAAACGAATACAATTTTCAAAACCGCTGGTGCTCACCAGCGGTTTTTTTATTGTCGCAGGGGCAATCCTGTCTGTGTGTAGCTGCTCTTGTTCCTCTATTCTAAGAATTGGTATTCATGCGAACTTTTCGAATCTTACTGGCGCTGTCTGTGTGGCCAATTTTGCTGCTGGCGCAGAGCACGCCTGAGCAAATCGCCTACGCGTTATCGACGCGTTATACGCCATACTTCGATGGCGCTGCGCGCCTCGACCTAGAAGAGGTGGCGGCACAAAAGGTGGAGGCCTGGTGGAGCTCTCCGGCTGAGAGGCGAGTCCTGGGGCAGGAGCTTTCGGCAGCGCCCCTTGCTGGACTGCATCTCGCACTGGACCCTGGGCATGTCGGGGGATTCTGGGCGAAATGGGAATGGCGCAACTTCCGGATCTCTGAGCAGGACTACTGGGTGCGCGAAGGCGAGCTGGTGTTGGAAGTGGCCCAGCGTGTGCGGGCTGAGTTGACTCGCTTGGGCGCGCAAGTGACTCTGCTGCGCGAGTCGTCTCAGCCCATCAATCCTGAGACCTTTGCGGATTATTGGCCTGCTGTGGCGGCTCAGCGAACGCCGCCCAGTGAGGTCAATTTACAGATCCAGCTCCAGCACGCGATGGCAGTGCGAGACGCGGCCATACGGATGGCGATTGTGAGCGGGGAGTTGGCGGAGCGCGCTCGGGTTGTCAACGAGCAGATTCGCCCTGATGCCTTGCTCTCACTGCACATCAATGCAGCCGCATGGCCCGAGGGCGATACACAACAGCTGGTGCAGAGCGACCATACGCACGTATTAGTCTTTGGTTGCTTGAGCGAGGCCGAGCTGCTGAGTTCAGAGCATCAGGCGCAGCTGATCGAGAAGCTGATCAATGGCAGTGGGCCTATTGAGGCTACACTCGGTGCCGCCTTAGGCGCGGCCCTTGGAGAGGCGACGGGACTGCCGGCCTCTGATTACCAAGGGGATAATGCGATCCGAATCGATGCCGAGGTGCCCTATTTGTGGGCGCGTAATTTAATGTTGTTACGCCTAGTCAAATGCCCGACCGTGCTGTTGGAGCCCTATGTGGCCAACAGTGAGCGAGAATATGCTCGCATACAAGCGGCGCTGAACGCTCGTGCGCATCATCAGCCCTTGCCTGCCGATGATATTTTATTGGAATACACCTCTGCTGTAGTGGAGGGTGTGATGCAGGCTTATGGCACGCTGCAGGCAGATGGGGAAGTGCAGTAGGGAGTCAGGTTTTCTCGCTAAAAAAGCCCGCCGAGCAGAGATGCTGGCGGGCTTTGTGAAAGGTCGCTGTGTGCGATTGCTTAGATCAGGTCTTTGACCGCTTCGCGTTCTTCAGCCAATTCTTGCACGGAGGCGTCGAATTTTGCGCGGCTGAATTCGTTGAGCTCGATGTCTTTGACGATCTCGATCTTCTCACCATCGCTGCGGCAAGGGAAGGAGATGATCAAACCTTCGGGTGTGCCGTAGCTGCCATCGGAGCAGAGGCACATGCTGAAGGTGTCACCTTCGGCGGTGGGTGTGGTGAGCGCGCGGACAGAATCCACGATGCCGTTGGCGGCGGAGGCCGCTGAGGATGCACCACGTGCTTTGATGATGGCTGCACCCCGTGTTTGCACGTCGGGGATGAAGGTATCCTTGAGCCAAGCTTCGTCGCCGATGACTTCAGCAGCTGACTTGCCCCCGATCTTTGCAGAGTAGAAATCAGGATACTGGGTGGCCGAGTGGTTGCCCCAGATCGTCATATTGCTGACTTCGGTCACGTCGACACCTGCCTTTTGGGCGAGTTGTGTCTTGGCGCGGTTCTCGTCCAGCATGGTCATGGCGAAGAAACGGTCGTTGGGCACGCCTTCGGCATTGTTCATGGCGATCAAGCAGTTGGTGTTGCATGGGTTGCCCACGACTAGCACGCGCACATCGGGAGCTGCATTGGCGCCGATGGCCTTGCCTTGGCCCGTAAAGACCTTGCCGTTAATACCCAGCAAATCTCCGCGTTCCATGCCCGCTTTACGTGGCACGGAACCGACTAGTAGCGCCCAGTTTACATCTTTGAAGCCTTCGTCCATATCGGTGGTGGCGACGACATCTTTCAACAGCGGAAAGGCGCAGTCGTCCAATTCCATCACGACACCCTTGAGCGCGTCGAGGGCAGGTGGGATTTCGATCAAGTTCAGCGCGACCGGTTGGTCGGGGCCAAACATGGCACCTGAAGCGATTCGGAATAGAAGGGCGTAGCCGATATTACCAGCTGCACCTGTGACGGCGACACGAATGGGTTGTTTGTTCATAATTCTTATTCAGTTGAGGTTTGTGATTAGAGGAATTAATACAGGATGAGTGCCGAGGTCTTCAATGATGGAAGTTTCTGATTTGAATAGCAGAAGTTCCGCTTATGCTGTTCTTAAGTGAAGAGTGGTGCTAAATCCTGGTAGCCTTTGCGTATCATAGCTTCGGTAGTCGCCCAGTCGATGCAGCCATCGGTGATGGAGACGCCGTATTTAAGATCGGCTACGGGTTGAGGGAAAGATTGATTACCAAATTCGAGATTACTTTCGACCATGGCGCCGATGACGCTGGGGTCGATGAGGCTTTGGCGTACGATCTCGTCAAAGACCAATGGCTGGCGGCCGGGGTCTTTATCGCTGTTGGCGTGACTGCAGTCAGTCATGATCGCGGGAGTGAGTCCGGCAGATTCAAGTTTTTCACGGGCTTGCGCGACATCGTCGGCGCCGTAGTTGGGACCGTGGGAACCGCCGCGTAGCACGATGTGGCAGTGTGGGTTGCCCTTTGTGGTGAGTGCGTTGGCCTGGCCTTGGTTATCAATGCCGAGAAAAGTTTGTGGCTGGCTGGCGGCTTTAATCGCGTTGATCGCGACTCCGAGCCCACCATCGGTGCCGTTTTTGAAGCCAAGTGGCATCGAGAGGCCGGAGGCCATTTGGCGGTGCGTCTGACTCTCGGTGGTGCGGGCACCGATCGCGGACCAGCAGACTAAGTCGGCGATGTATTGCGGTGTGATCGGGTCCAGCAGCTCAGTGGCGGTGGGCAGGCCCAGCTCGATGATATCGAGCAGGAAGCGGCGCGCGATGCGTAGACCTTCTGGTATGTCGCTGGTGCCGTCGAGCTTCGGGTCCATGATCAGGCCCTTCCAGCCGACAGTGGTGCGAGGCTTTTCAAAATAGACGCGCATGACAATTAGCATGCGGTCGTCGACTTCTTTGGCGAGTTTAGCAAGTTTTTCGGCGTATTCACGTCCAGCTTTAAGATCATGGATCGAGCAAGGGCCAATGACGACGAGTAGTCGGCGGTCCTTACCAAAAATGATCTCGTTGATCGCTTCGCGGCTCTCGGCCACGAATTTATCCGCTGCGTCCGTTTTAACGATCTCTTCGCACAGGGCGAGTGGAGAAGGAAGCAGTGTTTTGGAAGTGATGTTGATATCGGTGACTTTTTTCACGGGGCGGAGATTTAGAGTAGCTTTGAGGTGGGAACAAGCTCAATCACCCATTGCTGACGCTAGACACCAAAATGTCATAATTCTGTGCATCGCAGCTGTCGTGGGTCTTGTCTGTTTATGCCAGGAGCCCGATCAGCACTTTAGCGATCAGTATCATCACGATGAGAGCTACCGGATAGGCCGATACATAGCTGACCACAGGCACTTGCGAGTCGGTCTTGGCGGTGATGGCACCCAAGGCAGGGGTGGAAGTCATGCCGCCGCAGATGCCGCCGAGAGCTTGTAAGGGATCCAGTTTAAAGAGCTTGCGTGCTAGCGGCCAAGCGACCATGAGCGGCACAATGCTGACTGCGATACCCAGGGCGAAGAGCATGGGGCCATATTCTTGCACGGTAGCGGCCAAGGAGCCACCGCCGCGCACGCCGGCATTGGCGAGGAAAAACACCAGTCCCAGCTCTTGCAGCAACAGGCGGGTGGGGCGGGGAATGTGACCGACGATGCGGCCAACACGACCGAAGTGTCCCAGTAATAAGGCGACAAAGAGTGGTCCGCCAGCGAGCCCCAATGTGATGGGGGTGCTACCGGGCAGGCCGATCGGGATCAATCCGACGATGATGCCCAGTGTGAGACCCGCCGAGAGTGAGAGCAAGTCGGTCGTGTCGATGGCGTTGCTGCGGTGGCCGACTGCTTTGGCAAAGCCTTTTAAGTCATCCGGGCGGCCGACCGAGGTGAGCTGATCGTTGAGCTCAATAACAGTCGAGGCATTGGGCACGAAGGTGAGGCCGAGCCGAGTGATCCGTGTGATCACGATGCCGTAGTTTTTGAGCGGTGCGACGTCCCGCAGGTTCTTGCCTGCCATCTTACGCTCGGTGACCAGTAGTTGCTGGCGCTCATTTTCCACGTCCTTTAGGACATTGCGATGGCTGCGATGGCCGATGTAGTCCACTGCCACGGCGATCTCTTTGCTCCGCCCAACCAGCAATAAGAGTAAGCCTTCTGTAAAAGCGTCGTCATAGCTGAGTGGCACCAGCTGCCCGTCTTTAAAAATGCGCGAGACCTGGCAAGCGTTCAGATTGGCGACGCCCGAGTCCGCGATCCGTTTGCCAATCAGATTTTGGTTGGTGCATTCGACCAGCACATTTTCCACGCGGTCTTCTGCGGCATCGCCCGCATCATGTTCAGCCGCGATTTTTTCCAGGTCGTGCTTTAAGATGCGTGGGAGCACCTGCACAAACAGCACCACGCCGATGACACCGAAAGGATAGGCGATACCATAGCCAATACTGACTCCCGAGGCGGCCTCCTTGAGGCCCTCGGTGGCAGCGGCCAGCGCCGGTGTGCTGGTAAGGGCACCAGCAAAGATACCCGCGGCCAAATCGGCCGGCAGATCCAACAGCTTGGCGCCCGCCCAAGTGACAAGTCCGCCCAGAGCGACGATGACGAGTGCGAGCTTGGCTAAAGTGGCCCCCTCACGTGCCACCGAAGCAAAGAAGCGGCCCCCTGCGCCGATGCCCACGCAGTAGACAAACAGCACCAGCCCCAGCGTGCCAATGCCACCAGGAATGCTATAGCCTAAGTGCCCCGCCAGTAATGCGGAGAACAACACGCCCGAACTTCCAAGGTTGATCCCTTTGATGGTGATGTTACCAAAGAGTAGGCCCACCGCGATGACCGCGAAGAGCGTGACCAATGGTTGGTCGAGTAAGAGCTGGTTGAGTGCCTCTAAATTCATATTACTTATGCTTATGTTATTTTGTTTTTAAATAAGCAAGTGTAATGTTATGAATTATGTTAAATAGTGGCAATGGCAAGTTACAGCAACTTGCGAGCCACTCCGAATCTTAAGCTAAGGCATGGACATCCGACTTTATCGAGTCGAATGCAGCGTCAGCAGCGCGTCGCATGACCGTGTAATTTATCTATGCTCGATAGCTTCTGATTTTCTTAACTCAATTCCAAGGTTGAACTTTTTATAAGGCTGAGTGATATTTACGACGTGAATGACAGACAGCTAGCAATGAGTACGCTTCAAGCGCTGCCTGAAACGGCGAGCTTGCATGATATCCGCGAGGAACTCGAAATTCTTGAAGGGATCAAGTCTGGCCAGCAAACCGCCCGAGAAGGCCACGTGCAGAGCCAAGAAGCTGTAGAAGAGCTTTTTGCTTCATGGAACTCAAAGTAGTCTGGACGGATCCCGCGATCAAGAACCTGCGGGACATTCATAATTACATTGCTGAGGATAATCCTGCTGCTGCCGTCTCCTTTGGATTGGAACTGTTTAAGAGCACGCGGTAACCCCAAGTTTTAGCGTGTTCGACTAGAGCGTTTCTCAAAAGTCTTTGCGCTTATACTACAACATAAGAATTTAGAATATGCTTAACGGCTTAAGCCCAATGCCTTTAAGGATTGGATTTTAGTTAGCGCAATCATTTAAGACTCGTACTTTTTAGTACGATTGCTTCTTTTGTATGAATGAGCGCATCCACCTCCTTGTGTTTACCTTTGTTTTCTAATTTTCCAGCTGCCTTTGAGGAGCTATTTAGCCGTGAGAGTTGCGCTCTGATTTTCGCGCAGCACGGTCCTCGCGGTGGTGGCCAAGCCAAGTTAAATGGCTGGGAATGGTTGATGTCCAGGGTCTACCATGAGTTGGCACGTTCGGGTACTTTCTCGTCTAATACCAAGGCGGTATCCGGAGTGCGCATCTCGGACAGCGCGCTCAGCCAGCGGGCCTTGTCGATTGGCGAGAAGCTGATCGAAGAGATACTGCCTATCGCGCTACGTCCGTTAGCCGACCGTGAGCGAGATGTGCAGGCCTTTTATCATGCATATCGGTTGGTGGCCATCGACGGGACTCGTTTCAATTTACGTAATACCGGAACCATTAATGAACAGGCTTCAAAAGTGGCTTGCAACCGCGGTAGCGGTGAACCTGCTTTCGCGCATTTGCTGGCAGTTGTCCTGGTGGAATTGGGTATGCACCAACCTTTGGGCACCCGTTTAGGCTGGCAAGGCGAGGGCGAGTTGACACTCGCGCGGCAACTGTTTGCGGCTCAGGATCTGCCCGAGCGCAGTCTGCTTTTAGCCGACCGACTGTTCGGTTATCCTTCGCTGATCTGGGGACTCTGGTCAATGCTCCGGCGCACACACAGTCACGTTCTGGTTCGGATAAAGTCTAATCTCAAAGCCAAGCGCACGCGGCAACTCGCGGATGGTTCATGGCTAGTCGAAGTCAAAGCGGTTGATCCATCCACACGCAAGAAGGTGGGGGTACTCGAACTACGTGAGATCTATGGTCGAGTCTGCTATGAAGACCAGAATGGTCACCGTTCGTGTCTTCAAATACGCTTGTGGACGAGTCTGCTCGATGACACCACCAGCCCAGCCACAGAACTGATCGCCCTTTACGCCGCACGCTGGGAGGAAGAGTTATTCTTCCGAGAACTCAAAAGCCACCTGCACGCCCGCGGAGAACTACTTGACGCACTCACTCCGCAAACCGCAGCCCAAGAAGTGCTCGCGATGCTCTTAGCGGCCGCGCTGATCGCCAAGCAGCGCCAAAGCGTCGCTTCTGCCGCAGGCGTTGAGCCCTTGCGCATCAGCTTTGCCAAGGTTTTGCACAAGACAGCCGCACTGTGCGAGCTACTGCAAGTCGGTGCAGACTTGATCACCCCGCAAGCGCTGGCTCAGTGGATACAGCGACTCTTAGATGATCTTATATATGATGCCGTTATTAAAAAACGAAGACCTAGAACTTGCCCCAGAACCCTACGACAACCCACAAAAGACTGGCCAAAAACTAAAGTTGCCCAGTCAAAACGAGTTGTCAAAACTATAGAAGTCACCAATCCTTAAAGACATTGGGCTTAAGCCGTTACTCTTACCTTAGGGAGCGTTTCCTTTGTAAGAGTGAGCGCTTCAGCGCTTTGGGGCATGAGGCGGTTCATTTAGATTTCTTCATTTCATAATACGATTTACGTCATTACTTTTGAGAAACGCTCTAAATGCGTGAAGTGACAATCAACTTGTCTGCGTAGATCTCTCAAATTCAACCGACTAGTTGCTTGAACTCGTCTTCGTCTAGAATCGCGATGCCTAGCTTTTCGGCTTTGGCGTATTTGGAGCCGGCGGCTTCGCCGGCGAGCACATAGTCGGTCTTTTTACTGACACTGGAGCTGGTGCGGCCACCGGCGGCTTCAATCATTTTAGTGGCTTCGTCGCGGGTGAGGGTGGGTAGGGCTCCCGTCAGCACCACTGTTTTGCCTGCGAGCACGCCGTCGGCTTGGGCTTGGCGAGCACTTTCAAAATTGAGCCCGTGGGCTTTGAGTTGTTGGATGAGGCTCTGGTTGTCGCTGTCGGCAAACCAGGCGTGAATGCTCTGCGCCATGATGCTGCCGATGCCGTCGACGGCTTCGAGCTGTTCTTCGGTGGCGCTGGCGATGGCTTCGAGCGAGTCGAAGTTGGCTTCGAGATCCTTGGCGGATTGTTTGCCCACGTGCGGGATGCCGAGCCCGTGGATGAGTTGCCAGAGCTCGCGCTGCTTGCTGGCTTCCAACGCGGCGATGAGATTTTGAGCCGACTTCTCGGCGAACTTATCTAGTTCGAGCAATTGCGCTTCGGTCAGGGTGTAGAGGTCGGCTTGGGTCTGGACCATGCCGCGCTTGACCAACTGTTCGACGACGGCGCTGCCGAGGTTTTCGATGTCCATACAAGCGCGGCTGGCGAAGTGTTCCAGCGCGCGTTGCTGGCGGATCGGGTCGTCCTTGCTCACGATGCGCCATACTGCTTGCGTGGGGTCGCGTTCGGCCTCGATGCCGAGCGCTTTGAGGTGTTCGCCAAAGATGAAAGGCTGGCTGTCGGCGGGGCGTTTCGCGAGATTGACGCTGAGCACTTGTGGGATGATTTCGCCGGCCTTTTGCACCAGCACCGTGTCGCCGGGGCGAATGTCTTTGCGCTGGATCTCGTCCTCGTTGTGCAAGGTGGCTCGTGAGACGGTGGTGCCTGCGAGTTGCACCGGCTCTAAAATGGCGACGGGGGTAACGGCGCCGGTGCGGCCGATCTGGAGGCTGATTTCTTTGAGTAAAGTCTCGGCGCGTTCGGCTTCGAACTTGTAGGCGATCGCCCAGCGGGGTGCTTTGGAGGTGTAGCCAGCTTCTTCTTGTTGTGCGAAGTCGTTGAGTTTGACCACCGCGCCGTCGGTCGGGTAGGCGAAATTTTGCCGCAGTGTATCCAGTTCTTCGATGCACTTCCAGGCGCTTTCTATATCATCGGCGAGCCAATACTTCTCCAGCACCGGGAACTGCCATTCCTTCAGTTTTTGCTGAATCTCGGATTGTGTGCTGAAATAGTTGCCTGGTTCGCAAGCTCCGATGCCGTAGAGCACGATGTCGAGTTGGCGACTGCGGGCCTCGGCAGGGTCGAGTAATTTGATGGTGCCTGCGGCGAGATTACGTGGGTTGGCATAGAGCGCTTGCCCCTCCGCTGCGCGGGCGGCGTTGATGCGCTCGAATTCCTGGTGGCGCATGTAGATTTCGCCGCGCACCTCCAGCACGGTGGGTGCGCCTTGAATCTTGTCCGGTAAGCCGCGGATGCCGCGCACGTTGGAGGTAATGTCGTCACCCTCGATGCCGTTGCCACGGGAGACGGCGCGCACGAGTGCTCCGTCCTCATAGCTGAGGCTGACGGCGACACCGTCGATCTTGGGCTCGACCAAATAGGTGAGCGCTTGCTCCGGAAAGCGCTTGAGCAGTCGTTGGCCAAACTCGATCAGTTCTGCCGAGCTATAGGTATTATCCAGGCTCAGCATCGGTTTGCGGTGACGGTAGCTCTCAAAGGCTTCCAAGCGGTCGTCGCCCACGCTTTGAGTGGGCGAGGGGGCGGCACCGAAGTCAAATTCCGGGTTGGCGGCTTCTAATTGGGCCAGCTCGGCCTTGAGGCGATCGTAGGCCTGATCGTCGATCTTGGGCTGCGCCTCTTTGTAGTAGAGACGGTCGTGCTCTGCGATTTCGGCGCGTAGTCGGGCAATTGTTTTCTGCGGATCAGCCATGGCGCAAGTGAAACTGTGAATGGCTTGGTGTAAAGCTGCGATCTTTGAGTTATATTAAAACTCCGTGTTCAGGCTTTGCTGTTGTTTTTCCTCGGCAGAATCATTGTAGGCAGAATCATTAATCTGATTATACTGATGTGACTTGCTATCAATCTGTATTCGGCAATTCTGTAGTGTTTTATGGGATCTTGTTAAGCAGATGTTTGATTACCAGACAGTTTACAACGCATACACGGCCTTGATTGCGGGGCTCATCACCAGCGTACACTGCGTCGCGATGTGCGGCCCCTTATCGTGCGCCTTTGCGCCGACAAAGGCACAAGATGCCAGCCCGCAGCTGGTCTTGACCTGCTACCATCTGGCCAAGCTGTTTTCGTATGCACTGGTCGGCACGCTGGCGGGGGCCTTTGGCTCAGTGGTGATCCGCTCTGTTGAGAGCTCTTGGCTGAATTATCTGCCGTGGATCTTAGTGCTGTTTTTTTTGATGGTGGCCTTTCGCTTGGATCGCTTTTTACCCAAGCCGATTTGGCTGGGGAAATTGTATCGGCAGGTCACTGCCCGCTTCAGTCGTTTGCAAAAACCGGTGGCCGCAGCTGTGATTGGGCTGGCCAGTCCTCTGCTGCCCTGTGGACCACTTTATATGATCTTCGGGCTCGCTCTGTTTTCCGGCTCTCCGCTGAAAGGCGCAGAGTTCGCGATCGGTTTCGGACTCGGGACCTTGCCCTTGTTGTGGTTGGCCCAGAGCCAGTTTATGCGAGTGCAGCTGAAAGTGACGCCTGTGACGCTGGTGCGCATACAACGGGGCTTGGCTTTGGTGGCTGCCTTGGTGGTGGCTTGGCGCTTGCGTACGACTCTCGGGATTGAAGGTGCGGAGAACTGGGTCTGCCATCCGTTTTGATGCTGTGAGCTAAAATTATTGCGGAACTCCACCGGCCGCTTTCTGTCCATTTTTTTCTCTATCTTATTACGCATCTGATCATGAAATACGCCACTTGCTTCTCTCTGATATCTCTACTCACGATTGCGCCTCTGTTTGCGGAGGAACATCCGCCGTTGAATGCCAAGGTGGATACCCAGCCGATTCAAGCAGAGGCGGGCAAAGCCTTGGTTTCTTATGCGGACGTGCTGGATCAAGCGACGCCTTCGGTGGTGACGGTGTATACATCGCAAATTGTGACGGTGGGCCAGGTTCGAACTTTGCCCGACTTTCTGCGGCAATTTGCTCAACCTGTGCCACAGATGGAGCCCAATACAGGCAGCACACGCGAACGTAAAGAGCCGCTCGGGGTGGGCTCGGGGGTGATTATCTCTACAGATGGCTATATCGTGACCAATCACCACGTGGTGCAGGGGGTGCGCGGGCGTCAGGCCGATGAGATACGGGTGCGCCTGAATGATGATTCCGAGTATGTGGCGACCTTGGTCGGCTCCGATTCGAAGACAGATGTGGCGGTGCTTAAAATTGATGCTGAAGTCTCGTTGCCAGCCATTACGCTGGCGGACAGTGAGCTGATTCGGGTGGGGGACATCGTCTTTGCGATTGGGAATCCGCTTGATGTGGGGTTGACTGCGACACAAGGCATCGTCTCTGCCACGGGACGCAATCGCAAGGGCGAGATCCTGGGGCCAGGCTCCTATGAGAATTTCATTCAAACGGACGCTTCGATTAATTTGGGCAATTCCGGCGGCGCGCTGGTCGATGCCTGGGGCCGCCTGATCGGTATCAATACTGCAATCGTTTCCGGCAGCGGGGGAAGCATCGGGATCGGTTTTGCGATTCCAGTCAATATGGTGCTGAACGTGGCTTCTAATTTGATTGAACGCGGGGAAGTGCCACGTGGCATGTTGGGCCTGTTTCCGGGGGATCTGACCCGTGACATGGCAGATGCCTTTGGGCTGGATAGCACGCGTGGCGCCTTGGTCAATCAAGTGCAAGAAGACTCGCCGGCCGCAAGCGCCGGCGTGCGCCATGGCGACATCATCGTGAAAGTCGATGATGTGGAAATCGACTCGGCGGCGCAGTTGCGCTTAGTCGTCTCTCAGATCCTACCAGGCACCGATGTGGATCTGACTTTGATACGGATGGGCGAGACGCTGGTTCTGCCAGTCACCTTGGGGAGCTTAAATGGTAAAGTTTCGGGTGGGCTGGTCGATACGAGTCCGCTGAAAGGCGTCGTTCTGCGTGCTGTCGACGAAGCTGTGCGTGCCGATTTCTCGATCCCTGCGGAGGTCGAAGGCGTATTCGTCGCGGGTGTTTCGTCCGATTCTCCGTTTGTAGATAAGCTAGAAGCACAGATGGTGATCTTGGAGGTCAACGGTGCTGCGGTTGACAGTGCCGATGCGATTGCCGATCAGCTGGTGGAAGGTTCCCAGAACCGACTCTATGTGTGGGCCAAGGGCACGAGGGGCTTTATCGTCTTTAAGCTCTAGTCCCCGGATTATGGCCTTGAGTATTCCGGCGGCTGCTATTGGCTGCTCCGCTTCGTTGCGTCCACCGTGGGGCGAAATACATTTAGCTTTATCTATAAATTTTGAGAAATATGTCTGAGAAACGCACAATACGCATCGGTTTACTCGGCTTTGGGGTCGTCGGCCAAGGAGTTTGGAAGAATATTGATAAGAACCGTTCGGCTCTTGAATACCGCTTGGGGGCGGAGCTCGCGATCACGCAAGTCGTAGTCAAAGATGCCAGCAAGGCGCGCGAGGTGCAGGTGCCTGCGGAGTGTTATTCGGATGATCCGGCGCGAGTCGTGGACAATCCCGAGATCGACATCGTTTGTGAATTGATGGGCGGCACTGGCAAGGCGCTGGAGCTGACACGCCGTGCGCTGCAGCAGGGCAAGATCGTGGTGACTGCCAACAAGGCGCTCATTTGTGAACACGGCGAAGAACTCTTTGAAATCGCGCGTCAAAATGGCGGCCATTATTTCTTCGAAGCTTCGGTGGCAGGCGGGATTCCGATCATCAAAACCATTCGTGAAGCCTTGGTCGCCAATCGCTTTAAGCTGATTTTTGGTATCTTAAACGGTACCTCCAATTACATTTTGACTCGCATGGAGCGCGAAGGCTTGAGCTTCGATGCGACCTTGGGCGATGCGCGTAAGCTCGGCTATGTCGAAGCGGACGAGGCGCTGGATCTCGATGGCATTGATGCGGCCCACAAGGCAGTGATCTTGGCGTACCTCGCGCATGGGAAATGGGTGGGGCTCGACCAGATTATCTGCGAAGGCATCCGCGACATCACTGGAGAGGATATCGAGATCGCGGGGCAGCTCGGCTATAAGATCAAGCTGCTCGCCGTGATCGCGCGCGACTTCGAAGCCAACCAACTCTCAGTGCGCTTACACCCGGCCTTGATCTCTAAACAAGAAGTGATCGCCGGAGTGGACGAAGTTTATAATGGAGTCAGTGTGACAGGCGACGTGGTCGGCACCACGGTATTGATCGGCCGCGGCGCGGGGCAAGATGCGACATCCAGCTCCGTGATCAGCGATATTGCCGACGCCGTCTTTATGCTGCAAGGCGCACCCGCACCGGCGATTTCGGAGGAGGATGAGGCGACTTACCAAAAGCTCGCCGATGGTTTGGAACTTGCGCCGCAGGATCAACTTGCCGGGCGCTACTACTTACGCATCCATGTGAAGGATGAAGAAGGCGTGCTGGCCAAGATTTCCGATATTTTGGCCAAGGAGCACATCAGCTTTGCGACTGTAAATCAGAAGGAGCTCGAAGATGGCACGGCCAAGTTAATGGTGACGACCCACAAGAGTAACGAAGCTGCCATCGCACGTGCGAAGGCCGTGCTCGCCGCGCAGAGCTCCGTGATTGGAGCTCCGGTGAGTTTCCGGATATTTGATCCTAGTAAAGTATAGCCAGTGTTTTTCGCACGGACGTATCAGTGATACGTCCGTGCTCTGGTAAACGATTCAGTTTTTTTGAATACTCTAAATACGACTTGTCATATTTAGAGTATGCGGCGGTCAGGCTTAATTCTTTGTATCTTTGGAGCTGCGAGCACTTTTGATCTCGTTTTCTCCACGAATCACACGGTTCTTGCCGGAGAAGGAGCGCACGTAACTGTTTAAGGACTTCTCAGCTTCCTTGTTGAAGGCTTCATCGCCTGCGAGGAAGAGAATGACGTTAATCGATGGTTTTGCTGATCCTTTCTCGGTGTAGAGCACATCGACCAGTTCTCGGAAATATTTTTCGACATCACGTTCTTCGATCCAATAGGCGGGTTGCCAGCCCGGATGTCTGGTTTTCCATTCCAGTCCGAGTTCGCCTGCATTGGAGTAAACACCATAGCGTTGAGCCAACACGCGTGGAGGCATGCCTTTGGCTTTTCGTTCTGCATTTTGTCTGGCAAGCTCTGCTTTGACTCTTTGCTCCATTTCCGGGACTTCCAGTTTATGTTCTGCCAATTGTTTTTGGTATTTGCTGGAAGCGGTTGTTCTCGCCCATTGCGCGTTTTCACGCTCGGTTGGCTTGCGGCGTATACGTTCGAAGCCTTTGTGGTAGCCAGTGATGAAGAAGATCGCGTCCACATTTTGCTCCAATGCATATTGAGTCAGGAAAGCAGTTTCATTACCTCGGTCGCCTGAGAACACGATTGTCTGGTGCACGACTTCGTCCGGAAGCGCTGTCAGCTTGGGCTGACGTGCTTCCTTGACGCCTTCTAAACCTGGTTTATCCGGATTGGCGTTTACGGGAGTGATCCATTGGATCAGTTGACTGTGGATTTCGTCTCCTGCTGAAACCAAATGGTCCTTGAAGAGCATTGTTTTGCGACGATCCTGCAGCATCACGTTAAAGAGAGTGCCGGTCGATAGGTTGCCAACCATGTCGGTGATCTCATCTTTAATGACTTTATAACTATTAAGGCCACCTTTGGCATCGGTTACCATGTGACGGTTGGCATCGATTACAAAGAGGATACGCTCTGCACGTGTCTTCAGGCCGAACACACTGACGTCCGACATCCCGATCCCGATGCTGCCACGGGTGCCACCGAGTAGGGAACCTCCACCAAAGCCACCTAGACCAGCACTGACTGTGAAGGACTCTTGCATACTAGGTAATTCCACATCCACCGCAGTGACTGCGATGTTGCCCACTTGCTTCATACGTAGGCTCTGCATGGATTGAGCTTGTGGAGCAGCCTGTTGCTTGATCTCAATTTTAACCTCAGGCGGTGGTTGCTCCTCGACGATGACTGGAGGTTCTTCGAACTGAGCCTCGTCTGGGATGATATATTTATAGACGGTAATTGAACCTAGAATAAAGAGAGCAATTGCATGTACGCCGCCACTGATCAACAAGACGTTGAGCAGCATCGGGTTCATCTTGCGCTTTTTGGGTTTAGTTATCATGGGGTGGGGTTACTCGCCGTAGGCAGCAAAAGAGACTTTAGTTATCTTAGCTCGAGCAGCCGCGTTCAACACATCGATTGAGCGTTGATGGGGAGAATCGGGGTCGGCTTGAATTTTGACCACAGTGTCGATGCCAGCGCGGTCCGATGACAACTTGAGCCGTGTGAGTGTGGTGCTCAGCCGGTTCATATTACGATCATTGATGCCGTCCATCGGGGCACCGTTGAGGAGAATCAGGCCGTTGGGGAAGACCTCGACTATATGTTCACTCGGCAAGTCTAAGCTTTCTGCCGGGGGGGCATTACTGGGCAGTTTGATACCAATGTCTGCTTCTTGTTGTAGAGGCAGGAACATGAAGTAAATGAGAAGTAGGAAGACCACGTCGATCATCGGAGTGATGTCGACTTTATCTTCGGATTCGAGTACGGAGCTGACTTCCATAATTAGTCCTTAGCAGATGCGAAGATGAGGTCGAAGATCCCGGCCTTGGCCGTGGCCTCCATGACACGATTGACGTGACGGTGCGCGGTATGTGCGTCCGCACGTAAAAAGACCTGAATCTGTGGGATCTCCGCTTTCAACGCAGTTAGCTGTGCGGTGAGGGCTTCAGGTGTGATGGGTGTTGCCCCCAAGAACAGTTGCCCTTCGGCATCAACCGAGATGTACTGGCGCTCGCCAGGCTCTTCGGGAATCGTGGCTTGCTCGGCTTCTGGCAATTCCAGCTGCACCAGCTCTGCGCTGATGAAGCTGATCAATGTCATGAAGAACGCGATAAGCAGGAAGACGACGTCGATCATCGGAGTCAGTTCAAACTCCGGATCAACCTCTTCTGGGGTCCACATTGCCATAGTTATTTGGGGGTGTGCGGGAGAGAGAGTGATTAGGCGCGGTTGTTAATCGCCTTATTCAGAGTGAATTGTAGGTCACCAACGACGCGTCCGATACGGGAAGTGATCTTGCCGTAGCGATTCTTGAAAAAGAAGAAGAAGAACATCGCAGGAATACCGACGATCATCCCGGTGGCCGTGGTGATCAGAGCTTCCGAAATGTTACCAGCCAGCGCTTGAGCACTACCTGCACCTTCAGCTTCGATCACGTTGAAGGCTTTCACCATACCGGAAACGGTTCCGAGTAGTCCGACCATGGGAGAGAGTGAACCCACCACGGAGAGATAGTTGATCAAGACGAAGGGGCCTGCCAATTCTTCGGCACTGGATTCTTCGATGGCTTCCTTCACTTGCTCGGAGTCGTAGTTGTTGATGTCTACGCGGTTCATGCCGGAGTCAATAATGTTGGTGACTGGCGATGGGTTTTCCTGGCAAATGCTCTTCGCCTTTTCGATATCGAGGTTTTGCAGTGCTTCATCGATCTGAGTCGTGGCTGCTGAGTTGAGAATCGGCTCTGGGCGCACGGCCATGAAGTTATACACGATCAAGCCAAAGCCTCCGATGGATAGCATTGTGAGGGGATACATTGCCCAACCACCTGCTTTATACATATCGATGAGTGATTTTTCTTGGGGGCCTGCATCCTCGGCAGCAGCTTCAGAATCGGTAGCTTCTGTTTGCGCGGCGTCTTGTGCGCTCAGTGGCTGTGTGAGCACCCACTGTGTGGCAATGGCAAACAGTGCAATGGCAAAGAAGGTGGGGAGGAGGCGTAACTTAGGTGTTTTCATGATTATAGATTAAAATAAGTGATTTGTTTGAAATGTTGGGTTCGGTTGGAAGGAAAATTATTCAGATGGTTGAGGTTTGGGGAGCTTCGCTAAGGAGCCCTCTGCGCTCTGTGCCCAGGGGGATTCTGGGTAAAGGATCACGATTTCTGTCCAAACATTGCGTGCGGCTAGATTATCTTCTGAGCGTGCGTAGCAGTCGCCGATGAGGTAAAGCATTTCCGGCACCCAGACGTATGAAGTTTGGGCACGCACAAAACCACGTGTCAGCAGGTCGAGTGCTCGGCCGTAGTCGCCACTACTGTGGGCGCGTGAGCCTTGCAATAACTTGTAGAGAGAGAATAGACGCTCGTTGGGCTCAGGCTCTTCGAGTGCATCGATCATCGGGGTGGCCTCGTCGACTCGGTCGGCGAGCACTAGGCTGTAGGCGAGCCACATTTGCACGTTCTTCTTTACGTCGTCCGGTACGACTGTCTCGATTTGACGATAGAGTGGAATCACGGCCTCGTATTTGCCAGCTGCTCTAAGTGCATCGGCGGCATCCACGATGGGGCGGATGTTGACGGCATACTGCCCATCCACTGGGATGATTTTTGTCATGTTGGCGGCTGCATCGAAGTCGCCCTCCGCTAGGTAGGCATTCATCAGTGCGATCGCACTTTCGCTGTATTTGAGACCGACCTTATCGAGTTCGATCCGGTTGAGCAGATCGTAGGCTTCGTTGAATTCTTTAGCTTGAATCAGGGTATCAATTAAGGTGCGGACCGGAACATGCAGTTGTGTGAAACTCTCAGGGACTGCATGGAACTTGATCAGCGGGTATGCTTTAGGGCGTAATAGGGTGAGTGCGCCGGTGAAGTTGCCACTATTGATCATGCGGTTGATCTCGGGCATGGCGGAGTTGTCCAGGCGCAGGCTTTGCACCATGGATTCGCTGACGGGCAGAGATACTTCGCCTACGCCGCCTTCGAGCTCTGCGACCAGCATGTCGTCCTTGTAGGCTACAAACTTCAGTGTTTGGCTGGAACCGTTGTTGTTCTGCTGAATTAATACGGGCTCGTTACCGTAATCGATCCAATAGGGATTGATCTCTTGAGCGGTGGCTGCGGTTTGAGCCAAGGCAATTGTGAGCAGTAGGGTGGAAATGCGCTTCATCATGGTGCGTCGGTGTCGGGATGGGGCAAAGATCATACTTGAAGCTCCTTTAGTTTAGCTTTGATCGCTTCCAGGATTTCTTCGGGGGCACTGGCCGGGAGTTCCTTGATCGCTTCTTGTAGAGTATTGATGGCATCTTGCTTTTCTCCCATACCGATCAAGGCATCTGCGTCGGAGAGGTAGGCGCGTGCGCTCCATTCTGGCAAGTGGGGGTAACCTAAAAAGGTGCGCTCAAAGAAACCATGAGCTTCTGGGTAGGCTTTTTCTGCCATGTAGGATTCGCCGATCTGTTGCAAGGCTTGTGCGTGCAGCACACCGCGCCATTCGGGAACACGTAGTATGTATTGATATTTTTCGCGAGCTTGGCTGCCGCGCCCCATTTCACTGAGCAACTCTCCCTGGCGTAACATGACCGCGGGAATCTTGGGCGAGCCGGGGAATTGTGTGACGATTTGCTCCAAATAACCAAGTGCGTCGGATCGATCACCTTTTTCTGCGGTGACATCGGCCAAGCGCATGAAGGCGACAATCGTGGTGTCGTCGGTCGGGTAGTTGATCAAGATTTGATTCCAAGCATCTTCAGCGAAAGAGAGGCGTTTGTTACGCTCATAATCGGCGATGTATAAAATGGCACGAGGCGTGAGGCTTTGGATCAATGCGAGATCGTAGCGTTGGCTTGGGTCGATTTCCACTCCGAGGCGATATAGCCCCATCAGCATACGTGTTTCACTGATAAAATCTTTTTCAGCCTTCGCTTTGATCAATAGCTTCTTGAAGTATTCTTCCGGTTGTTCGCTCGGGTATCGCTCCAGTTGTGTGCGGTATGGAGTTATATAATCTTTAATCGGACTGAGATCTTCGAGCAGGTCGGCGGTGAAGTCGGGATCATTGCGAAGCTTATTATAGAGCGTCTGATCGAGTTCGGGGGTGACGTAGAAGTGCTCAAACAAGAAGCCACGGTCAGTCACGATCTTTTTGCGGAACTCGAGGTCGTTTTCAAGCTGGTCGAAGAAGGCGACCGTGCGCGTGATGACTGTTTTATTTTGGCTATACTTTTCTGCGTAACCTTCGATCAGGGCGTCGACTCCACTGTTGTCGGGCACCTTTGCGTATTTTTCGATGTTTTCGCGATAGAGCGCGAGCATTTCGACTGGACGCATGAGGTATTCGTAGGCGAGTCCTAACTGCAGCACCGCTCGAGTGAGGTCTCCATTCTCGCCGTAACGATCGATGTAGGTTTTGAAATGTGAGGCCATTTCTTCGTAACGCCCGAGCTCTTCGAGTACGCTGCCGATACGAAAGGCGGCTCCATTATGCACATCCTGAAGTGTAGTGATTTCGTCGGCCTTGCGGAAATGTTGTAGCGCAAGTTCTAAATTGGTGGCGAGGTATTCGACCTCGCCGAGGAAGAAGTAAGCTTGGTCCAGTGCATTGCCGCGAGGGTATTTCTCTACGTAGCTGTAGAGTGTGTCGCGGGCTTCTTCGAAGCGTTGCGCATAGAAGAGTGCGGCCCCTTTACGCAATAGGCCGTCTTCGGCGTAGACGCTGCTGGGGTATTGATCTACCAAGCGTGAGAAGCTGCCGACGGCATCCTCGAATTGACTCAATTGGAGTTCGGCTAGACCGCCCCAATAGAAAATTCCGTCTTCGTAGATGCTGTTGCGGTGAGCGTTATACCATTCGGCTGCCTGATTGATCAGTTCGGCGTATTGCTGCTGTTCGATCAGGTAGCTGGCCCATTGAGCAAACAGACTGGGCCCTACGGGATCAAGTGGGCGGCTACCCAAAAAGTTGACGGCCAAGGCCATAAACTCTTCGTTTTGACCTGACTTCTTTAACTCGTTCGCCAGCGCACCCGTGACGTCGGAGTAGTAGTCGCCATTGGGGAATTTGCTGCGATACTCTCGGCCGACTTGAATGGCCGTTTCGACTTTGCCGATTTGTAGTGCATTTGAAAATGTGGCAAAATGGTAAAACTCAGCCTGAGCATCGTTTGGATTTTCGACCATCAAATCGTTAAACATCCAAAAGGCTTCGTAACGGCGGGCTGTTTTTGTGTAGTTGCGCGCGCGGCGTCCTAGAAGTTCATTACGCAGGGTGGGTAACTTGCGCAGGTGGGTTAAGTTGTTTTCCAGAGTTTTGATCTCTTGTTGCAGGCGTTCGACTTCATCGGCACCATTGCCAAATGCGATCCGTTGCTCCATGCGTGCGGTCTTGGTTTCGACTTGTGACTCGTGCCACTCGATCATGATGTCGGTGGTCTTGATCAAGTTTAGCGTGAGCGCTGCATCATTTACGCGTCCTGCGTCCACCAAGCTGTCACTGGCTTTGAGTAGTGCTACGTTGAGGCGCGGGCGGTAGCGAACTTCGGATTCCTTGGCTAGCATCGGCAGTAGCTTGATCGCATCATCCATGCGTTTGGCCTGAAAGAGCGCCTCGAAGCTGGCAGCGGCTGCCAGGGCTTGGTCGTTCGGATCGCGGGCGACATCGAGCAGTTGCCCGAAGTAGGGGAGGCCGGCTTTCAGTTGTCCAGTGCTATAATAAATCTGGGTGAGGTCCTTTAGCATTTTGGTCTGCTCTGAATAACTCAGGCGCACGTTACTATAGCCTCCGGATAGGATCTTTTGCATTAATGTAATGGCATCGTCGTTGCGATTGAGCACGCGATACACATCAATGCGCTTGAGTAGCATGTCTTTAATTTTTGGCGAATTCGGAAATTCGGCTTCCAGCTTATCATACCATTTCAGGGCCTCTTGCAGCTCTCCAGCTTGCCCGGATGATACAAATTCTTGGATGTGTCCTGTGCCGATTAGGAAGATCGGGAAGTCTAGCTTGATCTCCGAATTCTCGGTGGCTTCAACGCGTTTGACCAACTCCTTGAGCAGAGGCATTGCCTGTACCAGTTTGCCGTCTTCGACGAGGGCATTGGCTTGGGCCTGTAAACCGCTAAAACCGAGTTGACTGGCATCTTCTTCTTGAGCGGTCGCAAAATGGACCGTTCCTAGAATGAGGACAGCGGAAGTTAAACTTTTTAAAGTAAATCGAAACAGCATCACAGATGGACGGGGGGGATAAATGGTCGAAAGGGCATAAGGTTCGCTTTTCGACGTAGCTTGTAAAGCGAAAATACGTAAATACATCATGTCCGATGTTTCGGGACTTAGTTACGTAAATGCTTTGTGGACGGATCACATCACTTAGTTTATTTGACTGAGCTCCTCTGAGGCGAGTTCCCATTCATAATTTTTCTCTTCAAGATATTTGGCGATTCGAGCCGCTTTGATGTTTAATTCTTTGGCGGCAGCGGGGTCGGCGTAGGCCGTTGGATCTTCCAATTGCTTGGATAGTTCGGCTTGTTCGGCCTCGAGTTGAATGATGTCGGCTTCTACTTTGGCTACGCGAGCTTCCGCTTGTTTGCGTGCTTTGCCCGCCGCTTTACGTTCTTCGGCAGCAATGCGCCGGCGCTCTTTCGCGCTGATAGTCAGGTGGTTGCCTTCAGTCGTGGGTGCGCCGTCTGGGCGGGCATTTTTCAAGCCTGCGATGAGTCCGCTCTGTTCCGACTCGGCTCCGGACTTACGTAGGTAGTAGTCGTAGTTGCCCGCATAGTGAGTGACCTGTCCGGCTTGTATTTGAATGGTGGTCTCGGCGATGGCGCGGATGAAGTGTACGTCGTGGCTGACGAAGAGTAGCGTGCCCGAATAGTCTTTGAGTGCGCCGATTAGTGCATCGATACTTGGCATGTCCAAGTGAGTGGTCGGCTCGTCAAGTAGTAGAAAGTTTGGTGGGGCCAGTAGTAATTTTACTAGGGCTAAGCGGCTTTTTTCACCACCGCTGAGTACTTTGACCTTCTTGAAGACATCGTCGCCGCGAAATAAAAAGGCCCCCAGAATGCTGCGCACGTTTTGCTCACTGGTGCCGGAGGTGCGGTCCATCGCCTCGTCCAACACGCTGCGCTCCATGTCGAGCACTTCCACTCGTTGCTGCGAAAAGTAGCCCACCGTCACATTGTGTCCGAGTTCACGGGAGCCGGCTTGGATCGGGACCAGTTCCGCGAGGATCTTCAGCAGGGTGGATTTTCCTGCGCCATTGGGGCCGACCAGCACGGTGCGCTGGCCTTTTTCGATTTCCAAGCTGAGGTCTTCGTAAACGACATGCTCGCCGTAGGCTTGCTTGACTTGATCGAGTTGCGCGATGCGTTGGCCGCTGCGCTGTGGTTGTGGGAATTTAAAATGGATGGTATCGGCGGCACTTTCGGGCGGTGCGATGCGTTCCATCTTTTCCAGTTGTTTCATCCGTGCCTGCGCTTGGCTGGCCTTACTGGCCTTGGCGCGAAAGCGACGCACAAAGTCTTCCAAATGTGCGATTTCTCGTTGCTGATTATTATAGGCGGCCAGGTGCTGGGCTTCGCGCTCGGCTTTTTCTTTGAGATACTTTTCGTAGTTGCCGACGTAGCGATGTAATTTGCTGTGGGCGATCTCCACGATGCCATCGCAGATTGCGTTTAGAAATTCGCGGTCGTGCGAAATGGTTAGAATCGCGCCCGAGTAGCGCTTTAGCTGGTTTTGAAACCAGCCCAGAGTTTCGAGGTCCAGGTGATTGGTTGGCTCGTCCAGCATTAGCAGGTCCGGCTCCATGACCAGCAGGCGAGCCAGGTGGGCGCGCATGATCCAGCCGCCACTCAAGGTCCTGGCGGGCATGTCGTAGTCCTCATGGCGGAAGGCCAGGCCCGCAAGTATGCGTTTGGCCTTGGCCTCCAGGTTGTAGCCGTCGAGCTCAACAAAGCGTTCGATCGCAGCGAGGCGTTCCGGCGCATCGGGGTCGGACACTTCGCGCAGGGTCTTGTAAATCTGGGTCATTTCCGGACTGATCGAGGTGGCCAATTCGGCGACCGTCTCATCGCCGGCGGGCGCACTTTCCTGGGGGAGAAAGCCGATCCGGGTGTCGCGTTCCAGCTCGATCTCGCCGCTGTCCGCTTCCAGTTCGCCCATAATAATGGAAAACAGAGTGGTTTTACCGGCCCCATTGGGGCCGACTAGGCCGATCCGTTCGCCGCGTAGTAGGCGTAGAGAGATGTCGGTGAAGAGAGTTTTCTGGCCGAAGCCTTTGCTGATCTGTGAAACGGTAAGCATATGTCGATAGTGCATACACAGACTTGCCTGATTCGTTTCTTCGGTCTTCCTTGCTGGCAGACTCATGACTGAACAAACCAATCCATTCTATGTGCTTACGTTCTGGTATAAGCCGGGGCAAACGATGCAAGGCCTAATTAAATCAGGCGCGGGCCACCGACTCGCTCTAGTGCTGGCGATGCTCTTCGGTTTAGTGCAAGCGGACCGTTTTTACCTGACCAATCCGGACGCGGGTATTACTTATTACGTGATCGGCGCGTTGGCCGGTCTACTGGGGCTCTATCTGTTTGCCTGGCTCTTGCGCAATTTCGGTCGCTGGTTCGGTGGGCAGGCTGCGCAGCGTGAAGTGCGGGTCGCGATCGGGCTTGGACTCTTGCCCTGGCTCTTATTGTTTACCGCTCTCATCTTCGTGTTAGGCAGTCAGCAGGATGCCGCAGCTCTAGCCAATTATTACTGGCTCTTCTTTCTGGGGTTTTTGTATGGCTATGTAATTCTACTACTTTCACTGGCTGCTGCATTACGCTTGTCTGTGTTGAAAACTTTTCTCTGTCTCATTGTTACTTTTCTGGTCAGTCTCTTTCCGCTAACATTATTTATTCAACTTGTCGCTTCAGCTCTCTAGGAACCGTCACCAATGCTTCAACATATTCGCATCAAGAATCTCGCGCTACTCGAAGAAGTTACCCTTGAGTTTGAGTCTGGCTTTACGTCTGTTACTGGCGAGACCGGCGCAGGTAAAAGCGTGCTCCTGGGAGCCTTGGGCCTGCTTTCCGGCGCGCGCACCGATAAGGGCATGATTCGCCAAGGCCAAGACTTGCTCGAAGTCGAAGCGGCGCTTTATTTCGCGGATGCCGAGGTGATTGATGGCTTGCTTGAGAGTGTCGGCTTGCCCGTCTGTGAGGACGGTGTATTGCTTTTGCAGCGTAGCGTACATCGCAAAAAGATTCCGCGCATTCAAGTCAATGGCAGCATGGCTACCTTGGCGCAGCTGCAAGTGCTCGGCGAATCGTGGATCGACTTCCACGGCCCCGGGGAGCCGCAAAAACTCTTCCAAGAAAAGCGCCAACTCGAAATGCTCGATACTTACGCGGGCAATACCAAGGCACTCATCACCTTTGCCGAAGAATACGCCAACTGGCGTAGTGCCCTGCGTGAGATCGAAGCCCTCGAAACAGGGGACCGTCTCGATGCCGATGAGCTGGAGTTTGTACGCCAACAAATTAAAAAAATCGATGCCGTCGATGTCAGCGAAGAGTCTATCGAGGAACTCGAGCGTGACTATACCCGCATGTCCAGCGCTCAGGAACTGGTCGGCCTCGCTTCCGCTTGTTCCGAAGGACTGATCGGGGAGCAAAGTATCAACGATCAGTTGGGCGCTGTGCTCTTGCGACTCGAAGAGTTGGTCGAATTGGACGAAGGCTCACAGCCGCTACTTGAGCGCGCGCGCAGCCTACAACTCGAACTCCAGGATCTCGGTGAAGAGGTCGGCCAGCTGGCTGGAGATTTCGACTTTGATCAAGAGGCGATCGAGGCGGCCACCGAGCGCATGAGCCTCTGGCAAGAACTGCGCCGAAAATACGGCGGCAGTGTCGAAGCCGTCCTATCCAAGCGTGAGGAGCTCGCACAAAAAATAGCCATCCAGGGAGACCTCGATGGCGTGCTGACCCAAAAACGCAAAGCCGCCGCCGCACTCGAAGCCGAGCTGCGCAAGCAAGCCGCCAAGTTGACCATTGGACGCAAGCAAGCCGCCAAGACCCTCGCCCAAAAAGCGGCCGATTTATTGCAAGCCCTCGGCTTTAAAAAAGCGCGGCTAGAGATCAAGCTCATCGCCGATACCAAACTGCACGAACACGGCGACAGTCATTGCCAATTCCTCTTTGCCCCCAACGCTGGGCAGGACCTACAGCCGCTCAATAAAATCGCCTCCAGCGGTGAGACCGCCCGGGTCATGCTCGCACTCAAAACCGTGCTGGCCGAGGCCGATGCCACGCCGCTGCTCGTCTTCGACGAAGTCGATGCCAACGTCGGCGGCGAAGTCGGCCGCGCCGTCGGGGCTGAGCTCGCCCGTCTGGCTAAGAAACACCAGGTCCTCTGCGTCACCCACCTGCCGCAAGTGGCTTCGCTGGCACACAATCATTACGTCGTCACCAAATCGCAGGACGAAAATTCAACCGCCGTCACCATTGCCCCGCTCGGGGACAGTCGCGAGGCTCGCCTCGAAGAGCTCGCTCGCATGCTAGGCGACCGCAAGTCCGCCTCCGCCAGAGCGCACGCCGAAGAGTTGCTCGGGTGAGTGTCAGATTCTTGAGTAATGTAAGTGTGCTTAGTTGTGTCGGGGTTTGAAGGAGTCATCATTTTTCTTTGCTTAACGGCAATCTAGCGAGCCTGAGCTACAGCAACGGAGTCATCCACAACTGGAGTTACGATAGTCAAAATCGTTTAAAAGACCTGACTGTTCGTAATGCAGCCTTCACAACGCTCAATTCCTATGCCTATACTCTGCAAGCATCCGGCCATCGCACAGAAGTGGTTGAGAATACCGGCAGAACCGTGGGCTACACACTAGACAATCAATACCGCTTAACGCAGGAGACCATCTCCGGCGACAGCAACCCGCGACTCAACGGCACCAGCGATTGGGCATACGACCTAGTCGGCAACCGGCTCACACAACAGAGCGATCTCGACAATGTCTTCAACGCCGCCGAAACCTACAGCGACAACAACTGGCTCGACAGCGACGTTTACGACTCGAATGGGAATACTACATCCTCCGAAGCCTTTGGCGAAGGGGGACAGCAAGCGTCCGTTATCCTCAACGACCACTACGACTGGCGCAACCGCCTGATCCGCCGTGACGAAGCGCGACAGCGCGTAGATGGTAGAACCGGAGGTTCTGTCCGAAGGACGCCGCAAGCGGGTGCCCTTTGGGCGGCTCAGGCGCAAAAATCCGACGGCACCATCATCGAGATCGTCTACGACGGTTTCGGCGACCGAGTCAAGAAGACCGTTTCAGGTCTCAGCTCTCAGCCCTCAGCCTTCGAAACCACCTGGTTCCTAGTAGATCGAAATAACCTCACCGGCTACGCACAAGTCGTCGAAGAGATCGGGCAGGGCGATGAGCTCCAAGTCATCTACAGCTACGGCCTCGACCTGATCAGCCAAGATCGTCGCCAGAATGCCCTGAGCGGAGTCGAAGGGGACGACGATGGCAGCGGAAACTTCACCCAAAGCTTCTATCTCTACGATGGCCTCGGCACTGTCCGCGCCCTCGCCGATATCAATGGCGCGATCACCGATACCTACACCTACGACGCTTGGGGTGTGATCCTCTCCACTTCCCACTCTTCACTCCCCACTGTAAACAGCTACCTGTTTACTGGCGAGCAATGGGACGCTGACTTGGAGATGATGTTCCTACGCGCCCGCTATTTGAACTTGAGCACGGGGCGTTTTCACACCATGGACACGTTCGAAGGTGTCACGACGGATCCGGTTACGCTGCATAAATACCTATATGCCAATGCTGCGCCGCATCAGTTTACTGATCCGAGTGGGAAAATGACACTTGCTGAAATTGGTATAGCAGCTGGAATCGGCGGAATCATTAACGCATCATTAGGTGCCGTATTCAATTTTGCAGCAGGCAAAGAACAAACGCTGATCAAAGATTTCTTTGTTGGTGCAGCACTCGCTCCTGTCGGTGGGCCAATGGCCAAACTACTCGGAAAGATCGGGTTACCACTGATCAAGAGATTCTTGGGGATGGTTGGACGAGTGCCTAACTTGACGTTAGTTAGTGGCTCAAGTGCTCAGAAGTTGCTGGTTGGAGCTAGTCGTAACTTTTTTAGCACGATAAAATCTTATCCAAAGGTTGATTCGACTTTGCTAGGAAAAATGCTTAAAGCTGTATTCCCTAAAGTTAAGTGGGAACAACATCACGTTTGGATCCAGCAGGCATGGTCTAGAACAGGAGGTCCCGGGCGAATCTTTGCCGATGATGCAATCAATGAAGGGTTAAGACGAATGGGAAATAGCTATCTGAACCTTCTTCCGATTCCACGTGGACTCAACGGTGCTTTGGGGCGAAACGCTGCACGTGGCGGAGCCTACACTGAGTATTTTGCTACGGCTTTCTATTCTTTCTTAGTGTATGGAAATGGCCAAACAGCACTCTACCTAAACTCTGTGTTTTAAATGAACGGAAACTACAGACAGCTAAAGCCTTCGGAACTTAAAGAGCTTAGCTCTTTCGTGTCTCCTGCTACTAATTTAATTCGTTGGATTTTATTTTTGATCCTTTTTCTTCCAGGTGCATTTTTATTATTTAAGCTGAATGTCTCGATTGCTAGTGGTGTCGCAAGTTATGCTTGGCTTGTTGTTACAGCATTTTTTGGCTTGTGGCTGTTGAAGAAGTTTAATCGTTGGTCTGGTGGAAGTGAGTTTAGATCTGCCGTTAAAAAAGATATTGCTGGATCCCAAGCGTTTGAAGAGCAGCATTTTATGAATCGTTGTGTAATGTTCGAGGAAGTTGAGGACGAAGGGCGCTCTTATCTCGTTGAAAATAGTGCAGGGATCGTCTTTTTCTTCTCCGGCCAGGAATTACCAAAGAATTTTCCTAAATTTGAGGTAACAGTGGTTAAAGCTCCGTATTCCAATCATTTGTTCAAAATTTATGCTAAAGGTGATGTGGTAGAAACTAAGATTGCGACAGCCAGTGTGTGGGACCAGCTGCCTAAAGCGATAACGGGTGAAACTTATGTGAAAACTAGTTTCAGGTTTGATGATATACTTCAGCAGATAACCTGATAGTTCCCGCTCCGGGCTAAGGGCTGAAAAACGGGTCAAATGTTTAAATTAAAGGACTGAAAAAGATGACATGGGAGGAGTTGCCAGTGGTGATTAATCACTAAACTGACACTTCAGCCATGAAGAATACAAAAACACTCACTTCCATATCAGATAAACAGACTGAAGCGAAAGCCGAAGTCCTCAAGCTTGGAATCGACATTCACGGCAAACGACGGGGTCAGTCCACGTTTTCTTGATTTTACTGTTTTGGACATTAGTGAGTCGCGACCCTATTTCCAGCCGTTCGACCAAGAAGGCAAACGCACCGAATTCAGTTACGACGCCCTAGGCCGCCTGATCGAAGTCCGCCAAGAACACCCAACTGACGACTGGTCAACTGGTAACTGGACAAGCACGTCTTACACTTACGACGAGGCGGGCAATCGCCTCTCCGAGACCGATGCCGAAGGGCACACAACCCGCTTCGAGTACGACAACATGGGGCGTCGCACTAAGCGCGTCCTCCCAGAGGGCGAAGAAGAGAGCTATCTCTACAACGCATGGGGCGAGCTCGAAACACGCATCGATTTTAACGGGCACGTCACCTCTTACACCTACGACGTCATGAGCCGTCTCCTCACCGAGCGCGCCGATGCCACTGCCTACCCATCTGAGGTCGGCATCACCTACACTTATGATGCCCTCGGCCGCATCCAGACCATGACCGATGCTTCCGGGCTCACGGCAAACGACGGGGTCAGTCCACGTTTTCTTGATTTTACTGTTTTGGACATTAGTGAGTCGCGACCCTATTTCCAGCCGTTCGACCAAGAAGGCAAACGCACCGAATTCAGTTACGACGCCCTAGGCCGCCTGATCGAAGTCCGCCAAGAACACCCAACTGACGACTGGTCAACTGGTAACTGGACAAGCACGTCTTACACTTACGACGAGGCGGGCAATCGTCTCTCCGAGACCGACGCCGAAAGTAATACCACCCGCTTCGAATACGACAACATGGGCCGTCGCACCAAGCGCATCCTGCCTGAAGGCGAAGAAGAGACCTACCTCTACAACGCATGGGGCGAGCTCGAAACACGCATCGATTTTAACGGGCACGTCACCTCTTACACCTACGACGTCATGAGCCGTCTCCTCACCGAGCGCGCCGATGCTACTGCCTACCCATCTGAGGTCGGCATCACCTACACTTATGATGCCCTCGGCCGCATCCAGACCATGACCGATGCTTCCGGGCTCACCACCATGGCCTACGACGAGCGCGGCAACCTCCTCAGCAAGAGCAACGTCGCCGGCACGCTCACCTACACCTACGATGCCGCCAACAACCTCAAGTCGACCGTGTCCGACAGCACCGGCGGTCTCGATCTCGCCTACGATTACGACCGCCTCAACCGCCTCGCAACCGTCTACGACAGTGGAGCCGCGCAGCCGCCACAAGAGCACCGCTATACTTATGATGCCAACGGCAATCTAGAGAGCCTGAGCTACAGCAACGGAGTCATCCACACCTGGAGTTACGATAGTCAAAATCGTTTAAAAGACCTGACTGTTCGTAATGCAGCCTTCACAACGCTCAATTCCTATGCCTATACTCTGCAAGCATCCGGCCATCGCACAGAAGTGGTTGAGAATACCGGCAGAACCGTGGGCTACACACTCGACAACCAATATCGCTTAACGCAGGAGACCATCTCCGGCGACAGCAACCCGCGACTCAACGGCACCAGCGATTGGGCATACGACCTAGTCGGCAACCGCCTCACACAACAGAGCGATCTCGACAATGTCTTCAACGCCGCCGAAACCTACAGCGACAACAACTGGCTCGACAGCGACGTTTACGACTCGAATGGGAATACTACATCCTCCGAAGCCTTTGGCGAAGGGGGACAGCAAGCGTCCGTTATCCTCAACGACCACTACGACTGGCGCAACCGTCTGATCCGTCGCGAAAAGTCCGACGGCAGCATCATCGAGATCGTCTACGACGGTTTCGGCGACCGAGTCAAAAAGACCGTTTCAGGTCTCAGCTCTCAGCCCTCAGCCTTCGAAACCACCTGGTTCCTAGTAGATCGAAATAATCTCACCGGTTACGCACAAGTCGTCGAAGAGGTCGGGCAGGGCAATGAGCTCCAAGTCATCTACAGCTACGGCCTCGACCTCATCAGCCAAGATCGTCGCCAGAATGCCCTGAGCGGAGTCGAAGGGGACGACGATGGCAGCGGAAACTTCACCCAAAGCTTCTATCTCTACGATGGCCTCGGCACCGTCCGCGCCCTCGCCGATAGCAATGGCGCGATCACCGATACCTACACCTACGACGCTTGGGGTGTGATCCTCTCCACTTCCCACTCTTCACTCCCCACTGTAAACAGCTACCTGTTTACTGGCGAGCAGTGGGATGAAGATCTAGGGATGTATTTCCTCCGTGCTCGTTATCTGAATGTGGCGACAGGGAGGTTCCACACGATGGACACCTTCGAGGGTGTTTCAACTGATCCGGTCACGCTGCACAAATACCTATATGCGAATGCCGCGCCGACTAGGTTCATAGATCCGAGTGGGAACTTTAGTCTTGGTGAAGTTTTAAAAGTCCAATGGGTTCAAAGTCTCCTTATTAATTCTGCTATTGGTGCTAGTATAAACGTTGCCTTTACGGTTTTTAGTGGAGATTTGAAAGGGAAGACACTGCTTCAAATTGGTCGTGATCTAGGCGTTAGCGGTTTAAGTGGTGCTGCACTCGGATTGGTAGGTGGCGCATCGAGTAAATTGTTCTTAAAAGCGTTTCCTCGGATATCTAATTTGTTTGTTCAAGGAGTAGTAGCTGGTGGCACTGGTGCAGGAAGTGCTCAGTCTGCCAAAGAATTGTTTGAAATATTAGTGTTGAAAAAACCAATTAGTTTCCTTGATCGAAGTGGCAGAGTAATTAGTGCCGTCGCAGTGGGTTCTTTCCTTGGTGGCTTTACATTCAACATAAAGACAGTTGCTACAAAAACTTACTCTGTTCTCGAAAGTAGAGTAGGAAGTTCTGGCGCCTATTTTGTTCCTAAAGCCTTCATTGAAGAAGCTTTCATTGATCCGCGAGGTGTAATCGCAGCGAGTGGGACAAAAGCGGTGCAAACAACCTTCAAGAATCTCCTAAATGATCTCTTTGGGTTTGAGGATTAGTGTATGAGGAAAATCGCACAATTATTAATTATAGGTTTATTTTTAGCTGCAGGCTTTCAAGGGGTAGCACACGGATTAAAAGGTGTTACATGGCTCACTCGTAATGGACTTAATGCGAATGACAGTAGCTCAGTGATTTTTCTTACTGGATTGTTTTCACTCGGAGGTATTTTTGCGTTCATTGCATCCATATACCTGATTAGGAACCGTGGCTGAAGGACAAAATGACTTTCGTATCCGCTTATAAACTACGAAGCGGGCATTCATTCGCCTCGCGGCTCTCCTCTGGTAACTCCCCCCCCATGTCATCTTTTTTGTTGGTTCTTCGTAGATTCTTGTGAAACATTATGAACTGAAAGGAGGTCCGTATGACCCTTTTGAGTTCCTACGGTGCCGCCAACAACCTCAAGTCGACCGTGTCCGGCAGCACCGGCGGTCTCGATCTCGCCTACGATTACGACCGCCTCAACCGCCTCGCAACCGTCTACGACAGTGGAGCCGCGCAGCCGCCACAAGAGCACCGCTATACTTATGATGCCAACGGCAATCTAGAGAGCCTGAGCTACAGCAACGGAGTCATCCACACCTGGAGTTACGATAGTCAAAATCGTTTAAAAGACCTGACTGTTCGTAATGCAGCCTTCACAACGCTCAATTCCTATGCCTATACTCTGCAAGCATCCGGCCATCGCACAGAAGTGGTTGAGAATACCGGCAGAACCGTGGGCTACACACTCGACGGGGCAACGACGGGGTCAGTCCACGTTTTCTTGATTTTACTGTTGATGGTTCCATGTTGTTAGTTTATGGTATTGAGAATGGCACGCAAAGTCCGGATCGAATATGCAGGCGCATTTTATCATGTGATCAACCGCGGGAACTATCGTAGTTGGATTTTCGAACCCGCCGGAGCTCGTGTGAGTTTCCTAGAATGCTTAAGTATGTGTTGTCGGGCGATGGGTTGGCGGCTTCACAGTTGGTGCTTAATGAGTAATCATTATCATCTACTGATTGAGACACCCGAACCGAATCTAGTCGAAGGGATGAAGTGGCTACAGAGCACTTTCGCGAACCGTTTCAATCGTTTTCGTAAAGCCCATGGGCATGTTTTCCAGGGGCGTTATCAGGCAATTCTTTTGGATGCTGATGCGGTAGGCCCGGTGGCTCATTACATTCATCTGAATCCGGTTCGAGCCGGTTTGGTGGATGTTGCAGATTTACAAAAATACGAGGCATCTAGTTTTAGCCAGCTTTGGCATATGAAGAAACGCTGGAGCTTTAGCGACTTTGAATGCTGCCTGGACGCCGCCGGTGGGTTGGCGGATACGCCGCGTGGTCGTCGATTGTATCGCGACTACCTCGGCTGGTTGTGTAGTGATGACTCGGAGCAAACGCGAATGGGCTTTGAAGAGATGTGCCGTGGTTGGGCTAAAGGAAGTGTCGAATTTAAGAAATCGATTCTCAAAGACCATGCCGAGGAATCGTTCAAGCGGGTGGTGGAATCGGAAGCGAAGGGAATGCGTGAGCCATTTTGGGAGAGTCTCGTCAAAAAGAATTTGAAGCATTTGGGGAAGACTCCGAAGGATCTGATTTCGGACAAAAAAGGAGCTCTTTGGAAAGTCGCTCTCGCACGCTATCTGAGAGAGCAACATTTAGTACCGAATGGATGGTTGAGTGAGAACCTGTCTATGGGCACTCCCAACTCATTGAGTAGTCAAATCAGTCGCCACCGAAAGCAGACTCATCAGGCAGAAACGCCTTGGAGGATTCTTGTTAATCAAGAAAACGTGGACTGACCCTGTGGCATTGTCGACCGTCAAATCAGTCGCCACCGAAAGCAGACTCATCAGGCAGAAACGCCTTGGAGGATTCTTGTTAATCAAGAAAACGTGGACTGACCCTGTGGCATTGTCGACCCTGTGGCATTGTCGCCAACGCAGTCAGAATACAGATTTGGACAGCACTGATCGCTATTTTGCTGATCAAATACCTCCAGTTCAAAAGCCGCATGTCCTGGGCGCTCTCAAATCTGGTCGCCCTGTTACGCTGGAACCTCTTTACGCACAGGAATCTATGGAAGTGGATCGATGATCCGTTCATGCATAGCCACCCGCCGCCAGAGGATGAGTCATACCAGACCGTTTTGGACGGCATCGCTGCAACTTAACCCAAGCATCCTAGGCATACTTCTGAAAAATCACCTCAGTCACTTCTCAACACGCTAAAAATCAAGGCATCTTGCCGAGAAATCCTCTGTTTTGGACAGCAGTGTTGTCAATCAAGAAAACGTGGACTGACCCTGTGGCATTGTCTGTTTTGGACACTAGTGTTGTCCTCTGGCATTGTCGACCCTGTGGCATTGTCTGGACTGACCCTGTGGCATTCTGCTAGAGGATTTAACTCTGGATGTAAGTAGTAGCTGATATGATCATTTGAAATGGTAGATATTGAAAAAGTATTACAAGAACGGGGGCGTGAAGAACTGTTTGGGGCGGTCGTCCGCGACTTGTTTGAGAACGTTTGCCGAGACCATGAACCGTTCGCTTTTTATTCAAAAAGAATGTCCGAAGGTGAGAGGATGGTGATCTTAATCTGGTCCCTCAGTTGTGAGGCGGCGAATGGTGGAATTCGCCAATTCTTAAGCAATGACTCAGGGAATGATTTCGATGAGACCTACGTTCACTTAGTGAGAATTGGAGCTGACGAACAAGTTGCTGCTCTAGACCGAGTTTCGAATCGAGTGTTTGGTGGTGCAGTTCCCAGTGACAGAGAAAGCCGACGTCAACTATTATGGAACTTTTGTGGTGAGGACGATAGTGATCCTGACTGGGAACGGAAGGAGAATGAAGCCGAAGTGTTTTTTGATGAGGTCGATGAGGTTTTCGGCTGGTGTGAAGCAGTCAAAGAAATGGCCACCGATTTTATCATTCAAAATCAGAAAGATTTCCACAGGAATTACCCTGATGCACCGGCTAGTTAGCGGGTGTCGACGTGTATGGATCGGTAAGTGCAACGAATTGACAGCCTCTCGCCTGGGACGGGTCTCATAGAGGAGACATTAGGTGAATCGTAGTGTTTCACTCGCGCCTGGCAACTCCTCCCATGTCATCTTTTTTCGCACAAGTGTTGAATGCCCCCATTTTTTTAGATCGATCACGTATCTGCGTAATATTCGGTTTGCGAGCGCTGTGTTAGTATGCACTATTAGGTCTAATAGAATCTACCCCTGATTATCTTATGCCCCTTCTCTATCAAGTGAGTTCATATAGTTTACGGATGCTTTGGCTCTGGAGTTTTTTCTGGGGGGAGCAAGCTTCTGCCGACGATGTGCCAGCGCATTTATATTTTGAAGACCCGGGACATACCTAATGTCAGTGATAGACTCACCATACAGACTTTGATACTATCTAAGATAATAATTATGAGAAAATTAAACACATTTATCATCAGCACGTTGGGAGTCGCTGGCTTATTCACTGTGGGCTGTAATACCACATCTATGAGTGGTGACGGGGCCTTTGCGGATGATTTGGCATTTATGAAGGAACATACTTCTATTGTGACTTTGAGCCAGGGAGATGCTGCTGTTGCGGTTGCGCCGGAGTATCAGGGCCGTGTGATGACTAGTACGTATGATTTCAAGTCTGGGCCCAGCTTCGGATGGATCAATCGCCCTGTGATTGAGCGGGGCTTGATGTCTGAAGCAGAAGCGAAGGGGAAATTGGAGCAACATATTTATATTTTCGGTGGAGAGGAACGTTTTTGGTTGGGGCCGGAAGGGGGACAGTATGCCTTGTATTTTAAGCCTGGAGATCGGTTTGAATTTGCAGATTGGAAAACGCCTGCGGTGATCGATACGGAGCCTTTCGAATTGGTCGAGCGGACCGAGACCAGCGCCCGCTTTCGCAAGGACACAGAGCTAATGAATTTCAGTGGAACTGTGTTTAAGATGGCTATCGAGCGCACAGTCAGCTTGATCGATGCCTCGGAAGCGGGGGAGCTACTGGGAGTTGATTTACCCGAGGGGGTTAGGCTGGTCGCTTATGAGACGGATAACCGGATTACCAATACCGGGGAGCAGGCTTGGCAGGCGGAAACTGGCTTGCCCTCTATTTGGATTTTGGGCATGTATAATCCCTCTCCTGAGACTACGGTCGTGATCCCGTTTAAGCAGGGAGGCGAGCAAGCGCTGGGACCACGGGTGAATGATAGTTATTTTGGCAAGGTGCCCGAAGATTATTTACGTGTTGAACGTCAAAAACTCTTTTTTAAAGGGGATGGAACACGCCGCGGCAAGATTGGTATCAGCCCTCTGCGTTCTAAGGGAATCGCTGGTAGTTATGATGCTGCGGGGCAGGTCTTGAATCTTGTCACCTATAACGTGCAGGATGCGCCTAATGGCTATGTTAATTCTATGTGGGAAATTCAAGATGAGCCTTATGCTGGCGATGTTATTAATTCTTATAACGATGGTTCGCCTGAACCGGGTGTTGCACCATTAGGTCCATTCTATGAATTGGAGACTTCTTCGCCCGCGGCGGCTCTGAAACCGGGTGAAACGATGCGTCATGTGCAACGCACCTTTCATATCCAAGGCGCGGAAGCAGATTTGGATCCACTCGCCGCGCGTTTGCTAGGGGCGAAGTTAGATGCTATTAAGCAGGCTTTTTAGGCGTTAGTTATATCTGTAATTACTGCTTTTGGCATGAGAATCATGTGTATGCATCATTCTCATGCCATTTCTTTAATGGTAAGTTGTTGTTCGAGTTTCGACTCGTCCACTCTCTAAGTCCTGAGACTTAGTCGCCCTTAAATTTACCCCGCATTCATAGAAATCATCGTTAGGTGTTTTGATTGAATGTTTACTAGTTATGAAGCAGTTGACTGTTATTTTTTGTTATATTCTTACCTTTGTCAGTTTGACTGGAGGGGAGTTGGTTGAGTTAAGCAGCAAGGATGGGCGTACTATGCAGGCGTCAATTGATGGCTATCGGCCTGACGAAAAAGAGGTGGCTGTGCGTGTGAATGGCACGGGCAGTGTGATTCGCTTTAGTACGGACCTATTGGATGCGGCATCGGTCAAGAAGGTCCAAGACTGGTATCGTTCCTATGCGGTCGCTCGTTTATTGCGTTTTGATATTGAGCGCGTCCCTGGTGACGGAGATACCTGCTATTACACTATTGAAATTTCAAATCCGACGAATGCTCCCATTGCCGGTTTGAGGGCAGAGTATTTGATTCCGGTTAAAGAAAGGCATCAAGTGGTCAAGAAGCAGCCGCAGAACTCTGGTGGCAAGGGTAAGAATAAGAACAAAAACAAGAATAAGAATCAAAAAGTGCAGTATGATACTGTAGAAACTCGTTCGGTTAAATCAGGGAAAATTGATCTTTCGAATATCCCAGCGCGTGGTGAGTTAGTCGTAGAATCCGAGCGGATTGTGATTGAGACCACACAGACGGCGGCTAGCACTGGTAGTCAAGGGAGGGGCAAGGGGAATCAGAACCAGGGGGCTAATAAGCCGTTAAGGAATCGTCATTCGGTTGAGGGAATACTTTTGAAAATCTATTCGGGAAATAGCTTACTACAAGAGGTCGAATCAAAGCACGGTCTTAGCCAAATGATTGAGCGCTACCGTGGCGGATGAAGTTGAACTGGAGCGCTGTCGCGATCTCCAAGTTTTGTGCCAACTGTAGTTAGCCATTTTTTGCTTTTTCCACTAAGTGGGTCCGTGAATGAAATATGGTAAATATATAATTTACTGATTCATATTGGCGCGTATAGTAACTCGAATGTCTATTCGAGTTGTGCAATGCTGGGACGATGGTGTGGTTGACGACATTCGTTTAACCGAACTCTTACGCAAGCATGGAGCCAAGGCTAGCTTTAACCTTAATTTCGGGCATCATACGGCTATGCGACGCACGGGGTGGAAGTATGAGGGTGTTAAAGAAGTCTGGTGTTTGGCGCGTTCGGAACTGATCTCAGTCTATGAGGGCTTCACGATCGCCAATCATGGCTATAGGCATGTGCCGCCTGCACGTTCGACGCTGGAAGAGGCGCGTGAAGACATACGAAAGGGGCGAGACTCTTTGGAACAGCACTTTGGCTGTCCGGTATTGGGGTATGCCTATCCGGGCGGTAGCTTTGACGAAGCGACAATGGCACTGGTCCGGGAAGCCGGTCACATTTACGGTCGAGTGGGCCGTTGGGTCGACCAAGTCTTTCCTCCTAAGGACCCGATGTCGTTCTTTCCCAGTTGCGATTTCAAAGACGATGATTTTTTAACTAAATTTGAGAGCGTTCAGCAGCGAGGCGGTGTCTTTTATTTCATGGGGCATAGCTATCAATTTATGAATGAAGCAGATTGGGAGGAATTTGAAAGAAGACTGGAATATTTAAACGCCGCTGGGGTCGAGTGGGTGGAGCTTCCTGATTTGTTTGCCAGTCGGGCATAGTGGGCCCAGTTTGACGGGAGAATATTTGTATACCCTGACTAACGAGGACAGCTTTACTCGAATATTTTCACTGATATAAGTGATAGTCGCTCTTCACGAATTGCTCTATAATGGCTGGTAAATGGATACACTTAATACCCCTTCGGTCGCCCAGAGTAGTCGACGTGATTTTATTAAAGCCTCTGGTTTAACTGCCGCCATGTTAATGGTCGGACGGATGAATGTGATGGCCGGTCCTTTTGAGGCGAAGGACTTCGACAAAATTATACCGGCGGATAAGAAGCTGAGTGCTGACTGGATCAAGAGCCTCTACGCACGTGGACAAGCCACCACAGTGAAGGCGGGCAAGGTGGATTATATCGGCATGCCGATCAATGGTATGGGCACCGGGCAGGTCTATCTGAGTGGCGACGGCGAGCTGTGGTGCTGGAATCTGACCGCGGAGAAAGACAAGAAGCACACTCCCAAGGGGCTCCGTTATATGAAACCCGATATGGCTCAGGCGCCTTCTGGGCAGGGCTTCGCGGTGAAAGTTAATGGCAAAGTGCACACGCTGGATTCGGCGGGCTTTCGCGATGTGACTTTTACCAATCAATACCCGATGGCGCAGGTGGACTATGCGGACGAGGCGATTCCGGTGGGGGTGCAGTTGGAGGCCTATACACCTTTCATTCCTTTGAACCGTGACGAGTCCAGCTATCCGGTCATTGTCATGCGTTATACGGTGACAAATCATTCCGCCAAGACGCAGGAAGTCGGCATCGCGGGCTGGATCGAAAATCTCTGGGCCGGCAAGGGGGCCACGCAGAGTGTCTATCGTCCGCTTGAGGACATTGCGACAGTCGAGTGCTCGAGCGCGGGCAAGAATGGCAATGCCGTCGCACTTGGCGTTTTTGGTCAAGCGGCCGCAGACTTTGTTGAGGTCAATCAAGCGAAACCGGGGGCCGAAGCGGCCTTTACGGTGGGGAACTCTGACACCGAAGGGACGAGCCGCGCAGCCTCGATCGGTCGTCAGCTCAGCTTGAAGCCCGGCGAATCGCAGACGGTCTCTTTTGCCGTTTCCTGGCGGATTCCTCAGGTAAACTACGGCGTCGGTTTTGGTAAAAAGACCGCCCCCGGAAGCTATCACTATGCGACGCAGTGGCCGACTGCGGCGGATGCGGCGGCGCAAGTCGCGAGTCGTGAAACGGAGCTCTATGGCACCACCAAGCAATGGACCGATACCTGGTATGATTCCAGCCTGCCGTATTGGTTCTTGGAGCGCGCCTTTATCCCAATCGACTGCATGCAGACTCAGATGGTGCAGCGTGTCTATGCCAAGGGAGAGACAGAGGATATTTACAACATGGAAGAGGGGGTGCGCTGTTGTCCGGGCAACTGTACCCACGTGTGGAATTACGCGCAAGGGCTCGCGCGAATCTTTCCCGAGATCGAGCGCGAATGCCGCGATCGCATCGAGTATGGCCGAGGCTTCGATCCGAAGAATGGTATGATCTTTTTCCGCTATTCCATGAAGGATGGCGCGAGAGGGCGCGACGACGCGCTCGATGGCACCTGCGGCACCATTATTCGTGTGCTGCGTGAGAGTCAAATGACGACTGACTACAGCTTCCTCGCCAGCATTTGGGATCGGGTGAAGCTTTCGATGGACTTTGTCATTAAGGAATGGGATGCCGATGAAGACGGGATTCTCTCTGGCGCCCAGCACAATACACTGGACGAACCTTGGTACGGCAAGGTGCCTTGGTTGATCAACGTCTACCACGCCGCGCTCAAGGCTTCGGCGGTGATGGCGCGTCAGATGGATCAGCCGGCAGTCGCGGAGCGCTATGAGCGAATCGTCGCCAAGGGCGCACCGAAGATGGTGAAAGAGCTGTGGAATGAGGAATTCGGCTACTTCGTGCATATTCCGCCACAGGATGAGACTCAAATGCACGGCTCGACTAACGGTTGCCACATCGACCAAGTGCTCGGGGACAGCTGGTTGTATGAAATCGGACTCGATCCGATCTTGCCACGGGAGAAGACACGCAAGGCCTTACAGGCACTCTGGAAGTATAACTTTACGCCCGATGTTGGAGCCTTTCGCAAAGTGATGACGAACGGCCGTTGGTATGCCGGACCCGGTGATGCGGGCTTGGTCATGACTAGTTTTCCACATGGCAAAATTGAGCCAAAGAGCGGTAACGAAAATTACGCCGGCTACCTGAACGAATGTATGACAGGCTTCGAGTGGCAGGTCGCCGCGCACATGTTGCGGGAAGATATGATCGAAGAGGCCATGGCGATTGGTAAAGCGATCTACGACCGCTACTCGGCGGATAAGCGCAATCCCTACAACGAAATCGAATGCTCGGATCACTACTCACGTGCCATGGCCAGTTATGGCACTTACTTGGCTGCCTGTGGATATCGCTACGATGGTCCCGAAGCGAAGTTGGGCTTTGGGCCGAAATTGAGTCCGGAAGATTTCAAGGCCGCCTTCACGACCGCCGAAGGCTGGGGCCGCTTCACGCAGAAGGTGGAGGGAGGCCAGCAGAACGCTGTGCTCGAAGTCGGCTACGGTCGTTTGCACTTGAAGGAGTTTAGCTTGGATCAAGTCAAGGGCACGAAGGCGCAGAGTGCGACGGTTGCTGTAAACGGTCAGCCCGTGGAGGCGCGTTTTCAGATGGTGGACGGTTGCTACGTTTTGAAATTTGAATCAGGCATCACCATCCAGAAGGGAGAAAGCTTACAGGTCTCGCTGGTTTAAGAGATTTGTATTCTTTAATGATGCAGTGCTTTGTCCATGCTCGAACGGCTGGCGGGACAGGAGTGTCCCGTCTCCTTTTTGGGGCTGATTGGAAACGGATCATGAACAAATTTATCAAATTCAATCTGCTAGTATGGGGGCTATTGCTGGCCACGGTTTGCAGTGCGGCAACGAAGCCAAATGTCGTGATCATTCTGACCGATGATCAGGGCTACGCCGACCTCGGCTGCTTTGGTGGGGATCATGTGCAGACGCCGCGCATCGATCGCATGGCAGAGGAGGGGGCCAAGCTGACTAGTTTCTATGTGGCGGGCTCGGTGTGCACGCCTTCGCGGGCGGCATTGATGACGGGGAGCTATCCCAGACGGATCGGTTTGGCGGGTGGCGTTTTTCTTGCCGCCGACCACCATGGCTTGCACCCGGATGAAATCACCCTCGCCGAACTGATGAAGTCTGCGGGCTACGCTACGGGGATGTTTGGTAAGTGGCATCTCGGGGATCAACCAGAGTTTTTACCGACGCGTCAGGGCTTTGATGAATTCTTTGGCCTGCCTTACAGTCATGATATTCATCCCTATCATACCAATCCCAAGCACCATTTCCCGCCGCTGCCTTTGATGGAAATGGAGACCGTGCTCGAAGCGGAGCCTGATGCGGATTACTTGACCCAACGGATCACCCAGCGTGCGGTCGACTTCATCGGGCGTCATAAAGACGAGGCCTTTTTCCTCTATGTGCCGCATCCGGCACCGCATCGCCCGATCCATATGTCACCGGCATTTATGCAACAGGCGCCGGAGGCCATTCTCGCGAAGCTGAAAAATGAAACCGGCGTCGATTACAAGACCCGCGATAAGCTTTACAATTATGCGATTCGCGAGATCGACTGGTCGGTGGGGCAGATTCTCGATGCCTTGAAAGCGAATGGTGTCGATGAAAACACCGTGGTGATTTTCACCTCGGACAACGGACCTTCGGTCGGACATGCCGAGCCCTACAGTGGCAAGAAGGGGAGTAGTTTCGAAGGCGGGCAACGTGTGCCGACAGTGATTCGCTGGCCGGGGACGATTCCGGCCGCGCAGACAAATGACGAGCTAATGACAGCCATGGATTTGCTGCCGACCTTCGCCAAGCTGGCAGGGGCGGAACTGCCGGACGATCGCGTGATTGATGGAAAAGACATTCTACCCGTGCTGACTGAAAATGCCCGCAGCCCACACGACGTTTTTTTCTATTACAAGGGCGACGATCTCAAGGCCGTCCGCTCGGGACCGTGGAAATTACATCTCGGTAAAGTGAATGGAAAAGACAAGGCCCGTCGTGGCAAAGGATCGAGCTCACCGATTATGGCTTTGTATCGTCTCGATGAAGATCCGGCCGAGCGTCATAACTTATTCAACGCACAGCCCGAAATCGCTGAGCAACTCCAGGCACATGCCGAAGCCTTCGAGCTCGAACTTAAACAGAACAGTCGACCCGTTGGATGGGTGGACGAGGCTCATCCGCTGACCCTGCTAAAGTCATCAACCTCTATCGAATGAATTTTATTATGAGAACCCGATCATTCATCGTCTTAGCGAGTGCCCTCTGCTTGGCACCCCTTTTGGCTGTCGCAGCGAAACAGTCCGCTGTGGCTAGTCAGTCGAAGCCCAATATCATCCTGATCTTTGCTGACGACCTCGGTTACGGAGATTTGGGATGCTATGGCGGATCTGTGGCGACGCCGACCCTCGATCGTCTGGCGGCCGAGGGCTTGCGTGCCACGGATTGCCTGGTGGCTGCCAATGTCTGTGGGCCTTCGCGCGCGGCACTGATGACCGGGCGCTATCCCATGCGGGCGGGACATCCCATATCAAGGCATGATACACCGAAGTATGCGGCATATGGCATTGCCCCAGAGGAAGTGACGATGGCGGAACTGCTCAAATCGGCGGGCTATTACACTAAGATTGTGGGGAAGTGGCACCTAGGCTTTCATGTCGAAGGTTCGCATCCGCTCGATGCCGGCTTCGATGACTACCTCGGCCTGCACAGTAACTTCGTGCCGCAGATCGATGACGCCACCACGCTGTATCATAATCACGACGTCGTGGAAAAGGACATCGCCTTTGAAAAAGTCACCCAACGCTACACAGACGAGGTCGTTGACTTTATTCAGGGCGAGCATGAGGCACCGTTCTTCATCTACTTCGCGCATCATATTGCACATAGCCCCATCTTGCCCAGTCAGCCGTTTAAAGGCAGTTCCGGGATCAAAGGACGCGAGGGGAATTACGCTGATTTCGTTCTGGAATTAGATGCGAGCGTCGGGCGCGTGCGTGAGGCCGTGGAGGCCGCTGGCCTGGCCGAGAACACACTGATCGTGTTTCTCTCCGACAACGGGCCGGCGCGGGACGGTTCAGCCAAGCCCTTGCTCGGGGGTAAATACGTCACGATGGAAGGGGGCCACCGTGTGCCCGCCATTTTCAATTGGCCGGGGCAGATCCCTGCGGGACAGGTATCCGATGCGATGATTAGCAGCATGGATTTGCTGCCCACCTTTGCCGGGCTGGCGGGGGCGGCACTCCCACAGAATGTCACACTCGACGGAACGAATATTTTCGATCTGTTGAGCGGAAAAACAGAGCAAAGCCCGCGGGATTATTTTTACTATTACAACGGCGTGCACCTGCAGGCGGTGCGTAATGAGAAGTGGAAACTGCACTTCCCGAGGACCGCGAAGGAGCAACCGTATTGGGCCAAGAAAGATAGTGGCCAGCGGGTGTATACGACCTTGAAACAGCCGCTCCTGTTTCGGATGGATTCGGACGCTGGTGAAAAAAAGAACGTCTATGCGCAGCATCCGGAAATCGTCGCAGAGTTGAGCAAAGTGGCCGATCGCGCTCGCGCGGAACTCGGGGATATTGATCGTAACGGCTCCGACCAACGGCCGCATGGACTCGAGAATCCGCAGGATAAAAAATAATTGCTGGCATGGGGGCGGGACAAAAGTGTTCCGACTCATGTGCGAAGTTATCACAATGGGAGCATGGACAGAATGGCACGGACTTGAGTCGCTTCATCGAGAATATCAGCAAGTGACGATGCATGTAAAACGTAGGGCTGCCACTTGTGGCACGCCGCATAGAATATAGCTGCCGAGCCACTTCTCAGACGCGGTCTTCACAAGTGAAGCCCCTACAATTTTAGCATCAAAGCGCTTAAGTCCGTGCCATTCGAGCATGGACACTTGTCCATTAACTAAAAACGAATATGAACTTACTATTTAAAATTAAGCTATTTCTTTTTGGGTTTTTGTTGGCCGCCGTCTGCATTGCGCGTGCCGATCAGCCCCTTCGGCAGGCTCAGGACAGGCCCAACGTGATCTTCATTCTCATGGATGATATGGGCTACAGCGATGTGAGTTGCTATGGTGCGACGAAGGTGAGCACACCCCATATTGACCGCATGGCAGCGGAGGGGATGCAGTTTACCGATTTTCATACGGGCGCCTCGATTTGTTCGCCCGCACGTGCAGCTTTTATGACGGGCGCGTATCCGCAACGGAACGGTCTTTATATGGGGATCAACCCCAAGCGTGAAGCACACTGGTTCCTCGGTCTGAACCCCGATGAGATCACGATCGCCGAGCAATTCAAGCAACAGGGCTACACCACCGCAATAGTGGGCAAGTGGCACCTCGGTATGCAGGAGCCCTTCCTCTACTGGCACCAAGGCTTAGATCACTACTACGGTGCGCCTGAAAACATGGGGCATGACAAGCGCTTTTATGATGAGCGGGAAGTCATCTACAAAAACACGCCGCTGGCCAAGCTGACCGAGCTCTACACCGCGCGCATGGTGAAGTATATCGAAGACTTCACCCGTTCGGCTCGCTCAGGGCAGGGGGCTTCGCCTTTCTTCATTTATTTCGCGCACAACTATCCGCACACGCCGTATCAAGCCGGTCCTAAATTCCGAGGCTCTTCCAAAGATGGCATGCGCCGAGCAAACCCGCGAGAAGCTGGGCGAATACATGAAGCGTGGCAGTGAACAACGTGCGACCGGAACTCTGTTCCCCGAAGTGCCCATCTTAAGCAACCATACGACGGACTGGGCGAACTTGTCCGATGCGGAAAAAGGTCGCGCCAAAACGGAGTATAAAGGTAGTCATCGCGCCAAGAAGAAAAAGAAATAGGCGTCAGTGAGCCGCCTTAGCAGCAGGGTGTTTGCGGTTGTTGCGTGTGACGAAGGTCTGCCGGAGATGGCGTAGCAAATGCCCTTTGGGTGCTTTAGACGCAGTTTGGATTGGAAGTTGCGGTGTTGAGCTGAACGCGGGCTGAAGCACCGCGCCACGTTGGGGGCGTTCGCAGACTATTCGTTCGGTTTGAATATACCGCTCTGGTAGGCTTTGGCGACGGCAGCCGGTGCGTTGTTCGCATTGAGTTTCTTATAGATGTGTCCGACGTGGAAATCCACGGTCTTGGGACTGATGTTTAGTTCGCCGGCGATTTGTTTCTGAGGTAGACCGTCTGCCATCAGGGTAAGGATTTCCATTTCGCGGCGCGACAGGATGGATTGTTGCTTCGTCAGGCTCTTGGCGAGTTTCTGGCTGTCCAAAATATAGCGAGCCATGACAGGGTCGAGTGAGGCCCCGCCATCCATGACTGTCCGGATGCCTTGGGTGATTTGATCTAGGGAGGACTCTTTTAGAAGGTAGCCGACCGCGCCGGACTGTATGGCTGAGAGAATATCGCTTTCTTTCTCGGATTCAGTTAAGACGATGATCTCCGTCTCTGGGGCATAAGCTTTGAACCGAGGAATGGCTTCCAAGCCAGTAATGCCTGGCATGTTCAGGTCGAGTAAGAGCAGGTCGGGCAGTTCTGACTCAGATAAACCTTTGAGCGAACGTAAGGCGGCGTCTGCCGTCGTGAAGCGACCTGCGATTTCGATATCCGGTTCATCGCTCAGTCCGAACGCGACCACGTCCTGATAGGCTGGACTGTCTTCGACCAAGAGTATTCTGATTTGTGTCATTAAGGAGCAGGGTGGAAATGAATTCGTGCACTCGTTCGGTAGGGGCGCGGTATTTTTAGCTAACGGGCAGCTTTTACTTTACAGAGTCGCATATGAATAACCAGCGTTTTTAGGGAAACTAGGAAAATTCCTAGCTGCTAGCATCTCTCTGGGCCCGATTTTCTGTTCAAGGGATATTCAGGGGCGGGAGTTCCGCCGTATCGTTTCGTGCGGCTCAATGCCCTTGCGCATTTTATCATGAGCGATTCACTTCCCAATCTGCCCCTTGAGCGGCACTGATCTCAAATTTTACTTTCGTCGCATTGTTCTAAAGCGCATTCTCCATTGCCTAGCTGGCGATTGATGAGTGCCTCTTTCTTAAAAATGAGAGCTGCCGGATTCGTTGTCTCCAGCCTATTTTCAGTTTCAATGTAATACGGGTGCCGCCATTTTCGGGGCGCTCACATTGGAGCTGCGCTCTCAGGAATCGTGCTCGCCGTTTCAGTGAGGCTGGGGTGTCTTTGGTGCCTAGGCCGTCGTCGGTCACGGTCAGTTGGATTCGACTCGCAGAAGCGATTAGGCAGGTGTGGCACTCTTCGGCTTCCGCATGCCGGGCAATGTTAGTTAGGCATTCTTTGTAGAATAGAAACAGGTCATTACGCGTGCGCTGAGGGAGTTGTTGCAGATGGTCCTGTCCTTCGAAGCTTAACTGGTGTCGAATATTGACCAGTAGCCGGTCGGCGATGTAGCGCATTTCTTTGGGCAGGTCTTCACCAATTGTGTTTGCCTTAAGCATGTTGGTGCAGTGCCGGGTCGCGTTGCGACTGCTCTTCGTCAGATTCTGAATACGTTCTACAATCTCTTCGAGTTTGCTGGGTGTCCGTATGTTGTTCTTTGCCATCTCGCCGAGTAGTGCCAAGGCGTGGAGATTGGCGGATAGTTCGTCGTGCAGGTTAGCGGCGATGCGCTCGCGGGTCTTGAGCACAGCGCGCATTTGTAGTAGTCGACCGATCAAAAGGGCGAAGGCGATGCCTGCGGTCAGTAGTATCGTTAACCACGACATGCGGGTAAGGTTTGCTTTTTGGCGGGCATACTTCCGGTTGAGCTCTGCAGCAACGAATGGGCGTTCGACTTGAAGGTCATGTCGACGGGCCAATTGCTCCATCCAATCGCGGGTCGGCAAGATGGTCCCAAAATGATTCAGGCCATCCGTTAGTGATAGCTTATTGAAGTTCCGTATCCGCTTGTTCGGATATATGGTGACCGCTTTGCCTTTAGCGACATTACGTCCTTCGGAAATGATTTCGATTTCGGCTAAACTGATGTATCGCTGATTATTGCCTGCATCGAGTGGCCAGGCATCCTTCGGGACCGATATACGAATATAACGGCAGTCGATGTCGGAGACGGGCCATTCCAAGATATTGCCGGCTTGGTAAATGGAGTCGCGGGTGTATTGTAGTAGGTACTATGGGCTGTGCGAAGTTTCTTTGATTGGATGCCTCCACTAGGAAACGTGTTGGCATGCCGAAATCGGTCGGGTTAATTTGAGGTATGTATTCATTCACATCCGCACCATGTATGCGGATGCCTTCGACCGTCTGGTTTTCCATTAAGTCGATGATGACCGAGAAGGGGACACTCGCCTTGCTGGGTGAGACCATATAGGGGTTACTCTTTTCGCTGCCAGAGGCGTCCATCAAGTAGGGAGTCAATCCATCCACCAAGGCTTCTTCGTAAATGGCTGCTGCGCCCCAGCCTTTGACAGTGGAAGACGCTCGGACAGGTCTTCGTAGCGCAACATTGCGTGCGCCTGAAAAGATCATAATTTCGGACAATTTACATCGAAGATGCCCATCTTCGCGAGCGTGCGGAGACAGCTGTGTGGCCTCGACTCTTAGCCATGATGCGAATGTTTGGGGAAGTTTAATCACCAGTGGAGCCACACGCGGAAGGAAGTGATCCTCAGGTCCTAGTCGGGCGATTTCCTGCCCTGCGGAATCTCCAGCTTTCCCGGCGAGTATTCTAAAGGCCTCCGGGAAACCATCAGCCTGTGGGCCATAGACTGCGTCGTTCCAGAGGACTGGTGCCAATACGACTTGATCGATCTTGGTCTCCTCCAGCAGTTGGATCTCGACCCATTCAGTCTGAGGCGTGGCACTCTTAGGTGTTGAAAACCATCCGACGTTACCGACGCCGCTGCGTAGGGTCAGCTGGGCTGTGCTGGAAAGTTCGGTGTCGATCGTCGACAGTCGTTGCTCCAGTTCATTGGTCGTTGCCTGCGAAAGATCGGGGTCCGCCAGTCCAATCGTCGGTAACAGACAGCTCACTGATAGGACGAGAGAGAATACGTATAAGAACTGAGTAGGCTGGATCACTACGGTAGATTTAATCGGGCGTGAAAGAGGTGGTTCGATTTTTTGGGTTATAGAAATTTCTGGGGCTGTGAGTGATTTAGAACATTATCTATTGAGCGCTATTTAACCAGTATTTTTAAGAAAACTAGGAAAATACCTAGCTTATGCATTTCTCAAAATAGTGTAATATTGAAGAGACAATAATTATTTCTGCCACCTTTAACCAGAATAACCTAATAGTCCTATGAAAAAACAAACCCTAATACTTAATTCCCTCCTTCTCGCAGGTGTCGCTGCCAGTGTGAACGCAGCCATCGTCGAAGGCGATATCATCGGCATCGATTTCTCGAACGATGCTGGTGTCGCGACCAATTGGATTACAAAATCTAGTCTCGGTACTCAAACATTCACAGATATTAACGATCTGGACAACGACACGTTGACGGGAGTTAATTTCACTTTCACCACTGCGACTGGCACCGGTTCGAATTCGGATGCTTCGATTTCTTCGAATTTTTCTGCGTTTCCCAATAATGTTCAGAATGACGGCTTCTTTGAGGGTAATGCGGGTCAATGGGTTTTGACCTTTACCGGTCTGGATGACAGTTTGACCTATGATTTGACGATTGGTTCTTACTGGACTGGTGGCACTGCTGCTCAGCAGGAAAATCGTAATACTGGCTGGCAAGTTACGTATGATGGTGATGGGAGCCCCACTCAACTGAACACTGTCGCAGGTGCTGTGGCTGGTTCTGAAGTTTCGGAGGCAGTCGATTCGGCAGGTGCATACGTCACATTTGAGGATATCACAATCTCAGGTGGCACGCTAACGATCTCCACTTGGGACTATAACGGAAACCAAATCAGCACATTGTCAGCGCTCACATTGACAGCGATCCCAGAGCCATCCAGTTACGCGCTGATCGGCGGTTTGCTGGCGCTCACATCAGTTATGCTCCGTCGCCGAGCATAATTTATCTGGGCTCAATACTTCGGGCAATATTCACCTGATTTTCAAATAGTCGCAGTCGATTTATTCCAAGCCCAGCGAGTATATCGCTGGGCTTTCTAGTTTTCTTACCCCTGAATCATGAGTATTACAAAATTATTTTTAGCTATTCTTTTTGTCGTGATGAGTCTGAGTAGCAGTCTGCTGGCAGCCATCACTGCGGGCGATGTCGTCGGCATCGATTTTGGTGGCGATGCCAGTCCCGATCCGAGTAATTGGAATGTATTGGCCGCAATCAACAGTGAGATTACAGCGGGCAGTTTAATCAACACCAGTGGTGCGACGCTTGCCGGAGTTGGCTTCAATACGTCGGGTGCCTCGGGGAATAATCCGGATTCGACTGCTGGTGCATCCTATGCTGCGATTCCGACGAATGCGCAGCAAGACTGGTGGTTTAAGAATAGTGCCAGTGGCGTGTTTACTTTCGAATTCACTGGGTTGGATGATGCTCTGAGCTATGAGTTGACGATTGGTGCCTATCGCTCCGATGCCACGGGGGTACAAATCGAAAACGGCAGCACCGCATGGACGGTCGCTGGTACGACGCTCACTACGGCTGTGAACGATGCGGATGACAGCTATGTCACCTTTGCTGGACTCAGTTCGAGTGGGGGCGTGCTGATGATCTCGTCTGCGAATAACAGCGGCAATACGATCGGTGCGGTCTCCGCGCTGCTGTTGACGGCATCATCTGGAAACGTTGAACCTACAGAAAAGGATTCCATACGAATTGATTTTGGTGCGACGTATCCGGTATCGGCGAATTGGAACCAGTTTTCCATGGCCGCGAGCACGACCACAGTCTCAAATCTCGTGCGCAGTTCAGATGGTGCGGAAACGACAGTGGGCATTACCGTGAGTGGGATCAGTGGCAACGGCAGCAACCATCTAGCCGGCTCTGGCAGCGCGGATGCCTCGATTTACGTCGATCATATTTTCGCACAGAATGAAAGCCCCGACGATACGCTGACGATTACCATCTTTGGTTTGGATGATGCGCAGACTTACGATTTGTTCGGCGGCTTTTTGCGGGATAGTGCCTCTTTTGAGCATGTTTGGACCGTGGGAGCCGAAGTGAGAACGAATTCGGCTTCAGGTGGCGTTGTCGATGGCTATGAAACCTTCACCGGGCTTTCGCCATTGGGGGGTGAGATTAGCTTTACCATCTCGGATCTGAACATCAGTGACAACTGGGCCTCCATTGCCGAGCTGACGATTCGTAGTGAATCTTTCGATACGGCACCACCCGTTGCCTATGCTCAAAGCCTACGCAGCCAGCCGAATGTTGACTTGGATATCACACTGAGTGGCAGTGCGGCGGGTTTATACTATACGGTGGAAACGCTGCCAACGAATGGTGATCTAACTGGCACGGCACCAGAGCTGACCTACACCCCGGCTCCCGGCTTTACGGGAAGCGATCATTTTATTTTTACGACCAGCGATGGCGAAACGACCAGTGATCCAGCCACCATCTTGATCACTGTAGCCGAGAACGGTCCGAACTTTATCATCTTCCTGACTGATGACCAAGGATATAACGACCTCGGGGTGCAAGGTTCGCCCCACATTCTAACGCCTCGCATCGACACTTTGGCGGCTGAGGGGATTCGCTTTACCAACGGCTATGTGCCGTCGCCCGTCTGCGGGCCTTGCCGGGCGGGACTTTTGACGGGGTCGTATCCGATTCGGATCGGTGAATATAATAATCAAAAATTCCATCACACCGAGCCACATCCAGACGAGATTACGATACCCGAGCTACTTAAAACAGTCGGCTATCGATCTGCCTTAATCGGCAAGTGGCACAACGGGGGAGGGTACACAGTCGAGCACTTTAAAGGCAGACCGCGGGCCGATCGGGCAGGGCTTTGATTATTTCTACGGCACGCCTTCGCATAATGGCGTGCATGCGGTCGATACTGGAACGAATGTAAAGACCTCAATCCTGCGGGCCGATGTTTCCGGAGTCACTGTAGCGGATCCTAATCTGACGCAGGCCGACGCGAATCAGATGATCTACAACTATACGCAGGAGGCGATCAGTTTCATGACCGATGCGCACAACGCGAATCAGCCCTTCTTCATAAAGCTTGCTCACAACATGCCACACGTCTCGCTGGCTGCGCGGCAAAGCTTCCGCGACAGTGCAGCGGCACGTGGCTTGGATGTGTATACGGCTGTTGTGGAAGAACTCGACTGGAGCATGGGAGCGATCCTCGACCAGCTCGATGAGCTGGGCATTACCGACAATACCTTTGTCATCTTCAGTTCTGATAATGGACCATGGCAACAAGCCAGCTTGGAAGGTTACTATGGCAGCGCCTTTCCGCTACGCGGTTCCAAAATGCGTCCCTTGGAGGGTGGCCATCGGGTGCCTTATATTGTTCGCTGGCCGGGCACAGTGACTCCGGGTGTGGTTTCCGATGAGCTCGTGACGCTGATGGATCTGTTTCCAACATTCATGGACTATGCCGGCATCGAGATTCCAACGGGCCTTGAAATCGATGGCAAAAGCATTCGCGCCCTGATTGAGGGCACCAATACAGAAAGCCCGCACGAATATTATTACTATTACTGCTACACTTATTTGTTTGCGATCCGGGATGCGCGCTGGAAGTTGGTTCTGCCGCGCAGAAATAGTCCCTATGGCATGTCCTGGTGGGGCAAGTGGATTGATCGCGTGGACGAAGTGCAACTGTTTGATTTGGATCAGGACCCCGAAGAAACCACCAATCTGGCGGCCTATTATCCAGAAGTCGTGAAACGCTTGTTGGATCAAGTTGAGGTGGCGCGTTCAGAGCTCGGCGATAAGGACCGCATCGGCTCGGGCGCACGCTTTCATGCGGACCCGATGACCCAGCGTCCGGACGTGGCGGACTACCTCAGCAATGCACCTGCGCCCTATGTGGAGGACCCGCTGAGCGGGCTGCCAAGTGCAGTCAAAAACGACATGGACAGCGCCTATGTGAGTTATGGCGAAACGGGTACTTTCACTTCAGTTCAATTGGTCTGGGCCTATGAGGATCAAGGACAAGAAGTAGCAACTGTCTGGGAAGCCGCCGAGGGTGGGGGCAGTGCCGATTTAGGAGCCAAGGGTGCCAGCGATTCCATCGAGCACGAACTCACGGGCTTGAATCCGTTTCGTGAATACATTTACCGATTTATACTGACCGATGGCAGCGGCACAAAATGGTCGATTCCTGCGCCCATCCATCCGCAGGTGCGTGAGCGAGTCGCTTACGAAATCGGCATCGATTTCAGCGATGGCGGTAACACGCCCGGTAGTGGCTCCGAGCCCAACTGGAATGTCGTCAATGGCAGTGGCACGGCCTCTGCCATCTACGATATCCGCACGGGCAATGCAATTGCAGGTCTTTCCATACAGGCCTCAGGTTTGTCACTTGAGTTAACGGATGACGACCTCGGCTTCGGGCATGCCGATTACGGCAATTATCTAGACACACCCTTTTCAGATCTTTCTGCGGACGACGGCGTGCTGGCGAACTCGGGCGCAACGATCATGATCTCGGGCTTGGATGACAGCTATTGTTACGATCTGCAAGTGATCGCGATGCCGTCTGCCTACACCAGCTTGACGGATCTCACCATCGAGGCGGACGGCCTTTCCCAAGTGCGCACCTACGCATCGTTCCGCCCTTATATCAATAATGACCCCGCGCCCTATACCAACAGTGACCGCGTCTTGAGCAGTCCGTTTTATTCACGACCCATTCTAGTGCCAGCGATTTTTCAAAACCTAACCACGGATGGTTCGGGCAACTTGACGATTACGTTTACGGACAACGAAAGCATGGCGCTCAACGCGATTCACATCACCGCCAAGGCGATGCAGTCGATGGGGGCAGTCGATGAGAATCGGGACTTCCAATTCTGGGTCGATCCGGTTCCGGAAGGGCACAGCTTCCACCTTCGGAGTTCAGTCGATTTGGAGACTTTTAGCCCGATGACTCCAGGGCAGGTGATCACCAGTTCCACTCAACAACCCGTCCGGTTACCGATTAATCTGGAAGAACCGAAGAGGTTCTACCGTGTGGAGGAGGGCGTAAACTAATATGAAAAAGAATTTAATATCCCAACTTCTGTGTGTCACTGTATTCACCGCGACTGCGTCCGCGATCGATCCCGGCACTTTATACCGTAATACCATTCCAGAGGATAAGAACCTAGACCCGGCATGGGTGCAATCGCTGAGCGAGCGTGGGCACGCCCTGGATGCCGGCATCTCTGGATCAAAGGCGGAAGACACGCTCAAATACATCGGCATGCCAGTGAGTGGCATCGCCACAGGCACCGTTTATCTGAATGGCGATGGGCGTCTCTTTGTTTGGGACATCTGGAGTGCGGGGCACCAAGGGGTGCTGCCGAATCTGGTGCCACCCCCAAAAGGGTATTCCGGATTTCGAAAGCAAAAGGGACAGCTGACGCCTGTGTCGGGATCGACCTATATCAACCCACTCACACCCGAGGCCTTTCCGCCGTCATTCTCACAAGGCTTTGGGCTTCGTTGGGCGGATGGCAATATCCAGCAATTTGCCGCGGCCGATTGGGAATCGGTGGAGTTTACCGGGACTTGGCCAGTCGCCACGGTTGACTATGCAGACAGCAAGAGTCCGCTGCAAGTGGAGCTGAAAGCATATTCGCCCTTCGTGCCGTTGAACCTGCAGGACTCTTCAATTCCGGTGACGGTAATGAGTTATACGCTGACCAACACCTCCTCAGATACAGTCCAAGCCGAGTTGGTCGGATGGTTGGAAAACATGAGCAATACGGCCAATGCCGATACTGCGGGCGCATTTTCGATCCAGCCTGAATGGACGAGTCTGAGTCATGCCTGCGCGATGTTTATGCCTAGTGAAAAACGTGGGAAGCGTCAGTCCGCTCCTTTCCACGCCAAGGGTTCGATGACTTTGTCCTATCTGGGGACAGGGGAGCGAACGGCTGTCAATGAGGTGCCCGGCATCGCGACTGTCATCGAACTGAAACCCGGCGAAAGCCGCGAATATACATTCCTCATTTCTTGGCACTTTGCAGACTTGCGAATTAAGATGGCTTATGGGCCAGAATGGATACTGGAGAAGAACGCCTATGCGGAGCGATTTGAGGACGCCGATGCCGTCGCGGAGCATGTTGCGGCCAATTTCGACAGCCTCTCCTCGCAAACTCGGGCCTGGGTCCAGACTTGGAACGATTCCACCTTGCCGCAGTGGTTGCTGGACCGGACGGTGGTGACTTTGAACACGCTGCAGACCGCGAACTGTAATCTCTTGGCGGACGGCGACGGCGGTCGCTTTTGGGCTTGGGAAGGCGTCCGTGTCTGTCATGGCACCTGCACCCACGTCTGGCACTATGCGCAGGCGATGGCTCGCTTGTTTCCTTCCTTAGAGCGCAACTTGCGTGAAAAGACCGACTATGGCACGGCGCAACTCGAGAACGGTGTGGTGCCGTATCGCGGCACGATCAAAGCCGGTGAGGGCGGTGGTATCGCCATCGACGGACAATGCGGCACGGTGCTGCGCTCCTATCGGGAGCACTTGATCAGCAAGGACGACACATTCCTGAAAAACAACTGGGCGGACATCAAACGCGCGCTCGAATACTTGATCGACTTCGACCGCAATGACGGCGACTTCGACGGACTGCTCCACGGCAAACAGCACAACACCCTGGATGCGTCGTGGTATGGCAAAGTTCACGCCATCAGCTCGCTCTACATTGCCGCCCTGCGAGCCGGTGAAGAGATGGCCCGGCGCATGGACGACCGCGAGTTTGAAGTCCTCTGCCGTGAGCTTTACGAAAAGGGGAGCCAAGGCATTGAGAAGCTCTACAATGGCGAATACTATGTGCAGGAGGAAGACCCCGCTCATTCGACCGCGATCGGCGTCGGAGAGGGCGTCTATATTGATCAAGTGATCGGACAGTTCTGGGCCAACCAATTGGGCTTGGGGCGCCTCTATAACGAGGCACACATTCAGTCCGCACTCAATGCCCTGTGGAGATACAACTTCGTGCCTGATGTGAAGGCCTTTCGCGAAACCTTCCGCAAAGGGCGCTACTACGCCTGGGACGGGGATGCCGGACTGATCATGAGTTCCTGGCCCAATGGCGGATTGAAGGACGACTTCATGAACCACTGGCAGTATGACTATTTCAATGAGTGCATGAGCGGTTTTGAGTATCAAGCCGCGGCGCACATGGTCGCCGAAGGCACGCCCGAGCTAGTGGAGCGAGGGCTCGCCATCACCCGCGCGATCCACGACCGTTACCGTCCGCAAGCGCGCAATCCCTACAACGAGATCGAATGTTCGGATCACTATGCCCGCGCCATGTCCTCCTATGCAGTCTTTCTCGCCGTCTGCGGCTTCAATTACGACGGCCCAGCCGGCGTGATCGGCTTCGATCCCGCGATCCAGGCCGACGACTTCAGAGCCCCCTTCACAGCCGCAGCAGGCTGGGGGACTTATAGCCAGAAGATCACTCCGCAGCAGATGCAGGCAGAGTTGAAAATCAACTGGGGGCAAGTGCGCTTAAGTCGCATTAAGTTGAACCCCGGAGAGCGACCATTCCAGCAGGTCAGCGTAAGCTTGAATGGTAAGAAAGTCGCAGCGGAACTTCTGGAGCGCGAGTCAGGCGTTGTCATCGCGTTGGCCGAAATGATCCAGATCGCCCAAGGCCAGCAACTGACTGTCGTGCTACGCTGATTTAGGGTATGTAGTGTATATACGTAATAGACGGTTTTCTCGGACTAGGCTACTCTGAGTGTCTTCATTGACCTAACCTCCTACGCACATGATACACAAAAAATACTCTCTCATCGGTCTCGCCTTTCTGGCGGCGACTTTAAATTCACAAGCAGCGACTTTGGTCGGCTGGGATTTCGGAACACCCGACGCGGAAGCTGCAAACTCTGTGAACCCCGCTCCGACGACTATTGCCAGCGGTTTGTCGATCACATCGGCTCTGGATGGCGTAGGTGGTTGGAATGGATCAGCCACGCAGTATACGATTGGCGATAACACAGGTGTGGCCGCCAGCGGCACCACATTTGGATCCACTGAAGCCGGGAATTTTGGCACCACGACCAACAATGCCAATGGCGGCAATTTGGGAGCAGCGATCACAGGTAATGATTATATCTCCTTTGCCATTACTGCGGATACCGCGGGGGCACTCGATATTACTGGGTTCTCGGTGTCTGGCGCCATCGCAAGTAGTAAGGCGGCAAATAAATGGAATATTCTGGCTCAGGTAGATGGTGGTTCTACTTGGGAAGTCGCTGGTGCGCTGACGACGGATCAGACAATAACGGCTACTCAAGGTCTCACAGACTTTACTGATATTTTTATTGATCTCTCCGGAAATGCAACGTTTCAGGGCATCGACTCGGTTGAGTTTCGTATCTACTCTTGGGGGGGCAATGGCACTACGAGCTCTTCAAGAGCTCAAATTGATAACTTGCTGGTCGAAGGTGTTATCCCCGAACCAAGCACCTATGCCTTGCTGGCTGGTTGCTTCGCGCTGAGTTCGGTGATGCTACGCCGTCGCCGCGCTTAGTTTGTTCGACCTCATCGCTTTCAATCAAGCCTCCATGTGCCTCTGGCCTTGGAGGCTTTTTTATGGGCAGATCACGAAGAGTTGTTGAAATTCAATCGGGTAGCAGGTCCGTCGGGGAATGATACTAACTGAAGGGAAGACTCGGAGAGTTCGTTATACGGTGTGGCTGTTTTGCCAAAACCGCCGTTCGCCATGTGGGAACGCCTGCCGTGACGATCCATTCCTAATTGATCAAACTATTCTAGAATCGGTATCAGAATCTTTCTTATTGAATGAATGAGCATCATGTGTTTACCTTATAGGAGGCTTCATGCCATTATATCAAGGGTATGAAACAAACTCTCCACCCTGATTTTCAACCCCTAATCAGATCGATAACTATGACTGCTAAAACCTATACACTTTGCGGCCTCGCCATTTGGGCGGTGACTGCCAGCTCGCAAGCCGCCACTCTCGTTGGTTATGACTTCGGGACGAATACCACACCGACGACCTCAGCGTCGACTGTAGGTGCGGGGATTGCCAGTGCAACCGCCGTTACAGGATTCGGGACGGGGGGGATTCAAGTTGGGGCACGGCTGATACCATTGGCGACACCACGGGGGGCGCGGCCAGTGGAACCTCCTTTGGTTCGACCACGACATCATCCTTTGGCAGCACCAACAATGGTCTCCAAACAGGCAGTCTTGCAGCTTCCATCACAGCTGGCGACTACATCGCGTTCAGCTTCACCGCGACTACGCCGGGAACGCTGAATATTAGTGGGTTCTCGGTCGATACGGCTATTGCAGGGGCTAGCAAGGCTGCGAATGAGTTCAACATCCTGGCTCAGGTGAATGGCGGTTCTACGTGGTTGGCTGCAAATGCATTGACGACAGACCAGACCTCCACGGCCTCTCAAGGCGACACTACCTGGCAGAGCCTCTTTCTTAACACCTCCGAGGATTCAATGTTTCAAGGTCTCGACTCGGTCGAGTTTCGAATCTACGTGTGGGGCGGCAGCGGCACCACGAGTAATTCGAGAATGAACTTTGACCAAATTGTGGTCGAAGGCACGGTTCCCGAGCCAGGCACTTACGCCTTGCTGGCCGGCTGCTTCGCACTGGGTTCGGTGATGCTGCGTCGTCGCCGCGCCTAGTTCATACTAGCTAAACTTTTTCCTAAAAGTCTCCTTGTGCCAATTGGCCTTGGAGACTTTTTTGTGTTATTGGGGGCATCTGCCCTTTGGTGCTGTATCGAAACTGCTGGAATCGAGCAGAAGCTATTGCATCGCCTATACAATTGTCATGCGGTCGTTTCGGGTTATTCGATCCACGACGCACAGTCGTGTGCTTTGATATGCATGCGCATCACGTATTCACATGATGTCATATCATGTGTTCGCGCAATAGATCTTTATCTCAATTATAGCTTATACTGTTTGAGCTTATTAATCAAAGAACCCCTATGACTATGCTTCACAAAAATTACACCCTCTTAAGTGTCGCCTTTGTGGCCGCAACTTTAAGCTCTCAAGCTGCAACGACGATTGTTGGCTACAGTATCGATGACACCGCATTGCTGACTGCGGACACATTGGCTACTGATGTATTTGCGACTGACTTGACAAGTCCGGCGTGGACACTTTCTGGGAATATAGCAAATGATGACTTCATTAATATTGCTGAATCTGCCGGTATGGCTGGCGGTATGGGGGATGATATGGCTGGGGCTTTTACTGCGGGCCAGTTTATTGAGTTCACGATCAGCACCACGTCCGCCGATTCATTTGAGCTGGATTCACTTCTGTTGACCTTACAGCGTTCCACGAGGGGACCTCAGGATTTCGGCGTGCGAATCGATGATGATGGATTCAGTGGCGGCAATGGAGACACCGGTATTTTTGAAGATCTCTACACGGCTCAACCTGTTGGAACGAATGCTGAGTTATTTACTATTTCACTCGCAGGCTTAGTTTTAGATTCGAGCACATCTTATACTTTCCGGATTGCTTACGATGACCGAGCCAACACTGGAAGTAGCAGTTCAGCTGGGCGTTTCTATGACATTGCAGTCACAGTCCCCGAGCCTGGCACCTACGCGTTGTTGGCTGGTTGCCTCGCATTAGGCTCGGTGATGCTGCGTCGTCGCCGCGACTAGTTCGTATCGGCTTATCTTTTTCCTAAAAGTCTCCAAGTGCCAATGGCCTTGGAGACTTTTTTTGTGAACAACTCACGGAGTGGGGAAGCCTTAATTTGAATTGCTATGCTTCTCGCGACAGATGTTGCATAGGCAAACCATGTCTTTGGCGACCGATTTATAGCGGAAGTCGCGGTCGGGGTGGCTCTTGTCGCTGGCGCCACATTCTTCGCAAATATGTAGTGCGGCATCGGCGCTTTGGATTCGCTCGGCTGCAAATTTGCTTCGACGTTGTCGATTTTCTAAGGATTGTCGTAGCATACCTTTGAAGAAGAGTAGGTAGCCGAAATAGGGGGCGACGAAGGCGATGCGATGGCCGATACTGGGCATTGCGAGCACCGCGATAAAGCCGAAGCCGACGATGATCCATGCTAGCCACTTTACCTTCACCGGAATGAGGAACATCATCAGGAATTGTATGTTTGGATTCAAGGTAGCGAAGGCTAGGAAGAGGCTATAATAGAGGAATCGAGGCGCGACGTAGAGGGTGGCTGCGGGGGAAATGAGCTGGCCTATGAAGGCTCCGGCGATCGCGAATAGGATGCTCGTGAGTAAGAACACATTTAGACGAAATGTGCCCCATTGGGCTTCGAGGTTTTGGCTCATCATCCAGAGAATATACCAGAAGAAGGCGAGAAATATTGCCTGGAAGGCTGTCGCTGGCACGTAGGGGGGCGTGAGGACGAAGGAAAGTAGGCGCCACCATTCGCCCGCAAATACCGCTTTGGGCACTAACAATAGTCCTTCAAACTCCAGGCGCCCAGTTAGCATTCCTGCGTAAATTACCAGTTGCGCGATGATCAATGTCATCACTACATTCGGTACCGCAAGGAATCCTAGGCGCTTTTCCAGCTTATCCAACATCTTCATAGACGGCTACCCTTACAAGCTCGGCACGGGATGCAACTCGATCATGGGTAATTCCCAAATTTTTTCCGCGTGGCCTGCAGATGTGAACGCGGTAGCCCAGTTGCGGGTGAGGCTGCCGAGTGTGATCAGCTCGGCGGTTTGCCAGCCTTGGGGGCCGATTTTGCGCACTAGAAAACGTGCGCCCCCTCGGGCGGGCGAGTGACGAATAGATATGCCTGCGTTTCGCCATCTTGACTGAGGGGGATGAAGACTGCGGGGGCTCGTTCGAAGGCGAGTTCGAGAATTGTGCGTCCGTCGTCGCGAGCGGTATCGCGGGCAAAACGTGAGTCCGTGCGGGCATCACGACGGCTGCACCAAACTAAGTCATGCGGCTGGCCTGCTTGAGTCAGACGCTGGTGAAGCATGAGGAAATCGCCGTGGAATTTCGGCACGATGCTCTGTATCTTCTCGATGAAGCCATCGGTGGCGATGGGGGCTGTAGCGGGCGCTTCAATGAAAACAATGCCATAGCCTTCGCGGGCGACCTCTTGATAGGATTTTTCAAATTGATTCCCCCAGGGGTTATTAAAGAGCAGTTCTTCTTTGCGATCATTGTAGCCGACGATGACGCAACCGTGACCCATTGGGCCAAAGACATTGGGGCGAAAGGAGATGTAAATGGGGCCGGTTTCAAATAGTGCTTGCCGAATTTGCGGCAGAGCGGTTCGAACAAAGTCTTCTTCGCTTTTCCAATGCAGCGCGTGGCCCTTGAAACCGAGTTTTTCCATGGCGAGCAGCATGTCGCTGGGATAGGTGCCCTGGTTATTGGCAGACATGGCGGAAGAGAGTTCGGCGACTTGGTCTTGATCGGTTTTGATTCCGTGAAACTGAGCAATCATGGCGGCGGATGCCGGTACGCAGTAGTTGCCCTTTTGCCGGATCATGGGGACTTTCTTGAGCTCGACCTTGTCGGGTAGCTCCTCGCTGCTGGTCTGTGCTGTCAGCATTAGGCCGCTGAGTAGCCATGCCAGTAAAATGCTGTTGTATATGCGATTCACGCGCTGGAAGTGTGGTGGCTCAAGGAGCCAGGAGTGCCACACTGTTTTGGATGTTGAGCGCGCGTGCGAGTGTGTATTCAAACACGCGGGTGTCGCCATGGCGAGCGACCCAATTGAAATGTCGCTTGGCCGCTTCGTTTTGATGATTGGCCCGTAGTTTGAGGCCGATGTAGGTGTGCGCTTCGGTCTCCTGTGCGCTGTCGGTCACGTAGCTGATGAGTTCGGCGGCGTCGATACTGTCGCTCAGGTAATCAATGACAGGCGAGGGCCATTGGTTGAGTGGCTTATTATGTTGTGCATATTTGAGTGCCACTTGCGCGTTTTGTAGGTCGCCGGTTTCTAAGTAGGCAAAGTAAGCGATCAGCTGCGGGTAGACGGAGCTCTCGTTCTTCCTGTTATACATCAAGGTGGCCGTCTTGGCAGAGATTGCTGCCTGCGAGAAATCGCCACGGCACATTTGTGTCCATGCGAGCGTTTCGTAAAAGAAGCCATTGATGGGCTGCTCGGCAGTGGCCTGCTGGAAAGAGCTGAGAGCGGTGTCGAAGTCTTCCATGTTAAACGCGGCAAGTCCGCGCCCGTTCCAAGCAAACGCATGGCGTGGGTGTGTTTGCACGATTGCGTCGTAGCTGGCAAAGGCTTCGTCGTAGCGTTGCAGTTCGGCGTAGGTCATGGCCTGGCCTAGCAGTGCGGATAGGTCTTGTTGATCCTCGCTGAGAACTTCTTGGAAATGCTCCAGCGCGCCGTCAGAATCTCCGGATTCTAAGAGTTGATAGGCTTCAGTCAGCAATGGATTGCGGCTGAGTTGTGGGGCGCTGCTAATGTGCTCCTGCGCGGATAGGTTGAGTGTCCATATACTGGCCAGCAGGAGTAGAATTGGCTGTATTCTTGAGAGACGGTTGTTTCTGGTAGTTGCCATCATGCTACAGCGTAGACTGTTCGCTGTTAGACACAATGTCAATTTGAGGCGTAGTTTGTTCCGTTTTTGCGGCTTTTTGCAGTAAGTGGTTGAAGCGGTCGATGGTGGCGGACCAAGGGTAATTGATGGCTGTGGCGCGAGCGGCGGCGCGGATGGGGGGCATCTTGGACTGTTCTTGGATCACGGATTCGGTGCATTGAATAAAGGCCTGGCGGTCGGCTAATGACACTAAATGTCCATTGGACCCGGACTGGATGAACTGTTTGCCGGCAGCGTAATCATAGGTGATGACCGCGAGTCCGCTGGCCATGGCTTCGATCACGACGTTGCCGAAGGTTTCGCTGGTGCTGGCAAAAATAAAGATGTCGGCGGAGGCGTAATGGCGTGCGAGGTCCTCATCGTAACGCATGCCTGCAAAGTGCACCTCGGGCCACTGGCGTTCCAACTTCTTGCGCACGGGTCCATCGCCCACGACCACCATCTTGAGCTCGGGGCAATGCTTGCGCGCGGCTGCCCATGCTTCGAGTGTGAGCGGAATGTCCTTTTCGGCGGCGACTCGGCCCACATAGAGCGCAACCGGGCTGTGGGCTGCGGCGCCCCAGCTGCGACGCAGTTCGGGGTCGCGCTTGTCGGGGCTAAACAGCACGGTGTCCGCGCCACGGCCTAGCATCTGCAGGCGTTGGACGCCGTCTTTTTCCAGGCGTTGGATGAGACTGGGGTCGGGCACGGTGGTGAGGGCACACTGATTGTGAAACCAGCGCAGGTAGGCCATCATCCAGCGCGCAGCAAAGGCGGCTCCGTAATCGGCGCAGTAATCCTGGAAGTTGGTATGAAAGGTCGAGCTGACGGGGATGCGTAACTTGCGGGCCGAGCGCAGCGAGGAGAAGCCCAGCGGCCCTTCGGTGGCGACGTGCACGATGTCAGGTTTGTCTGCTTCAAATAGGCGTTCGAGCTCGCCTGGGCGAGGCAGGCCTAGTTTGAGGCCCGCGTAGTTGGGAATCGGGATGCCAAAGACTTCGTGCACCTGTAAGGAGGCGTGCTCGGCGGGTGGGGCCTCTTGATGGCGCGGCTTGATCAGTGTGATGCGATGCCCTTTGGCGAGTAGACCACGCACGAGACGCTGATTCGTCATTGCCACGCCGTTGACCTCCGGCGGGTAGGTTTCCGTAACAAGTGCAATATGCATAGGGCGCGCAACCTAGAGGCCCAGAATCATGGCGCAAGTGCGGCATTGTGACAATCTGGTGACCGCTCAATACTTACGGATTGAAACCGGCGGCGTGGCCTGCATCGTCAGCCGCATCATGATTATCGAATTTCAAGAACTCCCTCCGATTGGCACCAATGCCTTTGCCCTGATTGAGCCATCGCTGCAGCAATGTGTGATTGTCGATGCGCCTGCCGATGCATATGCGTGGGCGCAGCAAGTGGCGGATAAGCATGGCTGCAAAATTGTGGCCCTCATTTTGACGCATGGGCACTGGGATCATATTTTGGATGGGCATCAGTTCGCCGCGGCGGGCGTGCCTACCTATGGACATGCGGACGATCGCGAGATGTTTGCTGCGCCGTCCAAAATGGCCAGCTACGCGATCCCTGGGCTGGAGTTGAAGGAAGTGCCGATTGACCATTGGATTCAAGGCGGCGATCAGCTCGAGCTGCTAGGCACACAGATGGAGATTCGTCATGTGCCGGGGCACTGCCCTGGCAATGTCTTGGTCTACATCGCCAGCGAAAAAGCCGCCATCGTGGGGGATGTCATCTTTGCAGGCAGCGTGGGACGCTATGACCTGCCGGGCGGGGATTTCTCGGTATTGGAAAAATCGATTAAGACTCAGGTCTATACTTTGCCAGATGAGACCACGCTCTATCCGGGCCACGGTCCGGCGACTTCGGTGATTCAGGAGAAGGCGAGTAACCCATACGTGAAAGGGTAATGTCGGATCCGCTCAAAGATGAACGCTTTATGCGGCGCGCGCTGGAATTGGCGCAGCGAGCATGGGGACAGACGCACCCGAACCCGATGGTGGGCGCTGTCATCGTCGAAGACGGCGAGATCGTGGCCGAAGGTTGGCACCATGCGGCCGGGCAAGCGCATGCCGAGATTGAGGCGATCCGGGCCTTGGGGCGCAAACCTGCGGGCGGGGCGACGATCTATGTGACACTTGAGCCCTGCAGCACTTGCGGGCGCACGGGCGCGTGCACGGATGCGATTGTCGCGGCCGGATTCGCAGCTGTGGTGGTGGGCGCGCAGGACCCGAATCCAGCTCATGCCGGGCGTGGCTTGGCGATTCTTCGCGAGGCCGGCATCACTGTGACTTCGGGCGTATTGGCGCAGGAGTGCGCCGACTTGAATCTTATTTTCAATCATTGGATCACGCAGAATACGCCGCTGCTTGCGGCCAAAATGGCGCTTACCTTAGATGGCAAATTTGCGGCCGCTTCCGGGCATTCGCGTTGGGTGACTGGTGAGTTGGCACGGGCGGACGTCATGCGTTGGCGTCGTTACTTCCCCGCGATCGCGGTGGGAGCGAATACCGTGTTGCACGACAACCCGAGCCTGACCTCGCGCATCGGCGAGCAAGTCTGGTGTCCGCAGCGCTTTGTTTTTGATCGTAGTCTTAAGACTTTGGCGTTGGAAAGCTTGCCAAAGCTGTATTCAGACGCCCATGCTGCGCGCACGGTGGTGCTTTGTGCGGAGTCGGCCCCCCAGGAGTTGCAGCGACGGGCCGCGAATGCAGGCATCCCGCTTTGGGTCTTGCCGGTAGTCGAGGGGCATCTCGATTGGCAGGCCTTTCGTGCTCGATGCATCGAAGCAGAGATCTACGGTGTCTATGTGGAAGTGGGGCCGACGCTGGCCACCCGCGTGCTTGAAGCTGAGCTGGTGGATTACCTGTTTGTTTATCAAGCTCCCAAGTTAATCTCCGATGCGGCCTCTGTGGGGATTGGATCGCTACGAAATACACAAACGATGGAGCAAGTCTGGACGCTGAGTGACTTGCGCCGTGCCAACTTAGGCAATGATCATTTAATCCGAGGATTTCTTACAACATGAAGCAATTAATAGTCGCAACGGGCAATGCCCATAAAGTCGAAGAGTTTGACGGTCTACTGGCAGACTGTGGTTTTGAAGTGTGCTCCGCCAAGGTCTGCGGCGGCATGCCGGAGGCCGTGGAGGACGGGGATAGTTTTGCCGCGAATGCGCGCATCAAAGCGCTGGCACTGCGCGCGCAAGCGCCCGCGGATGCTTGGGTCCTGTCCGACGATTCGGGGCTGGAAGTCGACGCGCTCCAGGGGGCGCCCGGCATCTATTCTGCGCGCTATGCAGGGGAGGGGGCCAATGATTTGGATAACTTGAATAAGTTGCTGAGCGAGTTAGCTAAGCACGCAGAAGCCACGCGCAGTGCACGCTTCCGTTGTGTGCTTTGCTTGATCGATCCCGAGGGGCGTGAGCAATACTTCGACGGCGCCTGCGAGGGGCACATTGCGAGCGAGCCGAGCGGTGAGCAAGGCTTTGGCTATGATCCCGTGTTCGTGCCGCAAGGTTTCACTGAGTCCTTTGCTGAGCTCGGGGAAGCGACCAAGAGTCAACTCAGTCACCGAGCACTCGCTGTTCAAGCGCTCAAGGAAAGTGTGCAATGATGAATGATTGATTCCGGGATCAGAAGCTTCACGACTTTGGCTATATTACTGTAAAACTCACAGGGTTTTGTCTTGTCAAAGAGTGCAGTCTGTTGCATCCCAATTCCCCCACTACAAAACCTTATGGAAGAAACACTTATCATTCTCAAACCTGACTGCATGAAAAAGCGTGTCGCAGGTGAAGTTATCTCACGCTTTGAAAAGGCCGGTTTCGAAATCGTTGCCTCGAAAGTTATGCAATTGGATGGTCCCATCTTGCGCGAGCACTATGCACACGTGGCCGACAAGCCTTTCTTTCCTGAGATCGAAGAATTCATGAGCAGCCGCCCGGTCATGCCTATGATTCTTCGTGGCGAAGACGTGATTGCAAAGGTCCGTGATTTGCTCGGTCCTACAAACTCTCAAGAAGCGGCTAAGGGCACCATTCGCGGGGATCTTGGCACTGACATGATGCAAAACGTCGTTCACGCATCGGACAGTCCCGAAGCGGCTGCAGATGAGAAAAAACGCTTTTTCCCAGAGCTATAAACAGTGAAGGTTAAAACAGGGATCGGTCTCGACAGCCATCGATTCGTCGAAGGCGAGTCGGACCGTCCCTTTATTTTAGGAGGGCTCCAGTTTGAGGATGCCCCGGCACTGGCTGGCAATAGCGATGCCGATGTCATTTTACACGCGGTGACCGATGCGATTAGCGGAGTCACCGGGCGCACGGTGATTGGTGCCGTGGCCGACGCCATGTGCAAGCAGGGCATTACCGACAGCAAGGCTTACCTCGCAGTGGCCCTGGAAGACCTCGCAAAGATGGGGGGCGGTGCTTGGCAGATTAGTCATCTGTCTGTGGCTGTGGAATGTTTGCGCCCCAAGATTGACCCCAAAGTGCCCGCTTTGCGTGCCTCTTTGGCCAGTCTGCTGGCAATCGAAGTCGAGGATGTATGTCTCACCGCGACCACTGGCGAGGGCCTCAACGACTGCGGTCGTGGCCTCGGCATGCATGTGTCTGCAGTGCTGACAGTCGTGCGAGACTGATCTTTTGCACTGTGCGTTAGTTTGCGTTAGGGGTGCCCTTGCCAAGCTGCAAATTCTCGCGGACGTAGGCGGTAGCGTGCGATATTACCTTCGTGTAGACTGTTTAATTCGACCTGGATGACTTGTATGAATTGTGCTCGAGCATCTGGAGCCAGCTCGTGTGCAAAGGCCTCGATACTTGAGCTGGCCTCTGCTTGGGAGTGATTTTGCTGCACGATTTCGCGCACGCAGGCGTGGATGATGTGCCGATGCTGTAGGCGAAAAGGGTCTGGCTCGCCGAGCGTTTCGCGCACGGCCGAATAGCGCATTGCCGAGCGTTTGTAGGCCCACACAAAAACCTCGCGCAGGTATTCGATCCGATTGAGCTCGTAGACTCCGAGAATCGCATGCACGTAATCACTTTGTGGCACATCCACGAAAGAGAGTGGACACAGATTGTGCCGGACGAGTGGGATGTTGGCTGCCAGGCGCGAGACTCGTTTGTTGACGTCTTCAAAGGCCTGCAAATACGGTAGATGCACCATCGCAAAGAAGGCCTGTTCGAAGGGGTTCTCGATCGCTTCAGCTTTTTCTAAAAACACATCGAAGCGCTCCTTGATGCGGAGATGACCTTCAGGCGGGTAATACACCGAGGCAGCAATGCCGACCGAGCGCTCGCGAATACGACCACAGCTATCAGGATCTGGCATCAGATTATCGGCGAGCAGTGCATGGAGGTTGCAAATGGTGTAGTGGTTGAAGCCGATTTCGTCGGCTTGATCTGCCAAGAGTTCGATCGCTGCTTTGTGATTGAGTAGCATTTGTGCTTCCACCGTCGCCTTGCCATCGGAGGCTTCACCCAGTTCCAATAGACGCTGTGTCTCTAGGATTGAGTAGGTGTTGCCCTCAAGCCGGCTGGAGTTCCAAGACAGGTCGATCAACAAACGATCAAGAACTTTGCGCACATAGGTGCCCGCAGGTAATTGACTGGCGCCAACGTGGCCTTCCTGCGCGAGATCTTGGCGGATGGATTCACTCAAGTAAGCGCTTTGATTCGGCTGGTAATCGTCTAAAAAAGCGTCCTTGTAGCCGACGGGGTCCCTTTGCCGCTGCGGGCGCGTGACCTGTGCGCGAATTTGTTTTGCCACCGCAGAGAGCGAAATGCCTGCGTCTTCTGCCAGCTGTGTCTGCCATTTGCCGATCTCGCTGGCGGCCACTTGGTAGCGACGGCTGCGACGGCTGCGACCTTCGCTTTTAGGTGACCGGATTCGAGTAGGCCATCTTTTTGGCGCGATTATGAAAGTCGACGGTTTGGCTTGATCTCAGTTGCAGCAGTTCTGTTAATTGTGACTATGAGTGAAGCTAAACAGGGATGCTGTGCGCCTCAGCGCAGTGCGGGTGCCGCGGCCCCCGTGATTGATTTACGATCGGCGGAGGGCGCTGCCAAGTTAGGATCGACTCAGGGCATGGTACGTGTTCAAGGCGGTCAATTTAAGATTGGTTACGAAGGTCCTGGTGCGTGGGTGGCTGATGGCGAAGGCCCCGTGCGAACGATTACACTCGATACTTATTGGCTGGATCAAACTGCCGTCACCAATGCTCAGTTTGCGGAATTTGTAGCCGCAACCGGCTATGTCACCGAGTCGGAGAAATTTGGCTGGGCCTATGTCTTTATCGGGCAGCTTTCGAACTCAAAGCAACGCAAGCTTCGCGAAACAAAGACCGTGCAGGGCTTGCAGTGGTGGTATGCCATCGACGGGGCCTATTGGCGTAAGCCTGAGGGGCCTGGCTCCAATATTAAGAAACGCATGGATCATCCCGTAGTGAGTGTCTCTTGGAATGACGCGCTGGCTTATGCGCATTGGGCGGGCAAACGTCTGCCCTCCGAGGCCGAGTGGGAAGTGGCCGCACGTGGTCCCGATAACGTACAAACGATGTATCCATGGGGCAGCGAACTGGAACCAGGCGGGAAGCATCGTTGCAACGTGTGGCAGGGTGACTTCCCACATGTCAATTCAGAGGCAGATGGCTATGCGTGGACGGCTCCGGTCACCGCATATCGTAAATATGAGAGCGGATTTTATAACCTGCTCGGCAATGTTTGGGAGTGGTGTGCCGATTGGTTTCATCCCAGCTGGCATGCGAAAGAAAGCGAGGCCACTCGTATCAATCCCACGGGGCCCAGTAGCGGCGAGAGCCGCGTGATGAAAGGCGGCTCCTTCTTGTGTCACGAGAGTTATTGCAATCGCTATCGTCTTGGGGCCCGCACCGCCAATACGCCTGATTCCGCCACTACGAATTTAGGCTTTCGCTGTGCCCGGGATGCGTAAGTGCTAGTCCGCAATTAAGCGGATGTAGGCCTTGACCGCTTCGGTCTGGGCAGCGTGTGCATCGCATTGGCGAAACGCGTGCTTATAGACTCGTGTTTCAAGGCCGATTAGATCGTGCCAAACTTGCACTTGTCCGTCGCAGTGGAGGCCAGCTCCGATACCGATGACTGGGATCTTGAGTGCTTGGCTGACGCGCTGGGCCACTAGGCCCGGTACTAGCTCCAAAATCACACCGACCGCCCCGGCGGCTTCCAGTTTCAAGCATTCGTCCACGAGTCGTTCGGCAGATTCGTCGTCTTTGGCTTGCATCGATGGCTTTTCAATCAGCTGCGGGGTAAAGCCCAAATGCGCCCAACCATCCACTTCAGATTGTGCCAGCGCCTCAAAGACCTCCGGTTTGAAGCCTTCCACTTTCACGCCATCGACGCCGTCTTGTCGCAATTGATCGGCGGCGTCCATGATGCTGGCGAGGCTGCTGGAAGCCGCAAAAGGAATGTCGGCCAACAAATACGAACGCTCGACTCCGCGTGCGACAGCACGCACATGGTGGCGCATCTCTTCCAGACTCAGGTCGTTCTGGTGGGCGTACCCCAGCACATTGGTCGCCAAGCTGTCGCCTACGAAGATCACGTCGATGCCGCAGGCGTCTTGTATCTTGGCTGACGGGTAATCGTAGCACGTTAGCATCGATATTTTGATGCCGTCATGTTTGAGTTGGCTAAATGTGGATGCCTGCTTCATGTTATTGGGATACCTTTTATCGCTTAAGAGATCAAGCCACGCAGAATATTTTGTGAGCGGATGGCAATTTAAAATCAACTGCGGCCTCAGCATTATTTTTTCTAAAACGCTTGGCGAATCTCGCATAGGCCCTTTAATCCGCTGCTTCACTTTCTATTTTCTAATCAACTCGTCATATTATGCAAAAAAACGCACTCCTCTCCGTCAGCGATAAATCAGGCCTTGTGCCCTTCGCTAAAGCTCTGGTTGAGCAACACGGCTACCGCCTGCTTTCCACTGGTGGCACCGCAAAGTTGCTTGAGCAAGAGGGCATCCCTGTCACCGAGGTCAGTGACTACACTGGCTTCCCGGAAATGATGGAAGGGCGTGTCAAGACACTGCACCCTAAGATCCACGGTGGACTATTGGCGCGCCGCGACAAAGAGGAGCACATGGCCGCAGCTGCAGAGCACGGCATTGAAATGATCGATCTCGTAGTGGTGAATCTTTACCCCTTCGAAGAGACTGTTGCCAAGCCCGACGTCACTTTCGAGCTCGCAATCGAGAACATCGACATCGGTGGTCCCTCCATGCTGCGTTCCGCGGCTAAGAACCACGCCTCCGTCTCTGTGGTGGTCGATGCCGCTGATTACGATCGCGTGCTTGCAGCCATGAGCGACGAAGCCGCGCTGCTCAAACTACGCCGCGAGCTAGCGCTCAAGGTCTTCCAGCGCACCTCCTCTTACGATGGTGCCATTGCCGCCTATCTCGAAGCGCAGGTCGCGGAAGCCCCCGATCTCGGTGAAATTTCCGGCATCCCTGCCAAGTTGGATTTGCGACTACCACAGGTGCAAAGCCTACGCTACGGTGAAAACCCACACCAAAAGGCTGCACTTTACGGCAACTTCTTTGATTGCTTCGAGCAGCTACAAGGCAAGGAGCTCAGCTTTAACAATATCATCGATATCACCGCCGCCACATACCTGATCGGCGAATTCCAAAAGCCTACCGTTGCCATCCTCAAGCACACGAATCCATGTGGTGTCGCCTCGGCCGAGACACTTGTGGAAGCCTGGGAGCAAGCCTTTGTGACCGATCAACAAGCTCCTTTCGGCGGCATCATCGTAGTTAATCAGACCATGGATGCCGACCTCGCTGCGATCATTAGTAAGATCTTCTGTGAAGTCATCATCGCGCCTGACTTTACGCCCGCCGCCCGCGAAATCTTTGCTAAGAAGAAGAATCTGCGCCTGATGACTGTTAAGGGCAGCCTGCCCGCAGCCTCCCTGCAAGAGATGCGCTCGGTGGTCGGTGGTGTTCTGATGCAAGACCGCGACACCATGCCCGACCGCCCCAGCGACTGGAAGATCGTGTCCAAGCGTCAGCCTAGCGACGAAGAGATGCGCGCCATGATCTTCGGTTGGAACGTCGTCAAGCATGTCAAGTCCAACGCCATCGTTTACGCAGGTTGCGAACGCACCCTAGGCGTCGGCGCGGGGCAAATGTCGCGTGTCGATAGCTCTAAGATCGCCGTTTGGAAAGCGGGCGAAGCCGGGCTACCACTCGAAGGTTCCATCGTGGCCTCCGACGCCTTCTTCCCCTTTGCCGACGGCCTAATCGCCGCAGCCGAAGCTGGTGCCGTGGCTGCGATCCAGCCCGGTGGCTCCGTGCGCGACGACGAAGTGATCGCTGCCGCTGACGAGCGTAATATGGTGATGGTCTTCACCGGCAAGCGCCACTTTAAGCACTAGAAATCAGGCATAGAGTAGGCCGGTTGCAGGTCCTCATTAGCACTTTTCAAGACCGAGTGGCGACACTCGGTCTTTTGCTGTACCTGTCTTTGGGTTTATCAGTGGATTTGTTTATCCACGCGCATACGAATGCTTATGTCCATTCCCTAGCGCTGTAAAACACTTGCCACTTGTTAGCAAGTTTACTTATTCTGCTTTGGATCGCTTGAAGTTTTACTTATGGTGGCGGTGTTTTAATATATCATTCTCCGTTTATCTCACAGTTATAGTGAGAGCAGTCCGTGTGTGGTATGGCAGCTCGTATCTGCGTAAAATGCCCCTCAAAAGCCGGATGGCGTAGCCTAGCCCTAACAACAAATACACTCATGGATCCCAAGACTATTGAAGCTTACGATACACACGCCTCTGTTTTTGCCGCACGTTACCGATCGGGAGATCGTGTCCCTGTCGAACGTCTTAAATTAGCCTTTGGGCATCGTGCGCATATTTTAGATATTGGTGTGGGCAGTGGGGTGGATATGGCGCGTTTTCTGGAAGCAGGTTATGATGTGCGCGGCTTGGAGCCCTCTCAGGTGTTGATGGAGACGGCGCTAGAGCATTTCCCTCGTTTGCAGGGGCGTCTGAGTCAAGGGGCGATCCCACTGCAGGAGGACGAATTGCTGCAGCGTTGGCAGTCGCGTTTCGATGGTATATTTTGTAGTGCGGTCTTGATGCATATCGCGCCCGATCGTCAGCAACTGGCACTTGAAGAGATGTATCGTATGTTAAAGCCCGAGGGGCGACTTCTGCTCACAGTTTCCTCCAATCGCTCAGGCTTGGATGAGCAAGGCCGCGATGAATATCAACGATACTATGCTGAGCTTTCCGAAGAGCAGGTGCTGGAGCTCAGCCAGAACGCTGGTTTTGTGCAGCAACAAACATGGCACGACGCTGATAAGTGGCACCGTGTCGGTTTGGTTTGGGCCAGCTATCTGTTTGAGAAGCCTAAGCGTAAGCTATCAGCTGGTTGAGCCTTGTCTCTCACTTGGCGGCTCTGCATTTTCGCTACGCACTCACAGCCCTTACACAACCACTCGACTCATGGCACTTGGTATTTGGATTAGTTTATTTTTGTATTTCGCTTTAATGATCGCGATCGGATTTTACGCCGCGAAGGAATCCACCGCTAATTCGGAAGAGTACATGTTGGGAGGTCGGGACTTGCACCCTGCCGTGGCCGCGCTATCCGCTGGGGCGTCCGACATGTCAGGCTGGTTACTGCTCGGCTTGCCAGGCGCGCTCTACCTCAGCGGAATGAGTGAGGCTTGGATCGGTATCGGCCTCTTGGCGGGAGCTTGGCTCAATTGGATCGTTGTGGCGCCACGCTTGCGCGTGCAGACCGAGCATTACGGCAACGCGCTGACCATTCCCGAGTTTTTGGCAAATCGCTTTCCTAGTAAAGCCATGGCCCTGCGCACACTGTCTGCAATTATCGTGGTGGTCTTTTTTATTGTCTACACGGCTTCAGGCTTGGTGGCAGGAGGTAAATTATTTGCTAGTGCCTTTGGTGAATTAGTTAATTTCGCTTGGATGAGTGACTATGCCTTCGGCGTCTGGTTTACCCTTGGCATCGTATTAACATACACCGTCGTGGGTGGTTTCCTCGCGGTCAGCCTGACTGACTTTGTGCAAGGCTGCATCATGATGCTGGCATTGATCATCATGCCGCTGGTGATTCTCAACACCGGGCAGGGCGCTGGCTTCGGCGTCGCCAGTGAGCGACTGCAAGTGATCGACCCAAACTATCTATCCCTGTGGGATGGGCTCACGTTTTTTGGTTTTCTCTCCGCCGTCGGCTGGGGGCTCGGTTATTTTGGGCAACCTCACATTATTGTCCGCTTTATGGCCGTTCGTTCCGTCAAAGATATTGGTAAAGCGCGCAATATCGGGATGAGTTGGATGGCAGTTTCCCTGCTCGGCGCGATCGGACTCGGCCTCTTCGGGCGCGCCTACGCCGCACGTAACGGCATGGTGATCGACGACCCCGAAACCATTTTTATCCTACTGGCCGATTTACTCTTCCACCCCTTAGTGACCGGGTTTCTCTACGCCGCACTGCTAGCCGCGATTATGTCGACCATTTCCAGTCAATTACTCGTGTCTTCTTCCTCCTTGGCCGAAGACTTCTACCGTCTGTTTTTCAATACCAAGGCCAGTGAACCGCAAGTCGTCACAGTCAGCCGTATCAGCGTCGTCATCGTCGGTGTGCTGGCCGCTTGGATGGCCAACGACCCTGATTCGCAGATCTTAAAACTCGTGTCCAACGCCTGGGCAGGCTTTGGTGCCGCCTTTGGTCCCTTGATCATCCTCTCTCTGACGTGGAAAAGAATGTCCGGCACCGGCGCGGTCGCCGGCATGCTCACCGGTGCCGTCACCGTGATCGCATGGATTCAACTCGGCTGGAGCAGCTCCTTTCTTGGAGGTCCCGGCATTTACGAAATTATTCCCGGCTTTATCCTCGCCTGGTGCGCTATCGTCATTGTCAGCCGCCTCACGCCCAGCCAAGGCGAATTCCGCGAGTTTTCGTAAGCGGGGGGGCTTATGCTTTAGCGCGTGCAAGTTGCACTATGACCCGCGTCCGCGGACACACTACGATAATTGCTTCGCCCCTGATCTCTGGTGTAATCCAAGTTTGACTTGCAAATTCCTTGCTCTGGCTTGCCCGGGCGTAGTTTTCGAGACGGTGTGAAGTCCGGCTTCTCTTCGATACGCCGGGACAGGCTTCGTTCGCCGAAACAAGTTTCGGACGAAGCCTGGTGGAGCATAGGAGAGTCGAACTCCTGACCTCTTGCATGCCATGCAAGCGCTCTACCAACTGAGCTAATGCCCCTTTCAGGAAAGATTGGAAAAATGGCGGGACTTGTTCCTGCGTCAATAGTTTTTCAAACTATTTTTTATTCGCACGCAGAGTCTTCTGACTGCTCTTTCATTGTTGAGCCATGTCCCATGGCTGCTGAGACTTCTGCCGCGCTGAGGTCCATGTGGTTTTCACTGAACGCTAGCATGTCTGCCTGTAGGGGGGCGGTGAAGCTCACGGTGCCTTCGGGGAATTGGAAGTCGTAGCGGTGGCAGTGGAGTGCTTGTCGCTGAATGGGGAGGGCGGCCGCGAGGCGCTCGGTCCAGCCGTTTTCGATGAACTCGATGTAGAGCGTTTCATCGGGGCCGTAGATTTTGTCACCGACGATGCGATGTTTTATTTCTTCGGCGTGCACGCGAATCTGATGCTTGCGGCCGGTCTCTGGTTGGACTCGACACAGGGTATAGCCCTTTTGGGAGAGCAGGGGGATGAAGTCGGTGACGGCGTCCTGTGAGCTGCGGTCGTAGCTGACTTCGGATTTGACGATGACGGGCCCTCCGCCTTTGCGACGGCGGGCAATGGGCAGATCAATGTGCTGGGGCTCGTTGAATTCCCCTTCCATCAGTGCGATGTAGGCTTTCTTGACGATGCGATTTTGGATCGCCATTTGGAATTTGCGCGCCACGGCTGGGCGCTTGGCAAAAACTATCAGGCCGCTGGTCTCGCGGTCGAGCCGGGCGATTAGGTGTAATTTGTCGGCTCCGGTGTATTCGCGCACGACGCCGACGAGACTGGACATCGGGCCGTTCTTGGAGGGATGGCAGACTAGCCAGCCGGGTTTATTGACGATGAGCAGATTGTCGTCTTCCTGGACAATCCAGTTTGTGAAATCGGTCATGTCGACCAGGGGGGCTTCTTCGCCGTAGGGATTGTTCATAATTTCAGAGGACAGGAGTCGGAGGACGGAGGACGGAGGACGGAGGACGGAGGACGGAGGACAGAGGACAGAGATCGGAGGACAGAGGACAGAGATCGGAGGACAGAGGTCAGGGGATAGAAGGGAATGCCGGGTATTATTGGGCTCGATGTTGTTCGAGGCGCATTTTACGTAGGATGAGGCCTCCGATACGAGTGACGGCGACGAGTGGCATTTTACTGCCGAAGAAGGTGATGCAATGATTCATCCAGCCAGTTACGACGAGTGCCTGGCCTTTGGCAATGGCTTTGAGTGTGCGTGCGGCGACTTCTTCAGAAGTCATGTCGAGGCCTTTGTTGCCGCTTTTCTTCATGGGGGGCGTGGCAAAGCCGGCAGCTTTAAAGAAATTGGACTGAGTCGGGCCAGGGCAGACGGTGAGGGTGCGCAGCTTGGTGCCGCGTAGATCTTCGTTGAGTGCCAGCGACCAGTTGCGGACAAAGGCCTTTGTGGCGCCATAGGTGGCGAGGAAGGGGGTGGGCTGAAAGGCCGCAGTGGAGGCGATATTGACGATGACACCGCCTCGTTCTAGCATGGGAGGGAGTAGCCGCGCGGTGAGATCCACCACTGCACGCACATTTAAGTCGATCATCGACAGCTGTTTGTCGATGTCGAGCTCTGGCATGCGTCCGTAGTCGCCGAAGCCGCTATTATTAATCAGTAATACTTCTCCGGCAGGTGCTGCGTCGATTTGATTTAGGAGGCCTGCTGCGGTGTGGGCCACTTGGTTCGCGTCGCATAAATCGACTGGGAAATGTTGACCGTTTTTGCCCAAAAAAATGTCAGGTTTTGAACGAGAAAGGTTGCACAATGTAATATCTGGTGCTACGGTTTGAATTGCTTTGATAATTGAGCAGCCAATTCCAGATGAACCGCCCGTAATGATTATTACGGAGAACCGATTGAAGTATGTAAGATGCTTCATGTATGTGTTAGGTTTTGAATGGATTGGCTTTTTTTATGCTCAGTTGGGTCATTGCGGCGGTGTCAGTCGACGCCGTTAAATCGAACCAATAAACAAAAGGAAAATACATATGAAGCAACATGACGTAATCATCTCAGGTTTGAACATGGAACTGACGGATGCGATCAAATATATGGTTCATGAAAAAGCAGAAAAACTCTTTGAGCATGAGGATAAGATTATTCGCATGCGTGTGGAGCTTGAATACGACCCCCACCAGTCTACCCACCAAAAGGAATTTATAGCGAAAGGACAGCTTGAAGTCCGAGGTAACGACCACTTTGCATCTGCAGCTACGGATGATCTGTATAAGTCGATCGATGATATGGTTCACAAACTTGACCGAATGTTACGGCGTCGTTCGCGTCTGAAGAAAGTGAAGCGTAAGGATACACATTTGGTCGATATTCCGGCTGATATTCCAAAAGCAGTCTAGCGATTTGATTTCACTACCTAATATACCCCGCTCTAAGCCCGGCAGTTTTCTGCCGGGCTTTTTTTAGGAGGAATCCGACTGTTGAATCTAAAATCGGCAGTTTAAATATCCATGAGGTTCTTAAACCGTTAATGTTCATCGCTGAGGTGGGGCGTAAGATCTGTTTTTGGTCTTTGCAGTTGGATGCTTTTCAGTTTCTGTAGGCGCTATGAATCCTAATATTTATCAAGTTCTTCATATTGTCGGCATTGCAATGGTCTTTTTAGGCTATGGCGCTCTACTTGCGCGTAGCATGGCTGCACCGGATAATGTTTCTGTGCGCAAGCTTGGCTCAATTACCAGTGGTATCGGTTTGCTGCTTATATTGGTCGCTGGCTTTGGCTTGATTTCGAAAATGGGGCATAGCTTTGCTTCTCCATGGTTGATTGTGAAGATGGTCATCTGGTTGGCGCTGGGGGGACTGATCGTTTTGATCAATCGTAAGCCGCAATTGGCCGTCATGCTGTGGTGGCTATTGATTGTGCTCGGTGCGATCGCTGCGAGCATGGTCTATATTGTTAGATTTTAAGTGCTTTCAAAAAAAAATCACTTTTTGTGAAAGTTCTTCTTGATCTCTGCTAAAAGCTTTGTCTTTATCCCGCACTTCTCAAACGCACCTGTAGCTCAATTGGATAGAGCGCCTGACTACGAATCAGGAGGTTAGGGGTTCAAGTCCCTTCAGGTGTACCACTTTTTTTTAAGCGCTTCGATTCGTCGGAGCGCTTTTTTTTTATTCAGGAGAGAGGTCAGAAGACAGATGCCAGAGGGCTTGCCTGTTCAACCCCAGTTCCAAGAACCGAGACTACAAGGAAATGATCGCTAAGGATCAAATATTCTTAGTGGTATGAGGACGGAAGCCTTAGGACTGATGCGAATATCAATCAGTTATCGTGCTTTCTATCTCGCCGAAAGGAGCCATGGCGCGATTCTTATAACTAACTGATTTACAGTGGCTGGCTTCAGTTTTCAGTCCTCAGTCCTCAGTCCTCAGTCCTCAGTCCTCAGTCCTCTGAGTGGGTCTATGCGTAGACAATGCGTGCGCATTGGTCGCAGAAGTGTGGTTCACCTGCGAGTAGGGCGCCACTGGAGACTTCGTTGGAGACGCGTAGGTGGCAGCCTCCGCATTTATGTGCTTCGATTTGTGCGACGTAGGGGGGGCGCTTGCAGAGTGTTTTGACGCGGTCGTAGTGGCCGAGGTAGTTCTCGTCGGCTGCACTGCGGGCGGCCTCTACATTGGCTTTGGCTTCGTCGACGGAGGCTTTTAAATTGTTTTCACGCTCACCGAGTTGGGCGATTTGCTTTGTTTGTTCTTGGATACGGGCTTCAATGATGGCTTTTTCGGCTTCAAAGGCTTCGCGAGTGGTGTCGATTTCCAGCATGAGCTCGATCTCGCGCTCTTCGAGTTCGGCAATTTCTTGTTGGCTCTGCTCGATTTGGTGGGTGAGGGCGCGATACTCGTCGTTCTTTTTGACTTCGAGTTGCTGGGTGAGGAAGCGGGCGATTGCGCTCTCTTTGGCTTTGACCTCGGTGTCGATCTCGCTGCGCTCGACTTCTTTTTCTTTAAGCGCCTGGCGGGCCGCTTCGATATTTGCCTGCTCGGCGGTGATGTTCGCCTCTAGAGCGTTGCGCTCTTGTGGGATGCGTGCGAGTTCTTGCTCGATTTTTTGGAGCGCGACGTCGCGATCTTGAACAATTAGAAGTTTTTCGATTTGCGGGTCAGACATAAGTGAGTTATCTCTACTCGACTCAAAACAGGCTCGGTACTAGAGCAACACAAAAGCGACTATGAGCGACACTTCTCTTCAGGATCAGATCGACGATGCCACCCTTGACTTCACTTTAGGTGATAGTGAGGCAGCAACGGCTAAATTATTACGGCTCTCCGAGGCACATGCAGAAAGTTTTGGGGTGTGGCATGCTCTGACTGAGATTTATTTTGCGGAAGGCGACTATGATGCGGCTTTGGCGGCGGGGGAGCGGGCGCATGCGCTTTGTCCGGATGATATTCACATTAATACCAGTCTGTCTCGCATCTGGGTCGAGCGAGGCGACAAAGACCAGGCGGAGCACTTTGGTGCGCAAGCGCGCATGCTTGGCTGGAAAGACGAACTTAAGTCACCGCCTGAGCAGGATGATATTTAGTGGCATTGACAGCTCCGAATCTTAACACCTAAATCCCTAATACACATGGAAGACGTTACTTATACGCTGGAATTTGAAAAGCCGCTACGCGAGCTTGAGAAACAATTGATCACACTGAACCAAGTCTCGAAGGAGTCTAAGGTCGATGTGACGAGTGAGATTGAGGCGATTGAGGCCAAGATCGAGAAGACTAAGATGGAGATCTACTCCAATTTAACGCCTTGGCAGCGAGTGCAGCTTTCGCGCCATCCGAAGCGCCCTTATTCGCTGGATTATATTGAGGCGATTTTTACTGATTTTGAAGAATTACACGGCGACCGGCGTTTTCGTGAGGATGCGGCTATTGTCGGCGGACCTGCTTTTCTCGACGGTGAGCCTGTAATGGTGTTGGGGCAGCAAAAAGGACGTAATACGCGTGATAATTTGAAGCGCAATTTCGGTTGTCCGCACCCGGAGGGCTACCGTAAAGCGATGCGCCTAATGGAAATGGCTGAAAAATTCGGTATGCCGGTGGTGACTTTTGTAGATACACCAGGCGCCTATCCTGGAATCGGCGCGGAGGAGCGTCACGTGGCCGAGGCGATTGCGGTGAATATCCGTGATATGAGTGCCTTAAAGGTGCCTATCGTGACGATTGTGATCGGTGAAGGGGGCAGTGGTGGTGCCTTGGGTATGGCTGTGGCCGATGAGGTGATGATTCTTGAGAATGGTTATTATTCGGTGATTTCACCGGAGGGCTGTGCGGCGATTCTATGGAAAGACCGTGCTGCAGCGCCACAAGCGGCAGATGCTTTGAAATTCAGTCCTGAGTATTTGGCGAAATTTGGAGTCGTGGATCGTGTGATATCCGAACCTACAGGTGGAGCGCATCGTGATTATGAGAGTGCTGCAAATAGCTTGAAAGAGGCGATTGTTGATTCCCTGACTCGACTCAAGAAGAAGAGTCTCAAGAAATTGCTGGAGGATCGCTATACCAGATTCCGTAATTTGGGGGAATTTGCTGATTCTGCCGCTACAGCTAAGGCTTAGTGACTGCCTGAGCTCTGGGTGCCTGCTTGGGGCGCGTCAAGTTCTGTAGTGGATGCTTCGTTCGCTGTGGATGTGCGCTCGAGTGCGATCAGGGTAATGAAGTCATCCTTTATGCCCTGGAAGGCGAATCGGTAGGTCCACCCATCTTCATCGTGATGTTCCCAGGTGTCACCATTTTGTAGGCCAATGCCTTGAATGAAGATGGTGGCGCGTTCGGAATCTTCGGATGCGGCAAACAAGGCATCGATTTTTATCGAATTTGCGACTGCGCGCCATTTGGCAGTGGTCGTGCCCTGGGGAATGAGCACGATGGATTGCTCAGTTACGATGGGGTGTAGCTCTTGGGGGGCAAAGAACTTCTTTGCGGGCGTTTGCTGGAGAGGGAGCTCTGTTGTGACTGGTGGAAGCTGTAATTCAACCGCTGGATTGCTGTAGCTTGGGGCGGCTGTCGGGTCTTGTGCGACAGGCCTGTTGGTATTTGTGGGGGCGTTCTCGAATACGAGGGTGGTGAGCGGTTGATCGTTGATGTTGGATGTGGCGACTTGACTCGGTGCGCTTTTTTTGGGGAGGTCTTTGGTGAGGCTTGCCGTAGATGGTTCGGAGTTTATGAAGGACTGAAATGTGTGAATTAGCATTTGCGCGGTGCCGCCTGCTTGCGTTCTGAATGCGTTGGCATTGGTGAGTAGAGATTTCGTGCGTTTGTTGGCCAAGCCTGTGTATTCTGCGAAGCGTTGACCTTCTGGCATCAGGTGTAGTGACAGTTGGGGTACATAGCTTGCCAGCGAAAGTTGCACGCAAACGATGGCAGCCGCACTTAGGGCGGTGCCCAGCGCGGGGATTGTGATTAGCTTATAAACTAGAATGAAAGTAGCTAGGTAGAGTCCTGCGATGACTATTATTTCCTGTGTGTGTGCACTGACGCTGGGTAGTATTTGGCCGATGGTGTTGAGTAGAATGACACGTAGGCAGACCAATAGTGTGGCGATTTTGAGTCCAGTTAAGAGCTTGGCATCAACGTGGCCTCTGGAAAGCAGTTTGCAGGCTAAAATTATCAAGCCAGCGAAGACCACAATGGCGCCGATGTGTAAGAGTGCATCGAGAGTGGTGACTAAGGATTCGTTCATTTAGAGACTATTGATTTTGTGTGCATCTTTCGTGGCTTGGGCTGTCTCGCAAGTGAAAATAAAAAAACTCCATCCGTTGTGGATGGAGTTTTTGTGACAAATATCCGTAGCGGATTAGCCGCCGAAGCCAGGAGCTCCGCGTTCCCAGTCTGCGGGGCGGCTCCAGGGCACAGATTGATCGTCTGGGTTGCTGTCGAAGCAGCCAGTCATGAAGAGAGCCATCAAGGCGAGTGCGGCAAGGAGTGCAATTCGGCGATACATTGGATGTGTTTGTAGGATGTTTATAGTGCGTGTCAGCGGTTTCAGAGCAAGTTCTATGACTATTCCGAAAGTTACGAAATCTTAATGAAGAATTTTAACCGCGCTACCAACTGAGATTTTGCTGGTTTGAACACCTGGAAGTAGGTTGGCGACCACTAAGTCATCTGTGACTTGGACGACTTGGATTTTTCCGAGTGCTTTCATGTCTTTGATCACGGTGACTTGGGCGCCTGGAGCGAGGCCGAGTTCCGGGCTGTTGGTGAATACGACGATGCCGTCCTTCTTACTCAGTGATTGCACCGTGGTTTCAGCCCCGATTGAGGCGGTCGGCAGTGGCTGTGAGGGCGTCGGGCTGAAGCTGCTGCTATAGCTGCCACCTGCAGTCATAATGCCGGTTTGGCCCGCTTTGGCACCCGTGGCTAGGCTGTTGGCTATGCGTTCTTTAGCGCTTTCAAGAGACTCGCTCAATTCGGCATTGGATTTTTCCAATTCGGCAATGCGCTCGTTGAGTTGTGCGAGCTCTCCTTCTTTACTTGCGGCAGTCAGGTTTCGCTCAGATTCCAGAAGGTCTGCCCGCAGGCGTTTTGAGGTGTTTTCTAGTTCCTGTATCGATCGCTTCGCTTCACTCAGTTGTTGCTGTGTGCGGCTGACTTCTTGCTTGGCCGTATACATTTCGGAGCGAACACTTTCAAGTTTACGCTTTTCGTCGGCGAGGGCTTCGCGCTCGTTCTTGAGGCTGTTCTCGATTTTACTGATTTGCTCATTTGCGGTGCTTAATTCCGCCTGAACGGCAGCAGTGGCTTGCTCGGCTTGGACGCGAGCGGCGTTTTGCTCGGCGAGTTTGCCTTTGCCCACAAAAAAGAGGGCAGCAGCAGCGAGTGCTGCAACGATTGCGAGGATACGGAGTATCATGGATAGACTATTCATGTATTTATTTGGGGGGTTCTAGCTAAATTATTCAGAATAAAAAAGTGACTGATAGATGGGGGCCTTGGTCTCGACTGAGAGTCCGCGTTGGTTGGCGGCAAGGCGATTGAGTAGTTTAAAGATTAATTCAGTCTGTGCATCAAGGTTCAAGTTTTGCGCAATTGTGACTGCATCGAATTTGTTACCAGCATGTTCTTTTAGGTAAGCGATGACCTGTTGCTCAATCTCGAGCACGGTGGCGGCAGCTTTCTTGCCCGCTTCGACACCGGGTTGGTGGTATGCGTTGATATTGATCAGGCTGGCGTAGAGCCCGACTGCACGTTCAAACAGGGCGATCAATTGACCGACGGCTTCGGGGGTGACTTCGCGAATGGTGATGGTGATCGATTGGCGACCATTGTCATAGAGCGCATCACGAGTGCCGAGGAAAAAGCCTTGTAGGAAGTCGCCCGATGTCGTGCCGGATTCGACTTCGATGGAATCGCCATCGCGATCTTTGAGCACTTCGATGAAAGTGGCGAAGAAGTTATGCACGCCCTCACGCAGTTGCTGTACATAGGCGTGTTGGTCGGTGGAACCTTTGTTGCCATAAACGGCGATGCCCTGGTGCACGACTTTGCCATCGAGGTCGAGTTCTTTGCCGAGCGACTCCATGACAAGTTGCTGCAAATATTTCGAAAATAGCATCAGGCGATCTTTGTAAGGAAGCACGACCATATCCTTGGCACCTTTGGCGTCGGTGGCAAAATACCACATCAGCGCGAGTAGGGCGGCGGGGTTGCTAGCGGTGTCGGTGGAGCGTGTGACTTCATCCATGGCCTTGGCACCTGCGAGCATACGGTCGATGTCGAGGCCTTGAATCGCCGCGGGGAAGAGTCCCACGGCGGCGAGCTCCGAAGTGCGCCCGCCGACCCAGTCCCACATGGGCAGGAAGTCGAGCCAGTTATTGTCTTTGGAAACTTGGTGTAGCTTGCTACCTTCACCGGTGATGGCGATGGCGTGTCGGCCGAAATCCAGTCCGGCTGCTGTGTAGGCGGCGGTGGCTTCGAGCATGCCGTTACGTGTCTCGGGAGTGCCGCCGGACTTGGAGATGACGACGGAGAGGGTTTCGCCAAGTTGGCCCTCTAGCGCGTCGAGTGTGCGATCCAAGCCATTGGGATCGGTGTTGTCGAAGAAGTAGAGTTTGATCTTATCAGTCTTCGGGCCTCCAAGAGCGTCGGCTACAAATTGTGGGCCGAGCGCGGAGCCGCCGATCCGATGACCAGTAGATTTTTGAATGCACCTGAGGCGCCTTGAATCGCACCGCTGTGCACGTCGGCTGCGATCTTCTTAATTTTGCTAATGCAGGCTTCAATCTCGGCCGTTAATTCCGCTTGCGGGGCCAGTGCCGGGTTGCGTAGCCAGTAGTGCCCCACCATGCGACCTTCGTCGGGGTTTGCGATCGCACCGGCTTCCAGCTCTTGCATGGCGGTGAAAGCCGCTTGCATGCGTGGCTCCATCTCCGTGAGAAAGTTGTCGCCGAAATCGATGCGGCTAATATCGATCGCAAAATCGAGCTCGTTGATGTTTAGATAGTGTTGTGTGAATCGATCCCAGGACATGGCTTTGTTAATTTTGAATTTTGAATTAGAAATTAAGAGTTCTGCGGGTGCTTACAAATCTTTATCGGTGACAGCACCATCGGATGCGGTGGCAACGGTGGCGGCATATTTACCGAGGACGCCGCGCTTCGAGCCTGCACCAGTGGGCTTGAAGGCCGCCATGCGAGCTTCGTATTCAGCGTCGTCAATCAGCAGATCCATTGTATTCTTAACGGCGTCGATTTCGATGAGGTCACCACTCTTGACGATACCGATGGGGCCGCCCTTTGCGGCTTCGGGGGTGATGTGACCGACGTCAAAGCCATGACTGCCTCCGGAGAAGCGACCATCGGTGATGAGCGCGACTTCCTTGATCAGGCCGCGCCCTGCGACAGCGCTTGTGGGCGAGAGCATCTCGCGCATGCCGGGGCCACCGACGGGGCCTTCGTTGCGAATGACAACGACATCGCCCGCGACTACATCGCCGCGTAAGATGCCGATGAGAGCCTCTTCTTCACCTTCATACACTTTGGCAACACCCTTGAAGTAGAGGCCTTCCTTACCAGTAATTTTGCCGACGGCACCTCCGGGGGCGAGGTTGCCGCGCAGGATGCGCAGGTGCGTGGTTTCTTTGATTGGTTGATCGAAGGGGCGGATGATATCCTGCTCGTCAGGGTAGCTGGCGTAAGGTTGCACGTCTTTAAGAGACTCTGCGATGGTCTCGCCGGTCACCGTCAGGCAGTCACCATGAAGCATGCCTCGGTCGAGTAGCATTTTCATCATGGGGCGGATGCCGCCGATACGGACCAGGTGACTCATATTATACTTACCAAATGGTTTTAAATCGGCGAGCAAGGGCACACGCTCGCCGATTTCTTTGAAGTCATCGATGCTGAGTTTGACATCTGCTGAGTGTGCGATGGCAAGCATGTGTAGGATCAGATTGGTTGAGCCGCCAAGAGCCAAGCAGGTGGTGATGGCATTTTCGAAGGCCTTGCGTGTCATGATGTCGCGTGGCTTGATGCCATTTTCGAGTAGCTTAAGCACGGCAGCCCCCGCCATTTCGCAGTCCTTACGCTTGGGCTCGCCGATGGCGACTTGAGCGCTACTGCCGGGAAGGCTCATGCCCAGCGCTTCGATGGCACTGGCCATGGTATTGGCGGTATACATACCACCACAAGAACCCGCTCCCGGGATGGCATACTTCTCGACCTCTTTGAGCTCTTCGTCTGTCAGTTCACCTTTGGCGTGTTTGCCGACTGCCTCGAAAACGGAAACGATATCCATCGGATTACGCTGTTCTTCCTCATCGTGTGGCATCAGACCTGGAAGAATGGTGCCCCCGTAAACAAAGACGGCGGGGCGATTCAGGCGGGCGATCGCGATCATGCAGCCCGGCATGTTTTTATCGCAGCCGCCAATTGCGACCAGGCCGTCGAAGCCTTCTGCGGCGACGACTGTTTCGATCGAGTCGGCGATCACATCCCGCGAGACTAGGCTATAACGCATGCCCTTGGTGCCCATGCTGATGCCGTCAGAAACGGTGATGGTGCTGAAGTTTACGGCTTTACCACCCGCGTTGTCGACGCCCACCGTTGCGTGTTCTGCGAGTTCGCCGAGGTGCATATTGCAAGGCGTCAAGTCGCTGGGGGAACCCGCGATACCAATTTGAGGTTTTTTAAAATCTTCATCCTGAAAGCCGACAGCTCGAAGCATGGAGCGTGCGGGGGCGCGGTCGTTGCCATCGACGACGATGGAGGAGTGCGGGCGGTTTGTTGTGTCAGCCATAATAGATTTCCAAATTAAAAGTGGTTGAAAAGTGTTTCTCGTTGCAGAAAAGCGGAGAATTCAATGAATAGCGGGGCAAACGACAATACCCTTTTTGCTTTTAACCGACGATATTATCGAATCTAGTTGTCGCCATAATATGGATTTTGACCTGAAAAAGACTTTAGAGGCTTTGTTGCTTTCGACTGCTGAACCGATCCTGCTCAAGGATGTGGTTAAGGTATTCGCTCGTTATCATCAAGAGTTGAGTGAGGCGCAGGAGGCAATCAAAGGGGAGGAGGACGAAGATGACATTGCGATAGAGATTCCTAGTCTGGTCACGCAAGCTCAGATACGCGAGGCTTTGGAGCAGCTGACCGAAGAGGCGCAAGCGCAGAATCGTGCCTATCGTGTGGTCGAAGGGCCCAATGGTTACCAAATGGTCACTGCGCCACAATTTGCCGAGTTTGTGCGTCTCTTGCGTGGCGCACCTCGTCCAATGAAATTGAGCCCCGCTGCACTGGAAACGCTGTCGATCGTCGCCTACCGCCAACCAGTGACACGGGCTGAAATGGAAGCCATTCGTGGAGTCTCGGTGGATAGTGCCCTGCATAAGTTAATTGAATTAGAATTGGTCATCGTGACGGGGCGCGCTGAACTGCCTGGTCGACCGATCCAATATGGCACGACCGATAAGTTTTTAGAATTTACCGGAATCAAAGAGCTGGATGAGTTGCCAGCATCGGATGTGTTGAGCAATCATCAGATAGATGAATGGATGCGCCGCAGCGAAGAGGAGCCAGAGGAGATCTCTGACGAGGATGTTGGACTGTCGAAGGAGCCGAAGCCCGATGAGCTGGCACTCGATGAGAAATTTGTCGAAGTCGACTGGCAGCGGGAGAATGTTGAAAGTGATGCCGCTCCCGAACCCGAATCTAATGAGAATACACCTTTATAATGTCTGAAGATATCAACGTGAAACTACTGCGTAATCGCGATGCGATTGATGCTATCGACCGCCAAGTGGTGGAGTTGTTAAATCAGCGTGTGCTGACCGATGGGGGGGCGGATGAGGCGACCGTGCTCGCTAAAGTGGCCAGGTTGAATCCCGGCCCACTGTCGGATGCGACGCTGCAGGCGATCTATCGTGCGATGATGCTTGCTGGTCTGGATCCCGCAGCACAGGCAACAGAACCTGCGCGGGTCGATGCGCTGGATTTGAAGATTGTGGAATTGTTGAGCCAGCGAGTGAAGCATGCGGGAGAGATTGGGAAAATAAAACACGCGAATGGGGCTGATTACTATGACCCCACCCGCGAAGCCCAAGTGATGGCCAAAGTGTGTGCGCTCAATCCCGGGCCGATTCAGAACCAGACTTTGCAATTAATCTATCGCGAGGTGATTTCTGGCTCGATTGCGCTGGAGAAAAGACTGGTGATTGCTTATCTCGGGCCCGAGGCGACGTATACACATCAAGCCGCAATCTGTAATTTTGGTGTGAGCCTAGAGTATCGTCCGATTAAGACCATTCCAGATGTTTTTGCAGAGGTCGAATCCGGCGCGGCTGATTATGGCGTGGTTCCGATTGAGAATTCGACTGAAGGGGCCGTCTTTCACTCGATGGACATGTTGGTTGAGTCCGATCTCCACATTTGCTCGCAGGTATATCTGCCGATTGAGCATTGCTTGATATCGCAATCGCCATTGGAGGCGATACGAGAAGTGCGTTCTAAGGATCAAGCGCTGGGGCAATGTCGAGATTGGTTGCGCCGAAATATCCCGAACGCAGAACTCGTCGATGTCGTCAGTACCGCGGAGGCCGTCTGCACTGCCAAAGCGAGCGAGGGCGTCGCGGCGGTGGCGAGTGCGCTGTCGGCACAGCGCTACGATGTGCCGATCCAGGTGCGCGGCATACAAGACCGCGATGACAATGTCACCCGTTTTCTTGTGGTGGGGAAGACGCGAGCCAAACCTTTAGGAGACGGCCGCGATAAGACCAGTTTGGTGATTTCCTTGCGTGACGAGTGTGGGGCACTGGAGAAAACACTGCGCGCTTTTGCCAGTCGCGGCATTAACTTGAGCAAAATCGAATCGCGCCCGAGTCGTAAGAAGGCTTGGGACTATTACTTCTTTATCGATTTAGTGGGGCACTATGAAGACGCGAATGTGCAAGCCGCGCTGGCCGATTTAGAGGGGCATTGCCCCCTTGTGAAGTGGCTAGGGAGCTACCCAAACGTAACTCCGGCTGCTACGATGTAAATCAGTTCGGAGCTAAAACGAATACTTGAATGACACGGCGACCGCTTGACTATCTAGGTCGTAGCCGCCGTCGATTGTATCCGAAGTTTGATTGCCGGAAACTGTGCGCTCACTGGCGAAGGCCTGTTGGTAGGTGATCTGCCAGCTTATGTGGTCGTAGCTACGACCGACGCCAACGGCTAAGAAGTGGCGATCTGTGTCGGGGACAATTGGTAGGAAGTAAGTGTCGGGCACTGCGTTTTCAACGAAGGTGTAGCCTCCGCTGACATGCCAGCCGTTGTCCAGGTAACGGGTGAATCCTAATTCGCATATGAAGGTGGATTTCCAGTTTAAGGTGTACGTGGGGCTTGGCCCTAAGTTGCCATCGATATCCATGATCAGTTCATCGACATGATCCCAGTTGGTCCAATCTAGGTTGAATTCCAGATTCCAGTGCTCGTTGGGGCGATAGGAATAACCGAATACAATGGATTCTGGGTATACTAAATCGGCTTTTGTATTGGCGCGATTGGTTGCGCCTCCAGTCAGTAAGGTGATTGCGGGTCCGGATGCTTTACCTTGGTAGGTCACATCTGTTTTGGCCTGATAATTGAGACCAAAGCTGTGTTTAACTGAAGGTTGCCACAATATGGAGAGGGAGTAGCCCATAGTTTGATCGTCTCCATCGAATTGAAGGGCGTTTGTTTTGATGTCGACAGTGGTATCGTCGAAAGAGAGCCCGCCGGCAAGCGAGAGACTGTCTGAGATTTGCCATGCGATGACTGCATGGTATTTGATGTATTGTAGGTCTGCTTCGTACGGAACGGTTTGGCCGGCGAGTTGAAATCTCGTATCATCTCCTCCCCAGTCTGTTCCTAGGGCGAAAGGGGCATACATGCCGAAGCCTAGCGCGAAGGGGGCGTCTTTGAATGTATGTGAGATGAATGCGCTGGGGACAGGCTGATAGGTGTCGTCCATATCGTCGCTGCCGGTGGCTCCTGAGTATTCATATCCGAGGGATATGGCAAAGACGTTGCCTTGGATTTGAGTGCCTTCGAGTTGCGTCAGGCCAGCTGCGTTATAAAAAACTGCGGATGGGTTGTCGGCTGTGGCTGTAAACGCGTTGCCGCGTGCAGTGGCAAAGGCGTCGACAAATGCGATTCGAGTCGCTGCGGCTTCGATCGAGCCACAGGCAAGTAAGGATAATCCAATGGGGATGAGTGGATGTTGCAGTTTTTTCATATGTTTATTGGGTCGGGGCTAGTAGTAGTGAGGGAAGTTCGATTTCGATGTCCCAATCGCGTTCTTGCGAGCGACGATTTAGGTGTAAGTAGCCGTTGTGTTCGGTGATAACTTTGTGGGCTACGGATAGACCGAGTCCCACGCCAGTATGGCGTGTAGTGTAGAATGGTTCGGTTGCTTTTGCAATGACGTCTTCGGGCAGTCCGGGGCCTCCGTCGCGTATGCGGATACAGAGTATACCTTCATTGCTGCGGCGAGTTTGCACCTGGATGATTTGCTCGCCGGGTTCGGACTGCATTGAATTTAAGAATATTTCCTCAAACGCATGCGTGAGGGCTTCAGGGGTGGCGTCGATTGAGGTGTTATCTGGTAAGTCGGCGATCTCTAGCTTGGCTTGAGTATTGCCGAGATGGATACGCGCGCGTTCGAAGGCGTTAAGGATGACTTCGCGGAGTTGAAGTTCAGTGCTGCCGGAATTACAGGCTTGCGCCAGATATAGCATTTGCTCGCTGAATCGTTTAATTCTGGCTGTTTCTTTGAGCATTGCCGATTTGAGGGATGCTTGGAATTTTGGTTGGTTGATCTTTTTATCAATCAGCTGGGCGTGAGTGGAGAGTGGTACGAGTGAATTACGAATTTCGTGGGCAAAACGCTCGGCAATTAGACTTATAATTTCAGTTTTAGAGCTTGCCTGAGCCGTCCGTTTGCTGGCTTCGATCTTTGTGAAATCTTCCATTAGCACCATGGTTGGTCTCGGTAGTAGCATGAGCTCGCCCTTTTGAGTAAACGGGAAGATGGAAACTTGATAGACATCGTCTGGCTTTGATCCAGTGATTTTGAAGGGTTCTAGTAGTTCACCTTTTTCAACGGCGCGATGGACAGGCATCGCCAGTTTCGAGGGGAGTTCTGCAAACTCGACGCTGCGGTCGGGGTTCTGATGGCTGATGTTGAGGAAGCGTTTGGCAGCATCGTTGATGTAGAGGATTTCTAGGTTTTCGCTAAAAACAATGGCGCCGCTCGACATTGAATGCATGACATTTTCGATTAATCGCCCATGCTGTGCGAGTTCGCTGTGTAGACGGCTATTGCGAATGGCGAGTCCAAGTTCTTCCATTAGCAAGTATAGCAATTCTAATTCATCTTCGGAGTATTCTCGCCCAGTCACTGGTCCATTTAGCACGGCTAGACCTATTATCTCTTCCCGGTCTGTGATCGGGATTGCCAAATGGCAGCCTAATATTGAGAATTCTTTATTGGTCGTGCTGCTGGCATGTGGAAATTGCGAGCGGGTGGAGCTTTCTTTGTGAAGAATACGAGGGTATTCTGACAGCTCGCGGCCAATGCCGACTGCTCGACTCAGTTGAAAGCAGTCCACTAAGTCGGAGGGCAAGCCTAGCGCGGCGATGCAAGTTAGATGCTTGGACTGCTTGTTTTTGACCAGCGACTGTTTGGCGGAACTTTCCAGGAAAATTCCGATTCGACTAAAGCTGATGTGTTCGCGTAACTTTAAAATGAAGTGTTGGGTGAAGGCTTTATAATCGAGGCTAAAACTTAGTATGTGAGAGAGGTCTCGCAATACATTGAGGGTAGATGTCGTATTACTATTGGCCGTCGATCTTTGAGTGGGGCGGTTATGCCACTCTTGTCCATTAAAGTCGCTCTGTGGATAATTATTCTGCTGATTAACCAGTAAACGATGGAGTGTCTTTGTCGGTATGGGTTCTGCGAAATAAAGATCGGCTCCGTTCTCAAATGCTGCATTTTCGAGACTTAGGTCATAGTCCGGTGTTAGAACCACGATGTATATTTCCGCTACACAATCACGGATTTCACATAATGTGCGTTTAAGCTCTAGTTCCGAAGCTTCGGCGTAAACTAAGACGGCATCAAAGGCACCTCGCGCTAATGATGACTTTGCTTCGAGTGCGGTTTGCCGTAGTATTATTCTGTTTTCTGGAGACGTAAAAACCTCCCGTAAACTATTAGGGATCGAAGGTTCGTTTCTAATGAATAGAAAATGACTCACAGAATGATCAGTAGATTATAGAAAAATACGTCGATTTTTAGGTGCTGTGCAACTAAATTGTCTAGTTTGTATTAGGTGCTATTATTTTACAATCTGCGATTGGGCTTATTTTTTAATTGTATCTGGAGGTTCCTAGGAGTCTGATGTGGATCTAATTTTGAGCTTATTCATTAGATGACTACAAGTGTTACTGATCACTCGACTATTCAAAGTAAAGTCGTCGTTTTTCCATCTCGCAGCGGTAAGAAGATGTTGGGCTTTATTGACGAGTCGACAGTTGTGAGTCCGGATGCACCATTTGTGGTGATGGCTCCGAAATATGGGCAGTCTAAAAAGAATAATCTACAGATGGCCTACGTTTTTGCGCAAAATGGCCTGCGGGTGTTACGTTTTGATCATACCAATCATATAGGTGAAAGTGAAGGCGAGATTGTTGACTATACACTGCCTGGAGCGGTTGCGGACATTCTTGCCGCGATTGATTATTTAGAAACACAATATGGTGCTTCGAAGGTGATTTTACAGGCAAACAGTATGTCGGCTCGCTGTGCGATCCGTGCCGCGAAGTTAGATTCTCGCATCGAGCGCTTGATTTGTTTAGTGGGCATCGTCGATTTTAGGGAAACGATTACGTTGATCTGCCAAAAAGATATCATCGATATCTACATGGATGGGGGCAAACAGGGGGTTGGCGACATCCTCGGGCATGATGTTAATATCGATCAGTTTTTAAAAACCAGTGTGGATGAAGATATGCACGATAGCGTGGGTACACGTGCTGATTTCCTGCATGCCCAGTGTGATATCTATATGTTTGCCGCGGAGAAAGACGCTTGGGTCGATTTTGAGAAATTGAAGCGATTGGCCGCAGGTGCGAATCGGGTGAAGATTCGCGAAGTGAAAGGGGTGATGCATGAGATGATGGAGAACCCGCAGGCAGCCTTGAAGACTATTTCCGCGGCTGTATTTGTTGCAAAACATGGCCGTTTTCCTGAAGAGAAAGAGCTGGAGGGAATTGCTGAGCCCAATAAGCGCGAAGTTTTCAAACAGAATAAAATTGAGCGTAATCGTTTGCGAGCAGTGGCTCCCAAGCGCGAGTCGGAAGCCGATTTCTGGCACAGCTATCTCGATAAATACAAAATGTTAGAGTCTGTCGGTGCTTATAAGGATTATTTGAAGCTTATAGGTGATTGTTTAGGCAGTCCTCGTGAAGGTGCAGTCTACTTGGATTGTGGCTGTGGTAATGGTATGTTTGGCGCTTGGTGTTTGCGTGATCTGATCGCACAATCTGCGATGAGTTGGAAGATTCCTGCCACGTACTTCGGACTCGATTTGACTGGGAAAGGGCTTTCTGAGGCTGCTAGGAGGCATTCGGCGATTGCCAATGAGGGCGGTGAGCAGGTACTGCGTAATTTGAACATGATGTACTATCGTTTCGATCTTGATCGTATTGATGCCAGTCAGGAGAAACTCTTGCCGCTTGCCGATCAGTCTGTTGATTGTATCTGTTGTAGCTTGTTGATTTCGTATCTGAAAGATCCGGTGTTTTTAGTCAGAGAGTTGTATCGTGTGTTGAAACCGGGAGGACGTATCATTCTCTCCAGCATGAAGCCCTACTGTGATCTCTCACTTATCTACAAGGGCTTTTTGGGGGAGGCGGATAGTGAAGAGGCAGTTGAGTCGGCGCGTAACCTTTTGAGTGCTGCTGGAGTTCTTCAGCTGAAAGAAGACGAGGGACATTATATTTTTTACAGCGAAGATGAGTTGGTCGAAATTATGCGACAGGGTGGATTCCAGAAAGCGCATGTTTTTCGGTCGTTTGGTGAGCAGGCAAATTTGGTGTCATCTATCAAATGATCGCGTACTTAGTCGTTAGTTCGTTTTTGATTTCGTTGTTGTCGCTGTTTTTCTTTGTCGCCGTATTGGCGAAGGGGAACCTTTCGTTTAGCGGGCGAAATTTGGCTTTTTGTTCCTTTAGTTTTTCTATCTTTGTGTGGTCGCTCGGGCACATGCTGTGGTTGTTGTCGAGTGACTATACGACTGCCTTATTTTGGGTGCATGTATTGGTCGCTGGGTCCATTATGGTTCCCTATGCTTATTTTCATTTTGCGGTAAATCTGACAGGACGGAACTCGTTGCAGATGCATGTCGTCGCGGGGTATGTCGTTGGGATTATACTTTTATGTTTTAATTTCTCAGACTTTGTCGTCGTTGGCCTGGAACCACGGGGAGGGTTCGAGTATTGGCCGGTGCCTGGGAGTATGTTTCTTCCATACATTGGTGGCTATACTTTTATGGTGATATTCGGGGCTAGGTTGCTTTTTTCGGAATATTATAGATCTGATATCGATAAGAAGAACCAGTTGCGCTATATCACCATCGGGACGGTGATTGGTTTTCTTGGAGGCACGACTAACTTCTTTCTCTGGTTGAATATACCGATCGCACCTTTTGGACATGCCGCAGTTATTTTTTACATTTTGGGGCTGGGATATTCGATGCTTAAATTCCGGACCTTGGACTTCAGTGAGATGTCGTTTCGGGTGTTTGGTTTAGTCGTGATCGCGATTCTATTTTCCGGAGTCGCTTCGTTTGGATTGGTCACTTTGATGGATTCGATCTACGATGAATTTTATCCTGATAATTTATTATTTTGGTGGGTGATTTTTACCTTATTGTCGATCTTCTTGCTGGCATTGGGCCCCTATGTGAATGATTTGTTTAATAACTTTCTTCATGATCGTTTCTTAGCCAAGCGATTTGCATATCGAGTCGAGTTGAGGGATCTTTCAGATCAAATTCAGTTAGAAGGGGATCTGAGTGAGCAGTTTGCTTATGTCGTGAAACGAGTCTCGGAGGTGCTGTCGATTTCAGATGTCGCGCTTTACACCCGTTCCGTTCATGATTTCGATTTTGTTTGTCGAGGCTCGCAGGGAGAACGTCGCTGGTGTGCGCGTATTGCACCTGAGCGAATTCATTTTTTGTTAGATGCTTTTAATTCGCATAAAAAATCCTTTCATGTAGAAGAGGCTGTTGTGTCATCTGAGCAGTTCCGGGATGCTTATTTTAGTGGGGCGATTGAGCGCAGGATTATTTTTCCTGAGGATATAGTTGTCCCTGTGTTGGGACGTTTGGAGTGTTTTGGTTTCTTAATTCTCGGAAAAGGCAAGCATCGTACGGTGCTTGCTGATGTGGATTGTATCCTGCTTGAAAATATTTGTTCTCAATTGGGATTATCAATTAAGATGCGTGAGATTGAGCGTGGTTCCAATCAAGTCGAGAAGTTGGTTTCATTGGGAACGATGGCTGCTGGACTCTCTCATGAATTGCGTAATCCTTTAGTTTCCATCAAAGTTCTGGCTTCATTGTTAAAAAAGAAATCTGGGTCATTGAGACTTGATGAGGCGTTTAGCGCAACCGTGCAGCGCGATGTGAAACGAGTGATCTCTGTTGTTGAAGGTGTATCGGCTTTTGCCCGAAATACTGACGGTTCATTTAAGGCTGTTGATCTCAGTGATGTATTGAAAGAGTCGTTGTCTATTGTGGAGCCGAGTTTGCGTGTTAGTCGAATCGAGGTGACCTGTCAGCATCATGCTCAGTTGCCTTGTCTGTTGGGGGATCAAGATCAATTGGTACAAGTGTTTAGTAATTTGATCGAGAACTCTATCAACGCAATTTCCGAGTGGGAGGAGCGTGCCGAAGTGGGGCACATTACAATTTCCACCGATATGAAATCTGGGCGAGATAGCGACAATGTGCACCAATGGCTTATCGTAGATGTAAAAGATGATGGCCCTGGAATTCCTCAACATTTACAGAAGTTGATCTTTGAACCATTTGTCACTTCGCGAGATACGGGCGAACGTTCGAAAACCCGGGGGACCGGTTTAGGCTTGGCCATTGTGACTAAAATTATTGAACGGCATGGCGGTGTTATTATTGTCAATTCGGATTTAGGTAAGGGAACCTTATTTACAGTCTCGCTCCCTGTTAAAAAAATATTTAGCAAAGTATGATCGAAAACACTATACAGATTGCCGACTGTCCGCCTGTCTCACCTCAGGGTTTGGTTCCATTTCGCCGATTTGCGGAGGCATTGAGCGAGTTTAATGATTTTGATGGCTTTCGCCAGGCTCTGGCGCGAGTTGTCCAGGAGGATAGTGGTTATGCCGGATTCTTGGATCTTGATGCCGACCTCGCTTCGATGCAGGACTCGGAGGTCGGAGAGCATTTCGAGATGGATAGTTTAGTGGTCCCGCTTAGCGCAGGGCATGATACCGGCTATATTCGGTTTCTGGGGAATGAGCAGGGACGCCCTTTTGATGCAGAAGATCTTATGTGGATGGGAGCCATCAGCGAATTCGTTTCACTCGCCTATGCTAATGCTAAAATGCATCGTGAGAGTCAGGATAAAGCACGCATTTTTCAATATCTGATCAATCAGCTACCTCTTGGTGTTATTTGCTTCAGTGGGCAGGGAGACTTAATCGTTGAAAATAAATTGGCTAGCCGATTGCTGGGAGCTGTCGGGACAGAACTCATGCAGCGTGCACTTGCAGATGAAAGCTTCAAGTCTCAAGGAAACTTACGCCTGCATTTAGAGGTGGAAGGACGACTGGTTTATACGGAGGGGCGACGCCTAGAGGTGGAGGCAGGTTTATCATTTACGGCATTTGTACTTCATGACATGAGCGCTCAGCGCGAGAAGCTAATGTTGCAGATTGAGCGTTCTGTGTTTCGTGCTGAGTCCCGGGGGCAAGCTTTGACAATCGCAGTGCTCGAAGATCGCTCTGAAGCTGGTAAGTTACTACGGATCTTGAAAGCTTCAGCCGGTTCCTTGCAGTTAGATCCTGTGAGTCTAGCTTCCTTGGATGCATACTCCTGTGCCTGCATTTTTGCTGATAAAAGTCTCCGTAGTGTGCGCTATTTATTGAAGAAGGGGCTTGCAGGTCAACTGAAGCAAAGTGCCGTAGTTGGAGCGCTCGTTTCACAGGTCGATCATCTCGACGAGGCGCCAGCTCAGTCTTTAATTCGTGCTGCGCGTGCGGACTTTCAGAGACTAGATCAGCTACTACGTCCGTCTTTGTTGGTTTTTGATCCGTATCCAGCTGTGATTGAAGCTCTGGATTTGATTTCCAGTGAGCTGTGTTCCTTCGAGTCAATCGATGCTGTCAGAGACTGTGTTTCTTTGATCGAGAGGGGGCAATTCGATGGTATCTTTCTAGATGTGGATACCTTTGCTCATGACGGGTTGAAGTGGCTTGAAGAGGCAAGTGCAGTCGCTGGAGCTGGATTTCGAGTATTTTATATATCACATTTGCAGCCTACCATGGTGCGCTCTAAATTTGGTCTGAGCGCGGATTCGATGGTTTTTCAGAAACCATTTGATGCAGATGTGATTCGGGATGCCTTGCTCTTGCAGTTTGATTTTGCTTGAGCTTTTCGCCTCTCTGCGGCGTATTAATACAAATTCAAGACGATTTGATAAACACCATGCTAGCCCCTGTGTCAGAGAATACCATTAAGCGCTTACTGGTCGTTGATGACGAAGAAGGGCCACGTCAGTCTTTGAATATGATTTTTGGGGATGATTATGATGTGACTATCGCGACATCAGGTGAGGAGGCGATCGAGTTTTCGCGTGATCGATCTTTTCATGTAGTGGTTACTGACATACGCATGCGAGGGGTGAGTGGGATTGATGTTCTGCGTGAGGTCAAGCGGATCGATCCGCATACGGAAGTGGTCGTGCTCACGGCTTATGAGACTTTGGAGACTGCGCGTCAGGCGATTAGTCTCGGAGCATCCGAATATTTGAAAAAGCCTTTCGATCTCGATCACATTCAAACAGTGGTAGAAGAGTGTTTTCGAAACTACTTTTTTAAGTCGAAGCAAGAGACTGTGATTCGTGAGGATGTGAATGCGGCTAAGAATAATTTTTTGGAAATAGTCAGTCACGAGCTCAATACGCCCATGCATGGTATTCTCGGCTTCTTGGAGTTACTTGAAGGCACTCAACTGGATGAGGAGCAGAGCGATTATGTAGCTACGATTCGTGCCTGTGGTGTTAAGTATTTTGAGCACGTGCAAGACATCTTGACCTATGCCAAAATGTCGATGACTGAGAGTGATATTTCGCGCGGGGCCTTTAATCCGGCAACTTTGGTGCTGAAGCTGATCGCGGAGTCTGAAGTTCCTGAATCACTGCAGGTCATCTCTAATATTCCCGATGATTTACTAGAGTTGGTCAGCGGTGCCGAGCAAGAGATCCGTATCGTGGTGCGCAAGCTATTATTAAATGCCTTTAAATTTACGACTGAGGGACATGTTGCCGTTTCTGTTCGCTATGATCCGCTGGCAGGGGATCAGGCCAGGTTGACCTTTGTGGTCGCGGACACTGGGGAGGGGATACAGCCAGAACTATTAGAGCATGGAAAAATATTCGATGCCTTTACTCAGGGCGACTCTTCTGTTCGTCGTTCACATGAGGGCTTGGGTCTTGGTTTATCTCTGTGTAAGAGTATCGCGGACCGTTTAGGCGGCACGATTCGTGTCGAAAGTGAGCGGGGGAAAGGCTCCACTTTCACCTTTGATTGCATCGTCGATACTAACTTTACTTAAGATTATATCAAGATAGGTCTGTATTTTGCTGGTTGTGGTCGCAACTGGCTGCGAGTCGATTTCGACTCAAAAAATGAAATTGTAAAGTGTTTGCAAATGTACCAATCTGCGCGGCTTTTTGACATTTCGAGCAATCGCCAACAGATTATATCCATGCAAGTCACGCTATTAAAGTCCAAGCTGCTCCGTGCAGAAGTAACCGACCGCGCCCTTCACTACGAGGGGAGCCTCGCAATTGATTCCGCGCTTATGGAGCAAATCGGCCTGGTTCCTTACGAGAAAATTCTGGTGGCCAATATCGCAAATGGTGAGCGCCTGGAAACTTACGCCATTGAGGCGCCCAAGGGATCGCACACGATTTCCTTAAATGGTGCTGCTGCTCACAAGGGACAATTAGGAGATTTGCTGGTTATTATGTCTTTTGCTCAATTTGAAGAAGCTGAGGCAAAAACGTGGAAGCCTAAAGTGCTCGTGCTCGCCGATGGTAATAAGCGTGTCGTGCGTGCCGATAATGTGCTCGTGGCAGATGGCGTCTACGCGTAGTAGGCGAGTTGGTCGGTGTAAGAGTATTTTTTTTCCGACGCTTCCGGCTGTCGGATTATAGAGAGGGTATGCCAGGGTGTGGGTCGCCCTGTCTTTTGATTGCGATAAGTTGGACTACTGATGATTATTAGTTTTCTGCCTATTTAATTGGTGAGAATCTGTCTCAATACTATTGGAGTCCTGTGTTGTAGGTGGATGGCATGGCCAGTTGAGGGCCCAGGGAGTAGTTTCGACAGTTAATGCATTAAATGAGAATGATTCTCTTTTATCATTATGGCTTGCGTGATTGATTTGAACTGATTTTCAACAGCCGAATGATATTCGAATCTAAGCAATTAACTTTTTTTAGTGCGGCCTTATGTGTCGCAAGTAACATCGTACCGTCGATGCTGAGTGCAGAGGAGGACGTGACTTCACTGGCCGATCCCTTGCCCGCCTATGTTGTCGTCGCCACGCGCACGCCAGTGAGCTTGGATCGTGTCTCACCGTCAGTGAGTTTTATCGGAGAAGATGAGATTGAATTTTGGCAGGATCGTAGCCTGGTCGATTCAATCAGTCGTATTCCAGGGGTTGCGACTTGGTCCAATGGCACTCCAGGTAGTCTCACATCCTTATCTATTCGAGGCTCTGAGAGTAACCATACATCTTTTTTCTTGGATGGCCGGCGTCTCAATCCAGGCTTTGGTAATCAATATGATCTGGAATCACTCGCGGTGCAAAATCTTGCGAGTGTGCAGGTGCAGTCGGGCGCTTCATCCGTGAATTATGGTGCATCTGGTATTGGAGGTGCCGTAGCACTTCAAAGTAAAAGCACCCTTGGTGGGGATGGACTTTCGGGGGATGTGAGTCTGGAGGTAGGAGCCAATGCGTATCGTAATGGATCTGTTTCGGCTCTTTATTCAGAAGATAATTGGGGGTTTAGTATCGGGGCGAGTCAGTTGAAGACTGATAACGAGCGCGAGAACGACGATTTTGAGCGTGAGTCACTTCAAGGGCGTTTTGATTACGAACTATTCGATGATTTCACATTTGAATTGGTTGGCCAGTATAGTGATGCAGAGAAGGGGGCCGCGGGCGTGATCACGAATCCTAAATTAGAGGATCGGCAATGGACGACTAATTGGCTTCTCTCTCCGGGTGTCCGCTATGCGACGGATGTAATCACTATGCATTTGTTTTATTCGCGCAGTGAGAGCCGTATTGATAATGATATCGAAGATTTTTTCGGTAGCATTTATCAGACGGAGAACAAGGTCGGTTCGGACGAAGTGAACCTGCAAGTCGATTATACATTTAGCGATGATGCACTTTTCACCTTCGGAGCTGTGTATAGAAACGATCATGCCGAAAATCCAAATTTGAACTCATATTCAAGCTTTGTGCCCGTGTTGCCCTACGAGAATCGTTTTGAGCAAACCGGGCTCTGGAGCCAAATTCAATGGCAGTTGTCTAGTTCTTTGGAAGTTCGTGCAGGGCTTCGCTACGATCGTTATAGTGATTATGACAGTTCCGTGAATGGAAACGTTGAAGCGATCTATCACTTTACAGAGGACAGTTCTGTATTTGTAAAGGTAGCGACTTCATATTCACCACCGTCCGCGCTGGATCTTGCTTTCGACGAAGACCAAGCGCTAGTCGATGATGGTTTGGGCGGCGAGATGCTCGTTGCTAACACAACCATCCTGAATCCTGAGGAGAGTGTTTCTTACGAACTCGGTTTTGAGCAAGAGTTGCTAGATGATCAGCTGAAGCTAGCTGTAGTTTTCTTTCGCAACGAAATTGATGAGCTCATTACATACGAATCATTGGTGGATGTGAATGATCCATTTGATTTCTTCGATGACGATTATGGTAGCGATACACTCAATGTAGAAGAAGCTACAACCGAAGGCGTCGAACTTAGTATCGATTATGCGGCGACGGATAAAGTGGATTTAGGCCTAAGCTATACCTATTTGACTGCGACCAACGATTCTGAAGACCAGCGTCTCGCTTACCGTCCACGGCATCAGCTACAGCTGTCGGCGACATTCCGTCCTGTCGAAAATCTAAGTTTCGGTCTTTCGGCACTGGGGCAGTTTGATCGTGAAAGAGGGCAATACTTACAGCCAAATCTAGATGTGGAAGACTATTTCGTCGTAAACTTAGTGTCTGAGTGGACGATCAATGAAGAGTGGAGCCTATTTGCGCGCGTCGGGAATTTACTTGATGAAGATTATGCATCTGTGTTTGGCTATCCCGCATTAGGGCGCGCCGGCTACATCGGTGCGCGTTTTGAGTTCTAGTTTTGATTCATACCCGCCAACGTGAAGTTATTTTGGACGTCCTGCGTGAAGCAGGGCGTCCTTTGACACGTGAGGAGATCTTGCGCTTAGGGCGGCAGCAGATCGATCGGCTAGGATCGGCGACAGTGGACCGTGCGATTCGTGATATGACTGCGGAATTTTACATCATAGGCGTGGAGTTCCCCGGGCAGCCCAAGCGCTATGAATTACCGGCAGATGCCGAGCACCCACACTTTATATGTCGCGTTTGTGAGAAGGTCTACGATTTGCCCATTCGTATGCAGTTGCCTAAAGTTCAAGCCCCTCCTGGCTTTGAAATATCTGGTGGCGAGGTGATCTATTCAGGCAAGTGTCCCAATTGTCGCTGAAGGTGGGGGGATGTGGCCGGGGGGCTTTGGCGTGGAGTGAATAGGCCACGGTCTGGAAATAGTTGAAAAAAACTTCCGCCTATCACTTATATCAGCGATATACAAATTCATTTCGATGGTATATGTTACTGCTAACCCTAACTTAACATCCTAATGAACATACTTGAAGTGATACTCTTTATTGGTGCCGTCGTCGGCGTCATTACGATTGGAATATGGAAAAGCCGCGATGAGGATACTTCTGGCGAGCAGGGCGCTTCCGATTATTTTCTCGCAGGGCGCGGGCTGACTTGGTGGTTGGTGGGCTTTTCACTGATTGCGGCCAATATTTCGACGGAGCAATTCGTTGGTATGTCAGGCTCGTCGGCCAATTGGCTGGGGATGGCGATTGCCTCTTATGAGTGGATGGCGGCTGTCACTTTGGTTTTTGTGGCTTTCTGGTTTTTGCCGAAGTTTCTCAAGGCGGGCCTTTATACGATTCCTGAATTTCTTCAATACCGCTTCGATGGTGTGGCACGTTTATCCATGGCGATCCCGGCGATTGTGACTTTGGTGTTTGTCACCACCTCGTCGGTGATTTTCTCAGGTGCCAAATTTGTGTCGGAGTATTACAACACCGTTCCGGTTCTCAATAGTTTGACTGCGATGTGCTGGCTGATTGCCATTTTCGCAGCGGTCTATGTTTTTGTGGGGGGCTTGAAGGCCTGTGCGTGGACGGATCTGGTGTGGGGCTCGGCATTGATTGCTGGGGGTGCGATCGTGATGTATATGGCCTTTTCCGTATTGTCGGAGAAGCCCGCAGATGAGTTGATTCTCACCAAAGTGGCGAACTCGACCGCGACAGTTGCGGATTTGGAAGGTGCCAGTGCCTGGGAGCGCTTTATGTTATTGAATGACGGTGTCGATGGCGAAGCCGTGGCATTAGAAGGACCCAATGGGACTGGCGGCAAGGTGCACATGGTGCGCCCCAAGACCGATTCCGACATTCCATGGACTGCTTTGATGATCGGCCTGTGGATTCCAAACTTTTTCTACTGGGGCTTGAATCAATATATCGTACAGCGAACACTTGGGTCCAAGTCGCTGGCAGAAGGGCAGAAGGGGATTGTTTTTGCCGCGGCTTTGAAGCTTTTAATCCCCTTCCTGGTGGTGATCCCCGGGATACTGGCATATAATTTGTTTAGTGGGGACCTGTTTAATGCGGCCACGGGGGAATACGACTATGATCGTGCCTTTCCGGTGCTGGTGCGTAATTTGATTAAGCCATATCCGTTAATCTCCTGGTTCGTCTTAGCCGCACTCTGTGGGGCGGTGATCAGTTCGCTGGCGTCGATGTTAAACTCGGCATCGACTATCGCGACCATGGATTTATATGCGAAATTTTCCGGTGAAAAGAATCCGGCGAAATTGGTCAAAGTGGGACGTGGTTTTGTGGTGCTCTTCGTGCTGCTCGCTGCACTGGTCGCGCCGGCCCTGGATAACTTCATCAGTATCTTTGCGTATATTCAGGAGTTCCAAGGCTTCATTTCGCCCGGTATCTTGGCCGTGTTTATCTTCGGCTTCTTCTCGCCCCGCACGCCGCGTTATTTCGGTGCTGTCGGCATCGGTTTGAATGTGGTCTCCTATGGTGCCTTTAAATGGTTGGTTGGGCCTTGGCTCGTTTCCAACGGGTGGTGGTATGCGGAGCAGATCGCGTTCCTCGACCGTATGGCGATTTGCTTCTTTATTGTCCTATTGGCCGGGCTCATCTTGACTGCGGTCAAGCCCATGAAAAAGCCTGTCGTCATGCCGGTGAACGATGTGATCGTATTGGAATCGTCCAAGGGCGCGCAGATCTGCGGTGTGCTGGTGGTCGTGGCGACTATCGCTCTTTATGCGATCTTCTGGTAAGCGCGCTACTGGCTTCGATTATGGTGAAACAATTTGCTCCATCCTGCATTCAGCAAACTAGAAAGTTTTTATCTCGTTGTGGGGACAGCGATTAAAAGTTTTTCTCTGAGATCCTAGGGGATTGGATCTCAGTAAAGATTTTGATGTTGTGGGGTGGGGCAGTCTCCATTCATGTAAGTTTTACTAGTAACATTTGGCAGGCGTATCGATCTTATGAGTTATGTGGCGTTTTTTATGGAATAAGCGAAAGCTCGTACTGTGTGGAAGTTTTCTCTGTTCGGGCTTGTCCCTGAGCTTGGCGGATCGCTTACCAGACTTTTCTTGGGATACTGTGCCCCGCTACATGCATATACGTAAGGCGACCGAGTTTACTCCGGAGGAGATCCAATATTTGGCGACTTTTCCGTTGATCACTTTGGAGAAAAGCACGGGCCATAAGGACTTTGGGAGCACCGAGGCAGGCACGCTGAAGGCCGCCACTGCCGTTAAAGCGATCAATCCACGCACTAAGATCTTATACTATCGCAACATCATCGTGCATTATGGTGGCTATGCGGCGAATGCTCAATTGGAGTCGATCCCGAACGCTTTTTTAGAAAGTGCTCAGGGGGATGCGGATCTCGTGCGTGGTAAAGTGCCCGCTTACGATCTTTCGAATCCCGCGGTCGAATCTTGGTGGATGCAGCACGCTAAAGAAATTTGTGAAGCTGCGGTGATTGATGGTATCTTTGTCGATGGTAACATTAAGGTGCTGGAGGACGGCTATTTGCGTCGTGATGTCGGCGCCGAAAAGAAGGCCGCGGTGAAGGCGACTTATCACGAGATGATGGCAGCGCTGCCCCGTGTGATCGGGCACGAAAAGTTAGTGGTGGCCAACATTATTCGAGCTCGCTTTGAAGATGCTGGTTTAGCTGCTTTAGAATACTTTGACGGCTCATATCTGGAAGGCTTTGAGCATGCTGTCGGTGGCATGTCGCGTGAAGATTACGTGGCCAAGGGGATTGCCGCGATGCAGGCGGCGGCTCGTTCGGGCAAAATTATTGCTTTTACCATTGGCATGGGGGCCGCTCAACAGAGTGAGATGGGCATTGATGAAAGTCGCTCGGGAATCGACGATCTCGCTTCGATTCAGGACCGCTTTACCTATGCGCTGGCGCTTTTTTTGATTTGCGCGGAGAAATACAGCTATTTCATGGCGACCGACGGCTACAGTGCCAACCGTGGGGGAAGCAAGTTGTGGATGCAGGACATCCCCGAATATCACCGGCCGCTGGGAAAACCACTGGGCCCTGCCCGGAATCGAGATTATTTGTACATTCGGGAATTCGAGCATGTGCGTGTATGGCTGGACATTGAGCATCAGCGAGCCGAGTTGCTTTGGAAGTAGGGATTACTTTTGACTCTATGAGAATATGTTTGGAGCGTTTTATCTGCTGCCTGCCAGTTATCTACTGATTGCTTTATTGATGGCGACAGATCGATCACGCAGTCACAGTGAAGGGAGATCGGATGCTTGCTGATTGTTGGATTCTCCAGTATCCTGATGTTGCTACCGCGATTGTTTGAACTTTGACACGTAGTCACTATTACTTGTTTATTATGAAACCTGCCTTCTTCCTTTGCTCCCTACTTGTTATTAATTTGCTGACTGGTTGTATGAGTACTCCGAAGTATTCGGAGTTCACCAAGACGATCAATTTTAGTTCACTGGATACGTTTAGCTATAAGCACACACTGGTCACAGGTATGGACTTTCGAAAGTCCGAGGAGTACTTACTTGAGGACCTTTCACAGCAAACTATTGTTGCGGAGCTGGCCGCTCGCGGTTTTGTGGAGAGTGATGCCGATGCCGACTTCTTTGCCGTGGTGAAGTGGAAGAAGTCGGTGAGCAGTCGCGTCAACCCATTTGACCATATCGACCCTTATAACGAAGTGATGGCGCGGCGGGATGATCCGAGCCAAATGTTTGCGCCGCGCTTACATTTGACTCTGGAAATTTACGAAACCAGCACCGGTAATATGTTTTGGCGTAAAGATTTGCCAAATATTTTTGAGGCGATTCAGCTGACAGAACAGCGCGTAGCGGATTCGCTTAGGCGCTCGATCGAGAATTTCCCGCAGCATATCGAGAAAGACCCAAATCTTCCCAATATTGAATAGTTCTAACTCTCTTCTACCTTACTATCCTATCCATTCTATCTATGACTCAGAGCTCCTTGTCTTTTAAGCGTCCAGAAGAGGATTTGTCCTCTCTTGAATTATTATCTGCAGAATTCACCAATACAGATGCGGCCATTGCGGAGATTGCCCGCTTGTCTGCGGTGCAGACACTTCCTCGTGGGGCGATTCACATGATTAGTGATATTCACGGTGAAGATAAAAAACTCCGTCACGTCATTAATAATGCCTCCGGTACACTACGGCCTTTGGTTGAGCAAATGTTTGGAGATCAGATGTCGGCTGAGGAGTTGAAGGACTTTCTTAAAATCACATTCTATCCTGCTGAGGTCACAGAGACGCTGGAAAACACATTAACCGATGCGGAGGAGCTCAAGCAATATGCGCGCAGGATTTTGAATCCACAATTTGAGTTGCTGCGTCATTTAATGTCGAATTATAGCCTGAAGTTGGCGACGGAGATTCTGCCCGCCGATTTTCAAAATTTGTTATTGGAGATCCTACATGCGCCGACCCGCGAGAGTGGACATCAGTTCGTCGAGGCGATCATCGACGAATTGCAACGGCAAGGGCGCTTATTGCACCTGATTCATATTGTCGGTCGTTTGATTCGTAATTTGGCAGTTGATGAGCTGATTATCGGGGGAGACTGTTGGGATCGTGGACCGCGGGGAGATCGTGTGGTCGACTACTTGCGTTTACAGCCCAATGTTTCATTTATATGGGGGAATCATGACGCGCTTTGGTTAGGAGCCGCGTTGGGGAATGAGGCATTGATTTGTACGGTTTTACGAGTTTCGCTGCGCTACCGTCGTATCAGTCAGCTAGATGAGGGCTACAGTGTGCCCTTGACGCCCTTAGAGCATTTAGCACGTGAGGTGTATGCCGAGGATCCAGCAGAGTTTTTTATGCCCAAGGGCGAAGGAATGCGACCTAAAGAACTCGTCGCTCGTATGCAGAAAGCCATTGCAGTGATGCAATTTAAATTAGATGGGCAATTGCTGGAGCGCAATCCAGCCTGGAAACTGGAGCATCGCCGTTTGATGCACCGGATTGATCTGGCGGCCGGTACCATTGAGATCGACGGCGTTGTTTATGAGTTGCGTGATAAAAACCTGCCTACAGTCGATCCCGAGAATCCTTACGCGCTGACTGAGGCGGAGCAGGATTGCCTCGATCGCTTAAAGGAGTCTTTTCTCAGCAGCCAAAAGTTGAGAGAGCAAATGAAGTTTATGGTCGGTCACGGCTCGATGTATTTGCAACGTGGGGATTGTCTCATCTTCCATGGTTGCGTGCCTGTGGATACGGCAGGTAATTTCCTCTCTCTTGAGATCGACGGACAGGAATATGCAGGTCGAGCGTTGTTTGAGGAGATTGAGGTGGTGGTGCGACGTGCACTTGAAAAGAGGAAAACAGCGGACCTCGATTTTCTTTGGTACCTCTGGTGCGGTCCACTCTCACCGCTGTTCGGGAAAGATCGTATTGCTACTTTAGAACGTGATTTGATTGCGGATAAGGCACCGCATCGTGAAAACAAAGATCCATACTTTGATTTGATTCATGAGGTGGATTTTTGTGACAAGGTGTTGCAAGAGTTTGGAGCCGATCCTCAGCACGGCTTGATCGTTAATGGGCATGTTCCCGTCAAGTTACAGCAGGGAGAGTCGCCGATTAAGCGAAGTGGGAAAGCGATTACTATCGATGGAGCGTTTTCAGAAGCGTATGGAGATCATGGATACACGCTCGTGCTGGAGCCCAGCCGAATTGTTTTGGCGGAGCACCATCATTTCGAATCCATGGAGTCTGCGATCAAAGATGGAGTCGATATCGTACCTAAAACGCAGGATATACGTGTCTTTGATCACCCTCAGTGTACACGGGAGACTGAACGAGGGCAACGAATCAACTATCGCATGAAAGAGTTAAAGCGACTGATCAAAGCCTATCGCAGCAATCGCTTGTATGAGCGTTGAAACTGTTATCAGGCAGATCGCTGTAATACTTATTTATTTACCACTGAGGGTTTCTAAGAGGCCTTGTTTGAAGCCGTAGCGTGGTTCCCAGCCCGTAGCGGCTAGTTTTTCTGCGCTGGCTCGGGAGTGTTTTACATCGCCCGCACGTGTACTCGCATGCTGAATCTTGGATTCTGATTCGGTTAGTGCGACAATCTTGCGCGCTAATGAATTGATGGTGGTGCTGCCTCCATAGCCGATGTTATACGCGCCGCTTACCGATTCTGTTTCGGCGGCATAGGCGAGTCCTGCTGCGATGTCCTTTACATAGATGAAGTCGCGGGTTTGTTCGCCATCTCCAAAGATGGTGATGGTTTCATTTTTCCGAGCCTTATCGATAAAGATTGGCACAGCTGCGGCATATGCGCTGTTCGGATCCTGGCGTGGCCCAAATACATTGAAGAAGCGCAGACTGGCAGTTTGTAGCAGGCCTTCGCTCGTCCATAAGTCGCAGTGGTACTCGCCGTCAAGTTTTGTTATGGCATAGGGACTCATTGGCTCCGGAACATCGTTTCCACTTTGGGCACGCTTGGGTTGTTGCCGTAAATGGCTGCGGAGCTGGCTAATACGAGCTTCTTGACCTTCGCGGTGGCTGCGGCTTCGAGCACATTCAGCAGACCGTTGACATTGAGGTCGACGCATTCGTGGGGCTTCTCCATCGATTCAGGAACGCTGATCAGTGCGGCCAGATGAAACACGTAGTCGACGCCTTCCATCGCTTTAGCGAGTGCTGCGCTATCCAGAATGCTGGCTTCGATGAATTCGCAATCCAGACCATCGAGATTGTGGCGATAGCCCGTGCGTAGGTTGTCCAGCACGCGGATTTCAGCTTTGCCTTGATAGTGTTCGACGACGTGACTGCCGATGAATCCGGCTCCTCCAGTGATTAAGATACGCATGATAGTTGGGCCTCCTTGGCTGCTTTGAAGACGACTGCATTCATCGCCTCTTGTTGTTCTTCGATTGATTTGACCAGTGCTATTTGAGTTCTGCAACGGTCAAGATTGTGTCCTTCGCGATGAGTTTTGAAATATTGATCGCCTTCCAGATAATCGGTGAGGAAGCGAATGCCTGTTTCCATGGTGATTAGTTTGCCGGCAAAAGAAAGTTCCTCCAGTTCGGTGGTGCAGAGCATCGAACCGGACCCTGCGATATAGCCTTTGGCCAGTGCTTCGAACATTGGCATTTGCATGATTACTTTGCTGGTGTCGGGTTCATCTTCGAGGGCAGGGCTGGTCGCTGTGCGCACCATGTCTCCGAAGTCGTAGAGCGCTAGGCCAGGCATGGCGGTGTCGAGGTCGATGACGCAAATGCCTTCGCCGGTTTCGTCGTCGATCATGACATTATTGAGCTTGCAGTCATTGTGCGTGATGCGCTCGGGCAGTTGCCCCGCTTCCAGCATTTTCAGCAGGCGGCCTGCGTCGTTTTCACGCGCGGTCAGGAAGTTTATCTCATCGCGAACGGAAGCGGCTCGATTGCAGACGTCCGCTTCGATGGCGCGGATCATATTTTGGTAGCGCGCGACTGTATTGTGAAAATTTGGAATCGTTTCATGCAAACGCTCACCGCCCAGATTAGAGAGTAATTGCTGGAAGGCGCCAAAGGCTTTGGCAGCTTGATAGGCTTGAGCTTCGCTTTCAATTTGGTCGTAGGTTTTGGCCTTTTCGATGAAGATGTAGCAGCGCCAGCAGTAGCCCGTGTCGTCGTGCACGTAGGGCTTGCCATCGCGCGCGGGCACAATGTTGAGGGCGCGGCGGGAGCAGTCTTCGGCTCCTGTCTGCTGGCAACTCTGTAAATTATGCTGGCAGACGCGTGCGATATTTTCCATCAGCTGGACGGGATTGGTAAAGATGCCGTGGTTGATGCGCTGAAAAATGTAGCGCATCGTAGCGCCGCCTTGGTTGAGGGTGACCGCAAAGGTGTCGTTGATGTGTCCGGAGCCGTAGGGCGCACCCTCTACGAAATCGCCATATAGCTGGAACATCGATGCGACCGACTTTAGGTGGTCGAGAGAAACGGGTGTGCGTTCGTATTTCATATTGTCGGTTGTGTGTGAAGGTTGGACGGGTAGATCGCTTGTGAAATGAGGTTTTGAATGAAGGCCTGCACGGCTGGCTTGTCTTCCCTATAAGTGACACCAGTCCATTGACTGTCGGTTTCCAGGACTTTAACTTGTGCTCGCTTGGCGCGGATCTCTTCATCGATGACGAAGGGGATATAGAATTCAGATTTCATCTCCTGGCCCTTTTCGGATAGGAATGTGCGAAATTGGTTTTCCAGGGCTGTAAACACACTGGGTTGAAATCCCCATAAGTTCATTGAGACGAGCTCATCACCTGTGAAGTTTCGGTCTTCCGCCTTGGCTCCGCTGCCGTCTTTGGCAATGGCAGTGACCTCTTCGACGCTTAATAGCTGGCCTAGTTCGTTGGTTTGGCAGACCCCACGTGAAACGGTTCCGTGTTCGCTCAGTGTGTTACGAAGCTTATAGGCCACCATTGTATGTGTGTGCGGCTCCTCTGACTTCATTAAGAAGGTGGCGAGCTGCTCGTAGGCGTTTCGACCGTAGAAATCGTCGGCATTGATGACTCCAAAAGGTTCCTGAATGACTTCTTGAGCCATTAAGATCGCATGGCCGGTGCCCCAGGGCTTACTACGCTCAGCGGGGGCGGCGAAGCCATCGGGGAGGGTGGTCAGTTCCTGAAAGACATACTCCACCGTGATCAACTTTTCATAGCGCGCGCCCACTATTTGTTTAAACTCTTCTTCAAAGTCCCGTCGTATGACGAAGACCACTTTGCCAAAGCCAGCGGCCATGGCATCGTATATCGAGTAATCCAAAATGGTTTCGCCTGAGGGCCCTACGGGATCCAGTTGCTTGAGGCCGCCGTAGCGACTACCCATTCCCGCGGCCAAGATGAGGAGAGTTGGCTTCTTTGTGTTCATAATGTTATTAATTCCATAAATATAACAAAAGTGGCAATCATAAAAGTAGGGGGATGTGAAAATTTAACAGTATCGATTGTTGGCTTAGTCCGTGTTGTGACCGACCTTTTGGCTGTAAGCCTTTGGGGGGATTCCGTAGGTGTTCTTGAAGGCTCGTGAGAATGCGAACAAGGAGTCGAAGCCGGTTCTTTGGGAAACTTCGGTGACGTTTAAGTTTGTTTCTTTGAGTAGCTTGGCTGCTTCGGAGAGACGCGACTCTCGGATGTAGCGTCCGAGGCTGACGCCCAGACGATCTCTAAAGACTGCGCGCAAGTGACTGACGGAGTATCCGAGAGCTTCGGCCAAATCTGCGATGGTGGGGGATTCTGTCAGGTGTGCTCGAACATAGCGATTGATCCGCTCAAGTATGATATCGCGCGAGTCATCCGTGGCATTGATATTGCACCGTTCCGGGGGGATTGTGGGCAGGCTGTGCATGTGGCTCAGAAAGCGCGATAGATGGAAGGCGATTTCGATTACGTTTTCGGTTTCTGCCCCACCTGTCAGGTAGGGCAGAAGTGTGTTCTGTAGCAAAAGAATGCTCTCTGCATCCAACTGACGTGGGCTGTTAAACAAGGGCTGAAGGCAGTCGGAATGCGCCATTTCAAATGTGATGAACAGCCAATTCAGTGATGGAGCTTCAACGTCCATATAATGATGGAATTGATTGGGGGGGATCAGCCCACAGTCACCCGGTTCGAATTGATAGGTATGGTCTCCGATGCGAACGGGGCCACCTCCATCAATGGCGCAGACGAGTTCAAAGCGATGGTGAAAATTGTTGCTCACACCCTCTGGGCGAAATGCGGCGGTATCCGTGCGTTGAAACAGAATGATATTATCAGGGGTAGCGGCTTTGGAAAGTAATAGACCCTCGAATAAGCTATTGGGAGAGTCCATTTGTCCCATCATGCGGCTAAGTGGTTGAAGTAGTGATTGGACTTTCGCAGATTTATTTGCCAAGGGTACCTGCTGGGGGCTGTTTTTCGATGTCTTCGTGCGTTTATCCATTCGGATGAATTTATATGTGAATTTGCCTTTGTCGATAATGCTTTGTTGGCATCTAGCTTGTGGGAGGCAGTAGATACTGGTTTGCTTTCCAGGCCTTGGCGTTTTCGTCGTAATAGATGGGGCAAATGATGCGTTGCTTGGGGTCGATTAGCATTCGACGATTGATAATTAGCTTCCATTGATCATCGATCCATCCCGCGAAGCTGATTTTGAGCCGATATGAATCCAGGTCTCGGGTGGAAATGAGAATGCTTTCTTTAGGGCGAAGTGGTTGAGGTTTGCCATTGGCTTGCTTCATGATGAGTGGCTCCTCGCTATTGTTAAAGATGAGTAGGCTGCCGGTGGGGACTTGATGCGGACTAATGTCAAGTGCTTGGGTGCGCCAGATTGATTCTTGTTCTGTTGATTCGGAATCGATTAAGACGAGCATTTGAGTGGACTCTTGAGGGAGCGTGAATTTGACACGTGGTAGCCAAGAGGCTTCTCCGTTCGCATTGATTGGCCCTTGCTCGTAGCAGGCAAAGTCTGCTGGTCCTTTATACTGTATGCCTTGGGATATATGGTCGGTTTTGAGCTGAATGGGCTCGCTGCTCTGCGGAGGGCTTGGGTAGAGCTCGGGAAAGCTGCTGCGTATTTGATAGAAGGTTTCAGCTTCTTCGTCGTAATGTGATTTGAGCATTTGCCGGCAAGGGAGCAGGAAAATGTCGCAATCGACCGCAAGCGTATCTTGTTGTGCTTTTAGCGGGGCGATACCTAAGCTAATTGCCAATGCGATGGTAGCGAGTGTCGATGTTTTGCTACGGATCAAGCTTAGGTTCCGTATTGTAGTTCTAATCGCCATGTTGAAGTGATATATTTGTTAACGATGTCAGGGCGGACTAGAGCTCGTCTTGCCCGATCCATTTTATGGATACAATTTCGTATTTGCGGCCGAAGCGTTTGTTGGCAGCAGAGGTGAGTGCATCTGGCGCTATGTAAGCTGCATCTGCCGAATCGACATATTCTATTCTTCGCTGAACGACCATTTCGCAGATTGCAGTGGCGGATTCTTCAGTGACTGGATTTATGGTATCGCCATAGGCTCGAATCTTGAAGCGGTCCGAGCGGGCCGTGATCGCATCGCCAATTTGCATTAAGACATCAGATTGCGCGAGATCGCCGGGGTAGTGGGCCGTGCTTTCGCCGTATACGCTGACGGGATCGACCGAATTTAAGACGCCCGCGCCTTGATAATCGTCGCTTGAATCTAAAGTCATTTTTCCTTGGTCGGCGCCAAAATGCTCCTTGTTTATATTTGTTTGAGCAATTGCCGCCGCGATAGCTCCTTTATAGTGGGGGGAGATTTCAGGAGTGCTACTTGCCTTTGCCGCGATTCCATAATTGAGCTCTTCTGTTGAGCTATATTCATCACTGTCGACCGAACGATTGACAAAGTGGGCGAGTGAGCGGAACGGACCACGTTTCTTGACTTCTTTGACGAGGGCTTCCGCGAGATCTTGGATCTCTGTATCTGATAGAATTCTAAAGCCGTTGTAGTAGCTTTGGTCGGTGTAGTCCGTTGTATTGTTTACAGTCGTTCCGCTGGGCGTTGCCATGCGACTGTAGGCTGCGTGCGTACCATCGTTGAAGGACTGATTATTGTTGTAGATGAAGTCGATGCCGCGCAAGCCGGAGAGAAAGGCCTTCCAGGATTCGATGGATGTTGAGTTAATATTAAAGGCTCCATTGACAATAAATTCGCTGGCAGATTGGCTGTAATTATTGAGTGCGGTGGGCGGCGTGCTGCTGTTCCAGTCGCTGCGGGGGCGAATGCGTGGGTTGAGTGCTTCGCTCACGCCTGAATCTTCATTGTATCCGGTAAATAAATACGAATCCCAGAGCACGTCGTTTAGTAAATAGGACCAGTCGGAGTGAACCAATTCCGGAGCTTCCATTACTCCATTCCGGTTGACCCATCCTTTGCGATAGAGCGAATCTACCGGGATGTATGGGTCGGCGAGAGAGTTTCCGATACTGTAGCTGGGATGGGTGGAGGTCTGGTGCGTGCTCCGTAGTTCAGAGTTGTAATCGCTGGTGCTCCATTTTTTTATATCAACCCATTTGCGTTGGCTGGTGCCGGTTGTCGACAGGTTGGCATGGGTTAGGCTGCCGACGGAACTGAAGTAGTTTTTCGCGCGTGGTAGGTCAAAGAGTGAGAAAGTTTTATTGCTGTTTGTATATCTGGAATCTTTGTCGGCCATCGGGATTGCACCAGTGCTATCGGCTTCGATTTCATCCAAAAAATTACGAATGTTGTGAGAACTTACAGATGAGCGTGATTGGAGAAAGAGTTGATTGTCACTGGGGCCACCACCGTTCCAGCCAGCAGGATGGGCTGTGCTGTGGAATGCTCGTGGGTTTTGGTGAGCCAGTAGATTTGTGGGCATTTTTTGTTCAGCTGAATTTGTATCAATCGCCATGAAGTTATCAGATAGGCGTAGATGATTGTACATGTAATTACTGGGGAAAAGGTCGCTGAGTAATACACTTGGTGGGAGTATTTCCGTTCCAGGTGTAAGAAAATCCGATGCTTGATATTGGGGAGAGCTTGAATCGTTTCCCAGCGGGTAGGTTGTTTGGAACATTCCTTGGCGTTGAAGAACGCTTGAAATGGAGTGATCATTCCCAGAGTCTGTATAGCCATTCATTCCTAGGGTGATAGACAAGCGTCCTCCATTGGTGTCGCTTAGGGGATAAATGTTATAGGGGGCCTTATCGGCTGGCAGCTCAAAGGTGTATGGAACGTCCTGATACAGGTAGGTGTCTCTTTGGAGGCCAGGTGATAAGAGATTGGTCTGGGCGGAGGTCGGGGCGTCTGTGGCGGGAGCAGCCAAAGGCATGGTTGAATTGGGAGTTACGATGATGGCTTGTCCCGGCTTAAAGGCGGTGGTGAAGGTGAAGCGCAGCGGTCGGTTCTTGACTGGACTTTGTGTGCGGGACACGGCTCCGCGACTGCTTTCGTAAAAGTGTCCGTCGGCTGCGTCGCCGAGGTCTTCGCCGTTGATGTTTTGGCCAGATTCTATGTGGTAAAAGGACAAGTCCCAGTTAGTTCGGCTTTCGATTTGCAGTTGGTACTCAGTTGTTTCGATCGCAATATTATAGGGGTTCCAGAGCACAAATGCGGGAAAAAGGCAAAGTCGTGGGCGAACCGTGTAAGTCGCTGGATCAGTGTCGTCTTCAGCGCTTGGAGTCTCGTCGTAGAGCGCTAGGTAAACTAGAATTTGTGAGTGGCTGATGATGGGGTAAATGCCGGATTGAGTTTCAGTCTGAGGGCGGGGGGGATGCTTGTTGCCGTGGTGCTTAAATTGAAAAAGGACTTAAACTGGTCCCAAGTGGGACCGCCAGCGTCTCTTGGATTGTCATATCCATAGCTGTAGGCACTAGAGCCAGTTCCTGCGGTGAATGGGTCGAATGCGGTGGTATCGTCGTAGTTATTTACAGTCTTTTCGGCGGGGCCGAAGAGCAGGACGCCGTTTTGATTAATGAAATTATTAAATTGAGCATTGTCGGCAAAAGCGATCGATAGATCCTGCTTCAGTCCGCCATCGCGGACGTTGGTTGGCAGCGCTTGATGGTTGAGTGTTAGGTCGTGGAAAAATAGTCGTGGCACCTGACTGGCTTTGATCGTGGGGTAGGCTGCGGATTCGAGTAGATTTTCTAATTGTGGAAGACTGGAGAGGCGTGCGTAATCACTCTGCGCATCGAGTGAGGCTAGATCGATTGCCTCTGTCGTATTCGCGATCACTTCGGGGGCCATTCGATAGGAGGCAAGTGAATACCTTTGATCCGAGTCGAGAGAGAGCGATGCCTCACTCGGGCGAACACTCGCTTTGACGCCTTCGTCACTGATCCACCAGGCGAAGTGTCCTGTGTCGCTTTCTGTGTCAGCCTTGATGGGGCTGGGGATGATGCGCAGGTCGTCGGCTGTAGTGCTTGAATTGTTACCGTTGAATAGACTGACGGCATTCGTTCCCGGTACATAATTGAGAGGGTAGTCCTCGCGATCACTATTGTTGAGAGTTGTCGGAAGGTCGCTAATCAGCCAAGTGAGAACAGGCTGGTTCTTTATCGGAGCCTCTTTACGGCCGGGGAGGGAGAAAGTCTCCGGTTCGCCAGTGGCTAGTGAAGATGGATCCGGGGCCTCGCTGCTCCATACACCGGTCCAGTATCGATTGGTCGCCAATTCATTGCTTGTAGTGGCGTTCGGACTGGTTAATTCGTTGCTTCGGTCCAGTATTTCTGCCCGCGCAGTGATCCTTTGGTCCGGCCCCGTGTGTTTTTGTAATTCCCCAAGAGCGAGCATTGCAGAGAGGTAGGCGTTTTGCTTCGCTCTTAATTGAACCATCTTTATATCAGATGCTCTGGATTCCACGCGGACGAAAGTACTCAATATGAGTAATAGCACTAGGGTGAATCCCATGAGTGCGAGTGCAATCACGATCGCGAAGCCTTGCTTGCGTTGTGTGCGGTGTATTAATTGTATCATTGGTTCTCGCTGCTTTCGAAATTAACTTGCTGTGTGTGGGGCGCGTATTTGTTTGCGCAAGGCTAGCAGGCACTATTCCATTTTTGTCGAATTTACAAATAAAGTAATAAATATCGCAAAAGTGATACTTTTTATTGGGGCAGGGTTTTCCTTAAGCTATGTAGAATTTGATGGAAATCTACATAAATAATTTTGGGATAGAGTTACGTAAAGTCTGTCTCAAGATTACCTGAATTTCTGTTCTTAAATCTACTCTAGGTGCTCTGTTCGAAAAAAAAATCCCCAGCACTGATGGGTGCTGGGGATGTGGATGCATGACTTTAATTGGATTTAGTGATTTGGGCTAGCGACGGCGTAGCATTGCGAGGCCGAGTGCGCAGAATCCTGCCAGTAATGCAAATGTTTGAGGTTCGGGGATCTGCGTCAGGCGAACTTCGCTAAGGCCCACTCGGTTGCCGTTCCAGTTGCTTGCCAGTGTAATGGTGAAGGATTGGATGCCGCTGTAAGTTGCGTCGAATGTGAATTGCTCAGCGGCTACGGATGTGGCTGCACCATCTCGTAGCGCCATTTGACCGGACTCAACGATGCCTACCTGATTGCTGGCGCCTGTATCACTGAAAAATGTGATCGTAAAGTCCTTGGTGAGGTTGGCTTCGTTGTCGTGAGAATAATTCCAGAGAATGACTGAATCAATGTTATCATAGACTTGATCCAGAGTGAAGGTTAGGATGGGGGGTGTGCCTGAATCGAAATAATTTGTATTACTGCCAGTTGTGGGCGTGACATAGCTTCCGTCGATAGAATCGAGGGCATGGCTTGTCGCGAGTGCTATGCTGGCATCTGTGCCTGTCGCGAGTGTGGTTGAACTACTGTCAAAGGTGAGGCTACTGCCGCCGTCGTCTGCTGTGCCGCCTACGAGGAAGTTGAGGCTGGATCCTGCATTGGCTGCGATATTGGATGTGGGAGTGTTCGGGTTTATGATAGTCGATGCATTGGCGAGCATTGCGCTCGCGAAGAATGCCAGGCTGTATAGGATGGTGTGTGTGTCGCTTCTTTTCATATTTCTTGGACTAGTGTTGTTCTTGGTGATGTGGTGAAAAAGTGAAGGGGACCTTGGGATGCAATTTGATCGTGGTTCCGATTCTTTCAAGGTTGTGATCGGCCTAGGAAAAGTTATGTAATCTTATCGGTCGGTGCTCGTTGTTGCATCATGAGTAGTTGGGGCGTGCTTCCTGTGTATGCCGATTCTGGTGAGTTACATAACCTTATGCTGGTGCATTTGGATGTCGCCTTAGATCTATTGTAGAGGCAATGTCTGGGGGCCTGCTTGCAGCCAGGAATCTTCGTGCAGTTGATCTATGTATTTGATTTTAGGATACATTATGTAGTGGAGTTTTATTTATGCGCGCAGGCATCGACTTCTTCTGATATCAACCACCTTCTATTTAATATGCATAAACTATTCAGCACATCCTCAGTTACTAGATGGACACAATCTTCTGAGCGCCCGCGGCGAACCGCGGGGCGTTTCTCCTTTGATTTTAAAGGGCAGATGCGAAATGCAGCATTATGCCTATTGATGACGACATCGGTAACACTTGCGGCGAAGGTTTCTGTGGAAAAACCAGATGCGTGGTGGAGCAGTGCGGATCCAGATGCTTTGAGTGATTGGCAGGATAAGCGCTTCGGCATGTTTATCCACTGGGGGCCTGTGGCGATTAGTGGAGAGCGTATTAGTTGGTCGCGTGGGGATCCCACACCTGTCGAAGTATATGATAATCTTTATAAGCAATTCGATGCGGTGAATTTCGACCCTGATGCGTGGGTGACACTTGCTAAGGAAACTGGAATGAAATACATCGTGCTGACGACTAAGCACCACGATGGTTTCTGCCTTTGGGACTCTCAATATACGGAGTATGATGTTATGAATACACCGTTGAAGCGCGATGTGGTTAAGGAATTAGCAGAAGCGTGTAAAAAGCAAGGCATGCCCTTTGGTACTTACTACTCTGTATGTGATTGGCATCATGAAGACTTCCCGCGCACAGGTGTGGGAGGTTCTGAAGTTCGCGAAGGTGCGGATTTTGAGGTATATAAAAAATACTTGAGAAACCAAGTTACGGAGTTGGTTAAGAATTATGGTCCCCTGATTTGCATGTGGTATGACGTGCCACAAGGCGTGAGTATTGAGGAAGGTTGGGAGAATGTACGTTTTGTTCGCGAACTGCAGCCGGATATTTTGGTGAATGACCGCTCTGGGGGGCATAAGGGCTTGGGACTTGGCGATTTTACCACACCAGAACGTCACGTGGGCGATTTTGATATCGAGCGCCCATGGGAAAGCTGCATGCCTCTGGGGCGTAGTTGGTCATGGAAGCCGAACGAAGTGCTTAAGCCGCTGAGTGAATGCATTCAATCACTAGCAAGCACTGCCGGCGGGGGAGGCAATTTATTGCTGAATGTCGGGCCTACGCCGGATGGCGTCATTGAGCCTGAACAGGTCGAAAGGCTTCGTGAGATCGGAGATTGGATGGAGCAATATGGGCATACGATTTACTCTACCCGTGGGGGGCCTTATATGACGACTCGTCACATGGCGACCACGCGAAAGGACAATAAGGTATACGTGCATATCCTTAATTGGCCGGATAATGTTCTGTTTCTGCCGAAGCTTCCGGCAAACATCGTTTCGCATCGCCTGTTAACCGGTGGCACGGCGCGGCTCGAAGCAGTCGATGATGGCTACATCATCAACATTGACGAGGCGGACCGCTCTGCGCTCGATACGATTCTAGAGCTCGAACTGGATCGCTCCGCGATGGATCTCGCTCCTGTTGCGGTTGCTGAAGTCAATCGCCCGGTCACTGAAGGTCGCTCTGCAGTTGCTAATGAAGTTCGTAATATTCGCGGGAATGTCAGGCGCTATGCTGCTGGCAATGCGGTGGATGGTGATTTTCATAAGCGCTGGTCAGTCGAAATGGAAACTCGCGAGTCATGGTTGGAAGTTGATTTGGGGGGCATGAAAACTTTCGAGCGTGGTTACATTCTTGAATTCGGACAGAATATTCAGGAATTCGAGTTGTTGGCTAAAGTGGGGGACTCATGGAAGGTCTTCCACCGTGGCACCAGAATCGGTAAGGACTATGAATTTAACTTTGAACCAGTGACTGCTCAATTTGTGCGCTTGAACATTTTAAAGGCGACGGGATCTCCTTCGATTGCAGAGATGCAATTGTATGCTCCTTTTCAGACTCGAGAAAAGTAAGGAGCTGAGTCGGCAGGATGCGGGCCGAGCGATCGGCTTCTGCTTTTGCTGAAGCTTAGGTATCTAGATCTTACAGCCGATTATAAGGAAGGCTTCTTTATAATCGGCTGTTTTGTGTCTAGAGTTTGATGGAGCGTGGCTCTCTGGATTGAACCCTTAGATGTCGATTTGTTCGATTATTTCCAGATCGTAGCCGTCAATGCCGACGACTTTGCGCTGAGTGCTGGACATGAGGCGAATTTGCTTGAGGCCTAGTTCGACCAGAATTTGGGCACCGATACCGTAGTCACGAAAGTCCATCTTTGTGGGCCCCACATCTTTGATGGCGGTTTTGTCGCTGCTTTCGATGACACGAATACCGCCTTGTGGTTGTTCGATGTAGAGAAGCACGCCGTGGCCTTCGTGTGCGATGCGTTCCATTGCGGCATTAAGTGAGTTGTAGCCGCCGAGCGTTTTGGAGCGAAAGATATCACCGAGCAGGTTCTCACTCTGAACGCGCACCAGGGTGGGCGCTTCGCTGAGCTCGCCCATGCTGAGTGCGAGGTGTTGGCGGTTGTCCAGGATGCTGCGGAAAATGTGTAGATCAAAAGTGCCGAATTCGGACTCGAATGGCTTGGTGAGCACGTGTTCGATGAGTTTGTCGCGAGTGTGACGATACTCAATGAGATCTGCGATGCAGATGAGCTTTAAGTTATGCTTCTTTTTATACTCGATCAGGTAGGGCAAGCGAGCGGAGGCGCCCTCTTCATTTAAAATTTCGCAAATGACGCCTGCAGGATTCAGACCAGCAAGTTGTACGAGGTCGACCGCGGCCTCGGTGTGGCCAGCGCGTTGCAGGACGCCGCCTGGCTTGGCACGCAGTGGAAACACGTGGCCAGGTTGCACCAGCATGTCCTGGTGGGATTTTGGATCGCCGAGAATGCGGATAGTCTCGGCGCGATCATAGGCGCTGATGCCTGTGGTGATGCCTTCGGCGGCATCGACGGAGATGGTGAAGTCGGTCTGGTGCGACTCGCGGTTTTCCGAGGCCATACGGTTGATCCCGAGGCGGCGCAACTGATGCGAGAGCATGGGCACGCAGATCAATCCGCGAGCGTGCATGATCATTTGATTGACCGCTTGTGGTGTGACTTTTTCGGCAGCCATTACGAGGTCACCCTCGTTTTCGCGGGACTCGTCATCGGTTACGATGACCATTTTACCGGCGGCGATATCGGCGATCGCGGATTCAATGCTATCGAAAGGGCTGTCTAAATTAGGTACTGTGCTCATGGGAAAGTGTCCGGAGTCGGGTTGAATGAAAGGAGAGGAGTATTTTCAGGAAATTGCGTGGCGCAATCGTCTTTTATAGAAAGAGCTGGATTAGATTTGCCAAAGTCAGCAGGGCACAAAATTCTCTGCGATTATGGCAGAAGGAAAAAAGCAAGCGACCTGGGGCGGACGGTTCTCCGAAGGCCCCGCAGAATTGATGCTCCGCATCGGTGAATCCGTATCATTTGATCAACGGCTGGCTCCGTTTGATGTGCAAGGCAGTAAAGCGCAAGCAGCCATGCTGGCGCATGTCGGCATTATTACAGATGAAGAGCGCGACGCGATTCAGGCTGGGCTTGACGCCATTTTGGCCAAAGTCGAGGCCGGAGAGTTTTTCTGGGACCCTGAGCTGGAGGATGTCCACATGAACATCGAGCAAGCGCTAACACAGGAGGTGCCGGCGGCCGCCAAACTACATACGGCACGTAGTCGCAACGACCAAGTGGCGACTGATATGCGGCTGTGGTTTAAGTATGCCTGTGATGAGGTGGACGCCTCTTTGGCTGCAGTGATCGCTTCTTTGGTCGATCTTGCTGAGAGAACACAGACGGTCATTATTCCGGGGTATACTCATTTACAACGTGCGCAACCCGTGTCGATGGCGCATCATCTATTGGCCTATGTGGAAATGTTTGCGCGTGACCGCACTCGCATCGCGGCGGTTAAAGAACAGGCGAATGTCTGCCCACTAGGTTCGGGTGCGATTGCGGGCACCACATTGCCCATCGATCGTGAGTTTGTGGCCAAAGAACTTGGTTTCGTTGACGCACAGGGCCGGCCACAGGTCACCCAGAACAGTATGGATGCCGTGAGCGATCGCGATAGCTTTATTCAATTTGCTTCTGCCTGTGCCTCGATCGGTGTGCATCTTTCACGTCTTGCTGAAGATTTTATCTTGTGGAGTAGCGCGGAGTTCGGATTTGTTAAATTGCCAGATGCATTCACGACCGGTTCTAGCTTGATGCCGCAGAAAAAGAATCCCGATGCCTTTGAGTTGATTCGTGGTAAATCAGCACGTTTGACCGGGAATTTGCAAATGCTGCTGACCATGGTTAAAGGTCTGCCCTTGACCTATAACCGCGACCTGCAAGAGGACAAGCCGCCAGTCTTTGATAGTTTTGATCAAACCGTATTGATCCTCGACTGTGTGGCCGCCTGCTTGCCGGGGGTTCAAGCAGATGCCAAGCGTTGTGCAGCTGCAGTGGCCGACCCTGCATTACTGGCGACCGATGTTGTGGATTATTTAGTCAAAAAGGCGGTGCCATTTCGCGAAGCACATCATGTGGTGGGTGCCTTAGTCGGGCTTTCTGAGCAGTTGGAAACGCCACTGAATGAACTGCCTTACGAAGAGGTAGCGAAGATTCACGCTGCACTCGGTGCGGACTGGGTGGATGCCTTTGATTTAAGTAAAGCACTCGCTGCGCGTGATAAGCCCGGTATGCCGGGGCCCGATCAAGTTGCTGCGCGTATCGCGCATTGGCGGCAGAAGTAGGAATTCTTCGTAGCCGGGTTGGCTCTGCCGCCCGGTCGTGTTTTCGGGCTGGGCGGCGGAGCCAACCAGCTACGTCGGATGTGAGATTAACCGCTTGTCGTTTCGGGCCTTATTTCGGATACTGCTGCTTTCCTCTAATTATGAAGGCTTTCTTTAATCTCTTTTTCGCTGTGCTCCTCTCTACGCTCGGTTGCACTGCTGAGGAACCGCAGCCGCAAAATGCTGATATTGAGCCTTTTGTTCATTGGCTACTCGATGATGGCGGTCGTCTGGAGGATGTCCGTTTTGCGGCGGTCGCGGAAGCGGTGTCTGCTTGTCAGGTGTTGCCAGTCGACGCATCGGATCCTGTTGATGCCGCTATGCTTGCGCATGTGCAGACGACGCTGGATGCGATGTTGCTAGAGTTGGCACAGCCTGATAACTCGATCCACACAGTGGGGCGGGTGAATGAGATCAGTCGTCATGTGGAGGATTTTTTGCTGGCGCATCTAAACGAGGCCGATGGCTACGAGTGCTCGATCCCGCCTAATGCGTCGGGCAAAGAACAACGTTCGGGCTATCCGGATCTGCGTTTGGAGCACTCTGCGAGCGGACGCGTTTTTTACATCGACCCAAAGGTCTATAAGCAGGGGAGCGAAACTAGTAGCTTTCGCACTTTCTACTTCGAGCCCAAGCGCGAGACCAATAAGATTTTAGACGATGCGTCGCATCTGATTGTTGGTATCGCACACGAGGGCAAGGTGGATGGGCTCTGGCAACTGAACGCGTGGAAGTTGGTCGACTTGATCAACTTTCGTGTGCGGCTCAAAGCAGAGTTTCAGTCCAGTAACCGGGAGCTGTATCAGGCAGATGCAGTGCTGTGTGAAAGCGGGACTGAGTGATTATTCGTTGACCAACTCGATGCCGTTTTCTGTGATGAGAATACGGCGCTGTTTATACAGTCTGCCTAGCCCTTGTTTGAAAGCCTTTTTGCTCGTGTCGAAGGTGGCGCGGATGGCTTCGGGAGTGCTCTTGTCGTTGAAAGGCATTGCACCACCGGCAGCTTCAAGCTTTTCGAGGATGATCTGACTGACGCCGTCCACTCGGCCGTAGCCGGAGGGATCGCGACGGAGGTCAATCTTACCGTCGTTGTGAACCTTTTTAATATAGCCAGTGAATTGGTCGCCGGGTTCGAGTTGGTCGGAGGTCTCTTGGTGGTAGAGCAGGCCGCGGTAGCGTTTATCAATGATGGATTTGAAACCGAGCGGCGAGTCGCCGTAAATCAGCACGTGTACGGCATCGCCGACTTCGTAAGGTGGTTTTTCAGCCGGCAGGTGGTTATGCAGGCGAGTGGAGGCGACTACGCGATTAGTATATTCGTCGACATAGACGGCAACAATGGCACCGTCGCCTTCAGTGAAGTGGGTGTTGCCTTGCTCGCGATAGGGGAGCAGGAGGTCTTTGCTCAAACCCCAGTCGAGAAAGGCACCTGCGGTGGGGTGCACGCTGATCACTTCAAGATAGGCAAACTCGCCAGCTTGAGCGTAGGGCTTTTCCGTGGTCGCGACCAAGCGATCTTCCGAATCGTTATAGACGAATACCTCGACTTCGCTGCCGATGCTCATGTCCGGTGTGACGTAGCGTGTGGGCATGAGGATTTTGTCATGCGGTCCGCCGTCGAGGTAGAGGCCGTGGTCGCTTTTCTCGAGCACGGTAAGTGTGTTGTATCTGCCGATGTTTGCCATTGTATGGAGTGAATGCTAATGAATGCGTGTTTCGAGCTCGCGCACGAGTTCAATCAGGAGCTTGTTTTCGCCGCCGAGTTGTTCGAGTGCGGTGATCGCGGCTTCGGTGTGGCGCTTGGCTTCCAGGTGTGCGCCTTCGATGCCGTGAAGTGCCACGTAAGTGGATTTGTCGGCGGCAGCATCGTTACCGACTGGTTTGCCCATGGTTTCCGGGTCGGAGGTGGCGTCGAGGATATCGTCGACGATTTGAAATGCGAGTCCCAGGTGGTAGCCGGCCTCTTGCACTAGTTGGATTTGCGTAGGGGATGGCTCGCAGAAAAAGAGCCCCATCTTGAGCGCGGCGGTGAGCAGGGCGGCGGTCTTGTTTTCGTGAATGTAGCGCAGGGTGTCGGCGTCGAGTGGCTTACCTTCGTTATCGATGTCTTCTTGTTGACCACCGATCAGACGTTCGCTGCCGCTGGCATCGGCCAGTTCGCCAATCAGGCGGGTCGCGAGTGTGGGCTGGTCGCCGTAGGCGCGGGCAAGTAGTTGAAAACTGTAGGTGAGCAGCGCATCGCCGGCTAATACTGCGGTGGCCTCGTCGAACTGTGCGTGGCAACTCGGGCGTCCGCGGCGTAGATCGCTGTTATCGATGGAGGGCAGGTCGTCGTGGATCAGGGTGTAGGTGTGCAAGCACTCGATGGCGACGGCTGCGGCGACGGGGTCGGCCTTTGAGTGGAATAGCTCACTGGCGGCAAAGAGCAGCGCGGGCCGGATGCGCTTGCCGCCGGCTTCCATGGAGTAGCGCATGGCCGCGTGCAGCTTAGCCGGACGGGTGTCGGCAGCAGGTAATAGTTGATCGATGCCGCTTTCTACACGTATACGATACTGATCCAATTTTTCTTTTAATACGGGATTCACTACGATAGCTTAGAGCATACTTTATATGAAGGAAACGCCAATATTCGAAGAAGTTTTCAATCGTCTGCTTAAGTTGCCTGGTTTTTGGGTGAAACTTTTGATTGGCGGCTTGTTGTCATTTGTGCCGATCGTGAACTTGTTTGCCTTTGGCTACCTGTATCGACTTTCGCGTGCGGTGCGAAGGTCTGGAGAGCCGGTATTACCGGCGTGGCAGGACTGGCCGGGGCTGTTTCAAGACGGTTTGCGCTTCGGGGTGGTTTGGCTGGGCTATTGGTTATTGCCGATATTGGTGGCGAGTGGTATTAGTTGGTTGCTGACCTGTGTGGGGCTCAGTGCTTTGACGAACGTTTTCTTACTTTCGGTGGTTTTGCTGGCTACGGTATTATTTACCTCGGCGCTGTATCGCTATAATATGCGTAAAGACTTCAAGGATTTGTTAGATCTGGCTCTGATTGCTCGTATGACGTGGATGGAACTGCCGCGCTTGGTTGTGCCGGCATTTGTTTTTCTGGGGCTGGTGGTCTTACTTTTACCATTTTATGGTTTTGCGATTTTTGCTGCTTTCCTCATGTTGATTACTTACACGAGCTTGCGCTACCGCCGTTTGGAGCAACATCAATCAACAAGCTTTTAGTTTTATTTAAATTTTTTTGAAGATATGTCTATTGCTGCTGATAAAACACCAAGTGCCACTGGAGTCTATTTTTGTGCGGTATTGATGGCCTTGTTGGGGGCGTTGTTGGGCTTTGGCTATATGTTGGCTTTTCCGGCGAAAGCCTTTGGCAGTCAGGCTGAGTACGAAACTTCTTTAGCGGATTCGTCCAAAAAGCCGAGCAAAGCGGCGAAGGCGGATCTTGGTCCCAAGCCTGGGGATGCTTATTATATTGAGGGCGCAGTGCTCAGTTCGCGCAGCTGGGAGGCGAAGCGTGCGTCGTTGAGCATGGAGGGGGCTCAATCTGTGGAGATTTCGACGGGGGAGATCAACGCGTGGATGGCGGCTAAATTCCGGCCGGGGCAATCCGCGAGTGAAAATGATGAAGAGGCGAATTTGCTAATCGTGCCGGGAGTGCCCAATGTCGGGATCGTGGGTGATGGGCAGTTTTATTTAAATGTGCCCACTACTATTACGGCCTTTGGAGCGAGCGATGATTTTACTATTTCTGTGCTGTGCGAATTGAATGCGTCTCAGCCCAAGATCCGCTCTGTCAATGTGAGAAGTGCGAAGGTGCCTATGCCGCAACTGCTGGGGGCCCGACTTCTAGCTGTTTTATCGCAGGGATATGCCGCGACTGAAGAGTATCAAATTATCTCCGAGGCTTTTGCGCGTGCGGATTCGGTGGAAGTCGTGGGGGATCAGTTTGTTTTCAAGCTGCGATAGCCGTTCGGTATGCGTCGACTTTTCTTTATGCAGGTGCTGGTCGCGTGGCTTGTCTTCGCGACGGTTGGCGTACCGTGGGGGCAGGCTGCGCCTAATTTGCGCACGATGCGGAATCATTATTTCGAGGTGGTGGGCTTGGATTTGCGCTCCGTTTCTTATGTGAATGAGTTGAGTGCCTACAGCGTTGAGATTGCGCAGCGGTATCTTGAGCGCGAAGGCTTGGCTTTTCCTCAGCCAATTTTGATTAGTCTGCGTCCCGAGGCACATGTTGACTTTGAAGGCGATTACCGCGTCCGCCTGGCAGAGCGTAATTCAGTGTGCTTGGATCTGCGTTGGGAAGATGACATGACGCTGAAGCGAACTTGCCGGGGGATTGCTGAGGCTTTGCTCCGTCAGTATGCTGTGTTTAATTATGGGACTGGCGCAGCTGCAAATTTACGAGCCTGGCCCGTCGAGGCGTTGGCGGGCGAGATTTACTATGGCTTACGTGCGGCGGAGTTTGTGGAGTCGCTGCAGCGTAGGCGGGGGCTTCCGCCACTTGTATTGACAGAGGTTGTTGAAGCATTGCAATCTGAAGTGTCCATGTCCTCGGACTCGGGGTATTGGCTGCTTTCGGTCATGAAAGCCAGTGGTTTGAAGCGAGACCGAATCATTGGACTTTTCCAGCAGGCAACTGCTGGGATTGATGTGGAAGAGGCCATCACTTCCGCCATACAACCTAATTCGCCGACTGCCGAGCCAGTCAGTGGACAGGTCTGGTTCGCGGAGCAACTGACTGTATTGCTAGCGCAGGAATATGATGTCATTGAGTCGATGGATACATCGCGGACTTGGCTAGCGAAGTTAGCCAGTCTGGAGGAGCCGCTCCAGTTGGAATCCGGAGTCGAGTTGAAGCTTAATTTGCGTTCTTTGTGGACGCATCGAGCGGAGCCGGCGGTGCGTGCGAGGATTCAGGCGCGCTATGAGATTTTACTTTTGCGCATGTCTCGCATTAATCCCGCATACTTTAATCCTGCTCGTTCGCTGGGGGTGCTTTTCGAAGGCATATTACAGGAGGTGCCAGCTCATCAATATCTACACTATCTGGCGATTTATTTGACTGATTGGGAAGATGCCAAGGAAATGCAGGCTGAACTCGAAAGACATCTGTAGTTTTATTTGATCTGTAAGTCGCTGTTTAGCAGTGTGCTGTGTGCATTAGCATTTTTATTGAAATAAAAATGACTGAAGTTTGAACGCGAGCAGGGGGAATGCGTCTATTAAAACATACAGTATTGTAGTTTTTGTTAAGTTTGTTGTTTGTTTAAGCGCCGTCTCTTTCGAGGGACGGCGCTTTGTTATTCACATTGCACATGTGGACTAGACAAAAGCATATCAGCTCTCAATATTGTGTATTTTATGAAAATTTACTTAAATGATCAGTTAGTCGATGCGGACGAGGCCAAGGTTTCAGTTTTTGATCACGGGCTACTCTACGGAGATGGCATCTTTGAGGGCATCCGCCTCTATAATGGCTGTGTTTTCAAGCTAGAAGAGCACTTGGAGCGCTTAGAATACTCGGCTAAGGCGATCATGCTGACGATGCCTTGGACGCGACAGGAAATTTCCGATGCGGTTTGCGAGACCTGTCGCGCGAATGGCCTTAAAGACGGTTACATCCGTTTGGTCATTACACGAGGAGTGGGGAGCCTGGGGCTTTCCATTAAAAACTGTGATAAGCCGCAGCTTATTATTATCGCGGACACCATACAGCTCTATCCTAAGGAGTTTTACGAAAATGGTTTGCCTATTATCACAGTGCCGACCCGGCGTTGCAATCCGGCCGCATTACCGCCGACAGTTAAATCGCTGAATTATTTAAATAATATTCTGGCTAAGATCGAAGCGCAGCATCTGGGCTATCAAGAAGCGATCATGCTCAATGACCAAGGTTATGTGGCCGAGTGCACCGGGGATAATGTCTTTATCATACATAAAGGTGTGCTGATTACTCCATCTGCCAGCGCGGGTGCGCTCAAGGGGATTACTCGCGACACCGCGTTGGAAATTGCGGATGAGCTTGGTATCCCATGGCGTGAGGCGAATGTGACACGTTACGATATCTGGGTTGCTGACGAACTCTTCCTGACGGGCACCGCCGCTGAGATCGTGCCGATCGTGGAAGTGGATGCTCGCAAGATTGGCGACGGCAAGCCGGGGCAAATTACTGCTAGATTCCTCGAAGCTTTCCGACGCCGCGTTTGCGTTGAAGGCACGATGCTCTAGTTTTATCTGTTCGTTTTAAGATTGGCACAATTTATGCAAATTGATGTCAATATTACGTGAACCCGCCGAACTCACGGGATTGTCTAGCCAGAAAATACGCTTTAGCTTTGCGATCCCATTAGGCATTGATATCCTTTCATTATGGCCGAAAACCTGAAGTGCAGTCATTGCAGTAATCCCGCAACAGTCCACCTGACTCAGATCGTCAACAATAAGATTATTAAAGTCGATCTATGCGAGTCCTGTGCGCAAGCCAAAGGGGTGACCGATCCCGAAGGATTTTCCCTGGCGGACCTGCTATCCAAAACAAATCTCACCCCTGAGAAGGGGGAGCCGCAAATCACTTGTCCGGATTGTGGCCTCACTTCTGCGGACTTTCGACGTACGGGGCGCCTGGGGTGTGCAGCTTGTTATCAGCCCTTTAAACCATTGGTACAGCCGGTGTTGGAAGATATGCATGCGGGCACTGTTCATAAGGGGAAGGTGCCCGAGGTTGCCTTCTCGCGGCAAAATAGTGTGATGGAACTTCAAAATTTGGAGAATGCCTTACAACGTGCCATTGAGGAGGAGGCTTATGAAGAGGCCGCCAAGTATCGTGATCAAATCCACGCGATCAAACAGGCTGTCGACGCGGAGGCAGTTGAATCATGATTGAATCGCTGATTAACTCTGACAACGCCGAGCTCACACAAAGCACTAAGAAGGGCTCACCGGTCGTGCTCAGTACGCGTGTGCGGCTCGCCCGAAATATTGTGGGCACACCGTTTCCGGAGCGTGCCACTTCGGCACAGCGGAGTGACGTTATGACCAGGTGTGCGGAACAGATTGCCGATCTGACGCAGATGAAGCATGGTGTCTTCTATGACATTGCGGAACTCTCCGACTTGGAAAAGCAAGTCTTAGTCGAGCGGCATCTGATCAGTCGTGAACTGTGCGAATCCAAGTCAGGCTCTGGCGTCTTTATCAATAAGGATCAGACATGCTCGGTCATGATCAATGAAGAAGACCACCTGCGTATTCAATTTCTGAAGACCGGTTTCAGCCTGCGTTCCGTTTGGAAGCAGATAGATCGATTTGACTCTGGTCTGGAGGCGGGGCTAGACGTCGCCTTTTCGCCGGAGTATGGCTATCTGACCGCATGCCCGACCAATCTCGGAACAGCGATGCGTGCCTCTGTGATGATGCACCTGCCGGGCTTGGTGATCTCGGAGCATATGGAAAAGGTCATCCGAGCGGTCAATCAGCTGGGCATCACGGTGCGCGGTCTCTTTGGCGAGGGCTCGGACGCGACGGGCCATGTCTTTCAGATCTCCAATCAGCAAACGCTTGGCGAGAGCGAAGAGGAGATCATGTCGCGCCTGGGGAGCGTCTTCAAAACAATTATTGATCACGAAATTAACGCCCGCTTCAAATATTTGGAAGAGAACCGTGCCCGTATGTTAGACCAGATCGGTCGTGCATTCGGTGTTTTGCAAAACGCACACGTGCTCAATTCACATGAAGCGATGAACCTGCTATCGTTGATGCGTTTAGCAGTCGATTTTGAAATGTTGCCAGAGGCCAATCGCTCCGATGTGGATCGTCTCTTCATTGAGTGTCAACCTGGGCATATTCAATATTCCGCAGGCGAGGGGATCGCACCCGATGCCCGCGATCTCTGCCGGGCCGATATTTTGCGAGAAAATTTTGCCCGATTACCTTCACTCGATTTTGACAAGGTCAAAGACCTCGGTTAGATACAATTACACGACGCTCTTATGGAACCTATGAATAATTTCACCCCACGCGCACAACAAGTTTTGGCCCTCGCCCGCAAGGAGGCCGATCGCTTTCACCACAATTACGTGGGCACGGAGCACTTGTTGCTTGGTTTAATTAATCTCGGACAGGGCGTCGCGGTCAACGTGCTGCAGAAAATGGGGCTCGACCTGCAAACCGTGCGCTCTGCTGTCGAGAAGCAAGTCGGCACCGGGCCAGATAGCAAGCCCTCTGGTAATATCCCTTATACGCCGCGTGTCAAAAAGGTGTTGGCACTCGCGGGGAAGGAGGCGAAGGCCCTCAATCACTCTTACGTCGGTACGGAGCATATTTTACTTGGCCTACTGCGCGAAGGCGAAGGCGTGGCTGCCCGTGTGCTCAAATCGCTCGACGTTGATATCGAGCGTTGCCGCAATGAAATTCTGGCTGAACTGGATCCTAATTTTTCCGGCGAGACCGAAGAAGCTGCAGCTGCTGGCAAGCCCGGCGGCCCCGAGGATAAAAAAGACAGTAAAACGCCCGCGCTTAAAGCATTCGGTCGCGACCTGACGGAACTGGCCAAGAAGGGCGAGCTCGATCCCGTGATCGGTCGTGCGGATGAGATCCGTCGCGTGGTTCAGATTCTATGCCGTCGCACCAAGAACAATCCGGTCCTGATCGGTGAAGCTGGTGTGGGGAAAACAGCCATTGTCGAGGGCTTGGCACAAGAGATCGCTTCTGGCATTGTGCCCGAGATTCTAGCGGATAAGCGAGTCATCACACTCGATCTTGCGCTTATGGTCGCAGGCACCAAATACCGGGGCCAATTCGAAGAGCGTATTAAGGCGGTGATGGACGAGATTCGTCGCGCCAAAAACGTGATCATCTTTATCGATGAGTTGCATACCATCGTCGGTGCGGGGGCCGCTGAAGGTGCCATGGACGCATCTAATATCTTCAAGCCATCGCTTAGCCGCGGTGAGTTACAGTGCATCGGTGCCACCACATTGGCGGAATATCGCAAATACATCGAGAAGGACAGTGCGCTGGATCGCCGCTTCCAATCGGTCAAAGTCGAAGCCCCCTCTGTTGAAGATACCGTGCTCATTCTCAAGGGCATTCGCGGTAAATACGAAGATCACCACAAAGTTACTTTTACTGACGGTTCACTCGAAGCGGCCGCCAAACTTTCAGAGCGTTATATCACCACTCGCTTCCTTCCGGATAAAGCGATCGACATTCTTGATGAGGCCGGTGCGCGTGCGCGTATCGAGTCGCTCCAGCAGCCGCCTGAAATCGAGGCGATGACTGCGGAGATCGAAGAAGTCTGCGCTAAGAAAGAAGACGCCATCGCGAAGCAGCACTTCGAAGGGGCGGCTAAATACCGTGACGAAGAAAAGCAACTGCGCAAAAAACAGGCGGACTTTATCGAGGAGTGGAAGAAGAACCGCGAAGAAAACCGACTCGTTGTCGACGAAGAGGAAATGCTGCAAGTGGTCGCCGCATGGACTGGTATTCCACTCTCGCGTATGGAAGAGGCCGAAAGTAAGAAATTGCTCAAGCTCGAATCTGAATTACAGCGCGAAGTCATCGGTCAAGGCATTGCGACTGAAGTGATCTCCAAGGCGCTCCGTCGCTCCCGTGCCGATCTGAAGGATCCTAAGCGGCCGATTGGTTCGTTCATGTTCCTCGGGCCCACAGGTGTCGGTAAGACGCTCTTGGCCAAAGTCTTGGCTGAAGAGATGTTCGGGGATAAGGACGCGATTATTCAGATCGACATGTCGGAGTACATGGAAAAATTCGCTGTGTCGCGCCTTGTCGGCTCGCCTCCTGGTTATGTCGGTTACGAAGAGGGGGGACAACTTACCGAAGCAGTTCGTCGCAAGCCTTACTCCGTGGTGCTCTTCGACGAAATTGAAAAAGCGCACCCCGACGTCGTGCAGTTGTTATTGCAAGTGCTCGAAGAGGGGCGTCTGACCGACAGCTTGGGCCGCAAGATTGATTTCCGAAATACGATATTGATTATGACATCCAATGTCGGCGCGGATATCTTACAGCGCAACACATCGATGGGCTTCGGTGTCGAGAGTAACGCCGATAACGAGTATGAGAAGATTCGTGAGAAGATTCTCGATGAGACTAAGCGTGTCTTTAAGCCTGAGTTCCTCAACCGCCTGAATGATTTGGTGATTTTTAAGTCACTTGCCCGTGAGGATATGAAAGCCATCGTTGAGTTGGAGCTGCGCAACGTTTCCAATCGTCTCAAGGAGCGTGAGCTGACATTCGATTTCGACGAAGCATCCAAGAGTTTCTTAATTGATAAGGGCTACGACGAGAAATACGGTGCCCGCCCATTGCGCAGAGCGGTTGAAAAATACCTCGAAGATTCTCTGGCCGAAGCCATTCTCTCAGGCGAGATAAAGCCCGGCGAAGTCATTAAGGTGACGGTGAATGAAGAAGGTAAAGGCCTACTCTTTGAACAGGAGCAGCCTGTTGGCTCGTAAGCTCTGAGATTTGTTGTTTTTCGCGCGCCTCACTCTAATATGAGTGAGGCGCGTTTATTTCTAGCAGGTCTTACGGAGGCGCTACAGGAAATCATTGTAGATTTGTCATAATCTCTTGCCTCATCGGGCCTGCTTTTATTGTGAGTCGCGCAGATTCGATCTGCATGCAATGATGGCTCATGTGTTTACAGTAATCCATTAGATGGATGTGACTTATTGCATTTTTGTGATTGCTGATTGTATGGTTAATTACAGGTAACAGGTAGTGGCTAATTTTTAAGAGTATATGAATCAGAAAGACTTCACATGGGGCGTAGCGACGGCTGCACATCAAATCGAGGGCGCTTGGCTAGCAGATGGCAAGGGGCTGAATATCTGGGATGCGTTTAGCCATACACCTGGTAAGATCACAAATGGAGATACCGCAGATGTGGCCTGCGATCATTACCATCGTTATCAGGAAGATATCGAGTTGATCGAGCAATTAGGCGTGAGTGGCTATCGCTTCTCCATCAGCTGGTCGCGTATCCTACCACAAGGACGTGGTGAGGTGAACCAAGCTGGGATTGATTTCTATAATCGTCTAATTGATGGTCTGTTGGCCAAGGGAATCACTCCATTTGTTACCCTCTATCACTGGGATTTGCCTCTGACGCTTCAGCTGGAGGACGATGGTTGGCTCAATTACTCCACCGCGGAAGCGTTTGCCGAATATGCGCAGGTATGTTTTCGCGCCTTTGGTGACCGTGTCACACAATGGATGACTTTTAACGAGAGCTGGTGCACTGCGGTGCTGGGACACGGAATGGGGGTCTTTGCGCCCGGTCGCTCTTCGGTCACGGAGCCTTATTTAGTCGCACATAACTTGATGTTGGCGCACGGTTTAGCGGCTAAGGCTTTTCGGGAGGGGGGGTATGCCGGCCAAATCGGGATCGCCAATAACTGTGACTTTCGAGAGCCATTAACGGACTCGGCGGAAGACCAAGCGGCGGCTCAAGAAGCGCTAGAGTTCTTTTATGGTTGGTTCACCGATCCATTGGTCTTTGGCGATTATCCAGCCATTATGAGAGAGCGCGTGGGCGATCGTCTACCTAGATTTACTGCGGAGCAAAGTGATCTTTTGAAGGGCTCCGCAGATTTTCTTGGGCTGAATCATTATACCACCCATTATGCCTCACGTAGACCTGTCGATGAGAACGGCGTCGCGGCGGAGAATGGTAATGGAGGTATGGATACCGATCAGTGCGTGCACCTAAGTGCGGATCCAAAGTGGCCGACCACTAGTATGGGCTGGTATGTGGTGCCATGGGGCCTGCGTAAAATGCTTAATTGGATTGAGCAGCGCTATAATGGTTTGCCTGTGTATGTTACGGAGAATGGTTGCTCTGTAGCGGATAACGATCCAGCGTCGGCTGTCGGCGATCATTTTCGTGCAGATTTTATTGAGCGTTATACTGCAGAGCTGAAGCAGGCTCGGGATGAAGATGGCGTGAATGTGAAAGGCTACTTCTGCTGGACTTTGATGGATAATTTTGAATGGACGCGTGGCTACGACATGCGCTTTGGTTTGATATTCTGTGACTTTAATACACAGGAGCGTATTCCAAAGGCATCCTACCATGCATATCAGAAATTGATAGAGCGCGATCTTGCGCAGTAAGGCACTATTACAATTGTCCTACAGCACTCCGGGCCGAGGGAGGGAGTTCGTCGATTGAACCCACAATCGGCGCTTCGGCTTGGATTGGGATTTAGCTTTTATATATTTTTTGTTACCATTATTTGTTTTGACACTAAAGATTATTCAACGTTGTATTAATTTCTTGTTCTTGGATGAGATGCTATGTTTAGTTGCTGGAAAGTTTTACCTTAAACCCAAAAATATAGTAATAGATCGAATGAATCCCCAGGCGTTTCTAGTCGCGAGCAATCGCCCAGGATAAGAAGTCCAGAATTTTTGCAATTGCTGGACAGCTCGCTTCAACTGAGAATGGAATTGATTTACGTAAATTCTTTCAGGGGCCTATTTCAGTCCCACCTGGACGTCGCCTTACGATGCTCACAGTATATAGCCTCGAAGGTATGCGCAGGCATGGTTATAATATTATGAAGAATGCTCAAGGGGAAGAAGAGGTGCGTTATATTGTGGTGAAGTGGCTGGATCAGCCGCAATAGCAGGCTGTCGTCGGCGCTGCATATTGTTGATTGGAGTGCTTGGTATTGGCTTATTTATCCTAGGTAATGTGTTTAGTATTTGTAAAAAATATCCTTGACAATTGTTGCTTATTCGACGTCGTATTTACATCCCTTAGATGAATCTGAAAGCAGGCCGCTTCGATTGCTGCTCGACTGCTTCCATGTGTGCCGATTCGTCTTACTTTCAGCGATGGAAGAATATTAAAAACTACCCCCAGAGATACTATGAAACGACTCCCAAACGATTTATCTAAACTATTGTTAATGGTGGCAGCCTTACCAGTTCATGCCGCAACCGTCACGTGGACGGGGACAACGGATGGCAATTGGAGTGAGGGGACGAATTGGGATTCAGGCGCGCCTTCTCTTATCAATGACGATGATATTCTCTTCCAAGCGTTGACTAGTGGCGATGTTGTCAGCACTGTAGATAGTTCATGGTCAGTCAATAGCGTGACCTTTGAGGCGGATAATTCAGCCCACAGTTATACCTTAGATACGGGGGCCACTACACTGAGTGTGGGAGCTGGAGGAATTACCACGAATCGTCCGAATACCTCCAATGGGCATGTGACCATCTCGGGAAGTTTGGAGGCGACTGCCAATCAAACTTGGCATGTGGAGTCGAGTAGTTGGAACCGCGGGCGCTTGATGATTTCCTCTGACATTTCGGGTTCTGGAGATATTGAAATCACTGGTGCCAAAGGAGGTGCAGTCTTTTTTCAATCAGGAGTGAGCACGGGCTACACGGGTGCCTTTACTTTGAGTGGTGGCGGTATTCGCTTGCTGGGGATTTCACAGTTGTCACGTTTAGGATCGAATGCACTCACTTGGAATACGACTGATTTGGGGGCTCTGAGTATTGGAAATCTTTTTGGTGCGGATCAGGCGCTGAGCTTTGCGACTCCGATTCATTTTGCAGAGACAGGTACGCAGAATAGATCGATACAAATTGAGTCGAATACCACGGGTGACTCATCCATTGCTTTTACGGGTAATTGGACGGGTAATCTCAATCAAAATTTGACGATTTTATCGACTGGAATCGTGACTCGTTTCCTACAGGACGGTTCGACTTTAACTTCGACAAAGGGCAATGCTAATCAGACGAATTCGGCGCTCTTTTTGTCGACTGGTGAATTCTCTGTGGAGAATGCGAATGCATTCGGTGCAGGAAATTCTTTGAGTATATCCTTGGGGGTACAAAACGGCACGTCAGCTAGTCGCACACAAACCAGTTTATGGCTTGCCGATGGTTTATCGATGGCCTCCGATTTATTTGCCAATCGTAATTGGAGTAACAACGTCGATACGGCTCGTTCGGATTTGATTAAAATCGGAACCAATGCAGAGAATGCGGATGTGACATTTACTGGTAATATCCGGTTGGAAACAACTACCTACAATGCTGTTGAGGCGGACTTTAACAAGAACCGTGAAGCGAATGTTCACTTAGTGGCTGGCAGTGGATCAACCGCAACCTTTAGTGGTGATATTTTAGAGTATAATACGAGTTCTGGTGATCACCGTTATGTGCCAGTCATTGTAGAAGGTGGGGGCTCTGTTATTATTTCGGGTGATAACAATACTTATCGAGGTGGCACGAGCGTCATCAATGGAACGACTCTATACGCCAATGGTGGTTCGGGTGCTTCCGGTAGTTCGACGGGGCAGGGCGGCCTCAAAGTCGGATATGATGCGGCTGCTATTACTGGAGATATGACGAGCGGACAGTCGATTATCACGGGTGTCGATACGAGTCATCTCCACGTTGGACAGAGTATCTCAGGGACTGGCATTGTGGAGGGCACTGTCATTACTTATATTCATCCCACGATCGCAGGTCGTATTGAGATTTCGAATAATATCACAACAGATGGCACCGGAGTCTCCATAACAGCGGCCGCGGAAACGGGTGTCCTCGGTGGTTCGGGCGTTATTAAGCCAGACGTCGTCAATGGTGTGGATCAATCGATTTCAGTCGCCAGTGGTTCATCGATTGCACCAGGAAACAGCATCGGCACCTTGACCTTAAACGGTGCCGATACGAGTGCAGCCTTGCTGACCATGGATGCGGGAGCGGCCTTCAATTTCGAGGTGGATGGCTCTGGAGGGGCCTCCGATCAGTTACAGTTTTGGAACTATGTCTCGGGAGATCTTGTGCTGAATAATAATGACCTGAACATTACACTTTCGGGGACTGAGCTTGCGGGAGAATACACCGTCGCTCTATTTGAATTTTATAGCGACAGTGGCAGCACCATCGCTGGAAGCGATTTGACGAGTGGACTGGTTCTTAATCTAGGCGAAGGCCTTGGCGGTGGCACTCTGAATTTCAATGGTGGCACCGGATCGATTGAGCTGACATACACTGTCGTGCCTGAGCCGAGTATGTTTGCTTTGGTGAGCGCCGTGCTCGGGGCAACTGTGATTTTGCGTCGTCGCGGGTAGAGTCATCCTTTTCAGTGTCCCGCCCTATGCCTTGCATGCGGCATAGGGCGGGGCACTGGAGTCACTGGTGAGCTTGCTCACCGCGCAAACAGTTAAGTTGCGCAATGATACTGTGCGAATTGAAGTGTCAAGGAAGTGTAAAGAAAAACTATTGACTCTTCTTACTGTGATAGTCTTTAGTTTATTCGACGACGTATTAACTTACGTGTCATTCTCATACTTGCAACCTACCCCTCTTATTGCTTATGAACAAACCCCTACAATTCTCTAGTGGACTAATTGGTACCTGCCTGGCGATGACTGGTTTGGCCACTGTTGATCTCAAAGCCGATACTGTTACCTGGACGAGTTCTGTCAACGGAAACTGGAGCGATGGCGCCAACTGGGATACGAGCCCGAATCCTCCTGCGACCAGTGGAGACGATATCATCTTTCAGGCTCCAGCAGCAAATTACGTTAGCACGGTGGATGCCACATGGGCGACAGCGGGTGCTGTGAATAGTCTTACTTTTAGTAATGGCACGACTTTAGACAATTACACTCTGGATACGGGTGCGAATACGTTGGGTATCGGTGCGGGGGGGATTACGAATCTTCGCGATGCAAGCAATGGCAGTGTGTATCTCACGGGCGCGATTGAAGCGACTGCGAACCAGACTTGGACCCAGAGCTCAACGAATGGGAATCGTGGTAAGCTTTACATGTCCGCTGATTTAAGTGGTAGCGGCGATATTACGATATCCGGGGTCAACGGTACGGCCTTCTATTTTGATGGAGGGAGTTCGGCCGCTTATGACGGTAATTTTATTTTAGACGGCATTGGTGTGCTCTATCTCCTGGGCAACGATCAAGTCAACCGTTTGGGCACAAACGCCATTCAGTGGCAAAATAATAGTTCGACGGGCGTTTTTTATAACAATCTGTCTGGTGCGGACCAAGCGCTCAGTATGAACACGCCGATCTTCTTTGATTCACAGTCCGGAGGCACTCGGACTATTGAATTTTCGGGCTCTTTGACTGGAAACTCAACGATGGACATCACGGGGGCCTGGACGGGAGAACTCAACGGAGGCTTCCGTATTTTTAATCAGGAAGATGCTCTGCTGGTGCGCTTTAAACAGGATGGCTCAACTTTGACCTCTTCCAAAGGATCCGGGAATCAGACGAACTCTGCGGTTTATTTGACGATGGGCGACTTCTCAATCGAGAATAATAATGCGTTCGGTTCGGGCGAAGATGCGGTGAGTATTTCGTTGGGGAACGGTGGTGCGACCACGCAGGGCCTAGCGGACGCATCCTTTACCGCGATTGATGGCATTACGGTGAACTCTGATCTGTGGGCCAATTCTGTCTGGAACAACACAGAGAATGCGGCGATGTCGAATGTTGTGACGATCGGTGTGCGGGATGCGGATGCTACGGCCACCTTTAACGGGAAGCTGACGGTGCAGCGTGTGAGCTACAATGCAGATGTCGCAACGATGAATAAGCAGCGGAGTCCCAATGTGCACTTGATGGCCGTCGGCGGCTCAACTGCAAGCTTCACGGGTGACATTGTGGATGATCAATATGGAGAAGGTTTTCGTTATGCCCCGGTCATCATCGATGGCGGGGGGGCAGTCATTCTCTCCGGAGCCAATAGTAGTTACCGTGGAGGCACCAGTGTGATCGAAGGCACGACATTCTATGCGAATGGTGGTTCTGGAGCCTCGGGTTCGACAACAGGTTCTGGTAGTCTGCAGGTCGGTTATGATTCAGCTGCGATTACGGGGGATATGAGCTCGGGGCAGTCTTATATCACCGGAGTGGATACCAGCAACTTACACGTCGGGCAGAGCCTCTCTGGTGCTGGCATTGCTGAAGGCACATTTATCACCTACATTCATCCGACGATTGCGGGGCGCATTGAACTATCGGAAGCACTGACCGCAGACGGCACCGGAGTCTCTATAACAGTCGCGGCGGAAACGGGTGTGCTCGGCGGTTCGGGCATGATTAAGCCAGGCGTCGTCAATAGTGTCGATCAATCGATTTCAGTGGCCAGTGGCTCATCGATTGCACCAGGGAACAGCATCGGCACCTTGACCTTAAACGGAGCCGATACGAGTGCAGCCTTGCTGACCATGGATGCCGGAGCGGCCTTCAATTTCGAGGTGGATGGCTCTGGGGGTGCCTCTGATCAATTGCAGTTTTGGAATTATGTTTCAGGGGATCTCGTGCTGAATAATAATGACCTGAACATTACCCTTTCGGGACTGAGCTTGCGGGAGAATACACGGTATCGCTATTTGAGTTCTACAGCGATGATGGCAGCACCATTATTGGAAGCGATTTGACGAGTGGACTGGTTCTTAATTTAGGCGAAGGTATTGGCGGTGGCACTCTGAACTTCAATGACGGCACCGGGTCGATTGAGCTGACATACACTGTCGTGCCTGAGCCAAGTATGTTTGCTTTGGTGAGCATCGTTCTCGGGTCAACTGTGATGCTGCGTCGCCGTCGCGGGTAGTGCCGCCAACAGGGTTTATTTCTTGCGAATCAGTTTGGGGGGGCAGCCAGTCGCCGCCTTAAAGGCCCTCGAAAATGAGGCGGCAGACGAATACTGCAAATCCTCCGCAATGCTTTCTATCGGCAGCGAAGAAGAGCGGAGTAATTCTCTGGCCTTCTCGATGCGACGTGCGGAAATTTCGCTATGGATGCTTCGACCTCGATTGCTATTGAAGCGTCGTTCGAGTGTTCTGCGGTTCGTGCCGACGGCCATCGCGACCTCTGATACAGAGAGTGCTTGATGGCACTTGGAGGTGATATACTCCAAGGCTTTGCGGACGAGTGGATCGTCGCTGTAATCCGCACGGGTCGAGCGTCGTGCAATGATCTCAGAAGCTTCCACTAAGGTGATACTTGGCGTGGCTTCTCCATGGATGCGTTTTTCAAGGAGCATGGCGGCTTGCTGGCCGATGCGTCGACTGGGGATCTGGATACTCGACATGGGGGGCTGAATCAAACTGCAGAGGATTTCATCCTGCCCGACAGTGAGTACGCTGATGCTTTCCGGGATGGCTTTTCCTGCCAATTTGCATGCCTCGATGAGTTTTCTACCGAGCGTGCAGTCGAAGGTGAAAATGGCCGTCGGGGTGGGGAGCGCTTGTAACCAAGGTACGATCGCTTTGGTAGTGCTTGCATTGTCCGTATCCAATACGCGCAGCTCGAGGTCTGCCGCGAGGACTTGTTTCTCAAAGCCGGCTTGCCGGGCGATCGAATGCGGGTTGCTGGTGTTTCCTATAAAGGCAAGAGCGGCTCTAGGATTCAACGACAGGTGCTCAAAAGCTAATCGACCGATCTGGGCTTCATCTGGCACCACGCAAGGGTGTGGGTATTCTGGATGAATCGGGCGTGCGGTTTCTATAATTGGGATCCTTCGGGATTCCGCCCAACGGCTTAAGTTCTGATCGCAACCAAAGGTGATGATGCCATCGATGTTCGTATTCTCGATGGCATGAAGTGATTCGATGCTAGCTGATTGGATGATTTCGACATCCCAACCTCGTTCGATTGCGTATTGGCCCGCACCGACAGTGCGCTGACGCGTGAACTCATATTGATGACTGATACAAATCGCGATTTTTAAGGGCGTGGTCATTTTAGGGGGTAGGTCGAGTATTGTGAGGAAATGTCGCAATTTGCAAAGAAATATTCGCAAAGCGAAATGGTTACTTTCGATGATACAGTATAGAATCGGTGCACAAATTATCTCATGGATTCTCCCAGATCGCCTGACCTGGGAGTGAACGAACCCCAAACTACGTACTTATAGATGTCGCAGTCTGCCCCAAAAAATTTCTTCCCTGTAGGTGCTTCGTATGCGCCGCTCGCCAAAGCGCGTGAAGTCAGTATCGACCAATGGGAGGAGGATATAGCGAATATGCAGGAACTCGGGCTGAATGTTTTTCGGCTCTTCATTTGCTGGGATCGCGTTGAGATCCAACGCGGCCAACGTGATTTTTCGCGGATCGACCATGCTTTTGATCTGGCGGCTAAAAAGGGCGTCAAAGTCTTGGCCAACGTGGGCGGAACTTTCAGTAGCCTGCAGGGGATTTATTCGCCACGCTGGCTAGTCAATGAATGTGGTTGCACGCTTTTAACTCCAACGCAGGGAGCGACTCCTGAACTGAAGGCCAATCGCTTCTACCTGTGCTACGACGATCCGACTTATCAGCGCGAAGCAAAAGCTTTTATTCAAGAAGCGGTGGCCCGCTATCAGAATCATCCCGCGCTGTTGGCATGGTCGGGGTGGAATGAGCCGAGACTTTCTGAGTGTTTCTGTGAGCATTCGATCGCGGCGTTTCGTTCATTTCTGAAAGATAAGTATCACTCATTGGAGGGCTTGATGGAAGCGTGGAGCACCGAGTTTCCTCTCCGCTTCGATAGTTGGGACGAAGTCTACCCACAGGCACAGGCGGGCTTTGAGCATGGAGGCTATGCGCCCTATATTGACTGGAAATCTTTTGTCGCGGGTAATCGTACCAATAAGTTTAATCTAGTTCAGTCATGGATCAAAGAAGTCGATGCGACGACTCCAGTGATTTCACATATCGCAGTGCCGTCGGAGGCAGATATCTTTGGCGAAGAAGACATTCTTGGAGTGAGCATTTACACGGTGCATCGGCAGGGGAAGATCGGTGAGTTTACGCCCTATTACTTTACTTTTGTTCAGAATGCTTGGCGCATACAGGAAGGCTTTCAACCGAATCGGGCCGATCCCGATGGATTCTGGGTGGTGGAGACCGAGGCGGGGCCTGTGTCTTGGGTGCACGGTATGCAGCCCTACACCTATTCACCACGTAAGATGAATGCGCGGGATATGCACTATATTGCCTTTGGTGCCCGCTCGCTCATTCGTTGGCTCTACCGGAGTCGCGTGTCGGATGCCCAGGCAGGTGAGTTCAATCTGGTTGGCTGGGATGGACGCGTTACGCCGAGAGCCGAGGAGTTTGGGCGTTTGGGGCAGTTTCTCAATCAACATGCCGACTTATTTCTCAATCATCATACCGATCATTCAGGGGTGATGATTTTGGACTCCACGGATTGCTCGACCTTGGCGGCGGCCGAGGGGTATTATGGGCGCTATTGGACCAATGTCCCGTATTTATATAATGCCTTTCTGCACATCGGTGTGCGGCCTCAAGTTTGTAACGCACGCCAAATTATGGAGGGTATTTTGGACGGAGTGAAAGTGCTCTACATTCCATTTCGCCCCTATGTGTCCGATGCCATGGCGTCTGTTTTGCGTAGCTTTGTCGAGGCGGGCGGCACGCTGATCGCCGAGTCTCCCTTTGCCATCAAGAATATGGAAGGCGTCCATCATGAAGTGACTCCTGGGAAAATGACCGATGTGTTTGGGGCACAAGTTTATGATCTTGGCCGTATTCAAGAAGCGACTTGTGGCGGTATCCCTGCCGCTGATTTTAAGGCGGAAATCGATGTTCAAACTGCACTGGTTGAAGCGAGTTTTGAAAATGGAGATCCTGCAATTGTTAGTCACCGCTTTGGTCGTGGCACTGCCGTGCTCTATGCATCGCTTTTGAGTAATGCCTATCAACTCAATGAACCTTTTCAAGCTGAAGACCTCAAGCTGCCCACAATTAGCTACGCCGAAGGTGAAGCATTCCGACAAGAGTTACGCCAACGAGTTCAGGCGGCAGGGATTGAGCCCGCGTGGGAATTGAGTGACATCAGTGATGAGAGTCGCATCAATATACAGGTGATTATTCGGCAGTTACCTGATGGGCGCCGGATGATCTTTATTCTTAATATGGATGACAAAGCGAATACATGTACGCTCCGCATTCCTGGGCTGAATGATGTTGAGGAAATTGGAAATTCCGAGACCGAGTGTGCCGTTGTCCTTGAGTCGGATCAGATTCAAGTGCGTTTAAATGAATGGGGTTGGACGGTGTTATGCGGATAGACGAGATTGATTCAAATTTTCGATCTCAACAGATCGGAGATGAAGTCATCCATTTCCTCGATGCGAGGAAAGCTCCCTTCGTTGTCGAAGGATTCCCTTGGTCGCGGACCGATCAAGCGCTGTATCGTTTGCCACCGCATTTTACGAAAAATGAAGTGAATGAAGGGCAACTGCGATTGGCACATCACACCAGTGGGGGAGTCGTCCGTTTTGCGACTGATGCTCGGTATATCGCTCTGCGCGCAAGCCTGCATGAGAACTGCGATATGGACCACATGCCACGCACGGGAAGCATGGGCTTTGACTTGTATCGTGGGCATGGGGCCGATTCGATTCATGTGGCCACTGTAAAGCCGCAGCGCGATCAGATTCAGATCGAGCAAATTATAGTGGGTAATGAGGCAGGCATGCAGGAGTGGTTGCTGCATCTGCCTTTGTATAGCGGTGTCGATTCGCTTGAAATCGGAGTGAGTCCCGACGCAATGATTAAAGAGCCGATGCCGCATCGAATCGAGGCTCCCGTCGCATTCTATGGCTCTTCGATCACCCAAGGCGCTTGCGCTTCGCGTCCCGGAAACGCCTATCCAGCCATGCTCTGCCGAGAGATGGACGTGGAGTTGATCAATCTTGGTTTTGCGGGGGCGGCCCACGGAGAGATGTCACTGGCAGAGGCGATCAGTGAGCTTCAGCTCAGTGCCTTCGTGATGGACTATGATCATAACCCCGCCACGGTGGAGCCCTTGCGAGCGACGCATGAACCCTTTTTTAAAATCATTCGAGAAAGACAGCCTGACTTGCCCATTCTCCTTATTTCACGCTGTGACTTTTGGGATTATAAAAATACCGAAGCCTGTCGCGAGCGACGCGAGGTGATTCGCCGTACGTGGCGTCATGCCAATGCGTGCGGAGACCAGAATGTTTACTTTATCGATGGCGAGCAACTCTTTGGTGATCGGCATCGTCCTTGGTGTACCGTCGATACCTGCCATCCAAATGATTTAGGCTTCTACAAAATCTTCGAGCATGTGCTTCCTATACTCAAGCAAGCGCTTTCAAACCATTCTTACTAAGTCTTTCAATATGTTAAAAAATACCCCCTCTAAAGTAATGTTTCGTGCGGCGACTTTGATCGCTACAATTTTGAGTAGTCAATCGGCCGTCGCCAACGATGCGCTCGGTCAGCTTCCGGATCCGACTCCCTATCTCGAGGCGAGTAGCTATGCCAAGCAAACGCCTGTATTCAATGTGGGCTCTTTCTCTCTGGATGGATCGATGCACCAGCAAGCGTCCTACGCAGTGGGCAATAAAGCTGTGTTTGTCCGTAGAATCGAAGGACGAAACAAGATTGTGAATGATGCCTCGGTCACCATTTACGCAGACGGCAAGCAGGTGGGGCGACTCAGTTTCTGGGGGCAGAATCAATACGGACACGGCACCCCATTTCAAGGTTTAGAGGGGCAACCTGAACAGCTGAGTATCGATGAGACTGCTGAAACGATTCATTACCGAAAGCCTTATCGGACGCAAAGCGGGCGTGTTGCAAGCTTTAGCTATACTCTGAGTGCCTTGGATGATTCATGCATTCAGCTTGCCTATGATCGGGGGATTAGCGAAGAGGAACTGGAAGACGAACCCGCGATCGCTTTGAATTTTTCCTCGCGTGAGAATCATCGGGGTAAGCGTTTTTCCTTTGGTGGCGAAGCGTATGAACAAATGGCAGCTGCGGCACTCATGGAGGTCGGGTTGACTGAGCGCAGACCCGTCTCTGGCGACATTGCCTTTGAAGCTTCGAACCCCGCAGAATCTTACACGATTCAGTTGCCGGCAGGCAGTCAGGGCACCCTACAGGAAAAATTTTTTATAGGCTACGGTAAAGAGATCTTCGATATCTATGCACGTATCGATCTACCCCAGCAGACCCAGGGCAGCTTGATCATCGATTTCGGTGCAGCGGCCGAACTCGAGCAGACGCCGCCCCCCGTCGGTGGCTTGGACTTCTGGAAGATGAATGGCTTTCACGTCCCAGAATCGCCTACTTTGAACCTTTTTCCGAATCCCAGTTTCGAACAAGGGCTTCGCTATTGGTCCTGGGGGGACAGTGGTTGGTATGTGGCAGAATCTCCGCCGCGCTATGACATCGTTGCCGAAGGCTTATTTGGCAAGAGCGCATTGATCCTGCGCACGACCCAGCACAAGGCACCGACGATGAAGTCCTTCCCACTCTCTTTGGATAATGGAAAAACCTATACGCTGAGTTTCTATGCGAAAACACAGACGAGCGCTCGATCGGATTTACGTGTGGCCTTATCAAGCACGGCACAGGGAGGCAAGTTTGTTGGTAAGCGCTGGGGCAATGTTTTTGGCGATGCAGATAACCCAGATGCGAAATTCACGCTGACGGATACATGGCAACGCTATTCACGGACCTTTGTCGCGGATGGTGCTGGTGTGCATGTGCAGTTGTCGGGCTATCAGAGCAATGTCTTGATTGATGGTTTTCAGCTTGAGGTGGGGGATTCGGTGAGTCCCTTTGCCTCGGACCCGATCGATGGATTCTTTACCACCGCTAATCCAGATAATGATTTGGTGTTCGGGGAACCGCTTGAGGCAGCCTTCGAATTTGTTGGTCAGCCGAACACTTCGGGGATGGTGGAAGTGCGTGTTGAAAACGCCTACCGAGAGGTGGTCTATTTGGCTCAGCTTGATATTGTGATGGGTGAATGCGGGGAGCAACGCGTGGCCCTGGATCTCGATCCGAAGCACTTGGGGCAAGGGATTTTCGGTATTCGTGCAGATTATCAAGTCGATGGCTACAAGACCTATACCGATTACTACCGGATGTCGATTATGGCTCCTTTGGATAACACGCATGCGACCAAGGATGTGATGGGGTCGAATGGAGGCTATGTGACGACCTCTCGCGGCGAAGATCTGGCACGGAAGTTTATGGAATGGGGCTTAGGTTCCGCCAGCCATGGCTATATCGTGCGTGAAGGTCGGCCGACCCATATACAAGATTTCCAGAAGAAATATCGGATTGCCAATTACGTGCACACTATGTGCGGGAAAGTTGATGGCTTGGGGCAGGAACTCTTCCATACCAAGGAGGTGCCCCCAGAGTTACTCGAGCGCATTGAGAAAATTTCTTATGAAGAAGCGCTCAAATATGACCCCGAACAAGCTTTTAGTTGGGCATTTCACAATGAAGAAGAAGGTGGCTACCTGATTCGTAATGAAATGTATGATGAGTATTTTAAGATACAGCAGGCCTTTATTAAAGGACTACGGAGGGCCCACCCTGATGTCTTAATTGCGCCGACCCATGGCACCAGTGGCTATTCCAAGTTGCGTGGTTACGATGCGATTGAAGGCTATCTAAAAGCTGCCGATAAACAGGGCTTCAAATATGATGCGATTTCGGTTCACCCATATTGGAATTTGGATAAAGGAACGCTTTCGAGCTATGACCTCGATGAGGAGACCGCTCGCTTGCAGGCGCAGATGGCTCGCTACGGTTATGGAGAAGAGACGGCAATCTATTACCCGGAAGCCTTTAATGTGCCTTGGGTGAACATCCCTCAGTGGGGCGCCGATAAGTGGGGGGATTCCTATCGCACCGGCGGTAGCCCCACCTACGATATCGGAAATCGCGAGTTTATCCATGCCGCAAGTGCGGCCCGCTTATGGATCATGAGCTTGAAACACTGGCCACAATTGAAAACGACCAATGTCTGGATTTCGCGTCCCTTTGTAGATATTTATCTCTCACCCATTCTCATGTGTAAGGCTTCCAATACACTGGGACATCTGATGCCATGGGTGGAATTTCAAGAAGATATTAAGCCATTTCCGGGCGTGCGTGGTTACTCGTTTAAACTGGAAGATGGCTCAGGCATCGCCCCCATTTGGACCACCAATCACGATGTCGAGAATGGACTCAAGCGCGGTGCGAAGCTGCTCGTGAAATTTGATCAGCCGGTCGAATTCTATGATTTAATGGGTAATCAAAGACAGGTCGAAGCCGATTCAGCAGGCTATATAGAAATACCGCTCACGCCCGCACCGCTATTCGTTAAAGCCGCCAATGTCGAGCGACTGACGAAGGCTCTGCAGGAATCCGAAACGACTAATGTCGCCTCGACCGTCGCCGTCTCGATGGTGCCGGAGATCGACGGTTCGGTCGCTGCCAAAGTGAAAAATTTGACCGGACGTCCGCAGTCGGGCGCACTCGAAATCGGAGGGCAAATACTTCCCTATCAAGTGGACGGTGGAGAGGAAGCATTGCTGACCGTTCCTGGCTCCCAAGGAAATACACCGGGTGAGATGTATACGGCGGATCTGACATTTTCCATCATACCCGAGCGTGGCGAAGCCGTTGAAAAAGCGTGGGCGATGGATTACTTCTATGTGCCGAAGACAGACGGCATGCCCGACTGGAGCGAGGTTCCTACATTGGAGCTGAAAAATCGTTATCAGCCCGACTTGTTCACTGGCGACGAGGACCTCAAAGCGACTTATCAATTGGCATGGGATACGAAGCATCTCTACCTGCGCGTGGAGGCCGAAGACGATACATTCATTCTTTCACCAAAAGTGTGGGAGCGTGCTAAGTCGGAGCAAAGTCTCTATGCACACGATGGCTCGCTTGAGGTCTATTTTGATACTGGAGCGAATGGCCGCACCAATCTGGCTAAGACGTATGATGAGGATGATTACCGCTACGATTTCTCCATCTCAAAGAATATGGAGTCGGGGCGTGGGCAAGTCTGGCGCCTGCGTGGCGTGAACTGGCAATTCGCCGGTGGTGTGTCCATGCCGACCAAAGAAGAAGCCGCGGCTCAAGTGGTGAATGACTTCCAAATCACAGAGCAGGGCTATAGCTACACCATCACCTTCAATCGTCGCTTCCTCGAGCCGATCGCTTTGCGTGAGGGAACAGTGGCTGGGTTTGCGCTCTACTTGCATGATAAGGATGCGAACCCCGATGTCGGTGGTTGCCCGAAGGGACTCTCTCTGGGCACAGAAGCGGGGAGTCACTGTGATTACAAACCACACTTGTGGCCGCTGATGATTCTTGCGGACGAACAGTAAGATTGACTATGGATAAAACGATCGAGCAGAGTGAAAAAACGGAGATGGCCGACATTTTTGATGGTTCGGATATGTCGGAGTTTTTTAAATACATCCCAGACGATGACTTGTTTGTAGATGAAGGTTTTGAGCGCAATCCACATCCTGGAGCACAGTGGTTCCCCGGGGTTGGGCTCGGGCTTTTTATTCATTGGGGTATATCCAGCGTGCAAGGTCAGTATGATCTGTCGTGGGGGATGATTAAACGGCCCCCAGGTTATGCAGAGGGTAAACGCCATTACTGTGGCTTGCCGGCAGTGACTCGGCACGTCCCGCCTTCGGTCTATTGGCAGAGTGCGGAGCAGTTTGACGCTAAAAACTACGACCCCGATGAATGGCTTTCGGCAGCAGCGAAAGCAGGCTTTAAATACGCGATTCTGACTACAAAGCATCATGATGGCTTTGCCTTATGGCCGAGCGAGCACGGTGACTTTAATACGAAGAAATACATGGGAGGCCGCGACTTGGTCCAGGAATACGTCGATTCATGTCGACGGCATGGACTGAAAGTGGGGCTCTATTTCTCACCGCCAGATTGGTATCAGTCGCGTGAGTACATGAACTACTCCTGTGACCCCGATCAACCTTGTTTGGATTACAACTGGGAGCCGATCACGGACACGACTTATACGCCTGCCAAACAGGGCAATCCGATACATTCACGATTTGGCCCCGTTGAACTGCGAAAGCAAGTAAGGGAATACAATCGTTTACTACTTGAAGAATTGCTGGGCAACTATGGGCCGATTGATCTCCTTTGGTTTGATGGCCCTGGTGGGGATTGCATGAGTGTGCAACGCATGCGGGAATTGCAGCCACAAATTTTGATTAATCACCGTGGCCGACGTTATGGTGACTTTAACAGCGCGGCAGAGAATGCTTTTCCTGAAGAGAAACATGATCGCGGGTGGTGGGATTATTGCAACGAACTGAGCGATGGTGGTTGGGGCTATCTTAAGCATGAAATCTATAAGCCGACGGCATGGTTTTTGGCTGAATTAGGAAAGACCCGTGCTTGGGGCGGCAACTTTGTGGTGAATGCCGCGCCCAACTGTCATGGTGAAATGCCTCAGGCCTATTATGATCGAATGGAAGAGATCGCCGCATGGATGCAGGACAATGCTGAGTCGGTGTTTGATGTCGAAGGCACTGTTTATTGGCCCGAGCAGTGTAATGTTCCTGTCACCCGTAGTGGCGAAACGCTCTATTTACATGTGCATTGGCTGGTGGATACACCAGTTGTATTTTCGGGCATCGAAGAACCATTGGCAGTCAGTCTCGAGGGGCATGCAATACCTTACCACTATGAAGCCGGTCAGCTGACCGTGGAGGTGCCTCATCCCCTGTCATCGACTTTGCCCAAAGTCATCCAATTGCAGATGCCCATCAATGTAGCCGTGCGGAGATGAGCTGATCGCGCAGATTCTAACCATACTAACATGAATAAAAAACACAATAGACCCATGAAGCCCATACTCATCAAAAAAACAATCCCTCTCATCGCAAGCTCTGCCTTAATGGCGATGTTGCATACTTCTCAGGCCGCCACTGTTTGGACTGGCAGTAGCGATGGCGCCTGGGACACGACCACAGCCAATTGGACCGATGGCACCGGAAACCTCTATACGGCTGGCGATGCTGTGCAGTTTGGCGATAGCAGCGGTGCGAATCTAGACATCAGTTTGTCGGCGGCACAGAGCCCAGCATCCATACTCTTTGCCGACGACGGTGCGGGCACGAATGCCTATTCCTTCAGCACCAACGCCATTAATGGCTCAGGTTCGGTAACTCTTGAAAGTGGGTTCGGGGGATCTGTGCAGTTTAATGTCGCCAACGGCTACTCCGGTGGCACCACCGTTAATGATGGGACATTAATTCTTGGAATTGCGGGGGCGCTCGGTAGTGGCAGTCTAAATCTAGGGGGCGGCAGCATCCAGAGTTCTGGTGTATATGGGAATGCGGTGAATGTGACAGGGACGACTTCAATTGTCGCGACCACAAGTGTCACATTCTTTACCGGCGTCATTACGGGATCGGGCACTTTGAACTTTGGTGGCACCGACAATGGCTCGGTCCTCGGGACTGCTGGAGTCAATAATGTGAATGGGTTTACGGGAACCATCACTCACACCAATGTGGCGAATACCACAGCTTTGAATAACTTGCAGTTCAATGGAACAAACGTGACTTCAGCCAGTTTGGAAACTTATGGCGCCAGTCTCTATTCCAGCTCTGCCACGGCCACGACGACCCAGCGCTATGTGAATCTCAATGGCAATCTTGAGGTCGGTAAGCTTTCAGGGGACGGTGGTGTGATTGGTATTGGCAATACCGAGACACGGACTTTAACCGTGAATCAATCAGATGACACGAGCTACGCTGGCCAATTGGCCTTGGTTAATGCCAGTAGCACGTTGAATCTGCATAAGAAGGGCACCGGCTCGTTGACATTGACCAATGCTAATAGCAACTACACCGGGGCAACAACTGTGAGTGAAGGCCAGTTAAGCGTGAGCTCTACGGGCGTGCTAAGTGGCACGAGCGGGGTGACCATTGGAACGGCGGCGACGGACGCGGCTGCAGAGTTTAGTTATAACAATTCGACGACCGCTCTAACCGCAGCGGTTTCTTTCGCGGCAGGGTCCACGGGAGGTAAATTAAGTGGTATCGGTGCCATCGATTCGGGCATCACCGTCACCTCTGGTAACACAATTGCTCCGGGGAATAGTATCGGCAGCCTCAGCACAGGTGCTCAGGTTTGGAATGGGGGCGGAACGCTGGAGTTTGAGTTTAAGACAGACGGCACAGGCACGGCTGGAGTGGACTGGGATCAATTAGTCATTACCGGTGGTCTGGATCTGACAGCCGCTTCAGCGGGCACTCCGTTCAACATTGAGCTAGTCACGATGAGTGACAGCAGCACGCAAGGTCTATTGGACGCTTGGGACCCGAACGAAAGCTATGTATGGACGAGCATTGTTGCGACTTCGACGGGTGTGACTGGGTTCAGTGCAGACAAGTTTGCCTTTGATACGGCTGGTTTTCAGAATGATTTGAATGGTGTCTTCAGCATCGTTGAAAATGGCAACAACCTGGACTTGGTTTACACCGCAGTTCCCGAGCCTGGCAGCTATGCTTTAATGGCTGGCTGCCTGGCACTTAGTGCAGTGATGTTGCGTCGGCGGGTAGAGTAAGTGCCTCCGTGGAGATTGTATATATCAAGGCGCATCGCTTCGGTGATGCACTTTTTTTATCGAATGTGTCTAAGAGTCGTTATTTTTCGCTTGCAGGAGTTTTTTACGTGCTTTGCTACGGAAGGCACCCGGACGCTGATTTGTGTGTTTTAAATAAGCGTTGGAAAAGGCATAGGCAGTCTGGTAGCCCACTTCGGAAGCGATGGCATCTATGGCTAAATCTGTATGTAACAGCAGTGCCTCTGCGCGTTTCATTCGAAGCCGTAATACCATTTTCATCGGAGAGCATCCAAAGTGTGTTGCGATTAATTTATAGAGGTAGCTGCTACTCACATTCACTCGTTCTGCTAGGCATTCAGTGGTCCATTCATATTCAGGTTTAAATTCGACATCCTTCCATAATGCATTGAGCCGTTGGTGTATCGCGCCGTAAGCGGGCTCGCTGTTGAGTAAAAGCTCACGGCGTAGAGTGAGGGAAATGAGCTCAGCGTAGTGTAGACTCATCGATTCAGAGAGTGGTGTGGAGCTTAGGGATTCCGTCTCAAAGCCCTCCATCAATCGCTTGAGAGTATTCATATCGTTTGCGGGACGTATCGTGGCCTTGGTATTGTGTAGGTGTTTCCATTGTGAAATATCACTGAGGTGGAACCATAAGCCCGCTGCTTGTTTAGAAGCTGTTTCGATATAATGTGGGAGTTGTGCGGGGCAGAGTATGACATCACCAGCCTGCGCAAGGCGCGAGCTCTGACCGTCCTCACAGTGGACGCTTCCTTGAGTGACATACCATACGAGGTGAGTCACCGAGCAGGGGGTGCCAGCTCGAAAATGACCTTGTAGTTGATCTTCGCCAGCGTTGACGACTCCGAGCTCCCGTAAAGGGCGACCGGCCGCATGGTTGATGGGGATGCAGAAAACACGCGAGTTTGATTCGAACTGGATCCAGCGACTAATCGTGGGCTTGAGAGGGCGGTGATGCATAATCAAATGAGGATAGTTTTGAGTATTTATTTGATATGCGCAGACATTGTCTGATGGCGATAATAATGCTACTGTTTTGGGATGTCTACGATGATGCCTGAAACGAATGAATTATCCCTTGAATATCTCTCTCTTGTTCCACAGGACAAGGGGCTCTCGCCGGAGCAAATTGCGAAGCTTATGGAGCGAGGGCATGCTGAAAGTTATACGGGAGATGCGCTCCAGAATATTGGTATGCCGGTAGGCGGGCTGTGCTGTGGCACTGTATATTTAAGTGGAGATGGTCGGCTGTGGCTGTGGGATATTTTTAATAAATCCAAAATTGGAATCGTCCCCGAGGGAGCTACCTGGATGGACAAAAAGCTGATGCCTACGAATGGTTCTGCGTATGTGTGCCCACCGCAAGCGAAGGACTATCGTGAATTTGAGCAACGTTTTGAAATCACAATTAAGACCTCGGAAGGGATCCACCACCGCACGCTTGATTCAGATCCCCAAACGGGCTTCAGTCATGTCGAGTTCTGCGGACAGTACCCCATCGGCACAGTTGAATTCAGTGATCCGAATTGCCCAGTTGCGGTTACATTAAAGGCGTACTCGCCCTTTATCCCGCTCAATGTCGCTGATTCTAGTTTGCCGGCTACGATTCTGCAGTATTCGGTTCGTAATCACAGTGATGTTGCGGTGGAAGTCTCCGTGCATGGATTTCTGGAAAATGCCGTGATGCATGACTCTGCGGAAGGGCTGCTCCAACGTGATCTGAGAACGGCTGTGGAGGAGGGTATGACGTATTTACACTGTACCGGTGAAGTTCGTCAGCCACCGATGTCCACTGGGCGGCCGGATATTTTATTCAGCGATTGGTCGGGCGAGACTTATGAGGAATGTGGTTGGTCCGTCGAGGGGGAGGCCTTCGGTCAGGGCCCGATATACAAAGATCAAGCACCGATTCACCATGGCGATATGGGGGGAGACAGTGATCGGGTATTGAATACTTCGGCGACGTCACCGGGGAGTACGATGCATGAGCACGATTTGGCCAAGGGGAAACTGACTAGCCGTGCATTTCGTATTGAGCGTGCATTCGTGAATACATGGATTTCGGGGGGGAATTACCCCGGGGAGATTGCTGTCAATGTCGTGATCGATAACGAGGTGGTCAGCACGATTACGGGGGTGGACAACAATCGTTTGCTGCCTCGTTCGATGGATGTTTCGGCTTACATGGGGCGAGAGGCGATTTTGGAGGTCGTGGATGATTCGGCCTTAGGGTGGGGCTGGATTGGTTTGGGGCGCATTTGGTTTAGCGATGAGATTGTGCCGTCCGAGCGCATCGATAATCGTCCGGACTACGGTGACATGGGGTTGGCACTTTTAGGAGCTCCTGCTGATTTTATAGCAGAGGACCAGCAGGGACACGCGGATGATCGTTTGATCGGTTCTTTGGGACGTCGGCTGGTACTGCAAGCTGATGAGGAACAAGGTGTCGATTTTGTGGTGTCGTGGTTTTTTCCTAATATTCGTAATATTTTAGAAGGTGGTTTGCGGCACTACGCGAGCCGATTTTCCGATGCCCGCGAGGTTGCTCGCTATGTAGGAGATCACTTTAAGCGACTGTCTAAGGAGACCATGTTGTGGCGTGATACCTGGTATCATTCGACTCTGCCACACTGGTTTCTCAATCGTACCTTTGCCAACACCTCAGTGCTCGCGACGACGACTTGTCATTTGTTTGATGATGACCGTTTCTGGGCTTGGGAGGGCGTCGGTTGCTGCGCGGGAACATGCGCCCACGTATGGCACTACGCTCAGGCACCTGCGCGTCTTTTCCCAGAAATAGAACGCAATCACCGTGAGCATATTGATTTCGATCTGTCGTTGCTGGCGAATGGAGTGCTGCTTAATCGCAGCGAATTTCGCAATGAGCGAGACCATGGGGATGAGTATTTTGTTATCGACGGGCAGGCCGGGCGCATCCTCGGGGTCTATCGAGAGCATCAAATGTCCAAGGATGCAGCTTTTTTGATACGTGTTTGGCCTAATGTGAAACGAGCTATGCGGTATATTATGGAGCGAGACGAGCACCGCGATGGCATACTTAAAGGACCCATGCATAATACACTGGATGCCGACTGGTATGGTGTGGTGCCGTGGTTTTGTGGCCTGTATCATGCCGCTTTACGTGCCTGTGAGGCGATGGCTCACATCGTGGAGGATGAGGCATTTGCCATCGAGTGCCGAGCGATTCTTGACTTGGTTGCGGCCCAGTTGGACGCGAAGTGCTGGAACAATGAGTATGGCTATTATGTGCAGTTGCCTGATCATCAGCATCCCGGGGAGGTGGGCGTATACGATGGTTGCCATATTGATCAGGTATTTGGTGAGAGCTGGGCATGGCAAGTTGGACTACAAGGTGTCATGAGCCGTGATAAGGTAAAGCAGGCGCTGCGCTCGCTTTGGCAGTATAACTTTGTGCCTGATGTGGGTCCCTATCGTGAGATGAATCCGCGTGGGCGTTGGTATGCGGTTGCCGGCGACGGTGGATTGTTGATGGCGACACATCCATATGGAAATAGTTACAAAGTGGCCGAAGGGAAAGACGCTACGGTGGGTTATTTCAACGAATGTATGAGTGGGTTTGAGCATGAAGTGGCCAGTCATATGATTTGGGAGGGGATGGTCGGCGAGGGGCTTGCGATTACCAAAGCCATTCATGATCGATATAGTGGCCATAAACGTAATCCTTATAACGAGATTGAGTGCTCCGATCACTACGCACGCTCTATGGCTAGTTATGGCTCATTTATCGCCGCATGTGGTTTTACGCATAATAATCCAGCAGGTTCGATTGCCTTTGCGCCACGAATTCATCCCGAGAATTTCAAGGCAGCCTTTACCGCGGCAGAAGGTTGGGGCACTTTTACCCAGGTGCTAGAAGCCGATCGTTTGCTTGCTTCAATTAAGCTAGTCTGGGGAAACTTATCCTGTCGCACGCTGGGGCTGACATGGCCCTGCGCTGCTAGCGAACCGATGACACCTAAGCTTCAAGTCGAGGGGTTCACTGGCAAGGTTTCTGTGCGGAAGTCAGGTGCTGAGCTCGTAATTGAATTTTCAGATACTGTGAGCCTGAGTGCGGGAGGTGAGCTCAAGCTGACTATCTATTGAAGTGGTGTTTCGCGCGATTGTTAAGTGCAGCTTGAGTTACTGGTTCGTGTGATGATCACTTCTTTATCGGGAGCGAGGGCTCAATGGCTTTCGCGATGGTTTCGGCAAAGAGTTGTGACGCCTTGGGCCAGTGAACTCCGTCGCCACTACTGAGCTGTGGGTGATCTTCACAGACGGCCCAGAGGTCGATGGTGGGGATGCCTTGATTTTGCATTATGGTATCGGAGAGTTGATTGAAGGTGTCGAGTCGAGTTGATCGCTTATAGTCAATGGTACGTTGCTTATTTGCATCCACGGTAGAGTAGGGCGTGCAACGAACCCAGAAGAACTGAGTGCTTGGAGCCAGCTCTTTGAGGAAATGCACGATCTCCGTCAAATTCTCGGGATAATTCTCAACGGAGCAGGACTGTGGATTATCAGGGTTCCACATGTGCAAGGTCATGGGGTTCCAAGACACTACATCGTAGGGGCCGTTGGCGAGCACCCCACGATAGGCGCGCTTAACCTTAGCGTTCTTGTCTTGGAGGTCAACGGGCTCATACCAGCGTCCTCCGACCCAGTAGTCCACGTAGGCTTTGTCCCTGAAGTAATCGCTAATGTATTCGCGGTAGGCGATTGATATCGAGTCTCCCACCACGAGTATTCGAGGCAGAGAGGGATCTTTGATTTTGGCGCGAAACATCGTGTATTGGTCGCCACTGGTGCTGAGCATGATTTCGGTGCTGCGATCATAGCCTTTCGGGAAAACTGCATCTTGGTAGAGCTTGATATTGCGTAACTGATACGCTTGAGGCGATTTTCCGGTCGTGTATCCACCTCCGAACCGTAAGGGGCGCTCGCTCGGGCGAATGGCGTCCGTTGCGGCGAGCAGTAGCCCATTCTTAAAGATCAGTAATTCTCTGTCTTTGACCAGTAATGTGATGGTATTAAATTGATCATCCAGAAGCTTGGGGAGTATGGCCATTTTCTCTCCGTTGATATACATCCACGCACAGTTGTAGCTGGGGGGGTGGTAGACCAACGCGAGCCCTTGTTGCGCGTTGGTATCAGTGTTGGAGCAAAGCGTAATGGAATGACCGTTGATTGCGCTCGCAGGTCGTTTGACATCGAACTCTATCGTGTAAGTTTCCTGATCCCCCAGCAACTCCACTGGAATTGCAAATGTGTTTTGCGCGTCTACCTCTATCACGCCTTGGACCGGATGTATCTGACCTGTGGAGAGTGTTGGGGCGATCATTTGCTTCCCTAGTTCCCAGACGGGCTGTGGCCTGTGGGCCCATAGGCTTGTGATGATGCAGGCGAGGGGGATTGTAATCAATTTTGTTTTCATGGCTTGTCTCCTGTTTTGCCGCATGTCAGTGGGGGATGCGTAGATTCTGCGTCGAATTAGTCTGTCAATGTTAAAGCATGGACAAGCCAGTTGCGGCGTGAAACATTTGAATATAATTTACGGTGTCTATATAAGTGGCGACCTGGTGGCTTAACTATCACTAAATCATTGACAGGATAATTCGACGTAGAATAAATGAAGGAGTCACTGTCCCTAACTTCTCTAACCCCATTACATGAATACTAGTGAAATATTTGTTTGCTGTGTTCGGTTTATATGCCGTGCATGGATACTGTCGAGCTATGAGTGAATCGTATTGGACGCAGCGAGGTGGTTTAGTGCGGACCGCAAGTAAACTTAGTCGTGGGCGGCGCTTTACGATCGGTTACATCGGTGGATCATTGACGTATGGGGCAGATGCCTCGGACCCGGAAATGTATTCCTGGCGTGCGAAAACGACAGCATGGTTTCGTGAGCGATTTCCTGCGATTCGTTTTGAGGCAGTCAATGCCGCGATTGGTGGTACCGGTTCTGACTTTGGAGTGTATCGAATCGGTGAGGACTTATTGAAGGCAAGTCCTGATCTAGTGTTTGTCGAGTTTTCGGTGAATGATAGTAGCCGTGCCCTGAGTGAGCCCGATCAAGTTTCGGCGAGTATGGAGGGGATTATCCGTCGTATCTATACTGCGAATCCGCATGCAGAGGTCGTCTTTGTATACACTACGATGAAAAGACTAGAGCGGTTTCATGCGAGTGGTGAGCTGCCACCTGCGGTGCAGTTAAGTGAATCCTTAGGAGATTATTATGGTATTCCTTCGGTGAATATTGGTAAAGCTTTTTGGCGCTATTTACAGGCAAATTCTATTAGTTGGGAAACTCTGCTGCCTGACCATGTGCATCCGAAGGATGAAGGCTATGCGGTGTATTCGCAGGCGATCACCACATGGTTGGATCGACTGGATTGGTCGCGTAGCTCTGCAGCGGCCTATGTCATGCCGACAGCCTTAAACGATCATTTGCCTATGCGGGCACAGATGATTCCCGCATCTACGTATGCCAATGATTACTGGACGGTGGTCGAGCAAGCCATCGAGCAATGGCCGAATCATCTCTTTTGTGAGACCGCTGGGCACACGCTTACGATAACGTTTACTGGTAATGCAGTGGGGGTTGCATGGATTTCTGCCTGCGATGCAGGTGTTTTGGAATATTCGATCGATGGAGCTGCGTTTCAACGTCGAACGAGTTGGACGCCACATGGGGGGACGCGTGGTATGCTATACGGCAATTTGTTTCATGATCCGCTTCGTGGGACTGGGCTTGAAAATGGACATCACACGCTGACGATTCGGGTTTCTGCGCAGCCCGACGATAACTCAGTTGCAAATCGTTTAAGGATTGTTGCATTTATCATAAACGGGACCTCGAATTTATATCAAAAGCATTGCGAGGCTTCTTAACCAATACTGCTGTTATAATTACATGAAGGAGTGGGGGACATCTACCAAGTATCAGCTTAATTATGCTAGCAATTATGCTTGTATGAAAGCTCGGTGTGCGGGGAGCGCGGTCATTATTTCACTGCTGTTGATGTCATTCATTTTGTTACTCTGTCTCTCTTTAATGACAGTTGTGACTGTAGAGAGTAAAAGTTCTGGCATACATAAGACCAATATGTTGGCAGAACAGAATGCATTACTTGCGCTTCAGATCAGTTTGGGAGAGCTGCAGCGGGCCATGGGCCCTGATCAGCGTGTGTCGGCCTTGTCAGATATTCTGACTGTGAGGCAGCCACATCGAGATCGCGATGCAGTGGCGATGAAACAGACGAAGTGGGCTGGCGTGTGGAATGCCGCAGGCGGCTTGCGCAATTGGCTAGTCAGCGGTAATGAGGGGACCCTTGAGGCTGTTTCTCCCGTAGCGGATGCGAGCCCTGATTATTCACCTGCGGATGCGGTCGACGGTTTATTGGCGAATCAGTCGCCGAATGATCTGGTGACTGTAAAAGGGGAGCCCGGTGTTGTCATGGTTGCATCCGGGAGCGTCGGCATAGACGATGTGGATTCAATCGTAGTGGCCCCCCGAGTTGATGTGGATGATGTGAGTGCCTATGCCTGGTGGATTGCGGATGAGGGGCAGAAGGCGAGTCTAAACTTGATCGATCGCTATGAGGCGGATAGCGAGAGCCTTGACTCGGCCCGATTTCTTTCATCGCAGCGTAACGCGATTGAGTTGCTCGATGGATGGGCTGAGTTTCCAGTGTCTGGCACCGCAGCTCTGGACTTGGATAAGCTGCATAGCTATTCTGAGGTGGGGTTGTTGGTACCTGCGATGACGGATGCTGATCTTCACGGACATTTTCATGATCTCGCGGTTCACTCGGCTGGTTTACTAACAGACGCACGAATCGGTGGCTTGAAGCGTGACCTAACTTACCTCTTTGAGCTCTCGGATGCCGATTTTGATGTGGCCTTAGATAGCTTGTACGCAGATTCGGGGTACCTATTGAGCGAGGACGCTGAAGGGGCGACGCCGATTGCCCAGACTGGCAGTATCACACCAGATGGCTTTTTTGATACCTATCCACTTCTTGATTCGCAACATTTTCAAGCTTGGGGTGTGGGCGCTCCGAGTTGGGAGCAGCTGCGATCGTTTTACAGGATCAAAGATGATATGACGGGCAATGGGGCTCCCGTTCGTCCACAAATCGCCACCGAACATGGGATATACCCTACGCTGGTGCAAGCGCGTCTATTCGGAGGGATTAGCCGCCGTTTGGTGAGCAATGGAGCTGACAATGCCGTTGATACCGATGATGATGAAATGGAAGTGTATTTGCATACACGCATTATGGCCGTTTTGGCTAATCCCTATTCAGTTGATTTAAATGTCGGTGAAATGTTTGTATCAATTTTTCCGCGTAGCAGCGGCTTCAAGGCGGGGGAACCTGTATCCGGTGATCCAGATGAGAATTCTCCGATACTTGAGTCATTTGGGAGCAATCAAGATATCTATAATAAACTGCAACTGCGCATCTCCAATCAAGTTATACCAGCTGGTAAGGCTTTGGTGTTTACTCTCCGCCCACCGACAGCTTCGGCCAGTAGTGGTGAGGCGGATTTATCAGATATCAATTATCCGGTTTGGTTGCATCAGGATGAAGGAACCTACGAACTAGACAATGACTTTGATACCGCAGTTTCCTTGCGTAAAACATTACCTGGTGGTCCTTACACTCGTGCAGAGACTGATGGTGTCTATCTGTGGGGGCATCAAAACACTAATTTAACCGTAGTGACTTGGGGGAGTAATCCTTCGGATCAAAAAACTGTCCTCCAGTTCTGTAACTCACTCGGTGGTAGCACGACGGGTCGCTACGATCACTCTGCTGGCTTGGGGGAAAATCCACTGGAGCTGGATGGGGATATACTCTGGGGAGGGGGATATCATTATATCTTATTGGATGTCTCCAATACCAGTTACATTTATAATCATGGTTTTACTTCGAGCAACTACGTGCGCGAAGTGAATTGGCGTGCTCCTTATCGCCCCCGCTTTGCGGTTAGCAATACGGGGGGCGATTTGAGAACGCATTTGCCGATTTATCAAAGTTCTTCGACGAATCTCTCTCGATTCGGGGATGGGAATTATGAAATCACTTTCTTGAATTTTAAGGAAATTGCCTGGGGCATGTTAAATGAAAGTTTTGCGGGGGTGGATCCGCTTTACGAGAATCGCTTTTACTATTTACCGACGCAAGACGAGCCAATCAATTCATTGGGCCAATTGCAGCATTTCAATGCTGCGGGCTATCTGCCCGCCCCGGAAAATGGGGGACTTGCCTATAGCTGGGGAGCCAACGCGATCGAATTCGGGGTGTATGGAAATTATAATGCACGGCAATACACTGATTCTAATGCTTTGGACACGAAACAGTTGGATCATGATTTGCCGATTGGTAATGCGGTGGCCTCCCGGCACATTCCTCGTGAGCGCGTATATAATGATAACAGAAAGATCGGCTTGCGCCACGATGCCTCTTGGCTGCTGAATGCTGCGCTTTGGGATCGTTTCTATTTTTCGACGATGCCGCAGACGGGCAATTTTGATATCGCGACGCAGAAGTTACTCAATAACCGCTACCAGCCCATCACTGAGACTACGGTGTCTGCAGATGCATTGCGTGCCTCACCGACAGCATTTGCCGAGAATATGGCGGCGGAGGGAAGTTTTAATGTCAACTCGACCTCAGTGGATGCTTGGAAGGCATTCCTAGCGGGCACCTTGGATGTCGACTATCAAGGGCAAGCGAATGTGAATCAAGCCGTGTTTGCACGGACGCCGCAACAGGCTGCTAATCCACCTTCAGACGGATCCCCAGAGAAGCTTCTCGAAGCCAATGCATGGAAGGGCTACCGAAGCTTAGATAGCGATGATATAGATCGCCTAGCTACGGCGATCGTGGATCAAGTGAAGCTGCGTGGCCCCTTTTTGTCGCTACAACATTTCGTCAACCGCTTACCAGTGGCCGCAACAGACGATGAGGAGGGAGTCGGTATTCGAGGGGCTTTAGAGGCAGCGATCCAAGTGGCCGAGCTCAACGAGCCACCCGTTCCTGAAAGCAGCACGGGGCAAATATCTTATTTCAATACGATGAAGGTGAATTCCGATGTCGTGGATGCAGAACATGGCTTTGCCAATTCCATTGAGGGAGGCCCCGGGACGATCAGTCAGGCCGATTTACTTCAGCCACTTGGACCCTATATTAGTGTGCGTTCCGATACTTTTAAAATACGTTGTTCCGGTATCGCTAAAGATCCGGTGACTGGTCAGCCAGCGGCTCAAGTCTGGTGTGAGGCCGTGGTGCAACGTGTGCCTGAGTTTGTGGATGCGACTCAAAGCCCAGATACCGTGCTCGACTCTGAGGCGACTATACATTTGAATGATATAAATCTGCGCTTCGGTCGCCGCTTTCGATTAGTCTCATTTAGGTGGCTTGATAAAAATGAAATTTAAATTCTCCTATGTTTTGTCGCGGCTTTGTTTGCTGCTGTGCATGATCCTTTCGATCTCTGTGTGTGCGAAAGAGAGGCCCATCTGGGTGCGTGCGTTTGGAGTTGAAAGCAGCATTGAGGGTTTGTTTTTCGAAACGAATGGCGAGTATCGGGAGTTGGCACTTCGTGCTTTTTCGCCATCAAATCCGACCAAGATCCCTATCGACGGCGATTCGTTGTATTTGTATACCAAATACATAGATGCCGAAACCGGGCTGCCCATGTATCAAAGATCGGGCAGTCTGGATGTTCCAAGTGCTTCTAAATTGCTGACTTTGGCAGTGGTGCCGATGCCTGCCATCGATGCTGTGCCTCAATTCAAGCTGATTGGCTTTGATGATAATGATCCTGCATATCAGGAGAATACGATTCGTTTGATTAATTATAGTCCCTATGATGTTGCAGCAATGTTTGGTGACCAACGAGTGCTGGCTAAATCAGGCAAAACAGTCTTTCAGCAGGTTGATGCCGATGAAAAGGGGCGTGTGTTTGGGGTGGCTGGTCGTTTGATTTCCTCAGAAAATGGCTACGACTTAGAAACATTTTACCAAGGACCGATTATAATCATGCCGGGCAGGCGCGTCACTATGTTAGTTTCGTATAGTGTCGAGGCCTTGCGGGCACGCGGTGAAATGTTGATGATGGATGCACAGGGGAATCCGCGTCCCGAGTTCGTAGTGGCTCAATGGATGGAAAGGGCGCCACGTCGTCCTGATTGATGCTGCCTGTTCAGATTGATAGGCCTCTGGTTGACTTCGATGTTATTCATCGTTGAATCTATTGCGATGGTTTAATGTTCCGATCACCCACTGGGGCATTTTATCTGTTGAGACTTTACATGAACCCCATTCACATTTCACCCCTCTCAACTGCTCGAGAAGAGTGTCGTGCCATGACACTCGTGATTGCCATGGCATTCATGTCTTTTGTCGTTTTGCTCATGCTGAGTTTTATAACTCTGGTTCGAGTCGAGGTGGAATTAAGTACGACTCAGGCACAGCGGCTTGAAGCGGAGAGTAATGCATTGCTCGGCTTGCATGTGGCTCTGGGAGAGTTGCAGCAGGCGCTTGGACCCGATCGTCGTGTGTCGGCTACAGCTGATATTTTGACTGAAGCCCAGCCGCACAAAGGACGCACGGAGCCGGTCGCGGTCAAACAGAGTCATTGGACGGGCGTTTGGAATATGGAAGGTGGTTTGAGCCAATGGTTAGTGAGTGGTAATGAATCCACTACAGAGGCGACTCATTTGTATCAGGATTCAAATATTGCTTATGAACCGGATGCGGAGCTGGTGGGTGTGAATGCTGGCCTGGAAGCAAGTGATCCGGTGACAGTGGAGGGGCAGGAGGCTTTAGTGCTAGTGGCCAGCGGTAGCGTGGGTGTAGATGATGTGGGCGCTATGGTGCTGGCTCCAGCGGTCTCGGTTAATGGTTCGGGGGCCTATGCGTGGTGGGTCGGGGATGAAGGTGTGAAAGCCCGCCTTGATTGTGTGGATCAATATGAGACGGATGGCGAGTCCAGCGCAGTGGCACGGCATCTCTCGGCGCAGCGTAATGCGATTGAATTGATGTCGGGCTTTGATAGCTATGCGAACCTCGGTGTGGATGTTTTGGGGAAGCTTTCTTCTACTGATCAGTTTCGTGTTTCCCTGCCCGCGCTCACTGAAGCGGAAGCCCAAGCTCACTTTCACGATCTGACGCTGTGGTCCAAGGGCTTGTTGGTAGATGTTCGTAACGGTGGACTGAGACGCGATTTAACGTATTTGTTTGAACTTAATGAGGATGACTTTCTCGACGAGCTGCCTGATCTATACCTCGACGCCGACGTGGTTTTGCAGCAGGACGACGAAGGCACCACGCCTATCGCTCAAATGGGGGTGACGACTCCGGATTGGTATTTTGATGCGAACCCCAAACTTGATGCGGCGAATTTTCAGCCATGGACATTGATGAATCTTCCCTTCGGTCCGACTTGGGAGCAGTTACGTTCCTTTTATAGGTTGAAGGATGAAGTGGTGGCCAACACTGTGCCCATACGTCCGCAAAGAGAGGATCAGGCGGGGATTTATCCAATACTTTTGCAGGCTCGTGTGTTCACAGGAATTAGTCGAGTGATGACAGGTGCAGGAGCGGATTTGTTACCCCATACGGACGATGACGAAATGGAGGTGTTTGCCCATTTCCGAATAATGTTTCTATTGGCCAATCCATATACGGTGGATCTAGATGTCAGCGATATGCATATCACCTTCTACATGCGGGGAGGCGAACTACCGGTCTCGTTTACTGGTGAGGTATTTGGCCTGTGGACGGAGCTGTTTAATCACCAGCGCTTCCATATTGCATCGGGGACGATTCCTGCGGGCGAGGCTAGGATATATACCTTGGATCGCATTGGAGCTGATACCTCGGCGAATGCTTCCTACCCATTTTATACAATTAGCTCATCAGGTTTTTCGAGTCATAGTCACCAACCAGCATTAGTCACGCATGAGCTGACGAATGATTATGATGAATTGGTTTCGTTGCGTTGTCAGTTGCCAGGTGGACCGTATAGCCGTTTGGAAACAGATGGAGCTTATTTAGAGGCCGGGAGTCCTGGAGGCTCTGACGGAGTCGTGCTCACCTGGTCCGGGAATCCGATGAATTACCGCGATGTGCTGCAATTTTCCGGATCGATTGGAAGTGGCAATATGGATGGAAGTTTTTACGGAGGAAATCGTTTTTCGGACTATATTGATGCGACTACAGCGGATGGACAAGTCGCATGGGGCGGTGGATCGCGCTGGATGATGACGGACGTGAGTAAGGCGCAGAACTTCATTGGTAATCACATACGTGAGGTCACCATCCGGGCTCCCTACCGAAATCCGAATTCCGATCCATATAGCCCTCTGGGGACGGGGCAATTTGTCGGGGGGCAACGTTTTCCTTCGATCACTGCTGGCGTTACGCGTTCTAAGAAGTTTGGAGCTGAAGAGCTTTTGTATGTTGATGACAGTAGTGCGAGTATACAACGGGCTGGTTGGGGGATGCTCTACGCTCCATATGATGGGCAAAACCCTTACTTTTTGAATCGCTGGTTCTATACGCCCTCGTCTGAGATGCCGGTGAATTCGCTCGGTCAATTGCAGCATTTTAATGCGAGTGGCTACATCCCAACTGAGCCAGCTTCGAAGGTTTATAATATGGATTATAGCCATGCGCGTTATTATTATAACGAAGTCTATAATTTAACTACGAGTGGCCTGGGCTATGATGATTTTCCAACACTTGCCTTTAATGCTGAATACGCGATTGGTAATTCGTTTTCCTCACGTTATGTAGAGCGCGATCGCGTCTACCAAGGCGACAGTGTGCTCTTTCCACGTGATGCCTCTTGGTTACTTAATGCCGCGTTGTGGGATCGCTTTTATTTCTCTTCGATGCCCCAGAGTGGTGCATTTGATTTGAGTTCGGAGAAGTTGCTGAACAATCGCTATCAAGCCCTCGTCGAAAGGGGGCGTACCAAGTGTGGAAGCTCTGCGGGGGGCCTCGACTGATTTCGCCCAACACATGGGGATGGCAGGAGGCTTCAATGTTAATTCAACTTCGGAAGAAGCGTGGAAGGCCTTCCTCGCCGGGACATTGGAAGTGAATTATCAAGGGCAAAGCAATACGAATGAAGCCGTATTTGCTCGTACTCCTGAGCAGGCGATCGATTCCACCTTCGGCGGAGACCCCAAGGAGCCCTTGTCGGCCAATGCGTGGCAAGGCTATCGTACACTGACTTTAGATGAGATCGATGCTTTGGTTGAGAAAATTGTAGAGCAGGTGAAGTTGCGTGGGCCATTCTTGAGTTTGGAGCACTTTGTGAACCGACTGCCAGTGCCAGCGATTGATGATAGTCATGGAATCGGAATTAAAGGTGCATTGGAGGCGGCGATCGACGCCGCTGAGTTAAACCCTCTCGCTGCCGTGAGTCTTAGTTCCCCGCTTCGGAAAAAGAACGAGCCCTTGACGGCAGTGGATCTGGCGCATGGATTTAATAGCCTCATCGATGGCGGTCCTGGGCGCATTACTCAAGGCGATATCTTACAACCGATGGGTCCATATATTACTGCACGTTCTGATACCTTTAAGATTCGCAGTACGGGCACGGTCAACCATCCTGTGACGGGGCAGGTGATTTCGCAGGTCTGGTGTGAGGCCATCGTCCAACGTTTACCAGATTTTGTGGATGATTCGCAGCCGCCCCACACCAGTCTATCAGAACTTGAAACTAACCCGGTTAACTTTCGGCTAGGGAGGCGCTTTAAAGTCGTTTCTTTTCGCTGGCTCGATAAAAACGAAATTTAGTCTATGAGATTGTATTGTAATTCACTATTTCTATTCGTCGTTTGCTGTATCAGTGTGTTGGCTTCCGTAGCTCAATCGTCGACTACGAGTAAGCTATGGTTGCGCGCCTTTGCCGTGGGGGCGCCGATCCACGGCTTATACTATGAGGTCGGTTCGAGCTATAGAGAGTTGAAATTGTTACCGTTTGAGCCGGGGCCGATTGTTTCGGTTTCGCACCCAGGTGCCTCGCTACCACTTTATACGCGTATCATTGATCCGGAGACCCAGCAGGAAAGTTATGTCGAGTCCGCTAAAGTGATCATTCCCAAACATTGCAGTCAGTTGACGATTGTGGTGATGCCTAAAGAGAATATTGAGGGAATCCGTCGATTCGATACGATTGTTTTCGATGATTCCGGTGATGATTTTCCTATTAATAGTGTCCGTCTGATTAATTTGAGTCCTTATGAAGTCGCTGCGCATTTCGGTGATAAGACCTTTCAGGCGCAGCCAGGTCAATTTGCGGTGCAAGCCGTAACGGTGGATGACAAATCGAGAGTATTTGCAGTCGCAGGGCAGTTGTTGTCATCAGAGAGTGGCTATGAATTGCAGAAATTCTATCAAGGCCCCGTGACTGTACCTGATGGCAGTCGGTTGACGCTACTGGCTGTCTATAGTCTCGAGGCGATGCGTTCACACGATTATGAAGTGATCCAGAATGCGGCCGGTGAAAATGAAATTCGCTATATAGTTGTTAAATGGCTGGATCGACCGATTTCCCGTTAGGTGTTATGTCTATGACTTGGAGTGTGGACGGAATTGGGGGAGAGAATGCGATGGAGGTCTATTGGGATACCCGTAGTTTGGCTTATCTAAAAAAGTATATTTATGTCTGATATTAATTCTAAAAATGTGGCTACAGTCATCCGTGAACCCATTGAGTGGACACGTTCATGGGTGCCTGATTCTGATAAATCTGAATTGGACGTGCCGCGAGTGTTGCTGGTGGGCGACTCCATCGTCATGGGCTATGGTCCGAAGGCTTCGGAGCATTTGCAGGGGGAAGTGTCGCTCGCATGGGTTGGCACCTCGCGCTTTCCGGTAGACCCCATCTATTTCGAGGAAATCGCTCTAGTGCTGCGTTCGACTTCGTTTGATGCGGTACATTTCAATAACGGACTGCATGGCTTCGGCTATGACGAGTCGGACTATGCTGCATGTTTAAAGCAAGTTGTCACGCGCTTGCGTGTCTTGACGCCGGCAGTGCCTTGGATGCTCGCCAATAGTACGCCGCTGCGTAAGCCGGATGATTTGAAGCAATACACTGAGCGTAATGATCGGGTGCGCTTACGCAATCAAACCATGGCTGCTCTTGCCGCGGAATTCAATCTGTCGATGACCGATTTGTATCAGGCGATGGAGGGACATCCTGAGTATTATAGTCCTGATGGCACTCATTTTAACGAGACTGGTATTGCGGTGCAGGGCGAACTTGTGGCTGAGTCGATTCGACAATTGATTACTCAGTGAGTCTACGGCCTAGATGCAAGTGCCAGTTGTAGGAGGAACGCGAGGAATTCTTATTTCTCTAGAACTCACGTGTGTTTATCCGGTGCGGAGCTTCCGTCCACCCATATGCCTTCGATGAGTATTCGGATGGGGGAGTGGGGGAGGCCTCTTTCATTGCGACGTATGAGGTCGATCAGTTGATTGGCGGCTGCCTTCCCTATGTGTCGGTTGTTTTGATCGATGCTGGCTACGTTCGGGTGTTGACGAAATCGCGATAAAAATGCGATGGAGATATCCTTCGGCACCCGCAGTTTAGCTTTTTTGAGCGCTGGTAATAGATCGCCAGGGCCAGAGGCGATAATGGCGTCTAGCTCTTGCTCCAGGATCCATTGAGTGCAATGGGCTTGAAATGAGTCCTGGTCCGGAGAGTCCACTACGCAGTAGAGAGGAGGGATGTTTTGGCGTGTGCATTCTGAAGTGAAGCCGCCTAAGAAGTGATACTCAGTATTCTCTGCAAATTCTCGTGGCATCACAATTCCGATGCGACGATGTCCTGCTTGGTGAAGCTTTCTTACTGCTAGTGCTGCACTTTGAAATTGATCGTTGGCGATCAAATGACTTGCGGGCTTGCTTTGCCGTGCAACGGCGACAGCAAAGTAGTCTTTCCATTCAAAACTCTGTCTTGTGGGGGCGTTTGAGATGCAACTCAACATCAAGCCTTCTATTCGGCGGGATTTCAGTATCTGTCCCAGTCGAATCCAATCTTTCCCGGTAGACACTTTAAATCGTTCGATGTGGTAGCCTTGTTCGGCTGCACGAGCTTGAGCACCCTCGAAGATGGTATTCAGCCACGGGTCTTCGAGCTCATCAGAACACGAGGCCATCTGTATCCACGCCAGGGTCGCGCGATAAGATGATGGTTTGCCAGATTGGCGGTAGGCATTCAAGGCGGCTAAGGCTGGGTCTGGGCGATAGCCTAATTTGGCTGCTAAGTTTTTTACCCGCTTTCGAGTTTGTTCTGGTATCGAGGGATGATCGCGTAAGGCGAGGGATACTGCTGAATGTGAGAGCCCAAGTTGACGGCCTAGTTCGCGGCAGGTGATGCGTTTCATGTCGAGGACAATAGTTACTCACCAGGTAAAGTAAATGATAACTAGTCAGTTTGAACAATCCTGTATTTATATGACGTAGTTCATTGTTCTCTATTACTCTACCTATGAAAAATATACCTACTAGCCTCCGAACTTCTTCATTACTGTTTACTTGGGTGCCAGCTTTGGCTTTTCAGCTGTGCGCGCCAAGCTTGCATGCCGACACTTTAACCTGGGATGCCGATTCAGGAACCGCTGGCATTCAGGAAGGTTCAGGCACTTGGAACACCACCAACGACAATTGGGATAACTCAGGCTCCAATGTTGCATGGAATAATGGGACTCCCGACAGTGCTATTTTCGCTGGTTCAGGCAGTGGAGGCACTGTCACGATCGATCAGACTGGCGGCATCACCACCAGTGGACTCACTTTCAGTGGCAATGCTTATACCTTACAAGGCACGGGTGTCGATGGCACGCTGACGTTTGCCGATGGTGCAAGCGTCGTGAACAATACCAGCTCAGGCATTACGAGTTTAAGAGGTCCCTTGGCGACTGTGGCGGGCGGAACCGTGTCGTTTTCAGGAACTCGTTTGTGGCTGTACAATTCCTCTTTCAGTGGAGGAGGGACTCTGAACGTGGATACCAGCGCGAAGACTTTGGTTGAGAATGTCGGCGCCTTTGATGGTTTGGAGACCATCAACCTGTCTGGGGCGAGTTCGTTTGATGTGCGCGTCGGAGGTGATCTCGGGACAGGTGTCACGCTCAATATCAAGGCGAGTGGGAGAGGTCTCGACGGTAATTCCTCGAGTGATATCAATTGGGTGGGAGCGGTCGTACTCCATGATGGATCTAATTCTGTTTTTGGAAACGCTAGCGGCTCAGTGATCAAGATTTCTGGCGACATCTCCGAAACAGGCGGATCTGCAGGTTTGAGCTCGGGTGGTAGTTCCACCGTTATTCTGACAGGATCCAATAGCTATACTGGACTCACCAATATTGGGTCAAATCGAGTCGTGCAGGTCGGAGAGGGCGGCACTGAAGGCTCTTTGTCTGGAGCAGGTTCCATCTTCCTCAATGGTTCGAATGCCACCATTAATTTTAATCGCTCTGACGCGATCGCACAGGGCAGTGACTTTGGGGACTCGATCTCCGGCACTGGACGGCTTAACCAGATGGGCTCTGGCACGCTGGTACTGAACAGCTCAAATAATAGCTACTCAGGCAACACCTATGTGAGTGATGGCACTTTGCTGGTGAATAACACCACAGGTTCAGGCACTGGAACTGGCTCGGTGCAAGTCGGTTACGATGCGATTACTGATAAGGCGGGCACGGCGACGTCGGGCAGCCGGGCCATCTCTGTCGCTGACACCACCGGGTTGCTGGTGGGGCAGGAAATCTCTGGTGTTGGTATTGCAGAGGGGGCAGTCATCACTAATATCTCTGGCAACACGGTTTATATGTCGATCGACGCGACGGATGACGTGACCGCCTTCAACCGCGCGGCTGCAACAGGTATACTGGGGGGCACCGGCACGATTAAACCTACGGCAGGCAACTCCATTTCTGTCGCGAGTGGTTCAAGTGTGGCACCGGGAGCAAGTATTGGCACGTTCACCTTGGATGGTGGTTCCACATCGGAGGCCTTGCTGACAATGGATGCGGGTGCATCGTTCACTTTTGAGTTGGATGCCAACAGCGCGAATGCGGATCAGCTTCGCTTTTTTAATTACGTTAGTGGCGACCTCGTGCTGAATGACAATGCGTTGAATGTTTCATTGTCGGGTGAGCCTACATTGGCTGGTGAATATACTGTGAGCCTATTTCAATTCTACAGCGATGAGGGAAGCAGTATTGCCAGCAGCACACTGATTGATGATTTGGAGGCACTGGATGGTCTAGTCTTGGTTCTTGGCGAGGGCGTGGAGACGGGAATACTGAATTACAACAATGCGAACGGCAGTATTGACCTGACTTATACCGTGGTGCCTGAGCCTAGTATGTTTGCTTTGGTCGGCATGGTATTGGTCTCGACTGTTTTGATACGTCGCCGTAGATAAATTTTGTGATACTTATTTCATTTAGGCCCCGTTGGAGAGATCTGGCGGGGCCTTTCTTTCGGGACGTCGCTTGCCGTATTGTATGTTAGGATGGATGATGGGGGAGCCCGGCGGCTGGGGTATATCTTTACTTTGTCGCTTGGCTGAGTGCGTAGGCTTCAGGCACAGTGCCGTTCGAATTTTTAATAATTCATTGACTGATGTGACATGATTCAACATTGAATCAAATCGCATCTAAGATCTGCCTGCGTCTACTTGTTGAACCCCACTATTGCTTATCACATGAAGATATTTGCCGTACATACATTGTATCTACGTTACGCGAGTGTTGTAGCACTTGCGACTTTAACGGCCTTTGTGGACTTGAGCGCCGACACTATTATCTAGTGGCACGTCGCCGCTGAGGTTGAAGCGTTCGTAGCTGGATTGTAGTGTGATAGGCATGACATTAGATCGCTGCCGAGCTGGTTAGATTTTTGAGTCACTCCCTCGGGTGCTTAGTTCTCCGGACTTTTAATATTTATGATGAATTCAATGTGTCGTTTCATTCGTGGCTGGCAGAAAGCCTGCTTCTTAAATCGTGGCGCGCGCGTCTGGGGCTTTAGCTTATTAGGTCTCATGCTGAGCGGGGAGTCTCTGTTGACCGCTCAATCGGTAGAAACCTTGGGGCCAAAGGTCGTTTTTGAGGAACAGCAGACCTTGCCGGCGGGCAGTCAAATGCCAGGAGAGCAATATGTTCTCTTTGGTGCGAACGCTCAACCAGGTGCAGCGGAAGGCGTGGACCCGTCCATGAATTTAATCAAGTTGTCTGACTTCGAGGTCACGGCCCCCGTGCTTGGGCGTCCTCGATTACTGCCAAACGTTCGAAAACCAGACTTGGCAAAGGTCAGGCTTCCGGGCGATTCACAGGAGGTCGTGAGCACAGGACTGCTCAACATCATGGGGAGTCCTGATCGCTACTCGGATGTGGCCAGTTTCCGTATCCGTAACCCTGCAGTGACTTCCTTTACACTTTGGGTGCTACATGGGACCTTGCCGATTGGAAAGACTGATCAGAGCTATTCGCCGCATCTTGCGATTCGAGTCAATGGGGCCGCAGCCACAGCGGAAGTTGCCAGCGTGCTGACCCAGGTCGGGAATACTTTTACCCAGTTTACAATCACGGGAGCGTCACGTTCCGACTCTTTTACCTTGGCTTTGAAGGCGGGCGAAGGCGGCCCATATTTGACGGTCGCAGGCTTGAGCTTTTCAGTGCCGCCGGCTCTCAAATCCGACGAGGAAAGCTTTGTCGAAATCGAGCGAGAGGGATGGTTGGATTTGAACAAGAATGGATCGAAAGATGTGTACGAAGATCCATCTCAAGCGCTCGATCGCCGTGTGAATGATCTGCTGGCTCAAATGACGATGGAAGAGAAATTGGGCCAACTGAATCAACTCGTGATGGTGGGAGGCAACGATGGAAAAGATGCGAATTACTTTCCGAACTTACGTCGTGGGGAAGTGAGCTCATTTATTTGGAGCCGGGATTTGGCTTTGCGTAATCAATTTCAGCGTATTGTGGTCCAGGAGTCTCGCTTGGGCATTCCGATTATATTTGGAATGGATATGATTCACGGCACGCGAACACTCTTTCCGATTGCGCTGGGCTTGTCCTGTTCCTTTGAACCCGAACTGTTTGAGCGCTCGCAGGCGGTCGCGGCGCGGGAAGCACGGGCGGCCGGCATCGACTGGGTCTTTGCACCGATGTGTGATTTGGCGCGTGATCCGCGTTGGGGCCGCGTGGTCGAAACCGCAGGCGAGGACCCCTATCTGTCGGCGCTATGCAATGCGGCCCAGGTGCGTGGCTTTCAAGGTGAGGACCCTTCTGCCTCAGACCGCGTGGCTGCTTGCTTAAAGCACTTTGTGGGCTATAGCGCGGTCACCGGGGGCAGAGATTATAACGATGCCGAGGTCTCCGAATGGACGCTTCGCAATATGCATTTACCAATATTCCACGCGGGGATTGATGCGGGGGCACTCACTGTGATGAGTAGTTTCAATACTTTGGACGGCATTCCCACTGTGGCGAACCGTTATGCGTTGACGGAGATTCTTCGAGACGAATGGGGCTTTGACGGCTTTGTCGTGAGCGATTGGATGGCGGTGCTGGAGCAAGTCAGTTGGGGCTATGCAAAAGATGCAGCCGACGCGGCCGCGCGTGCGATCTCGGCGGGCAACGATATGGACATGAAGTCCGATTCCTACTTCCCCCATTTAGCGAGTGAAGTGAGGGCGGGACGTGTTTCACTGGCCACGGTAGATGAGGCCGTGCGCCGTGTGCTGCGGGTTAAATTTCAAGTTGGTCTATTTGAGCGTCCTTACACCGAGGAGCTCGGTTACCGTACCGATTCGCGACCAGAGGATTTGGCCTTGGCGCGTGAATGTGTGACCAAGTCGGCGGTATTGCTGAAGAACAACGGTATCCTGCCTTTGGATACAGCAGGCAAAAAAGTGGCTTTGATTGGGCCGGTTGGCGAAGATCATCGGGAGATTTTGGGCTGTTGGACCGGGTTTTGTTCCTGGAGCCGTGAAACGCTTGCCAGCGGTTTGAAGGCGGCCCTGCCAGAAGATGCGACTTTGACTGTGGTCAAAGGCTGCTCGATCAATAGCGTGGCTGGCACTAAAACGCTTCAGGATGGTCGCATTGTGCGGGATGAGAGCGAGGCACCGCATGACAAGGACTTGCAGATTGAACAAGCGGTGCAGGCAGCCTTGGAATCGGATGTTGCAATTCTTGCGCTCGGCGAGCCGAAGGGGTGGACCGGTGAGAATGCCTCGCGTATGTCCTTAAGTCTGACCGGACATCAACAGGCTCTGTTCGACGCAGTGGCGGCTACGGGCAAGCCAGTGGTCGCGATTATTTTCAGTGGTCGTCCTTTGGTATTGCCTGAAGTGTGGGAGAAATCGGCAGCTGTATTTTACGCATGGCAGCCTGGCACCGAGGCGGGAAACGGATTGGCTGATCTATTGGTGGGGAAGGCCTCGCCGTCTGCACGGCTCAGTATGTCGATCCCGCAGCACGTGGGGCAGGTGCCCATTTTTTATAATCATTATAATACCGGACGCCCGCGGTCGGGGCAATACCGTGAGCTTGCGGAGCCAGTCGCCGCGTATTGGTTTGGCTATGGCTTGACCTATACCAGTTTTGAGTACAGCCCTGTGCGGATTGTTCCCGCGAGCGAGGGTAAGCCAGCCGTCGCAGCGATCACGCTCACCAATACTGGTGAACGCACGGGTGTTGAGGTGCCACAAATGTATATTCGTCAAATGGTCTGCCATGAGGGCGCGCGTCCGAAGCAGGAATTACGTGGCTTTCAACGTGTTGAATTGGCCCCCGGTGCTAGCACGGAAGTTCGTTTTGAGCTGACCGATGAGGTGCTCGGTTATGTCGACCGCCAGGGCCATGCTCGTGTGGACCCCGGAGAGTATCTCATCTGGATTGCCCCGCAAGCGCATCAAGGCAGTCCGGTGAGCTTTGATTACGAAAATGAACGTAGTCAAAGTTATGATTGAAATAGTGTTAGGTCTAATCATTGCGATGTCGCTGCATAGCACCGTGGTTCATGCCACTGCGTACGTCTTTACGATATTGAGAAGGCGTGCTGGACATACGATTGCGGAATATTCTGGAGAAATAATAGGGGTTTTCCAACCCGACTTGTTTGGCAATTTCCTGGATCGAATGATCGGTAAAGGTGAGCAACTCGCAGGCGACATCGATGCGTTTTTGGATGAGGTAGTTAATGGGGGATTTGCCGATGTCGCGCTTGAAGATATGACGCAAGTGGTCGGCGCTGATGTGTAGGCTGCCAGCCAAATCGTCCATACTAATGGTTTCATGATAGCGTGTATCCAGAATCTCACGGGCTCGTTTCGACTGGTCTTTGGGTTCGCTGGGTGCTTCGCATTGATTGAGTGTGTCGAGTAGGTTGAGCGTGATCCAGCCTGCGAGGATGTCGAGCCGTGCTTGCTTCCTTGGAGTCGAGGCATGAAGCTCGCGCTGGAGTTGTAGAATGGCCTGTGTCGTTTCATGCGAGAGATCCGTATAGATGCCAGTGCTTAGTTGCTCTGCATAGCAGCCGCTGATGCCGAAGCAAAATTGGAGCCCGTCAGTCTCGGGGTGATCGGAGTGTTCGACCTTGGGCGCGTTAACGGATAGGTCACCTGTTTTGTATGCGATCCGGGCGCCATTCTGCAAGAGCTGACCGGAGCCTTGGCTATAATACACGAGCTCCGTGCAGGTATGATTGTGCAGTGGGCAACTCTTGTTCGCTTCAATTGGGATTTCGGCAGCAAAGACGCAACGTGAAGTAGTCATGGGGAGTATCTCGGAAATGTATAAAGACTTTAACCGGAAGGTGCATTGTCTCACGCAGGAGCGATATGCTATGATGTGCGTTTATTCTCAATACCCAATTCGATATGACTACAGAAGTAAATGCCATTGTCTTTGACGCGATCAACAAAGTATCTGTTCAGAGTTTTCCATTCCTTACATGCGGTGCGACAGAGATCGTCTGCGAGACCTTGTATACATTTGTTTCACCAGGCACCGAGCTCCGCGTGCTGGGAGGACACTATTCGAAGGCCGAAGATTTTCCCTTAATTCCCGGTTATTCATCCGTGGGGAGGGTGGTGGAAGTGGGGGCATCGGTCAGAGGCTATCAGTTGGGCGACCTTGTGAGCTGCCGCAACCCCAATCCGCTCGAAGGTGTCAATGCCATGTGGGGCGGTCAAGCGGGACGCCAAGTGCATGCAACTGCCGGTGAGCAACGTCCAGTGCTATTGCCTGCGGGCTGCGATGCCTTGGATTATGTCGTGGCAGAAGTGGCCTCGATCAGCCTTCGGGGCGTGGTGGCGGCCCAAGCGAAGCGCGATGAAACCGCGGTGGTGATTGGTCAGGGAATGATTGGTGCCTTCTCGGCTGCCTGGTTGATGGCAGAAGGATGCCGCGTCATTGTATGCGATGTGGATGAGGCGCGCTTGGAGCAGGCGCGTCAACGTGGTGTGTTTGCGGCGGTCAATCTACGAGATGATAATAGTATGGAACGTTTGAATACACTCTTGCACGACGGTGCCGACATCGTGGTAGAGTCTTCCGGAGTCAGCGCAGGAGTCGAGACTGCCTTTAAGTTAGTACGAAAAAAGCCACAAGCTTATGGAGAGGCCTATAAAATCGAGCCGATCCAATTCTATGGTGGCGACTGGTCGCGCTTGGTCTTGCAGGCCAATTATATTGAGCCCGTCTCGATCAATCCACACGGATTTTTTCCCGGCGAGGGGGTGACGATTCTGACACCGATGGATCGTGGTGTGGAAGAGCGTTATAAGTGTATTGAGTCAATTCGCACCGGTCGTTTGAAAGCGCAGGACTATATTGACCTGGTGATGCCATACCGTGACGCCGCTGAAGGTTATCGTAAGCTGCAATCACATGAACTTAGTTCCGTCGTCTTTGCCTGGCAATAGGTCGGTCGCATCGCTATTTACAGATCACTAAATATAGAATTCAAATAAGATGAGTCAAAAATTTCGTTCCGCAATCATCGGGCTGGGGCCCTGTCCTGAAGGTAAGGGGGGCGCTCACTCCATTTCGTATAGTCATGCGGAAGCCCATCAGAAGACAGCAGGGATTGAATTGGTCGCTGTTTGCAGTCGCCAACAGAAAAATGTTGACGATTTCATTAACGAGTTTCCCGGCTGTCGTGGCTACGTGGACTATCGGGCACTTTTGACGGCCGAGAAGCCTGATTGGGTGGTGGTCTCGGCCTATGCCAGTTCACGTGAAGAGATGGTAATGTGTGCGATTGAGAATGCTGCGAAAGTGGTCTGGATCGAAAAGCCGTTGGCTTTAAGTTTAGGTGCGGCACGTCGCATGATGTCAGCAGCTCAAGCAGCTGGTGTGCGACTGTTTGTGAGTTATCAACGTCGTTATGGACTGCCGTTTGAGTGGTTTCGTGCCGCGGCGGGCAAGATCGGCGAAGTTCAGAGTGTGGATATTGTGCAGCCGATCAGCAATATGTTGGACTTTGGACCGCATCAGGTGGATGCCGCGCTGTCTGTATTTGGGGATGAGGTTGAAATTGCCTCCGTCTTCGGAGCGACAGATTGGACCAAGCCATTACTCTGGCACGGCACGCAACACGAACAGTTCTTACTTGGCTGTGTGCGTCTGAGTAATGGTTGCCGGATTACCATCGAAGCTGGCCCACATGAGCCGAACCGCTTACCCATTTTACGTGTCAATGGCAGTGCTGGATTTGCGGAGCTTCAGTTGAGTCCCCGGGCTGGCGAGGGCAGTGTCTTTCGCCTCTGCGCGGAAGGCGCTAATACGGTGAGTTCTCCGAGCACATCAGAGCATTACCACCACGGAGATGATCCCAATCTGTATATGAATCGAGCGGTGGCAGATGTGTATGATGCGGTCCATTCGGGACGTTCGACTCATTTAGATGTCGAAAAAGCCTACCTGGGATTGAAGATGCTACTCGGTATCTATGCTTCTGCGCAGGCACGACGTTTACTGGGGCCCGAGGCGCTGGAAGCGGATCTCAAGATGCCCGAGCCTTCACGCTGTGATTGAGCCCAAATGGACTTCTTTCCGACTAAAAAGAACGACTACAATTTTTCTATGAAACATCATTATACCTTTCCAAAAGATTTTCTCTGGGGCACGGCCACGGCCGCTTATCAGGTGGAAGGCGCTGCCAATGAAGGCGGGCGCGGCCCCTCGATCTGGGACACCTACTGCCGCATGCCAGGCTGGGTCAAAAATGAGCATAATGGAGATGTCGCGATTGACCATTACCATCGCTTTAAGCAAGACGTGGCGATGATGAAGGAATTGGGCGTTAAGGCGTATCGTTTTTCCGTTTCATGGTCGCGCCTTCTGCCGACCGGACGTGGTGAAGTGAATCAGCAGGGGCTGGATTTCTATAATAAACTAATTGATGAGTTGGTTGCTGCGGATATCCAGCCATGGATGACGCTCTTCCATTGGGACCTGCCTCAAGCTTTGGAAGATGAGATTGGTGGGTGGGCCTCGAAGGAGATCGCCAAGTATTTCGGAGAGTATGCGGCTGTGATCGCGCGTGAATTCTCTGACCGTGTGAAACACTTCATGACATTAAACGAGTTGGGGGCATTTACTGATTGTGGCTATGGCCCTTCGCCGATGAATCCACCTTTGCATATTTTGGATGTAAAGGGACGTAATCAAGTCCGCCATAATGCGATTTTAGCACACGGCACCGCGATCCGCGCGCTGCGTGCGAACGCGCCATCGGATATCAAAATAGGGATTGCGCACAACCCCGGTGCCCGTATCCCAGCCGTTGCGACCGAAGAGAATATTGAGGCGGCGAGGCGGTTCTTTATGTTCCGCGAAGAGTATTACTTAGTCCCCATGATGGAGGGGAAGTATCCCGATCATTATTTAGAAGGGGAAGGGGACAATGCGCCGGACTTTACGGTTGAGGAGATGGACATTATAGGTACTCCGATGGATTTCATTGGTTTCAACGTCTATGGATCTGCGGGGTATTTTGTGCATGATGCGACACGTCCTCTTAATACGCGAAACCTGGAAGCCGCGAAAGCACATCCACACATGTTTGCGGAGTGGATTAAGGTCGACCCCGAGTCGATTTATTGGGTGGCTCGTTTTATTCATGAGCGTTGGAGTGAACCGGATCTCTATGTGACTGAAAATGGTTGCGGTTGTGATGACCGTCTCACGACCCAGGGGGAAATTCACGATACAGATCGTATCACCTACATGCGCAGCTATCTCAAAGAAGTGCATCGTGCCACCGCCGAAGGGATTCCACTCAAAGGATATTTCGCGTGGAGTATGTTTGATAATTTCGAATGGCGCGACGGCTACACCAAGCGTTTTGGTTTGCACTATGTCAATTACGCCACGCAGGAGCGTATTCCGAAATACAGTGCGCACTTTTATCGTGCCAGCATTGCCAGTAACGCGGTGCTCTAGCAGCAAGTTGGTCAATTTACTGGGTATAACTATTTTTACTTAATGCGACGTCGAATTGATCTCTTGACGGCAGTGTTCAAGCTGCGTTTATCTTTTTCTATTGAATGGGCTTTGGGCGAATTGGGCACGTAATCCACGTGTTGGTTACGTTAGAAGCCATTCAAAATCTCGAAGTTTTCCCTTGTTTTGATTCACCCCATTCTTATGCGTAACATTGAATTTACCCGATACTTTTGGTTAACGATCTTATTGTCGTACATCTTGCCAGTTTCGGCTGCCGAAATCGAATTTCACTATGACTCGCCTGAGCAAATCAGTGCGGTCCGCGAATATTATGAAACTCAGCCGGAGCAATGGTTTGAGTCTGAAATCAAAGCAGGCGGTGCGGGTAGTTTTAAAACGGCGGAACGCGGGCGTGGCTTCCATGAAAGGTTTACTGAGGACTGGCCCGAGGGCGTGTTAACGCTGTGGGTGTATGATGACTATTTCGATGTGATTGACAGTTGGAACTGGCACCATGTGAACTTCGACTTGGGGCGTGAAGTCGATGGCGAGATGAAACACTTTCGCTGCGAAATTCGTCGTTATCGCGATGGCTGGCGTGCGGACTTAAATGATCCGTCGACGGATATACGTTTTTATCCTGTGCCCGATGGCCCGAACCATCCTGGCTGGACTCGTTTTGATATTGTGAATCCCAGCGGGGCAGGGGCTCAGCCGTTCACTATCTACATTGATGGGCATAAGGCATTTACCACTGCTGGTGCATTCGACACTATTAAAGCGGTGTCGACTGATTGGCTTCCTTATATCGATGAGTTTTCATATTCTTCGCAAGCGAGTGACTTTCGTCCTAACCCGGTCAGATCGATTCTTCCAGACAATCCTTACGCTTTGGTGTGTTTGGAACCTGGTGAGAATTTGGAAGTGCCCCTAAGCTTGAATCCGCAGGGGGCGAGCGGGCCTGGGGGGCAGCTCCGAGTGCGGCTTGAGGATGGGCGAGGTGAGACCGTCGCTACTAATCAAGTTGCTATCGATTGGAAGCAGTTGACGAAGAATTCTGTGATAGTGGACTTATCCAGTCCGCCGCGTTCGGGCTATTTTTGGCTCGAAACACAGTTTCAAGCGACGGAGGACAGTCCTGTCGAGCTGACTCGACGTAAGATCAATGTGCAATTTTTGGCGCCTGAGTTGAGTGAAGCAGCGAGTGAATCGCTCGATCTGTTTCGTCGGGCATGGGATTTCATGCCTGTCGGTCAGATCGAAGGGAAGAATATGAACGATATTCGTTCAACTGTGCCAGCTGCTGAATTGTTGGTCGCGCCGTCCTCACCACCTCAGGATTGGTCGGACGCGTATTCTTTGGTCGGTCCATGGATCAATACGGTCGATTATTTTAATCTTAGGTTTCCCTGCCATGCGGGCTGGTATCGTCAGGAGGTGGCCGTGCCCGCGGATTGGGAGGGACAACGTATCATGCTGGAAATCGAGGGGCCTGAAAGTCGGGCGACTGTTTTTGTGGATGGACAGCGGGTTGGTGAAATCGAACAACCCGGAGGCTATCTCGATTTGAGTGCAGGCGCTATTCCCGGTCAGACATTTGATTTATCCATCTATGTGGTGGCCGACCCGAACGCGGGGTATTATCGGCTGGGGCGGGAATATTTAGGAGAGGTCGTACAAGTGCCGGCGAGTTTGTATCGACGGGGGCTGAGCGGGGATGTGATCTTGTTTCCCCAGCCTAAAGGGGCGCGCGTGGATGATGTGGCCATTATGACATCGGTTAAGAGTGACACCCTGACAGCGAATTTTGAATTGTCGGGCTTGACCCCTGGGAAAAGCTATCGTTTGAAGGCCGCCGCAACCGATGCAGGAATCGTGGCGCAAGCCTTGCCTGAGACAGACTTTGTCGCGGAGAGTGAGACGCAGACAGTCGTTCTATCTGCGGAATGGAAGGAGCCTATTTTGTGGGACCTTAATAAGCCTTACTTGTATGATTTGAGTGCGGTCTTGCTCGACCTCAAAGGGCAGCCGATCGACTACATGGAGCCCGAGCGTTTTGGATTTCGTGAAATTACAGCCGATGGCCCGGATCTAACTTTGAATGGGCGTCCTATCACTTTGTTTCGTACCGGGGGGCATATCGGTGATGCGCCGGCGCACAGCCAATGGTGTGAGAAATATGGCTTCGACGCGTTCGGTTATGGCTATGGAAATCGCAGCGCCCGCATCTTGGACGAAGCCGGCAAGACATTTACGGGGGAATACCAGCGCAGCCAGATTGCGACATTAGTGGCACTGGACTACGCGAAGAGTGGGCAGACAGATGTGCCGGAATTTTGGCAGGGCGTGCAGAGCATGGTTGAATACCAGATTAAGGGCAGTCGAAATAGCCCAGGTAAATTTTTTCATTATGGACCGCTCGGAGGTGGACGAAATGGAAATGGAGGGATGTATAATCCTCTCTTTCAGAACGGTACCTGGGTGAACGAACGGCGTGGGAATGAGGTGTCGATGCGAGGTTTGGATGCTGGGCGACGGATTAAGGAAATGATCCATCAGATTGATCCGAGTCGACTCGTCACCGCGCAGGATTCCGGTAGTCTCAATGACACCATGCACATCACCGAGTATGCAGGATTCCAGCCCATTCAGGAATTTATCGAGCGGACTGAATACTGGCGTCAATTTGGCACCAAGCCGTTTTTGATCTCAGAGCAAGCGGCCCCGATGTTTCCGAATTGGACCGATGCTCTTGCACAGGGCAAAGGTTGGCGTGGTGTGCCGTGCTTTGCAGAATGGACTTCGATTGCCTATGGAGATCAGGCGTTTGAACGCACGGAACTCGACGAGGAATATCTCAATCTATTGGAGCAGGAGGTCGCGCGTAAGCGTGCTAAGCTGGCAGAAACGACCTCGGACCCACTGGAGTTTGCTATGAAGCTGAAAAAGATCCGGATGGAGATGAATTCGTTCTTCTATATGGATAGAGATGAGGTTTTGCATAACATACTCTGGAAGGATCGTATGCGGGATCAGATCTTTCATTGGCGCCTCAACAATCTGGGAATGCTTGGCTTCTGGTTCAGTAACTTTGGTCCCACCATGGACGATTGTTATTTAGAATTTCAAAGACCAGTGACTGGATTCCTCGCGGGCACCGAGCAACAGCCGACATTGCAAACCCATATCTTTTCGCCGGAGGAGAGCTTGCAACGCAGCGCTGTCTTGCTCAATAATTCGGCCGAGGCTGCGCCGCTTACCTGCAAGTGGAGTGTCGAGCTCAATGGTGTGATAGTCGCGCACGGAGAGCGTGCTGAAACGGTGCCGCCCGGTGGCAAGGTGTTTGTCCCGATTGAGGCTGTGATGCCTGCGTCTACAGTCGATCAGTCAGGTTATATCAGCGTTGATTTTATTGAGAACGGGGAGCTCATTCGCTCTGATCGAACTGCGATCAGTCTGGTGGTGCCGCGAACCTTTACAAATCGTGCGAAGGTGGCCTTGGTCGATCCCGAGGGCGACACTGCGATGGCGTTGCGGTCAGTGGGTGTTGATTTTCAAGTCCTCAATTTTGACGAAGATTTCTTTGCGTTTGATACCATCATCTTCGGGCGTCGTGCGTTTGATTATGAATACGCGCTTTTGCCGGAAGGCTTGGATCTCGGGGCATTGACGCGTCAAGGCAAACGTATTCTAATCATGGAGCAGAGTGAAGATGCGCTGCGTGAGCGTTTCAAATTACGCACCGAATACCTTTCCCCGCGTCACGTTTACGGGCGTATCGGCGGGCATCCTGTGCTAGATGGCTTGTCAGACAGTTTGCTCACCAACTGGCGCGGCGCTGCCAGCTTGACGGATGGTTATGAGGTGTCTCGTCAACGTGGGCGCATCGGTGAGCATGGTGAATTTGGTAATGGTGGTACATGGCTTTACCGTTGGAATGATGGTGAGTTGCACCACCGTCCGATGAAATGGGGCAATACTCATAACGTCGCCACAGTCACGATTATGAAGCCAGACACAGGTGGTTTCCGCAGTTTGATTGATTGCGGATACGGGGCCAATTTTGCAGCCGCCTGGGAATTAGACACTGAGGGCTCTCGCATTGTGTTCAATCAACTCGATGTCAGCGGGCGCACTGAGGCAGATCCGGCTGCGGAACGCTACCTGCAAAATCTAGTCGGCTATGTGGCTGAGATGACGCCACCTGTGTTGAAGCAGGCGGTTTATCTGGGGGGCGACGCTATGGCTGAAGAACTTAGAATGATTGATGTGCCGATGGCACGCATCAGCGCTCCAGCTGATGCCGACCCTGAGAAACATATTTTAATATTGGGGGATGCCTCCATTGAGGAACTACAGGCATGGAAGGACGCCATCGCGCAGTTTGCCGCTGCGGGTGGTTCGATTTTCAGCCTGCCTCGCTCTGAGGCTGACTTTGCCGCCAAGTGGACACCTTTTGAAGTGACTGCTGCCATGCAAACGGTGAATCATACTGTGGTTGGTAAACCAAGCCAGGCAGTTTTAGCCGGGATTGGCAACAGTGACCTTTACTGGAAGGGTAATATCGATGTCGTTAGCATACGTGAGATCCAATCGGATGCGGATCAATGGATACTCGATACAGGAGTGTTGGCAGAGGTCGACTACGGGCAGGGGCGCTATGTATTCTGCCAAATTGTGCCTGGAATGTTTGGAGACATTAGCTTAGATCATTGGTTGAAGCCTTCAAAGTATGGTACGGAGCGCATGTTGCGCACTCTGTTATCCAATACCGGTGTGGCGATGAATGCGCCACGTCTGCTTGAGCAACCAAAGGCGAAAGAAGAGCTGGATCGGAAAATATCCTTGGTCGGTGAATGGATGGTTTGCCCTGCTGGCCTGGACGATACCGTATGTCCAGACGAGCGGGATGCGGATTGGCGCCCGATTGAATTGCCCGGTGATCCGCAGCTCAGCTATCCTGAATGGAAGGGGACTGCAGGCGCATTCTGGTTCCGTCGTGAGCTGAATTTAGAGGCCCCATTGACGAGTGAAGAGACGTTTCGTTTGGAAATCGGTCGTATCAGTGGAGCCGATACAGTTTATATCAACGGCGATCAGGCTGCGTTTACGAACTCCGAAACAAACGTGAACAGTGTCTCGACCATTGCCCGGGATTATCGGATTCCGGCAAAACTATTGAATCAGGGCGTCAATCAGATCGCGATCCATGTTGAGTATGAAAGCAACGCTGCGCTTGGTATGAAGGGCAGCACGGCGGCGATCTATACGCCGATGGAGCTGAAGATCTATCGCACCAAGAGCGAATCGAGCATGCCAGATCCGATCGAGCTCGCTTCTCATAGTGAGTGGTGGGGCCATCCCGTCGACAGTGTGGACGAGCCGTGGAATCATCAAATTCGTCAGCGTGTGGCGGTGCCTGGTATGATCCAGCCCCAGCGAGCAGAATGGAGTCAGCTGACTGGCTATTTCTGGTATTGGTATCAGTTTGAGCTCGATGAGCCGCTGCCGGATAACGCAGAGCCTGTGCTTATGCTGGGTGCGGTGGATGACGAAGACACTACCTATATTAATAATGTAAAAATCGGGCATACTGGCAAGGATACCAATCCGGATGACTACTGGGCTGCACCGCGTGCTTATCCTATTCCTAAAGAGATCCTTAAAGTCGGTAAGAATATCATTCAAATTCAGTTGAATGATTTTAACATAGGAGGTGGCATTTCCAAGGGCCCCGTGCAGATTGTCTTTGAAGATCCCGAAGTGCGTCTACGCCGCCAGTTGGATGAGCGTCCTTACTTGCATCTGGTTGATCGCACCGATGATGCGTATTGGCATCATGGATTTTAGAGTGTATGTCAAAAAAAGCGCTGACTATCCATTGGATAGTCAGCGCCTCGATTAGGAAATATGACTTTGGCTTAGCGTGTGCGGCGGCGGTTTGTCATGAAGAGTGCGATTGCACCGATTACTAGTGCAAAGGAGGATGGCTCTGGGATGATATCTAATGTGATACTGTCGCTGTTGTAGTTGAGTGTATAGCTGTATGCTTCCAAACCTGTTCCAATGACCAATCCTTCAGTTAGATTGCTGGCGATGGTATTATCGCCATTATCGCCGTAGAACTCGAATAGAGTGTATGTGCCTTCTTGCGCGTCGGAGAAGTTGATTATGTTGTCATTGAGGACCAAGTCGCCGTCGCTGTAGTTCCATAGCAGAATTTGATCGGAGGTATTGCCAGGGCCGAGTTCGAACTCAAAGGTGGCTCCTGCCTCCATTGTTAACACGGGACCAGTGGTGTTACCGCCGTCAAGTATAAGACTGCCAATGCTAGCACCCGGTGCGAATGTGGCTCCGCTTTGGGCGGTAATGCCGTTGGCGAGTCCAGCAGCAATGCGACCAGTTCCGCCAAGTGTGGCACCATCCTGCACGATGACTGCGCCTGTTCCTGTTGCGGAGCCGGTGGTGTTATTCGCGAAGAGGGTGGTGTCCGTGGCCACTGTTGTGGTGGCGGTGTAGGTGTTGTCTCCTTCGAATATCACGCTACCGCCGCCTTCAATGTTGATGTGGCTTAGTTTGATCGTATTGGCGTCATCTGCATTGTAGATATTTCCGCTGAAGGTTACGGAGCCTCCAGCGTCGGCTGTCAGGTGCAACGCATTGACGACCCCGCCGGTATCGCGGCTTTGGAGTTCGACGTTGCCTGAGTAGGTTGCTTGACCACTGCCATCGAGTCCTAAGTAGGCTTCGCCACCGCTACCGTTCCAGCTGGACTTGATGCCGATCTTTGCCGTGACATCGTGTCCGTCAGTTGTGAACAGTCCTGATATTTTGTTGGATCCTTGCCCATCGCCGACGACGGTATAGATACTGTTGTTGCTGCCTAGTGCATTGTCGGAGGTCAGCTGAACAAAAGTGCTTTTTACAGTCAACCCACCATAACCATTGGTGCTCGTTTCACTGACTGCCGAGGTGAAACCGGAGTTGTCGCCGGCGATCACCAGACGGAAGTCGTCGATTGGGGTGGAGACACCTGAGAGAGCGAGCGTCTTAGAGTGGCCGCTGACGGAACCAGTCCAATCGCCGTCAAGGATGAGGTTGCCAGCGCTGTTGCTTAAGTGACTCAAGGTGAATCCCGCACTGGTGAGATCATTAAAGTTAATGTCTGTGGACATGTTCATGGAACTGCCACCTAGTGTGATAGGCATGTAAATTGCGCCACTGTCATTTAATACAACGGTTTCTCCGAGTCTGTTTAATTGTGACTCGTTCCACAAGCTGACCGTCGTGCTTGGTGCGATCGTGATTTGCCCCGTGTAACTATCTGAGGAACCAGAGTAGAAACGAGTGCTCCCACTTAGGGTCAGGTTGCCTGTGCCGGATAGATCGGCGTATAAATTGATCGGGCTACCTACGCCCCATTCTTGATCTGCAGTCAGATTATAGCTGCCGTTCAATCGAACGAGTCCGTCTGTTTTGCTGCCGCTGATTCCTCCAGAGCCAATGCTGAGTGAGGTGACGCCATCTCCCTGGTCGATTGTGTACTCGTGCTCGTCTGCACTGAATACGAGTCCGTCTACCGCTCCTGCGGTTGCCCAACTGCTGTCAATAGTGCTGGTTACATCACCAGAGGCTCCGAAAGTGATGGAGTCGCCACTTGTTGCGGGGACGCCTGCGCTCCAGTTACTCGCATTGCTCCAGTCGCCATCGCCGCCAGTCCATGTGGTGTCGGCGAATACGCTGACCGAGGGCGCGAGGAGTGTGGCTGCCATTGCGAGCCTAAGTGAGTGTGCGTTGCGTGTGCTGGGTGGGGTGTTCCTTGGGGGGGGCATGTCTTTTTGTTTCATCTTGGTTGTTTATTATATTTTGGTTAGACGATTATTTTATGAAAAGCAGATAATAATTATCTGTAAAGGAAATATTTATTATTGTATGTGGCTTTGATGGGAGAGGAATAGGTGTTTTCTTTGAATGTTCTATGGGGATTTATTGTAGATGATAATATTGTTGACGGGGTAATATTATTATTAATCAATTGCTCGATAATTATTATGACGACTCCTCGGAAAGTGACTCAAAGTGATGTGGCGCGTGCTGCTAAAGTCTCGCAGGGTGTGGTTTCTTGTGTCTTGTCGGGGCGTTCAAGCGACACGCTTAGTGTGGGGGATGAGACTCGGCGCCGTGTGTTGGCGGTTGCGAATGAGCTTGGATATCGCGTGCGTTCTTCGGTGCGCAGGGAGGATTCTGCTGCGGCTAGTCGCAAGCAGGTTTTACTAGTGACGCCTGCGCCTCATCGAGGGGCGTCTTCAGCAGTTAAGGATTCCGCCGTGAGTGTCAGTTACCGGAGTTTTATGGAGCATTCGGTGACGGAGATCGGAGCGCATCTTAGTGAGCATGGAGTCGGGCTATCGATTCACCAACTGACGAGTGAAAAGGGACTTATGCAGTGGCTGACGGAGAGCGACGTGTGCGCGGTGATTTGGCATACCTCGGTGGGGGATGGCTCGCTGCTGGGGTGGGTCGCAGCACGCTATCCTCTTGTTGTCGTGAATCAGGCGGGGCAGTCGACGCAGCTACTGGACGGTGTCTCCATTAATCAGGCGCTCAATGTTAGGTTGCCAATGGATCACCTTTGGGAATCCGGGCACCGTAAGATTGCTTATTTCGGTCAAGTGCCGGGGAATTTAGTTTTTGAGGAACGTCTTTCAGCTTACCGTGGTTTTGTTTGTGCAAAAAATATTCATAATTATGAGGAATTTCAGGCGATCCCCGATGAGCAATTGCGCCCCGCAGCAGAGAAGGTCCAGATGATTTTGGACACCTGGGAGTCGCTAGGTGAGGGGGCTCCGACTGCGATCGTTTTAGGCGATGTTTTTGCGTTGCTGCTTCTTGGGGCGGCCCAGGCGCGGGGGATTCGGATTCCGGAAGATCTGAGTGTTGTGGGGATCGATAATGTCGATGCTTGTGATTATGTGTCACCGCGTTTGACTTCAGTAGCTCAGTGTTTTCCTGCTTTATGTGAGTCAGTCGTAGAGCGTCTTATGCGTCGTATTCAGAATCCGGATTCACCCACGCAGTTTGTTGCGATTGCTCCGTACCTGGTCGAAAGAGATTCTGTAAGGAAGTTTTCTCAGTCTGAAGTCGAAGCTATTATAGATAACTAACCTTAGAGTTGTAGTCATTGTCTGCTGTCAGGCACCTGTAATTTTATAAATGTCATATTGTTGGCACTCGAAAGTCGTTGCTTTCACATTTTCTGCATTAAGCCCCCCCCATTAACTAAATCTCCTATGTCCCCCTCCCTATTACAACGCTTTAAGTTACACTCATATAGTTATTGCCAACGGTTTTTAGGTTTGGCTTGCGCTGCTGGTTTTAGTGCTAGTGCACTCATGGGGCAAGCTAACGAGCTTTCTCGGACGTTCCAAGATGAGAAGAGTGATTTGAAGCGGGTAATAGATTTGGATAGTTCGGTAACTCGCGGAGCTCCTTTGCCTACGATACCAGCTTTTCAGTTAGGCAGTGCGCTTGCTAGGCAGGATCCAGTTTTTCACCTATCTTCGTTTCCGCAAAAGAATGGGAAGGATGGTGGGATCTCTCTAGTTGCTCAGCCTTACTTTACGGTTGGGAATAAGGCAGTTTACTTGCGGCGCGTCGATGCTCGAAACCGAGAGGATAAGGATGAGTATGTTTCGATCTACATTGATGGTAAAGAGGTCGGACGATTCTTTTTTTGGGGGAGTTACCCAGATAATTCCGGTTACCCCTTTGTGGAAATAGAAAGTGATCCGGAGGAGCTACTGACTGATGAGTCGAAGGAGGCGGTGACCTATCGTCGTCCTTATATTTCGAAAGAAGGAAAAAAGGCTGTGTTTGAATTCTCACTGCGGTCCTTGGGGGATAGCCAATTGGAATTGAATTGGGAGGTCGATTCGACGGATGTCCTCGAAGAACCGCGTGGTGTTTCCCCTTGGTTTACGGTCGGTGGAATTTATCGGGAGAATCAGATCTTGTTTGGAGAGCAGGAGATTGTTGTGCCGACTCGGGAGGAACTTGTGGCTGGAGATGTCGTGACGAAGGTTGAGGGGGATTTTCGCTTTTCACCTGGCGATCCAGCGGGGGCTTATTCGATCCGTTTGGACGGTATTAAGGGGCAGGTGACTCAAGCCCTGACGGAAAGCGGGCGCTATGGATGGATCTTCCGCGGCGAGTATCGAACGGCAGGACGTGTTGTCATTGACCTCGGAGAGGGACAACTGCGAGATGAGGAGACGCCGCCGTCTGTGGCGGGTCATGATTTTTGGGCGCTCGACGGCTTACACGTTCCACTCTCTCCAGTGCGGAACCTTTGGCCGAATCCGAGTTTTGAGCAAGGCTTGCGCTATTGGAACTGGACGGGCGGGGGCGCTAAATACGATCCTGCGCATGGACGACGATTTCACCTTGTAGCAGATGGGCTCTTCGGGCCGAATGCATTAGGCATGCGTAAAGAACAGTCTTCTTCGGCTGGATTGCAATCGTTGCCGATCCCGCTTGAAGCCGGGAAAACGTATACGCTGAGCTTTTACGCGAAATCTGAGAAGCCAACTAAATTAAATCTAGCTTTTGCCAGTGCTGCATCTGGTGGGAAGTTTCGCGGGAAGTATGGTATTGTCTTTGGCGATTCGGGGACACCTGAAGCCACTTATTCGCTCACTGAAGAATGGCAGCGCTACAGTCGCACCTTTGTTGCGGACGGCGCAGGGCTGACTTTGACCATCAGTGGCAAGGAAAATACCTTGATTGACGGGGTGCAGCTTGAGTCTGGAGCCATTGCGACTGCATTTATCACAGATCCACTGGATGGCTATTTCGTGACCAGCGATCCTGATAACTCTCTAGTCAAAGGGGAGGATTTTGGAGCCGCATTCCGAGTGGTTGGTCAGCCGGGGGTGATTGGGGAGGTGGTGCTTTCGATTAAGAACCCCTATCGTGAAGTTCTGTATCAAGAAGTGTTGTCGGTCACGATTCCGGAGAGCGGTGTAGTGACTCAAGCGTTGGGCGTAGATGCGGATACAGTTGGCGAAGGGGTGTTTGTCGTTCGAGCGGACTTTTCGGTGGATGGTTTCGACACGTATACCGACTATTATCGTTTTTCCATACTTGATCCTCTGTCCAATACGCACGCGACCAAAGATCTGTTTGGAACTATGACAAACTCCATGGCTCGTATCGGGCGTGGGGATGATTTGGGAGCTAGGTTTCGTGATTGGGGCTTCGGTTCGACGAGTTGGGGGGTGACCTTGGATCAAGTCGACGACGGAATACTACCTGCAATGGAGAAGCGTTATGGTATCTCGAACTATTTCAATACGACGATTCCGCGCAGAGAGGAATCGGCTAAAGTGCTTTACGGCTATAAGAAATGGGATGCAGTGACGCCTGAGTTGGAAGCTCTAATTGAGGAGACGGCCTATGAGAAGGTGAAACGCTACGATCCAGCGCAATATAATACCTGGCATTTTGGTAATGAGGAGGAGAGCTCATCTCTGCCTGGCAGCGGTCGCTTCGATGAATATTTCAAGGCACAGTCTGCCGCGGCGCGCGGTGTCAAACGAGCGAATCCTGATGCATTATTTGCACCCACAAATGGTACCAGTGGTTATAGTAAGCTGCGCGGCTATGATGCGATGGAAGGTTACCTGAAGGCTTCAGTGAAGCATAATTTCAAATATGATGTCGTGTCGGTGCATCCCTATTGGAATATTGATAAGGGGAGTCTCAGCGACAATGATCTGGATGAAGAGACCGCACGTTTGATCGAACAGATGGGGCGTTATGGCTATGGCGAGGAGACGCCTATATTCTTCACCGAGCTGTTTAATGTGCCTGAGGTCTATTTCCCCGCATGGGGTGCGCTTGGCTGGGCGGACCAATATAAAGCTGGCAAGCTCAGTTACGATTTCGGCAACCGTGAAGTGATCCAAGCTGCCTCGGCGGCACGCTTATGGGTCATATCACTCAAATATTGGCCGCAACTACGCTCAACGAACATTTGGTTGCCCAAGCCATTTGTTGACTATCATTTGAGCCCATTGCTCATCAGTAAAGCGGCCAATACCTTGGGACATCGTTTCTTCGATGTCGATTTCTATGCAGACATTAAGCCGATTGCTGGCATTCGTGGCTACAGTTTCAAGCGTGCTGATGGTCAAGCGATCGCGGCTATTTGGTGTGTGGATACTGATGTTGAAAACGGACTGAAGGAGGGACCCATGATCGAGGTGAATTTCGAGCAAGCAGTTCACTTCTTTGATCTGATGGGCAATCCTCGCCATGCAGAGGCTGATGCAGATGGCGTGGTTCGCATTCCACTGACTCCGATGCCGCTGTTGATTGAAGCTGCGGACGTTTCGAAGTTGACCGCGTCATTGCTCGCGGCGCAAACCTCGGATGCGGCGTCGGCCTTGTCGGTTGCGGTTGCACCGACTCTTGAGGGTGAGGTGCACGTTGAACTCAAGAATCTGACAGGGCGCGAACAAGCTGGTGTCGTGACAGTGGGCGGTACTGCATTGCCCTATGTGCTTCAGGGGGAAGAGACTCAATCGATGCGGGTTCCCGGAGGAAGCAGTTCGGTTGAATTCGGCAAGAAGTATCAGTGGCAAGGACAGATTGAGGTTCAGCCGCAGGACGGTCATGGGCTTCAGCAAGCTTGGGACATGGATTACTTTTATGTGCCCAAAACTGCTGGTATGCCGGATTGGGCAGATGTCCCATCGATTGAGATTGATAATCGTCGGGTGAGTCAGAAATACGAAGGCCTTTTGCCGGAGGGCGATCAAGTTACTCTCTTTCGAATGGCTTGGGATGACGCAAATCTTTATCTGCGTGTCGAAGTGCAGGATGATGTCTTTGTCGTCGATCCCAAAGTCTGGCAACGTCCGACCGCATGGAACGAGCTCTGGCTGAATGATGGTGCTCTAGAGGTCTATTTCGATACGGCCGCTGATGCCCGCAGTAATTCTGAAAAGACCTATGATAATGATGACTATCGTTACGATTTTTCAATCAGTCGGACCGGTGAGTCTGGCCCAGGAGAGGTCAACCGTTTCCGTGCAGTCAACCACCAGTTGGCGCAGGGGCTAGATATGCCGAGCAAGGAAGAGGCATCCGAGAGCATTATATGCGATTTTGAAATTACGGAGACAGGCTATGCCTATACCATTGTCTTCGGGCAGCGCTATCTCGAACCGCTCATGCTGGAGGCGGGGAAGATCGGCGGGATGGGGCTCTACATTCACGATAAAGACAATACTGACAGTATCGGCTGCCCTAAGGGCCAATCCCTGGCGACCGAGCCGGGCGCACACTGCGACTACAATCCGCAACTCTGGCCGCTGATGATTTTGTCTGAATCAAGCGTTAAGTAATCAACACATTTAGAAACTCAAAAGCACTTGCATGAAAAACAAAACTATTACGGATTGGGATTTATCAATCGTTCGCGGCTTGTCCGAAACTGGCTCTGTGAGCTATCGCAGTTCTTCGCAAGTCGGGCAGTCTCGAATTGGCCTCGGCTTTGAAACCTTGGATAGAGAAATGTTTAAGCCTGAAGCTTGCTATGACCTACTGGAGCAATCCGGCATCAAGTGGGCACGCGTGCAGACTGGCTGGTTACGCTGTGAAAAAGAAAAGGGCGTCTATGATTTCACTTGGCTGGACGAGGTGGTGGATAGCCTATCGCAGCGCGGGATCCAGCCCTGGTTTAATGTCAGCTACGGAAATCCGATTTACATGCCGGATGCGCCCCACAAAACAGCTGTCGGCTGTGTGCCCTTATATTTCGGGGAAGAGGCGACCCAAGCGTGGAAGAACTACGTGGCTGCGCTCGCAAAGCACTACAAAGGCAGAGTCGAGATTTATGAAATTTGGAATGAATCCAATCATCCCAGCTTCTGGCATCCGCACCCCGTTTCGTCGGTTGATTACACTGAGTTGGTCCGCGTCTCGCGCGCGGCGATTATTCCGGAAATCCCCGATGCGAAGATCGTCGCCTGCACGGCCTCACCAGATGAGAAATTCATCTACGGTTGCCTCGATGCCGGAGTCGCGGAGCTCGTGCATGCAGTCTCGATCCATCCTTATCATAGTGTGCCGGAGGATGTGCATTCACACCCCGCCTCCGATGAAATTCGTGCGGCCTTCGCGGCCTGCCCGGAGAATATTCACTACGAATCGACGGTTAAGAACCTACGCGCTACTTTTGCTAAGCGCGCCCCACATCTTGAACTCTGGCAAGGGGAGTGCGGTTGCCCCGCAGAGAATCTGGGGCACGCGGATGCCGGCTGGATGCGCGTGTTTAACATGGATGAGCCTAAGCAGGCTAAATGGTTGCTGCGGCGTGTGCTGACTGATCTGGCTTTGGAGATGGATATGATTTCATACTTCCATGCTACGGACCTGATGGAGCAGGCTTACCGTCAAGCTAATGGTAACGCCCAGGTCGGTGGTGTGAAGCTGGGAGTGATCAAGGGGCTCTCTTATGAGCCGAAGTTGTCCTACTCGGCGCTACAAGGCATGTGCGCCTTGTTCGATTCAGAAATGGAACAGCGGCCACTCGTCACGCGCTCGGGCCTCTCACGTATGGGGCGTTGCGAATCCAAGTTGCCGATGATCGCGATGCGTGTGCTCACATTTGAGCGTCGTGGCTATCCGTTTTATATCTATTATTTGCCCGAAGACGTTCAATTGGAGACCAGCGTGCGCAATGACTTTTGGTTTCAGATGCTGCATGAAACCGAGCATCGAATTGAGCAGCCCGTTCTCGTCGACTTGTTGCAAAACAAGGTTTTTGATCTATCTGAATTCCGTAAGGGAGAAGGCGTATGCTACGACTGGATGCTGGAGGGCATTCCGCTGGCCGACTATCCGCTGATCATTACCGATCAAAAAGCGCTATCGGGTATGAGTTGAGTTGATTGCTAGAAGATTTGGCATGCCATTCTCCATTTTTTTGTGATTCAAAGTGATAGTTAGTACTTGTGCTTTATCAAAAAATAATGTGAATATTGCCGATGCTTCATACGACGTTGAATTAGATGGGGGCTTCTCTGCTAGAAATGGTTACTTTTGTGATCAGTATGAATTTGCAACCCAATTCAACTGTAAAGATCACAACTAATTGTCTAAACAAATGAATAATATACCTCAAAATACTGTTAATGTAGTTAATTCTCTTCCGTCCACTGTGAAGGATTCTATGTCCGCTAAAGGTAGTCTCCGGCACTATGCCTTACCTGCGTTTATTATGGCTGTTACTTCTACCTTGGCTCATGCAGAAACAGAAATTGTATCATATGATTTTGATGCATTAAGTAATGGAGCTCTGACTGGCAGCACAACACCAGGCGACGTGTCTAATCAAGATGGATGGTATACGGATGCGAACAATGGTGGCAGTCCGATCATTTGGGATGTCGTCACGACTTCGGGAGGGATTTATGATGGAGACAAGGCAATTCAAAGTTCTGGTCGTGCTATAAAGGCTTACGATAATAGCTTCTTTGAGTCGACGACGGGAAGCGTCGCCTTTGATTTTACCTTTAGCCTTAAGGGGGAATGGCAATCTCTTAAGATGGGATTAGCTGGCGACGGAACTGTTAGTTCTTTGGCATCCTATCAAATTAATACGGATCGTTATTCGCCGATTATAGGAGTGGGTTCTCAGAGTCCTAGTAATGGTATATATTTCTCCTTGGCAGGTATACCGACATATAATTCACCTTGGGCCACTTCAACCGTTCAGGTTACAGGTTTAGACATTACCGACTATTATACAGTGCGACTGGTGGTTGATCCTGATGCGAATGCTGGCAGTGGTAGTGGCACCGTTTATTATCGCAATGAGACGGATGCTGGTGAATGGACCATTGTGGGAGGTACACTAGAGGATTTCGATCTGAACCTTGAAAATAGCGCTTCAGGTAATACCATTTCTGATTGGAATCAGGTCTACTTTAATGGTGGCGATGGAAATAAGCCTACGAAAAGTGAGGTTATCGGTTATTCCATTTCTAGCATTCCTGAGCCTTCTGCAATGAGCTTATTATTAGGCTGTGCGGTCGGATTTCTTGCGTTTGTACGCCGTAAGCGCTCGTAATGGTAGCGCTTCTCGTCGTCATTTTCTAATCAATTGCATTACACTATGCTTTTTTCTCAAATGAAACGAGCTTTCACGTTGATTGAGTTGTTAGCTGTGATTGCAGTGATTGGGGTTTTGATGGCGATCCTCATTCCAGTGATTGCTGGAGTGAGGGCCCGTGCTCACAATGTAGAATGTGTGAGTAATTTGAGGCAAATTGGCACGGCTCTGGGCCTCTACACTGGAGATCATGGCTTTGAACTTGTCTATAATGCGTCTGGTGGGAACGTGACATGGGTGCAGTCCTTGGGGCCTTACGTTGGGGATCTTGAAAAGGAAGATTTGATTGGTTGGAATCCTCGTCCCGATGAACTCGATGTTCGTCCAAAATCAATTTGGGCCTGTCCTGAGAGCTCGCTGTTGACGAAGCAGGGCTCCTACTCGGATTATGCGATCAATACGATGATCAATGAATCGCCGACGACTTTAGTGCCTCCCCCGAGAAAAAACAGTCGACTGCAAACTCTACAAGAACCAGCAAAATTAATTGCTATTGGGGATGCGAAGCCCTCAGAGGATTCTGAATACTGCACACGAGGCTTAGGACCTTGGATCTCTTATAATAACAGTGGCTTAGACGGCAGGCATGATGGTATGGCCAATGTGTTATTCTGGGATTTTCATGTTGAAGCGATTGATCCCACTACTATGCCTGCGAATTCCTACGAAACGCAGCACAATCCGCCTTGGGTGGATGCTCTTTAATTCGTTTTCTGATATGCCAGCAGAATACTTTGATTGTGAATCAATGTTTTTGAACTCTGAGTGGGCTTGCGGTATTGTTCGCGTAGTCTGCTTGAGCCGGACGGCGCAACGCTCCTGTGGTTGAGGCAAATAGAGGGCGCTCGACTGTTTCCACTTCAGTTGATTTCGAATTAAAAAAGCCGTTACCAGTAATCGATTTATTTATAGTATGATGTCTAATTTCTTTATTTCATTTTTCGCTTTTCTGCGTGCTTGGCGCGTTGCCCAGGATAATTGGGAGCTTAAGTTGCTGCCTTATTGCTGCATGTTGGCACTGAGTCTTGCACCGTCTGCACATGCGAATGGAGAAGCGACAGATGTGTATCAGAAGGAAAACTTAATCAAAAATAGTAATTTTGATATGCCGGTTACCGCTGGGCAGCGTTTTCCTTATTGGAAGGCGAATGATGCATGCGTGATACGTGAGTCGGCCGAGGGGCAGAAATACCTTTCCTTGACGAATGACAGTGAGCAGCAGGCGGTTGTCTGTTCTCAAACTATTCAAGTCGACCCAGAGTGGAAGCAGTTGAAGGTGTCGCTTCGTGCGAGAATTAATTCTCTGATACCTGGGAAGGCCGAAAATTGGCATGACTGTAAACTCCACTTCGCCTTTCATGATGCGGATGGAAAGGTGATTCAGTACGCACATCCGTTTATCTGGAAGGAGGCAGCACCCGAATGGAAGCAGTATAGCCGTGTGATTGATATTCCACAAAATGCCAAGACTGCTAATATTGCTTTTGCTTTATTTAATTGTGTTGGAAGTGCTGACTTTCAGGGCTTGGTCGTTGAAAAACTTAACGAGACTGATTCAGGCGTGGAAGTTCTCAAGCATGGTGATGATCATGCGATGAAGGTGCCTGCACTCGGAGGTATCTTACCAGATGAGCGCTTCCGGTGGGGACAAGAGCCTGTTGAACAAGAATCTAGTGTGCGGGCGACAATCTGCCTCAATGGCCAGTGGCGATTTGCCCCGGCAGAGCTTGCTGAGGGCGCTGAGGATTGGGGTTTGATGGCTGTTCCTGGATCTTGGAAAGCATGGGGCTTTGTGCCGAGCATCGTTAAAAGTGCTGAGAGTTGGAAGCGTGTCTCACGCGCGGGATGGGATAGTGCCTGGTATCAACGGAGCATTCAGATCCCTCAGGACTGGGATGGACGTCAAATTGTGTTGGATTTCAAACGCCTTTCTACGGATGGGGTTGTCTTTATTGATGGGGTTCGCGTGGGATCTGTTAAGTTTCCTGGTGGCTTAGTTGATATCACCGATTTCTGTGAAGCAGGGAAAGTGCAGAGTCTTGAGGTGTTGGTGCAAGCGAATGTCTTGGATGAGGAAATTATACGGTATATGGGACCTGAAGCAGAGCAGGTGACCAAGCAAAAGGCGTCCTTGCGCTACAAGGGAATTGTTGGAGATGTGCTCTTGCACTCCATGCCTAAGGATCTGCAGATCGAGGATGTGGTTGTTCAGACATCAACCCGTGAGGAGAGTATTCAGATCGAATTTTCACTTGAGAAAGCTGCGGGTGAAACAGTCGAAATACGCGCATCTATGATCAACGATTCGGGTGCCTTGGAGAAGACTTTTCAGGTGAAGTCAGTGGTCGGATCCGCTGGTGAAGTGAATGCGAAGTGGGATTGGGATGATGCCAAACTTTGGGATATTGATCAGCCGCACCTTTATGATTTGTATTTAACTGTAAAGACCGAGTCGGGGGCTAGAGATGAACGTAGGGTTCAATTTGGATTTCGTGAATTTTGGGTCGAAGGGCGCAATTTTTATTTAAATGGTAGCCAAATTAATTTGCGCCCGTACCGCTATCGAAATGTTGGCGGGAATCTCGAAGCAATTGAGCATTGGGTGAAGAGCTACAAAGAGTTGGGCTTCAATTTTATTGAGTTATCCTGTGCGGACATCTCTCAACGCGGCACTGAAGATTATGATTACCTTTGGGTGGAGATGGCGAATCGATATGGTATGCTTGTTTCTGCACGCACAACAGATGAAGGGACAATTGTCAGTGAACAACTGACGAATCCAGAAATGATTAGTTATTGGAAATCCCAGGTGGAGCGTCGCTTTCAAGGACTTATGAATGAGCCCTCGATCGTTATGTGGAACTTCGGGTTTAATCGTTTTGGTATTGGACAGGATCAGAACCCAGCAATCTTAGGGCAATGGAGTGAGTTTAAGTCAACTTTTCCACAGTGGGTTCAGGCTAAACGTAGCGGTTTCAATGCGGTCAAAGCGATTAAAGAAATAGACCCGACACGTCTGGTTTATTCGCATGCTGGAAGTTTTGTTGGAGATGTCTATACGCTGAATAATTATCTCTGTTTGATTCCGCTTCAGGAGCGGGAGGAGTGGCTGAGCCAATGGGCCGAGCATGGGGATATGCCGCTAATGATGGTCGAATTTGGAATACCGATTTATGCGACTTATCAACGTGGGCGAAAAGGAATTCAGGTTGGAGAAACCTCTGAGGTGCTGGCAACGGAATTTACCAGTGCTTACTTGGGGACACGTGCCTATGAGCTCGAGAATGAAGCCTATAGAGACTGGATTCAGACCAGTTTCTTGGAGGATGAAAAGTATATTAGCACTCACTTTAAATTATGGGGCTATGACACGACGAATGAGGTGGGTGAGCTCTTTGCTCGTAACACCTTTAGAAGCTGGCGCACGGCTGGAATCAGTGGTGGTATGCTGCCTTGGGGGCTCTCGCTCTCCAAGACTTTTGAGACTTGGCAGTGTCAGCCTGATGGCACTGGTTGGCGTTCGAATTTTGAGATGACTCCTCCACAGGTCGAGTGGCAACCCGGGCGCAGAGGCACTTATTCGGATTCCTTAGCCAAACGAAATGTTCGGCTAGACCAAATCGATTCGAAGCCACGCGATTTAATTGCCAGAGAAATTGTAGAAAATAATCATGAGACCTTGGTGTGGATTGCGGGCGGTACCGAGCATTTCACAGATAAGGTGCACCTCTTTAGCCCGAGCGAGACTGTGACGAAGCAGGTCGCTTTGTTGAATGATACGCGTCGTCAACAAAACTATGAATGGCGAGCGAAAGTGTATTATAGGAATCGTTTGATGCAGGAGGTAACAAAGAATGGTTCTTTAGCACCCGGACAAACCTTACTGGATCCGTTGGTATTTGCTTTGGATGATGATTTTTCCATTCAAACTGAAGGTGATATTGTGCTTGAAGCGACGATTGGGCAGGTGTTGCACGAGGACCAGTTTGCTTTTACTGTGATTCCTCATCAAGCGCCCGTGGCCGTATCAGAATCGGCGACGCTTTATGTTGAATCTATAACTCCACAGTTGAAGCAATCATTGATCGATCTTGGCTGGCAAGTGAAGCCGTGGCAGAACGAGGTAGGACTCGTAGTGGTGGGGCGTCAAACATTGGAACAAGTCGAATCAGTTATGCCGCGACTACAGCAGCATTTGAAATCTGGCGGAAAGGCGATCGTGATGTCACAGACACCACAGTGGTTAGAGCAGTCACTCGGCTGGAGAAGCTCGCTATATAGTTCGCGCAGGGTTTTTCCACTTGAATCGGCATCTGAATGGGCGTCGCTCGACCCAGAGCTCTTACGCGATTGGCGTGGTAGCAGTCAGTTGTTACCAGCAGTCGATCCGAAGATCGATAATATTAAGGAACTGACGACTGCACCCAAATTTGGCTGGCGTTGGGGAAATCGAGGCGTGGTGAGTAGTTGTGCGATCGAAAAGCCACATTTTGGTGGCTGGACTCCTTTGCTGGAGTGTGAGTTTGATTTGGCGTATTCGCCCTTAATGGAGTTGAGCTATGGGGCGGGCTTGCTTGTCTATTGTGGGCTGGACTTTGAAGATCATCTTGCGGTGGAACCTGCCGCAGAACACATTTTGGCGCAGCTGTTGAAAAATGTGATGGCAGCGAAGGTGACTCCGAAAAGAGAGACCGTCTTTATCGGGAATGCAGAGGATGGGAGTTCGCTGCGCTTAGCTGGAGTTCAGTTCCGAGTCGGAACGTCTCAGACGCTGCCAGAGGATGGATTGCTCATTCTTTCGGCGGACGCAGATATCTCTAAAGATACTGTGTATGATTATGCTGCAAATGGAGGGCATGTGTTTGTCCTCGGGCAGCAGAGTGAGGGAGCTACAAACTTTGGAGTGACACTCGTGCGCGAGGATGCATTTCACGGTTCGTTAAATGTTCCCGACTGGGATATTTGCCGTGGTCTGAGTCAGTCGGACATTCGAAAACGTGCGGATGGACTGGCTTACTTGATTGCTGATGGCTGTGAGGTCGGTGCGGATGGTTTGCTTGGGCGTAAGCAGTTGGGAGAGGGACAAATCGTGTTTTCTCAAATTACGCCTGCTTTGTTGAATGCAGATCAGTTGAGCTATATGCGCTATACGCGTTGGAGGCAAACGCGAGCCATCTCGCAACTATTGGCTAATCTGGGAGCATCGTTTGTTACGGACGATCAATTTTTCGATGCCATGCCTTTAGAGGACAGTCGCCGTAAAATCAATTTGGCTAGTAAGTGGAAAGCACAGCTAGTGACGCCACTCGAGCCTAATGGTACGGTGGCCTATACCGACCCCGGAATTAGCGATACTGCTCGTTCACTAATAGCCACACATGTGGATGAAAGAGATTTTAAGACCGTTTCACTTCCTGGAGAATTTGAGTATTATGGTCATGATTGGGAGGTCGACGGAGAAGTTGTGTTTCGCAAAGAAATTACGATTCCTCAGGAGTGGAGTGGGCAAGATTTATGTCTGAGCCTCGGTTCAATTGATGACTTTGACCAGACCTACTTTAATGGAATCAAGGTCGGGGAGATGGATGTTAATTCACCGCAGTTTTGGTCGGCAAAACGGATCTACACGATTCCTGGAAGTTTAGTTGAAGCCGGCACTTCAGTTATCTCTGTGCGCGTCTTTGACCATATGGGCGGCGGGGGCTTTACGGGGCATCCTGAAGATATGTATCTCGTTCCCGCCAGCTATAAAGAGCGTGTGGTCGATCATCAGTTTTATCATCCAGATTATCGTAGCGATTTTGTTTATGGTGATGAGCCTTATCGTTATTATCGTTGGTAACATTATAAATTAACTATTTTTGTGTTTATGACCTCCCTGCTGTATCTCTTAGCTGTACTTTGTCTTGTCGGGTTGTCGACTCGCTCGATGGCGCGAGTTCCCTTTGAGGATGGGGACCGCTGGACGATGGTGGGTGATAGTATCACTCATGGCGGCGAATATCATACCTGGGTATATCTCTATTGTTTGACGCGATTCCCTGAGCTTGAACTGAGTGTCGCCAATGCGGGTAACTCGGGCGATGATGCGCATGGAGCACTGGAGCGTTACGATTGGGACATCCAACCGAAGGGCGCGACCGTGGCTTCCGTTATGTTTGGAATGAATGATGTGCGGCGCGAAATCTACGGCGATGTGCCGGACACGCCTCAAGTGCGGGATCAGCGCATTTACATTCTGGAAGGCTATCGCAGTTTTATGAATCAGCTCGTGCAACGTCTGCGGGAAGATGGGGCGCGATTGATTTTGATGACACCTACGATTTATGATGAGACCGCGCAGCACCAAACGGAGGTCTTAACGGGGGTGAATGGTGCGCTTGGAGCCTGCGCGGCCTATGTCACGCAGCTTGCTGCGTCGACTGGTGCGACATTGATTGATTTTTATGGGCCGATGAATGAGATCAATGCACGTATGCAAGCGGTGGACCCAGCCGCTAGTTTGATTAAAAGGGACCGAGTGCATCCTAATTCTGTGGGGCAATTCGTGATGGCGTATCTTTTTCTGAAAGCAGTGGACGCGCCCGGACTGGTCTCTCGGGTGCATGTAGATGTCGAGCAAACTCAATTTATTGCTTCTGACAATGCATCGGTTGGTGACTTGGTGGCCAAGGATGCTACGGTTTCGTTTACAGTGTTGGAGCAGGCCATTCCCTTTCCTGTCGGCAAGGCGCAGCAAGCGGCGCTCGAATGGGTGCCTTTTCAAAATGAGTTAAACCGCCAGACCTTACGCGTGAGTGGCCTGCAGCCGGGAGAGTATGTGCTCACAATCGATGGGCAGCGAGTGCGAGATTTTCAAGCGGAAGCGTTGTCTGCGGGCGTCAATCTCGCTTTGGAAGTAAACACACCACAGGCGAAGCAGGCGGCTGAAGTCTTAAAGCTTATGCAGCTTTGGCACACTAAAGCTTTGGAGTATCGTTCAATTCCTACATTTGAATTTTGGAATTTGGGGCATATGCTTCAGCCGGTATCTGAAGAGGCTGCGTGTGAATATGTAGCGGCTGAGATCGAACAGCTCAAAGAGTTTACCGAAGGCCCCCAGTTGTGGCGTCGTAAGTCCTTGACGCGTTATCTTGAGCGCAAGCCGCGCGAGGCACTGATTGCCGCTGAGATGGAAAACCTGATTTCGCAGGCGCGCGCCGCAGCTCAACCGCAATCACATCACTATCAATTAAAACGTATTGAATAAGGCCTACAAAGTTCGTTGTCTTTACTGACCTAAGAAATATTTATGAAAAGATACCCAAAATTCATTCTGATCCTGTTCATTACGCTTTGTTCAGGCGTGCTGTTGGCCGCTGAAGATCGCATCCAAATATTGGGAGTGGGGAACAGCTTTACCGCGAATTCGATGCGTTTTCTGCCGCAGATCATTGAGTCGAATCCGGATCTTGCCGCAGATGTGGCTTATGCCTATATCGGTGGCTGCCCGCTGGATAGACATGTCACGCTTGCGGAAGCGTATGAAATGGATGCGACGCAAGGGAGGGAATATAGCTATATTTTTAACGGTAAGAGTAAAAAGAAGCAGGCAACGTTACGAGAGATGCTGGAGGATCAGAAGTGGGATTATATTACAATTCAGCAAGTCAGTTCGAAGAGCTATAAAATCGAAACTTTCTATCCCTATGCAGAGCGCCTGATTCGTTATATTCAAAAGTATGCGCCTGAAGCAGAAATTGTTATTCATGAGACATGGGCACACAGCATTGATAGCTATCGGGTGAAGGCATGGGACTTAAGCCCAGACGCGATGTATGCGAAATTGCATGCCGCCTACGGGCAGATCGGCGAAGAGTTTGGCCTGCGCATTATCCCCGTCGGGACCGCGTTTCAAAATGCGAAGAAACGACCTCTTTGGGATTACCAAGCGACAAGGATCGATACTAAGAGTCTGTCCTATCCTGAAGACAAGCAGGGCTTGCCCGATCAAAGCAAGAGCCTTCACTCGATTTTTTCCTGGCGTCAAAGTAAGGATGGTTCTTGGAGCGTTGGCAATGACGGCTTTCATGCGAACCGAAATGGCGAATACCTCGGTGGTCTCGTTTGGTACGAATTCTTCTTTAACGCTGATGCGCGTGAGGTGAGCTACAAGCCCGAACAATTAACTGAAGCTCAAGCCGTCTCCTTGCGAGAGGTCGCGCACGAAACTGTCAGCGCTCTGTAAAACAGCTCTGCGGGCGTCGACGATTCTTTGGCGCTTTATCCATTTTAGAATTGTATTTGATATGCAGGATCGAATATATTCAACGCCGAATTGACTGTTTGTTTAAATCTGTAAAACACCCAATTTTGAGACCTCTACGGCTTCGCTAGTCGTCATGGCTGAGCCATTGTCATTTTTAATATAATAACCCACCCAAACACATGACTGATACCGCAACACGCGAGAAAAGCGCAGCTTCTGATGTTGAAGCGCAACACGCAATTAATGAAATTACCTCGTTTGCCGATGAGAAGGCGAGTTACCAACGCACGAGCCACCCGGATGCGCAGTGGTTTCCCGAAGCCTGTTTAGGCATGTTTATTCACTGGGGGATTTCAAGTGTTGATGGTATCGGCGACCTGTCTTGGGGATGTTACCACACCGTGCCGGGCGCGCAGCAAAAGAATACTGAAGTGCATGGAATCTATGCGGCGCATGCCCAACGGACGCCAGTGAAGTATTGGGAGCAAGCGGAGAAGTTTACCTGTGAGGATTACGACCCGGAGAAATGGTTGTCGGCGGCCCGTGATGCCGGCGTGCGTTATGTCGTGATTACCACCAAGCATCACGATGGTTTTTGCCTGTGGCCGAGCGAGTATGGCGATTTCAGTCCTAAAAACTATTTGAACGGTCGCGATTTACTGGGTGAATTTGTGGCTGCGGCGCGTAAGTATGACGTCAAAATCGGTTTCTACTATTCGCCGCCTGATTGGCGCTTTTATCAGGATTACGTGAACTTCGGCCGTGATTCTAAGAAGCCTTTGGACAAGAATCATGAGCCTTATCCCGGCAACAAAATGCCGGAGCGGAGTCCAGAATTGCTGGAAGCCTATCGTACCCACGTCAACGGACACGTGCGCGAATTGCTGACTCGCTATGGCCAGATCGATGTGTTGTGGTTTGACGGTCGTTTGCCGGATGGCTCGATGACGATCGAGGAAATTCGCGAGATCCAGCCCGGTATTTTGATTAATCCGCGAGGCCATGGCTACGGCGATTTCAATACTCCAGAGTGCAAATTTCCTGAGCGTGAGCGGGTGGAGGGCAGTTGGTGGGAGTATTGTCACGTCTTCTCCGACGGCGCATGGGGCTATATGGAACACGAAACATATAAGCCAATTGGCTGGTTTCTCGAAGAGTTTACCAAAGCCCGTGCATGGGGCGGCAATTGGCTGCCAAATGTGGGGCCCGATGCCAAGGGGCGTTTGCCTGATGCCTTTTTCAAGCGTATGGAGCAGCTTAAAGAATGGATGTCACACAGTGGCGAATCAGTCATTGGCACCACTCCGGGAAATTGGCCCGAAGATTCCAATGTTCCCATTACTCACAAGGGCGATAAAACTTATGCGCACGTCGGGTGGCTTTTTGATTATCCCGTTGAAATCAAGTGCCTGAAGGAAGCACCGAAGTCGGTTCAACTATTGAAGACCGGCGAGGCAATTCCTTACGAGTATGTCGATGGGGTTTTGAGTTTCCATCTTCATAAAAACCATCGTGATTTACGCACTACGGTCATTGTGATCGAGTAGCCGCGCGCCCGCTGTGGCTTTGAATCTTACCCCATTTATATCAGACTGTTCTATATGACTCCATTCCGATTGACTGTCGCCCTTTGTTCATTGCTGAGCATCGGCCTTACGCTGGCCGATGCTCAGCCTGGAGCCCTCAACGGTCCGGATTATGCGCCACCCTTTGAAATTAAGCAAGGCGAGCGGGTTGATGGAGAACTGCGGACAGAGACATTCCTGGATAAGCAGGATGAGAATCGACCTGCTTTGGCGGCTTCTTGGGTCTACGGCAATAAGCGTGTGGCGGCACGGGAGACCAAGCTGAACCTGAAGCAAACGGATCGGGACAATGAGTTCACTTTATATGTAAATGAAGCGCCGATCATGAAGTGCATCTTCGTGGCGAACTATATAAACGCGGATGGGGAGAATGTGCCGATGATGGCGCCCAAACTCTTTGAAACTTCGAATTTGGAGGCTGACCCTGATACGGGAGTCATTCGTGTCAGTAATCGTTACCCGCTGCCGGATGGGACGGAGGCTGAATTTTCCTACAGCCTAAAGTCACTCGGTGATAGCCGCGTCGAAGTCAGTTGGGATATCGGTTGCAGTGCGGAGCAGGTCGAGGCATTTCGTGAGGCAGGGGTGATGCTAAATAATTATGTCATGTATTTTGATATTGAAGGTGACTATCGTGAAAATGGCCTTGAGGTGAATGGCACGAGTATGGAGCCAAAGCCGATCGATGAGTTAAAGGCGCACGAGCAGGATCGCTTAGTCGTTTGGCAGGGAACCGTGCATGAATTGAGCTATGCGCCAAGCAAGCCATTCTACGGCTTTGATATTATTTCAGAGTCTGGTCTGCGTGGGCGCTTGCGCGAAGTGTATCAATACAAGCGTATTGACTTGGGCTTTATGTTTCATGGCTCGCAGCCGCAAGATTCGTTTATCATTGATTTCGGAAAGGTGGCTCCACCTGCAGACGATGCCCCTCCCGCGGTGGAAGGGCATGATCTTTGGGCGCAGGATGCCTTGCATCTGCCACAGTCGCCGACACGTAATCTCTTTCCGAATCCAAGCTTTGAACAAGGAATGCGCTATTGGCGTTGGTGGTTTGGGGGGGCTCGCTACGAGCGTTCGGATCTGCTGCGTTACGGGGTGGACCCAGATGCGGGGCTCTTTGGTTCCAATGCCATGGTGATTCATCCTGTGCAACGGGCGAGCCAAACCTTGCGGAGCTTTTCTATGCCGAGTGCCAAGGGGAAGACCTATACGGTCAGTTATTACGCCAAGGCTGAAATCGAAGGAGCCAGTGCCTTCTTAGCCCCTCTCAGTAGTAAGACGGGCGGCCAATTTACACGTGCGACCGTCTATGCGACGGAGCGCAATGAATTGAGCACAGAGTGGCAGCGTTTCTCTTTCTCATTTGTATCTGATGGCACGCCGATCTCCTTTATTCTCAGTGCGAATGAGAAGGGGGCAGAATTTGGCTCGATGGCTTGCAATATGAAGCGGGGCCTGAGCCGACCGAGTTTGTTTCGGCTCCTTTGGAGGGACTCCTCAAAACGTCTCATTACCAAAATAATGTTGAGGCGGGAGACCCGATTGAGGCGCGTTTTAAAATCAGCGGCGATGCGGCTACGCATGGTCAATTGACGCTGACACTGGAGGACTTTTTTAATCAGCCGATCTGGACCCAGAGCTATGATTGCCTAGGGGGACAAGTGATTGATTTACCCTTCGACGAACTCGATCTGGAACGGGGCAACTTTGTCTTACGGGCTCATTATGAAGGACCTGGAGTGGATGCCTATGACGACTACTATCGCTTCGGCATCATTCAGACCAAGTCCAATGATTTTGCGACTAAAGATCTCTATGGGGCCCTCGTGACAGCGCGGATCAACCGAGCTGAAGAGCGGGTGCAACTCATGCAGCGGATGGGTTTTACGGGCTCTACCAGTTATGGTCCAGGCGCCATTCAGGAGCCGCTACTTTACGAGATTCGCGACAAATATAATCTGACGGATTATACACATAGTTTGTCGAACTTCCCTCATTTGACTTCTGAGCAGGTTAAGACCTTACACCCCGATGTGCAGCTTATGCGTCAGATCAATTTCAGAGTCTGGAAGCGTATGCAAAGCCGAGGCAAGCCCGTTGATCTCGTCGAAAAATATACCGATGAGATGGTTGCTGCAGTAGAAGAAATGAGTGAGCGCGCTGCGCGAGCCTGCCCCTTTGTGCGTGTGTGGTCATTCGGCACCGAAGAAGAGATTTCTATTCCAGCATTATTTAAGAATCATGATTATGAGGAATATGCGAAACTGTTGGTCGCCTTTTATCGTGGTATTAAGAAGGGCAATCCCGATGCGATCGTTTTACCCTCCGGGGGCACCTCTGGTTATGGGCAAACCCGTGGTAAGAAAGACATCGAAGGTTTCCTCCGTTCGACACTCGATACCGTTCGTTGGGACGCTGTCGCGGTGCACCCATACGGTGCGATCGATGGCACCTTGGGAGCAGGTGATTTGGATGAATCGATTCAAATGCTACGCGATAGCATGGCTGAGTTTGGCTACGGAGAAGACACTCCGATTTACCTCAATGAAGGGGGCGGTGGTTCTTCCAACCGCTGGGGGGACGGCCCGACTTATTCCTATAACGGCGGACAGCCCTCTTACGATGTCGGTTTGGAGGAGTTTCTGCATACGGCAAAGATGGTGCGCCAGTATATCATGTGCCTGAAGTATTGGCCGCAGTTGGAGCACTTTAATACCTGGCAGAGTGATACGCGCACGATCGTCGACTATAATCTGACGCCCGATAGCTTTCTCTTCGGCATTTCGTCGCTGACAGATATGTTGCCTGAGCCTACATTTGTAGGAGATGTGCGCCCAGCGCAAGGTGTGCGTGGTTATACCTTCGAAGATGCGACGACGGGCGCGGTTGCGGCCGTCTGGTGCACTGTTGATGATGTGGAGCGTGGATTTATTCGTGGTCCGATCATGCGCGTGAAGTTTAATGGAGCCTTGCCAAAATTGGTCGACATGATGGGGCGTAGCAGCACTCTGAAAGTCGCTGAAGATGGCTGGGTTGATATCCAGTTGACACCCGCACCGCTCTACTTGGTGGGGGACGATGTTGAAGCGATAACAGAGGCTTTGCAAAATGCTGATGTCGTTGGTGCTGGGGCGAATGTTCGTATCACCTTCGAGCCGACCTTAACTGGAGAAGTCATTGCTGAGTTTGAAAATCTGACGAGCCGCCAACAAGTTGGCAGTATTCAGTATGCGGGTGGTGAGCTGAAGTTTGACATCGCAGGGAAGCAAAAGATGCGTGCTGCACTGCTTGGTATCGAAGCTCCTCAAACGGGACAGATCTACGATTGGACGCTCGACTACCAGCTGAAACAGCCCAGACAAGAACCTGTGGCTCAGCAATGGGACATGGACTATTTGTATGCACCTAAGGTCGACGGCACACCCGATTGGGATCAGGTTCCGGCTATTGAAATGACCAATCTGTATCGTCCGGTTAGTTTGCAAAAGCAGACCCCTGGCGGGCATCCGGGTGATATCGAAGCGCAGTTTCAAGTCGCATGGGACGAGGAGAACTTCTATCTACGCGTTGAAGCGGAGGACGATATTTTTAACGTGAATTATGAACCTTTCTGGGCTTCGTCCGTCGCCCAAAAGGGGCACTTGTATCAACTCGACGGTTGCTTGGAAGTTTACTTCGATTGCGCGGCCAACGGACGCGTCAATAATGCAGGACTGGATCTGGATGACTACCGTTACGACTTCAGCGCGAGTCATGCATCTGGAGACAGCGGGCCTGCGTTGGTTTGCCGCTTCCGGGAAGTATTCTTGGAGTATGCCGGCGGCACAGAATTCCCGACCAAGGAAGAAGCCGCACGTGGTATCGAGGCAGAGTTCACACGTATTTCGGAGACACGTTATGCTTATACGATCACTTTCGCTCGTAAGTATATTCTACCGATGAAGCTGGAGGCTGGTTCTCAAGTGGGCTTTGGTATGTATCTGCACGATCGGATGGATGACGGCACTTTTGGTAACAAGGGCTTGAGTCTCGCCACGGAAGAGGGGGCGCATGTGAATGAGAACCCACAACTTTGGCCGATCATGATGCTTGCTGAGTAGATGGTCACGAGTCTGATTCGCGATTCAACGAAACAATGGAGGTCCTTTTAGAAGTATGAAGAACTATCTCTACAGCCTAATTCTTTGCCTATTGGCTCAGATCGTCTCTGCGCAAACTTACCGCTTCGAAATCTATCAGAGTCATGCGGATGGTATTTATCAGGCCGGGGAGCCCATCGTTTTTAAAGTGCGCATGTTGGAAGATGGCGAAGCGATTACGGATAAAGGCTTCCGCTGTATTCTCTATCACAATCGCAAGGAAGTGGCTCGCGAGGATTTTTTCACCGCGGATCTGGTGGAATACACGACTCAGTTGGAGGCGCCTGGATGGTGTCAGCTGACTGTGGTCGGGATCAGTGCCGAAGGTAAACCGCTCTATCACGAGGTCGGCGGTCGCAGGCAGCAAGCGCTCGGGTATTCGGGCGCGGTGGTCGATCCACTGGAGATGAAGCCGGGCTTGGCAGAACCTGATGATTTTGATGCTTTTTGGGCTCAGGAGAAAGCGAAGTTGCAAGCAATCCCGCTGCTGGCCAAGCGAACACTTGTGCCGGATGTGCACGCGAGTTTTCAGATCGAGTATGTCGAAGTTCCCGTGGGCAGCGGATTTCGTCCCGTCAATGCCACACTCAAAATACCAGCCAATGCGCAAGCGAAGTCACTGCCGATTTTTGTCCATGTGCATGGGGCGGGGGTGCATTTGCCAAAGACGAATTTGGCTTGGCAACCACCTGTGCCTAAAGAGTCCTCGGTGAAGGGGCCTGTCATTTTTATGAATTTAAATGCGCATGGCCTTCCCAACGATCAGCCGCAGGAATTCTATACCGCACTGAGAGAGGGAGCGTTGAAAGACTATCCATATCAAAATATTGATGATCCCGACCGCTACTATATGAAGGGCGTGATCCTTCGTTTGATGCGGGCCTTGGAATTTATGAAGACCTTACCTGAGTGGGATGGACAGAATGTCATCGTATCCGGCGGAAGCCAGGGAGGTGCACAAGCGCTCATCGCGGCAGGGCTGGATACTGACGTGAGCTTTATATATGCAGACGTGCCTGCCATGTGTGATTTTGGTGGCCCCGTGGTGGGGCATGCTCCCGGTTGGCCGCGGCCCTATGAGGGGCATGAGGACGGGACTTATCGATTGACACTGGCAAGCCCGAGCCAGGAGCAGACTGTAGGTGTCGAAGACATTGTGCACCTCGGATATTTTGATGCGGCTAATTTTGCCTGTCGTATTCGCGCCCAAGCGGTCTTACGCACAGGAGGTTGGGATGGAGTTTGCCCGCCAACGGGGGTCTTTGCCGCCTACAATAATATTCCGACTGAGAATAAATCAATTCAGTTTGCTCCGCAGGGCGGGCATACGCGTGGCAATTATAAAGCCGATCAGGAACAGGACTTGGCCTTATACATCGGAGATCGCAAGCAGCCTTCGATCAGCGTGGAATAGCCTTACTCGGAGACGCAAAACCTATGTTTACCGTGGGCCCAGCGGCAGCTTGAGCGGATTGCTTGGGGGCGCTTCGCCTCTTCGCTGCAGTTGCGGAGCGTCGCAACGCAAATTATTTTATAAAATATTAGCCTTCACTGTGTCCGTGTTCTCATTCTACTGTTTAGGTTTCTACTTATGCATCGCATCTTATTTTTATGTATGGGCAATATTTGTCGTTCACCAGCAGGGCATTGTGTCTTGCAGCATTTGGTGGACGAGGCTGGCCTAACAGATCATTTCGAAATTGAATCCGCCGGTACCACCGGTTTTCATGTGGGCGCTCCGCCTGATTCACGTATGCAACAGGTTATGCGTGAACGGGGGATTCCAGTCATCGGGCGATCCCGGCAACTGGAAGCTGAGGATCTTGAATATTATGATCTAATTCTAGCGATGGATCAGGACAATTTCGACGGTGCACGTTACTTGGACCGGCGCGGGCAGTATGGGGATAAGATTAAGCTCTTTTGTGAATATTGCACGGAGCATGATGAACGTGAAGTGCCCGACCCATATTATGGTGGTGATCGAGGCTTCGATCATGTCATGGATCTGATTGAGGATGGTTGTCGAAATCTGCTAAAGGAGCTTTCCGCTCTATAGGCTAGAGATCAATCCGGCAAGCAACACATTTAGCAAGCCTGCGAGAATCATGATCAGGCTGGCGACGACGCCTTCTTCCTGTCCTATTTCGCGGGCTTTGGCGACGCCGGCTCCATGGGCTCCCATGCCGAAGAGGGCGCCGCGAGCGAAGCTGGAGCGGATCGGTAAGAAACAGAGTAAGCTTTCTCCAATGGCAGCTCCAAATAATCCCGTGATTGCTGTGAAGATTGCAGTTAATTCCGGTACGCCGCCGATTCGAGAGGATGCTTCCATGGCCAAGGGGGTCGTGACCGAGCGAGGCAGTAGACTTGCTCGGATTTCCGGGGAAAAGTGAAAAAATGCGGCGAGCCCCCAGCAAGTGGCAAATGCAAGAAGACTGCCGACTGCAACGCCTATACACAGGAGTAACCAATGCTTTTGGATTAAGGCTTGTTGCCGATAGATCGGAATCGCAAATGCGACCGTTGCGGGGCCTAGCAGCCAAATCATCCAATTGGTGCCAAGCAAATATTCCCGATAATTGGCATGTAGGGCGAGGATTAGTATGCCGCAGCCTGCCCAAGTCACTAGCATCGGTGAACTCCACCAGCGCCCGTATGTACGATGTAATTTTTGCGAGCTTAGATAGATCGTGAGTGTGCAGGCGCACCAGAAGCTGCCTTGAATGATTTCAATCATTACGTAAACGAAATCCAATTTCCACCACACAAGCGGTTCCGCACATGACTGCGAGCGTGCTTATAAAGACTACTATGAGTAGTTTGACGCCGAGCATGCTGAACAAGTCCGGGCGATTGACTAAGGCCAGCATGGCAGGCACGAAAAAAAGCATCAAGTGCTGGAGTAAATCATTGGCACCATGCTCGACCCAAGTCGCGGGTAACATGCGACGGTTCAATAAAAACCAAAGTAATAATAGCCCAACTAAGCTTCCTGGTATGGGCCAGTTTAGTTTCGCCGTGAATTGCTGTGCA